>CALKTH010000033.1 GCA_937997485.1 uncultured Acidimicrobiales bacterium | reverse complement strand
CGGACCGTGCGCTCTTGCAGCTCTTCGCCCTCCATACGCGTGATGTAGGGCGTATCAGCGAGCCACATGCCGTCACGCTCGAAGACCATGCGCTGGTGGGCGTAGTAGATCTCGGGCACGTCGATGTTTTGATCGGCGATGTAGTGCCAGACGTCGAGCTCGGTCCAGTTGGAGATGGGGAAGACACGGAAGTGCTCGCCCTGCTTGTGGCGACCGTTGTAGAGGTTCCAGAGTTCGGGGCGCTGACCCTTCGGGTCCCACTGACCGAACTCATCGCGGAAGCTGTAGACGCGTTCCTTGGCTCGAGCCTTTTCTTCATCGCGACGAGCGCCGCCGAAGAGGGCGTCGAACTTGTGGGTTTCGATGCCTTCGAGAAGCGCCGTGGTCTGCAAGCCGTTGCGGCTGGCGCGCGGGCCCGTCTCCTCGGTCACCAGACCCTTGTCGATCGCTTCTTGAACGGAAGCAACGATCAGCTTCACGCCAGTCTCGGCCACCCGGCGATCGCGGTACGCAATGACCTCGTCGAAGTTGTGGCCCGTATCGACGTGCATGATCGGGAAGGGAACCTTCGCCGGAGCGAAGGCCTTGATAGCCATGTGCAGGAGGAGGATCGAGTCCTTGCCACCCGAAAAAAGCAGTGCGGGACGTTCGAACTCCGCAGCCACTTCTCGGATGATGTGGATGGCCTCGGCTTCGAGCGCTCCAACATCGGAGAGTTGATAGTTCATCACGTTCTCTTGTCGGTTCGTAGGGGGGTCACTTGAGAAACCATTGAAAACCAGTTGCGCAGGGGCGACAGGAACAGCAATAGGATCAACAAGCAATCTACGGGAAGGTCTTCGTGGTGGTGCGTCCACAACGTGGTCCGTTCGATTCCCTGGATGTGAGATGAGTCGCCCAGACGGGTGATGTTGCTGCCGCATCTCATCCCGTTCTCCTCCATGATCATGGATTCGAGCGGCTCCACCCCCACGAGGAAGACACCATGTCCAACGGTGAACGGCGACCCACAGAGGGCGTCGTCAATATCTCTGAATACTCCACGGCGCTCAGGCGCTTCTGGCCGGCCATCTTGGCCCTCGGTTTGGCCGGGGCGATCCTCGGCGGTCTTCTGCTCTCGGTTCGAGGCGGGGACTACATCGCCGAGGCCCGAGTCGAGGTCCGTCCGCTGGTGACTGCTGGCGACAATCCGAACCTCGACACGCAACGCCTCGTGAACAGCACGAACGAGCAGGCCATTGGTGCCTCGCAGCGTGTCACCGAGCAAGCCTTGCGCCTGCTCGCCGCGGCCGAGTCGCTCGGCACCACGGACCTCGACGATCCGCTCGTCGTGGCCGCCGCCTCCGACATCGACATCGATGAGGCGCAGGTCCGAAGCGCGCAAGAGCAGATCGAGGTGACCATCCCGTTCGAGTCACAGATCCTCGTCTTCACCGCTTCCTCGGGTACGCCTGAGCGCGCTCGCGATCTCGCCCAGTCTGTGGCCCATGCGTATCTCGACTTCCGCCAGGAATCTGGTGAAGCGAGCACCACGCTTTCGAGGGAGAAGCTGCAAGCCCGCGAGGCGGAGCTGATCAGCGAGATCGAAGAGCTCGTCGACGGCCGCAATCTCGAGGGCGATCAGGTCTCCCAGCTGCCGTATCAAGCCGTTGCCAAGTCCCAGGAACTTCAGGGAATCGGCGCCAAGCTCGCGAACCTCAACGCCATCAGCATCGACCCCGGCAAGATCCTCGACGATGCCGAGTTGCCCGACGCCACCGCTGGTCTGGGCACGCCCGTTGGCGTTGTCGGCGGCTTGCTGGCCGGCCTGCTCGGTGGCGTCGCTGCTGCCTACTGGCTGGATCGCCGGGACGATCGCTTCCGAGACGTCAATGCCGAACTCTCCAGCCTGGGTGTCCGGGCCTTCGGCGAGGTGCCAATCGAAGGCGGCCTGTTCCGCAAGGACGGTCCCTCCTCGATCGTGGCCGTCAACAGCCAACCGGGCGAGGCCTATCGACGGGTGCAGGGCAGCATGCTCTTCAACCTCGACCAGACCGACAAGTCCGTGGTGCTCATCGCAGGCACGAACAACCCGCAGTCGGCCACGACCGTGGCGGCCAACCTGGCCGCGGCTGCCGCTCGGGCCGGTCGTCGTACGCTTCTCGTCGGTGCTGACCTTCGCCGCCCCAGCCTCCACGAGCGCTTCGACCTGCCGAACGATGTCGGTCTCAGCGATGTGCTCAGCGGTCGTGCCCATTTCGCCGGGTCGCTCCAGGCTGTGCCCGACATCGCCAATCTTCGTCTCCTCTCTTCCGGCTCGCCGGTCGATCAGCCCGCTCGCCTCTTGCAGGGTCAAGGCCTCGGTCGTCTGGTGTCGGCCGCTCGTGATGAGTTCGATCTCGTGATCTTCGAAGCACCGCCGGTCCTGCAGGTTGCTGATGCTGTCGACCTTGCTCGCCTCTGCGAAGGCTCGCTCCTCGTTGTCGAACCTGAGCGGGCCACTCGTCGCGGTGTGGCCGAGTCCATCGAACAGCTCCGCCGAGTCGGCTCCGAAGTGGTCGGCACCGTCGTAGCGGAATCCGCTCCGGCCTGAATCGGGTCACGCCCGCACCCATGACCGCTCTCGCCGCCCTCCCCGAGATCCAACGCTCCGAACGGGATGCCCCGTTTCCCTTCTGGCCCGTTGCCTGGATGATCGCGGGCTACCCGCTGTGGTTCCTGCTCGGGCTGAGCGGGTTCATGTGGGTGGCGTTCTCGATGCCCATGCTGGCCACGTTGATCCGCCGTCGCGGGTTGGTGGCACCAAAGGGAACCGGTTGGTGGATCATCTATCTGGTCGCCGTTACCGGTTCGGTGATGAGCATCGATTCGGTCGGACGGCTCGCAGGCTGGACCCTCCGATTTGGGTACTACATCGGAGCCAGCGTTCTCCTGCTCTACATCCTCAACGGCCGAACTCGAGGCATCGACCCGTGGCGTGTCGTCCGGATGCTCACGTACCTCTGGATGGCAGTGGTGGCGGGCGGCTACCTGGCCTTCATCCTCGGCGATCTGAGCTTCAAGTCGCCCATGTACTACGTGATGCCGCAAGCCCTGCTCGACAACGAGCTCATCGGCACGTGGGCAACGCCAAGCTTCGCTGACTTGCAAGACATCATCGGTGTGCCGGTGCCACGCCCGAAGGCCCCGTTCGCTTACACGAATGGCTGGGGCTCGATGTTGGCGATCCTCACGCCCATCGCTTTCGTTGCACTCTATGAACGGCGTGTGGGGCTGTCGTATCGCCTCGTTCGCTTCACCATGTTCGCTTCGATCGTGCCCGCCGTGATCTCGCTGAACCGTGGCCTCTGGCTGAGCCTCGGCCTCGGCGTGCTCTACGCCGCCGTTCGGCTCGGCGTTGCCGGCGAGGCACGCATGGTGATCCGAGGACTCTGGGCAACGGTGATCCTCCTTGTCGTCTTCACGATCTCGCCGCTCGGCAATATCGTGGCGACTCGAATCAACACCGGACACTCAAACGAAGACCGGCTCAGCCTTGCGGTCGACGCGGTCGAGGGCGCGGTCGAACGGCCAGTGTTCGGCTGGGGTGCCCCCCGCCCGAACGATCGCAACCTTCCCTCGGTGGGAACCCACGGGCAGCTGTGGTTCGCCACGTTCTCGCATGGGTTCCTCGGCGCTATCGGCTTCGTTGGCGCGATCTCGAGCCTGGCATGGCACACCCGCAAGCAGTCGTCCACGGCGGGTCTGTGGGCTCACACCGTGATCATCGTGGCCATGGTGCAAATGCCGTACTACCTGATGGTGCCCGATCAGCTCTTCACGGTCTTCGCCGCGGCTGCCGTCGCGTTCGGCATCCGGGCCATCGATCAAGAGCCTGCCCCGATCGGTGTCTGAAGAACCGAATGCCCGTCGGTCCCCGAGACCATCGAGAATCGCGGTTGCCGCAGTGGCGTCGGCTCTTGTCGCCTCCGCTTGCATGGGCGGATCCGACGACGAGAGCGGAAGTGGCGACGGAGACGGTCGGCCAGAACTGACGAACAGCAGCGTTCCACCGTCGACAACGACAACGACCGAACCCGACCGCTCCCTTCCAGCACCCGCCGATCGTCCGGGCCCGCTCTTCGGGCTGACCGTTCGTAACGGTGACCCGGCCCGGTTGCAGGCCATTGAGGACGACGCGCAGGTGGATGTGCATCTCGTTCGCATCTTCGCTCGCTGGGACACGGATCCGTTCGACACCAACGCCCAGCGGTTCGTCGACGAGGGGCGCGTCGTGCACCTGTCCATCCGGCCGCGGCTGGAAGGCGGACAGATCATCGCCTGGCGCGACATCGCCACCGCTCGGCCCGGCTCGTTGATCGCCACGGAGTTGACCGCCTGGGCGGATGCGGTGGCTGCGCTGGGAGATCGGGCCTACATCACGCTCAGTCACGAGCCAGAGGCCAGGGAGAGCAAGCCCAACGGCAACGCCGCAGACTTCAAAGCGGCCTGGCGTCGCTTCGTCGAGATCCTCGACGAGCGGGGAGCGACGGCGCGAACCGTGTGGACGATGACGCAGGGATCGTTCAGCGATGAGCGGGCAGACCTCTGGTACCCGGGAAACGATGTGGTCGACATCGTCGGGGTCGATACCTACAACTGGTTCACGTGCCAGGGCACCCAGCGGCCCTGGACGTCGTTCGAAGATCTGCTTACCGAGCCCCTCGCCTTCGCTCGCAAGCAGGGGAAGCCGCTCGCCATTCCCGAATTCGCGACAGCGGCCGATGCTCGGCAACCGAATCGCCGAGCGGAGTGGATCCGTGCGGTAGCTGATGCGCTGCTTGATCCCAGCGTCTCCGCCGACATCGAGTTCGCTGCCTGGTTCAATCCGACGGCGCCGGATGGCAACCATCCGAACTGCTTCTGGGAGCGAGATCGGGACCCAGCCAGCCGCGTGGCCTTCCGGGATCTGATCAGGACGATGACCGGGATCGATTCAGAAGGTCGTTGATCCCGAAGGTCTCTCGGAACGCAGCCAGCGTGCCGAGGAGCACGACACCGGCAACGCCGGCTGTGATCATGAGCGACACGAAGCTTTGACTCGTGACGAGCGAGATCGGGATGATGGCAAGGAACGCTGCAGCAGCAGCGATGAACGACGCCTTGCTGCGAATGTCGATCCCGCCATGCTTACGAACGAGATAGCTGGCGAAGAGGTTCTGAGCAACGACGCTGACCGCCCATGCGATCGCCGCGCCGGTCAGCCCGAACGTGGGTGCCAGAAGAAAGAGCAGCACGACATCGGTCACGATGGCCAACACGACGCCCCACAAGCTCTCGCTGCTGCGGCCCAGCATCGTGAGGGTGAGGTCGATGGGACCAGCACCCGCGCTGACCATCATCCCCACGGCGAGGATGCTGAGAATCCAGGCGTCCTCGACGTAGTCCGCACTCAGGAGATTGGCCAACGGCTCGGGCTTGAACGCCAGCAAGAGGAAGTACGGCCAGGCGATCAGCACGAGCCAGGTGCTGGCCTGCTTGAGCAGTTGCCCTGCCTCCTGGATGCGCTCGTGAGCGATCGCCTGGCGCATGTTGGTCGAGACCGCTTGGGCAACAGAGAAGATGAGGAAGTTGCCCGCTGAGATGAAGCGGGTGAGCGCTCCGTAGACGGCCGCTTCCGCAGTGCCGAGGATGGCGCCGACGAGGATCACGTCGATGCGCTCAAGGGCGATCTGGAGCGAGTTGGCCACGGCCCTGGCTCGTGTGTAGCCCCAGAACATTGCGGAGGTGGTGGCGTCGTCGACCGTGACCGGCGATTGATGCAGTCCACCCAATCGGAACAAGCTGACGACGGAGGCGACAAGGCCGAGTCCCACCGGAATTGCCCACGCCGCAGCGATCTGCCAGCTCGGCGGCGACGTGTCGAGAAACACGAGGCCGATGAGCAGGATTTGTCCGGCTGGCCGCAAGACCTGACCCACCAGAACGGTCGGAGTCATCGACCCCAAGCTGCGACACGCGCCGAGGATCCCGTTGGTGAGCGCCCATGCCGGCACCGCGAACGCAAAGATTCGCAGAACGGTGGCCGCCTCGTCGGGTCGGTCTTGCACGGTGAGTTCGCCGAGCCACGGCGCGAGGATGAAGAGCAGGAGTCCAGCAAGGCCGGCAATGACGAGCACGGGTCGCAAGGCAATGAGGAGCAGGCCTCTCGGTCCACCACCTCCCTCTCGTAGCCGATCGGGCATGAAGTAGATCAGCCCGGTCGGGGTGCCGAGGGCGCAACTGTTTCCGAGAATCGTGGCCGTCGCCGTCGTGACGAAGAAAAGGCCTGCGAGTTCCTGGTCGCCCTGCGACACCAGAAACGCGATGAAGAAGCTTGCGACCGTTGTGACGACGGCTCCGACGATGGCGATACCGCTCGCCGCCGCGCTGGTCTGGTGTTCTTTGCGAGGAGCGGGCGCTGTCATCCGAGTCGCTGGCGGAGAGCCGTGATGGCGTGGAGATCGAGCCGGCCCAGGTTCGAGGGTTCCCAGCCCTCGCCTGCCAACCGGGTTTCACGAGCGATCAGTTCAGCCAGGTACAGATCGATGCAGGCGTCCACAGGTTGATCGAACGGAGAGAGCAGGTCGGGCGCGCTGGCAGTCACGGTATTGATCGCTGCGAGCTCATTGTTGGGTTGGGCTCGGCGAGAGGACTCGAAGGAAGAGTGCAAGACGTCGAACCCGATCGGGCGGTCGTCGGCGCTGAATTCCCAGTCCCAGATTTGGGTGACCGGGGTTGACCGACGCGTCGGCCGAGTGGTGGCTGAGTTCCAAGGCGTGAGGTCCGCGTGCCAAAAGCCGACATGGACCTGCTGTTCGCCGTGTCGTTCACACAGTGCATCGAGGAGTTCGGAGGGCACGAGGTTGTCATCGGCCCAGAGATCGAGTTGTGGAAGAGATTCGATTGATTGTGTGCGGACACCCAGGCACGCCCCGAGCGATCCGATTGTTTCGTGGCTGAGCGGCTCGCGCTGGTGCGTCGTCACATCGGTTCGCAGAGAGGACGTGACAACGACGGTCAGGGACTCGGTGGAGTGCTCGAGGAGCACACGAGGAGCGTCGAACGGTCTTGGAAGTTGTCCGGCAACGCGTTTGAGCCAAGCGGCTTCGTTGGAGATCAGATCCTTGGTGATCGCTGACCAGCCGACCTTCGCGAAGCCAACGCTGGTTCCATTTGGGCGAATCAGCTGGATCACGGGCTTGCGATTGCGACGCGGTGGCCCGGTCGCGATCGCCGCAAGAAGCGACGGCTCGTCGAGGGCAGATGCAAGCTCGTCGATCAGTCCAAACGAGCCGAAGTGCTCGACGTCGCCGGTGGCAAAGCGAAGCCCTCCGGCCCGAGCGAGGAGTTCTCCGGAGAACGCTGCCAACCGGCTTCGTGTGCTGCGACCGTCGTGGTGCCGACGGAGGCTGGTCGCGCTGGCTTGCCGTGACGACAGTGGCAGCAGCAGCCGAGGGGTCTCCCGGTTCGGTCGCACGAGGTACGACTGCGTGTCCGCCGTGCTTTGGCCACCAAGGGTGTTGAAGAGCCATGCTCGTTCATCCAGGGGGTCGTGCGTCATGTGTTGTCCAATTCGCAGTCAATCCCCAGGAGAAAGTGCCGATGAACCAAGCATCTCAGACTTTGGGACGTATTCCGCTCCTACCGGGAGAGAAGTAGTGAACGAGCAAATGGCATGGGTCGACAGGGCATGGCGCTCTCGCGGCGCGCTCGTCCTGGCTGCCGGCGCGGCGGTTTTGTTGTCCTCTGCCTGCGCCAATTTGTCCTCATCATCACCCGAAACCGACGGTTCGGTGCGACCAGCCACTGAGGAAACGATCGTGGACGGACGGTCAATCGATGTCACTGGGTCTACGCTGGATCGAAATCAGCAGGGCGTCGAGTCCGCAGTCGCCTGTGCCAAGGCGGAGGCGGGCCTCATCGCTCTTCGGGACGGCGACGCGGGAAATGCCCGCGAGCAATTGCAGGAGGGTGCTGCCTTGGCGGCAGAAACCGGCATCTCCACCTACATCGATCTGGCGGCTTCTTTGGCTGCCGAGCTCGGCGCGTCCGGGACCAATGACGACGCGGTTGATGCCGCAGCCGACGCGCTTCTCGCCCAGTGCGCAGCCGATGGATTCGAACGGTTGAGCTGAGATGTCTCCCACCGACGTGTCGACCGACGAGTTCGATCCAGCCCAGCTGATGGATCCCAACGATCGGCGTCGCGTGCTTTTCGTTTCCTCGGCTGGCGGCCACCTGAGCCAGCTCCTTCAGTTGCGACCATGGTGGGAAAATCACGATCGTTGCTGGGTTACCTTCGATCTCCCCGACGCTCGTTCGAAGTTGGAGGGTGAGGAGCTCATCCCGAGCTATCACCCGACGACCCGCAACCTCTTCAACATGTCTCGCAACTACTTCCTCGCTCGCCGAGAGCTCGACGCGTTTCAGCCTGACGTCGTCATCTCGAACGGAGCCGGAGTTGCGGTGCCCTTCTTCATTGAAGCCCACCGCCGGGGCATTCCGACCGTGTACCTCGAGGTCTACGACCGCATCGATTCCCGAACGCTCACGGGCCGTCTGGTTCGTCGTTTCACCACGAGCTTCCTCGTGCAGTGGCCAGAGCAACAGGTCCTCAACGAGGGCAGTGAACTTGTGGGGCCGCTCTACTAATGGCCACTCCTATGCCCACGCCTCCTCAGACAGGCTCGACCTCGGCATCTGCCGCTGATCGGATTGCATCCACCGTGTCTCCAGCTCCTACGGACCACACGTGGACGGCTCGTTCGCTTCGAGAGCTGTCCGCTCGTCAAGTCGTCATCAGTGTCGGCACCGACCATCACCCTTTCGAACGAATGGTCGAGTGGGTCGATCGCTGGGCCGCTGCCCACCCCGACGTTTCGATCATCATGCAGCGCGGCACCTCAGCGGCGCCGAAGGTGGTCGAGAGCCACGACCTTCTGCCCCATGCGCAGCTTCTCGAACTCTTCGCTGCCGCTGAAGTCGTCGTCAGCCATGGTGGTCCGTCAACGGTGATGGATGCCCGAAGCTCCGGTCGTCTCCCGATCGTGGTTGCCCGTGACCCGAAGCTCGGCGAGCACGTCGATGGACATCAGCAGCGCTTCGGCGACCACCTGGAGCGCCACGGCTTGGCTCGCCTTGCTCGAACCGAAGAAGCCTTCATTGCCGCGATGGATGAGGCGCTGGCGAATCCGGCCGACTTCTCGATTCATCAAGCCGTTGTTGCCGCTCCACCCGGTGTCGTGCAATTCGGTGTCAAAGTGGACCAGCTTCTCGGCATTCGCACGCCGTTGAGTACACCCACTGTTGCTTCCGTCGCGGGCACGGCGACAACGCCGCAGAACTGAGGATCCCCCGCATGAGCGCATCGCAGTCCACTTCCGTCGTGATCGCTACGCGCGATCGCCCTGTCCTCTTGCGTCGGGCCATCGACGCGGTGCTGATGCAGGAGCACGATGCTCCGCTCGAGATCGTCGTTGTGTTCGATCGCTCCGAACCAGACCATGCGCTCGAGACCATCGAGGGCGTGGTTGGTCGAGAGGATCGCCGCATTCGAGTCATCGAAAACGATCACTCGCCCGGGCTGGCTGGCGCCCGCAATACCGGTGTTGCCGCGGCCGCTCATGAGTGGATTGCGTTCTGCGATGACGACGACGAGTGGCTCGAAGGCAAGCTCAAGAAGCAGTTCGAAGCCATCGCCCGCACCCCTGGGGCTCGTGTCGCAACGACCGGCGTGTACATCCACTTCGAGGGTGAAGACACCGAGCGCATTGCCGACCAGGCCACGCTTACGTTCGAGGGCTTTCTGAACGATCGCATGACCGAGGTCCACCCGTCGGCCACGCTGGCCTCCGCCGAGCTCATTGCCGAGATGGGTGATGTCGACGAGACGATCCCCGGTGGCTACGGCGAGGACTACGACTGGCTCTTGCGGGCGGCTCGCCTCTCTCCGTTCGCTCTCGCTCCCGAGCCACTCATTCGGGTCCATTGGCACGGTGCGTCCTTCTTCTTCGAGAAGTGGAAGACGATCGATGAGGCGCTCGAGTTCCTTGTTGAGAAGTATCCCGAGTTCCACGATCAGCCCGCCGGGCTCGCCCGCATTCGGGGCCAGCAGGCGATTGCCCGGGGCGCCATGAAGCAGCGGGGCGCAGCCCTCCGAACGGCGGTGGAGACCTTCAAACTCAAGCCGACCGAGAAGCGCGTCCCCGTCGCTCTGCTGGTGGCCGCTGGAGTGCCAGCCTCGGCGATTCTCAAGTCCGCTCACAAGTTCGGCAAGGGCCTGTAGCGACCACACCGCGCTGCGGTAGGGTCAGGGCTCCTTGAATTGCCCTCGTAGCTCAGGGGATAGAGCATCGGCCTCCGGAGCCGTGTGCGCAGGTTCGAATCCTGCCGAGGGCACGCTTTTCTCCGACGCCCCAGCCCTCGCCCCCTCCGCCGAAATTTCGTGTCCAGCCCACCGTTCCGGTGGACTGGCGCTGCCGAAAGGCCCGAAAGGTCGTCGCACGCTGCAGTTTGTGGCGAGGGCATGCCTCGAGGCGGCGAGACGCTTGCCAGACAAGCAGATGGTCATCAGCGCATCCCGTTTCGGCGTCGGATTGAGTCCACGCGGCTGAAACCGCAGCGGAAGCCGACCTTTCTCAGCTTCTCGTTCCGTCAGCCCACCGTTCTGGTGGGCTGGACACGAAATTTCGGCCGAGGAGGCTCAGCCGTCGGGCTCGGTGGTGCCGAGCCAGGGCTCGTCGGCTTCCCAGTCCATGGGCACGTAGGGCTCGGGTTCCGGCGCCGGCGTCCGATCCGCCACGAGCCACGCGGCGAGGATGCCGGCGAGCATGCCGAACAGGTGGCCCTCCCAGGAGATGCCCTCCTGGGGCACCACACCAACGAGCATGCTGGCGTACATCATGATCACCACAAGCGCCGGGCCGACGGTGGCTGGCCGCCGCTCGAAGAAGGCCGAGGCGATAACGGCACCGAAGTAGCCGAAGATCACGCCGCTCGCCCCGACGTGGTTCACGCCGCCGGCCAGTGCCCAGGTCAGGCCGCCACCGACCACGGTGACGACCGCCGTGACCGTGGCCCAGTGGCGCCAACCTCGAACAGAAACGAGTCCACCGAGCGCGAGCCAGGGAATGGAGTTCGACGCGATGTGGCTCCAATCCGAGTGAAGGAACGGAGCGGCGAGAATGCCGTCGAGCCCGTCGAGCTTTCGGGGGTGGATGCCGCCGCTCTGCGCCCAGTTGTCGAGCACGATCGTGTCCACCGCCTCGATCAGCCACATCACCGCCAGCAGGGCAACGAGGAGACCGAACGGATGTCTGAGCATCCGGTAGAAGCGGCTGGTCATCGTCCCGATGCCTCGAGTGCAGCGGCGACCGCGAGGGCAGGAGAGGCGAGAACCGGCACCTCCGTGCGCGCCTGGTCCGCTGCGCCAGCCATGGAGGCCTGGGCGAGCACGATCACGTCTGTCCCGTCTGTGGCCGCCTGTTCGATCGCTGCGGCGATGCGACCGAGGTAGCCCCGCTGGTCCCCTGCCTCGAATGCGACCCACGCCTCTTCGACGAGCGTGGACTCGATCGTGGTGGAGGTCCCAGCGGCCTCTTCTTCGAGGAGTTCGAGCCCCGGTGGGAGCGCGCTGTCGAGCGCGGCCAGAAGCGAGATTCGACCCGAGCCGGCCTCGGCCAGTCGAATGGCCTCTCGAGCCATTGGGCGGTCGATGCGGATGACGGTGAGCGAATCGGTGCTCAAGGTCTCGGCGAACCCGGCGAGTGTGGAACACGTGCACACAACAACGCTGGCCCCGTCGGCGGCGAGCGCCTCGATGGCACCCCGCGTGTCCTCTTGCACGGCGTCGGTCATTCCCTCATCCCGAGCTCTATCGAGCAACGAGACATCAACGGCGTGGTGTGCGCTGGTGGATTCGGCATGGCTCGACCCCGCCAGCAGTGCGTCGAACGTCGGAACGTGCACCGGAGAGGTGTGAAGAAAACCAACGATCGCGGAGCTCATTCCGGAACGGTAGTGGCGAACCTTCCGCGAGAGGGAGCGGTAATCACGCCGAGTGAGGCATCCGTCACCGATAGCCTCCAGCCCGTGATTCGTGACGATCTCCTGGCCTCTGTGCATTCCGCTCTCAACGCTCTCGGCGTTGCTGACGTTCCTGCTGCGGTGAGCATTGAACGGCCAGCCAGGCGTGAGCACGGGGACTGGAGTACGAACGCCGCGCTCGTCTGCTCCAAGATCCTCGGCCAGAACCCGCGGGAGCTCGGCCAAGCACTGGCTGATCACCTCGATGCGAATCGTCCGGCTCACGTCGAGGCGTTGGAGATCGCTGGTCCGGGCTTCGTGAACTTCCGCCTCGCCAACACCTGGCTCTACGACGTCCTGGCCGACGTCGTGAAGGCCGGCGACGACTACGCCCGTCTGCCGATGGGTGACGGTGCGACCATCAACGTCGAGTACGTGTCGGCCAACCCGACCGGGCCGCTGCACGCTGGGCATGGTCGTTGGGCCGCCTATGGCGACTCGCTTGCCCGCATTCTGGAGCGCTGCGGCTACTCGCCCCACCGCGAGTGTTACGTGAACGACCGCGGTGTACAGATGAATCACTTCGGCAATTCGCTTCTCGCTCGCAAGAACGGCACCGAGCTGCACGAGGACGGGTACAAGGGCCAGTACATCGAAGACTGGGCGCGAGAGATGCCCGACTCGGTCAGCGGAACCGACGCTGCACGCGAATGGGGCCGGGAACACGCGCTCGCAGATCAGAAGCACGCGCTCGCGGCAATGCACGCCGAGTTCGACACCTGGAGCAGTGAGTCTGCCCTGGTGGCATCCGGCGCGATGGAGGCAGCGCTGGCTGAGCTTCGAGAGGCGGGCCACGTCTTCGAAGAGGGCAACGCCACGTGGTTGCGCACCACGGACTTCGGCGACGACAAGGACCGTGTGCTCATCAAGAGCGACGGTGAGCCCACGTACCTGCTTCCCGACATCGCCTACCACCGTGACAAGCACGACCGTGGCGACCACCTCATCAACATTCTTGGAGCCGACCACCACGGCTACGTGGCTCGGATGAGCGCCGCCATGCAGATGCTCGGCTACCCCAAGGAAGCGTTCGAGGCGATCATCGGCCAAAACGTGAAGCTCATGCGCGACGGTCAAGAGGTCAAGCTCTCCAAGCGCGCCGGAACAATGGTGCTGCTCGAAGAACTTGTCGACGACGTCGGCCCCGACGCCGCGCGTTTTGCCTATCTCATGCAGTCGATCGACACCTCTCTCACGATCGACATCGACCTGCTGAAGGAACAGTCATCGGAGAACCCGGTGTTCTACGTGCAGATGGCGTTTGCCCGCATCCGCTCCATAGGCCGCCAGGCCGCTGAGCGTGGCATCGAGCGCATGCCGGTCGCCGAAGCGGACCTTGCCCAACTCGTGCACGACCGTGAGCTCGAGATCCTTCGTGAGCTCTTTGCTCTGCCCGAGATCCTCGCCGTCGCTTGTAAAGAGCGCGCTCCCCACAAGATCAGCTCGTGGGTGCGTGACCTCGCCTCTGCGTTGCATGGCTTCTACCGCGACTGCCCCATCCTGCGGGAAGACGTGCCGGCGGAACTGCAGCAAGCCCGCTTCTGGTTGGCCGAGGCCACCAGCATCGGTCTCGGCATCGGCCTCGATCTCCTGGGCGTCGATGCCCCGGAGCAGATGTGAGCGGGCCAATCCCTTGGCACCTTCTTCCTGAGAACGCCTCCGTCGGGCCGTCGGGACAACTGCTGATCGGTGGGTGCGACACCCTCGACATCGCCGCCGAGTTCGGCACCCCCGTTTTCGTGTACGACGAGGAACACCTCCGGGCCCGTTGCCGCGAGGCCGTGGCCGCTTTCGGCTCACATGCCACCTACGCCACGAAGGCGTTCCTCTGTCGGGCAATGGCCCGGCTCGCGTACGAGGAGGGAATGAGCCTGGATGTGGCGACGTCAGGCGAACTCTCGGTTGCCCTCGCCGCTGACGTTCCGGCGGAGCGCCTCGTTTTCCACGGGAACAACAAATCGATCGAAGAACTCCGCCACGGCCTCGAAGTGGGCATCGGTCGGATCGTTGTCGATTCGTTCGAGGAGCTGGGGCGGCTCGAGACGCTCCATGCCGAAGGCCTGCCGGTTCCGAAGGTGCTCCTCCGCATCACGCCAGGTGTCGAAGCCCACACACATGAGTTCATCTCTACCGGGCAGGACGACTCCAAGTTCGGATTCACTGTCTCCACCGGTGTTGCCGCCGAAGCGGTCGCCAAGGCCAGCGCGAGCAGCGCCGTTGAACTCGTCGGGCTCCATGCCCACATCGGTTCCCAAGTGTTCCGTGCCGCGTCTTTCGGTGAAGCGGCCGAGGTACTCGCGGCGTTCGCCATGCCGTTCGAGCTTCCCGAACTCGTCGTTGGTGGTGGGCTCGGTGTTGCCTACGTCGAAGGCGAGGAAGCGCCAACCATTTCGCAATGGTCGAAGATTCTCCTCGACGCCGTCGCCACCACGGGAATTCAGGCCACTATCGGCATCGAGCCGGGCCGGTCGATCGCTGCGCAGGCCGCTGTCACGCTCTACACGATCGGCACCGTCAAGCACCTGCCAGAGATCCGCACTTACGTCGCCGTCGACGGTGGCATGTCCGACAATCCTCGCCCGGTGCTCTACGGATCGGGCTACGAGACGTTCCTGCCTCGTGACGTGACCGCCGCTCGACCCGAGACCGCTCGAGTCGTCGGAAAACACTGCGAATCCGGCGATCTTCTCGTGCGCGAAGCGAGCCTTCCCACGGGCTATGAGGTTGGCGACATTCTCGCCACTCCCGTCACCGGTGCCTATGGGCACTCGATGGGCTCGAACTACAACAAAGTCCTCCGCCCGCCCGTGGTCTTCTGCGCCAATGGCGACGCTCGACTCGTCGTCCGACGAGAGACAAATGAGGACCTGCTCGTCACCGACGTTGGTTAGCCTCAGCGCCGTGACTGATTCCCAGGCGAAACAGGTGAAGGTCGGACTCCTCGGGTGCGGCATCGTGGGCGGCAGCCTCGTCGAGCTGCTCAACGAACGGTCCGCAGCGATCGCTCGCTCCACCGGCCTGGAACTGATCGTCACGAAGATCGCTGTCCGCAGCACGAGCCGGGATCGAGGCGAGTCGATTGACCCCGCCACACTCACCAGTGACGCCCGGTCCGTCGTCACCTCCGACGACGTCGACATCGTGGTTGAAGTCATCGGCGGCATCGAGCCCGCCCGTGAACTCATCCTCGCAGCGCTCGAGACCGGCAAGCCCGTGATCACGGCCAACAAGGAGCTCCTCGCCAACTGCGGCGCTGAGCTCTACGCCGCGGCAGAGAAAGCTGGCGTCGACCTTCTGTTTGAAGCTGCCGCCGCCGCAGCCATCCCGATCGTTCGCCCGCTCCGTGAGTCGTTGCTGGGCGAGGACATCACCCGTGTGATGGGCATCGTGAACGGCACCACCAACTTCATCCTCACCAAGATGGCGGAGGAGGGCGCCGCCTACGCCGATGCCCTCGCAGAGGCGCAGGAGCTGGGATACGCGGAGCGAGATCCCACCGCCGATGTCGAGGGCTTCGATGCTGGCGCCAAAGCGGCGATCATGGCGTCCATCGCCTTCGGGGCTCGCGTGGTTGCCGGCGACGTCTACCACGAGGGCATCTCCGAGATCACCCAGGCTGACATCGCCTTCGCCAACCGCTTGGGCTACCAGATCAAACTCCTGGCCATCGCCGAGGTCTTCGATGATGGCGCCGACCGCCAGGTCGGTGTGCGAGTGCACCCTGCGATGGTGCCGAACTCACATCCGCTTGCGTCCGTTCGGGGCAGCTTCAATGCGGTATTCGTCGAGGGAGCAGCCGCGGGCGAGATGATGTTCTATGGCCGAGGCGCTGGTGGCGCCCCAACGGCATCTGCTGTCCTCGGCGATCTCATCGACGCGGCCATCAACCTCACTGGGGGCACCTTCCGTTCCGTGCCCAGCGGTGGAGATGCCTCCATCCGTCCGATCGATGAGCTGCTCAGCGCCTACTACGTGAATCTCGAGGTGGCCGATTCTCCCGGCGTTCTTTCCGAGGTCTCCGGCGTGTTCGGCGCTCACGGCGTGAGCATCCGCTCGATGGAGCAGGAGGGGCTCGGGCCCGAAGCGCGTCTGGTCTTCGTCACGCACGAGGCACGCGAGGCGGACCTCCAGGCCACGCTCCACGAACTTCGCAAGCTCGAGGTCGTCACCGGCATGCGTAGCTTCATGCGGGTGATCGGCGACTGATGTCGCTTCAGTACACCTCGACGAGGGGGGACGCACCGACTCTCGACTTCGGCGACGTTCTCCTCACCGGTCTTGCGACCGACGGCGGTCTTTACTGCCCGACCGAGATGCCCGAGCTGCCACCTCTGTCAGCAGACATGACGTACACCGAGGTTGCCCTCGCCGTGATGTGGCCGTTCGTCGAGGGGTCGATCGATCGAGAATCGTTCGTCTCGATCGTCAACGACGCCTATGCGTGCTTCCGGGATCCTGCCGTCGTGCCGATCCGTGAGCTGGGAGATGGTCACCATCTGATGGACCTGGCCAAGGGACCGACGCTCGCATTCAAGGACGTGGCGCTGCAGTTGGTCGGTCGCCTTCTCGATCGCGAACTGACTGTGCGTGGTCGAACCGCGATGGTCTTCGCCGCCACCTCCGGCGACACCGGTTCCGCCGCCATCGAGGCGTTGGCGAATCGCTCCATGGTCTCCGCTGTGGTCCTCCACCCGCTTGGGCGAGTCTCCGATGTGCAGCGGCGCCAGATGACCACCGTCGATGCGCCGAACATCCGAAATCTCGCCGTCCGAGGCAACTTCGACGACTGTCAGGATCTCGTGAAAGCGGCCTTCAACGACAGTGCCGTGCGAAGCGAGGTCGGTCTCGCGGCCGTGAATTCCATCAATTGGGCTCGAGTCATGGCCCAGATCGTCTACTACGTGGTTGGCTCGCTCCGGCTCGGCGCCACCAGCGGGCAACCGGTCAGCTACAGCGTTCCCACCGGCAACTTCGGCAACGTGCTGGCTGGCTGGTACGCCAAGCGCATGGGCGCTCCGATCGATCAACTCGTCGTTGCCAGCAACCGCAACGATGTGCTCACCCGTTACTTCGAGACCGGATCGCTCGATGCCTTCGACGTCGTGCCCTCCCTCAGCCCGAGCATGGACATTCAAGTCTCTTCCAATTTCGAGCGGGCGCTGTGGGAAGCCAGCGGTCGCGATGGTGCCGCGGTGGCGGCCCTGCTCACGGAGTTCCGAGCCAGCGGCTCTGCCGAGGTTCCCACCTCGTGGAACGATGCCCTGGCCGAGACGTTCGATGCTGGCCGAGCTGACGACGATCAAACCCTCGAAGAGATCCGGGCTGTGCACGAACGCCTTGGATTCCTGATCGAACCACACACGGCAGTGGGCACCGTCGTCGCTCGTGAGCTTCGCCGAGACCCTTCGATTCCGATGATCACGCTGGCGACGGCTGCGCCGGCCAAGTTTCCTGATGCGGTTGAGAAGGCCACGGGTGTGCGCCCGCCGCTGCCGACGTTCCTCAGCGAATTGCACGATCGGCCCGAGTATTTCGTGGAGGTTGGCAACGATCTCGACGAGATCCTGGTCGAGCTTCGGGATCTGGCCGACACGGCCCAGTAGGCCCAGGCGAGGATTGTTGATAGCCTCCCGGACAGGCCGAAAGAGGATCTGATTCAGCCCTCGGTCTGGTGGCGACAGCACCGCTCTCAACGGCAACGCTGTCTTCACGAAAGCACTGCGATTTCCCACTGCGATTCACTGCGGCCCTATGCAGCCGCCCACGCCAGGAGTGTCCGTGAGCGACCCCACGATCGTCGAACGCGTCGATCTTCAGAAGAAAGACAAGAGCGAGCTACAGACCATCGTGTCTGCACTCGGCGGCAAGGTGAACAGTCGGGCCAAGAAGGCCGACCTCATCGATGCGATCCTCGAGCTGTCGGGTGTCACCGCGCCTGCAGGCTCGGGCGACGATGCCGGTGAACCTGCCTCGCTCTTTGATGACGCCAGCAATGATGCAGCGGCTGATGCGCCCACATCAGGTCGAGACGCCGCCACCGGCGGCGAGGACAGCGGCAGCGACGACAGCAACGGCAACCATGCGGCCGACGATGACGCCGATGGAGCGAACGAGGCGGATGCCGAAGAGGCCGCGAGCGGCGATGCCGGCGGCGAATCCTCCTCGAACGACGGGGCGGGCTCCGGCCAACGTTCCGGTAACGGTGGGGCTCGACAGGGTCGTCAGAACCAGCCGCAAGGTGAAGGCCGCGGCAAGCGGCGTCGTCGCGGCAACAACGGTGAGCCTCCCGCAGAATGGGAACTCGAACTCGCCGAGAACGACGGCGGCAAGGGCGACGGTCCCAAAGCCGAGGCCAAGAACGACGGCGGCAAGAGCAAGAACCGCGGCCAGAACGGCAACCAGGGTGGCGGCCAGGCCGGGAACCAGAACAGCGGCCCGTCCGACGCCGACTCGAACGAGAAGCAGGACGACGGGGATGCGGGCAACCGCCGCCGCCGCCGTCGCGGTCGTGGTCGAGACCGCGACGACGAGCAGCTCCCCGCACTCGAGCCCATCCCGGCAACCGGGTATCTCGACCTGCGAGACGATGGCTACGGCTTCCTCCGAGTCAACGGCTACCTGCAGTCGGCTGAGGACGTCTACGTCCCAGTGAAGATGGCTCGCCAGTACGGGCTGCGGAAGGGCGATCTCGTCGAGGGAACGGCCCGGCCCGCCAACCGCAACGAGAAGAACCCTGCGCTCCAGACCATCAGCGCCATCAACGGGGCCGATCCCGAGCTGAGCCGAGCACGGGTCCGCTTCGAGGAGCTGACGGCCGTGTACCCGTTCGAGCGGCTCATCCTCGAGCAGCCGGACACAGCCGGCAACTCCGGCGCGCGGCTGGTCGACCTCGTCGCCCCGATTGGCAAGGGCCAACGTGGTCTGATCGTCGCACCGCCTGAGGCGGGCGCAACCGAGCTGATCAAGCAGATCGCCACTGCCATCGAAGCCAACAACCCCGAGGCCCACCTCATGGTGTTGCAGTTCGACGGGCGCCCGGAAGAGATCGTGGACATCGAGTCTGTGCTCGAGCAGGCCGAGGTTGGCGCCGCCACCTTCGACGCACCGCCAGAAGATCAGTGTGCCCTGGCCGACTTCACCATCGAGCGAGCCAAGCGCATGGTCGAAGCAGGCGAGGACGTTGTGATCATCGCCGATGGTCTCACGACGATCGCCCGGGCCTACAGCCTTGGTACCCAGCCCACGGGTCGCACCATCGCTGGCGTTGACGCCAGTGCATTGCATCCGACCAAGCGCTTCTTCGGCGCTGCTCGCAAGCTCGAGGAGGCCGGATCGCTCACGATTCTGGCCACCATCACTGTCGGCACCGGCGCGGTCTTCGACGAAGCACTCTTCGATGAGTTCCGCGGCACGGCAACGGCCGAGATCCATCTCGATGCCTGGCTCGCTGACGAGGGTGTGTTCCCGAACATCGACGTTGAGTTGTCGAACACCCGGAGTGCTGACCTTCTGGCCGATCCGGATGACCTCGCCGCCGTCGACCACTTGCGCCAACTCATGGCCACGGCCGTAGACGAAGCAGACGGTCCCGCCGTCGATGCCGCCCGCCGCCTGGTGGAGCGCCTCGAAGGCGCGGCCACCAACGCTGACTTCACCAAGGACATCGCCTCAGCCACCTCTTTGTGAGGATTCAGGGCCTGAGGTTTGAGCTGACGCGGAACCCCGCCAGACTGGACAAGCTATGAAGACCGACATTCACCCCAACTACCGTCCCGTGGTCTTCTCCGACCCGGGTGCTGACTTCGCCTTCCTGACGAAGTCCACCATTGCGACGGACGAGACCATCGAGTGGGAAGATGGCAACACGTACCCGCTCTACAAGGTCGATATTTCTTCCGCCAGCCATCCCTTCTTCACCGGACAGATGAAGATCGTGGACACCGCTGGTCGTGTGGAGCGCTTCGAGCGCCGCTTCGGTCGCCGCAAGGGTGCCGTGGTGGAGTCCGAGGCCGCCAAGGCAGCCGACGCTGCTGCAGCAGCCGAGGCAGCCGAAGAGTCCGCCGAGAGCTGAGTCCGGCCGTCACGGCTCCGACAGTCGACTCGTGGCGGACGACCATCTCCAGCAACCTCAGAGAGCCGAGCTTCTTGCCGGCAAGCTCCGGGGACTGGTGCGAAACAGCACCGGTGAAGAACTCGAGACAGCTCTCGGATCGGGCTCCGGCCCGACCGGGGGTTTTGTCGTTTTGTCGAATGGCTCACGCCGCGGCTTCTTCTATGCGGCCGGCGACGAGCCAATCCGGACGCTCGGCCCCGCCCTGATCTGGGCTGAGCGCAACGAGATTGCCGAGCTCGACCTCGTCACCGACAACGCAGATGACGCCGCAGGGCTGGCCCGTCGAGCCGAAGCGTTCGTCACGACGGAACTCCCCATTCGTGTGTGGTCTGTGTCGGCCACGGAGTTGGCGCCCGCGGTACCGGCCCCCATCGCCACTGTGCCCGTCCTCAGCCCCGAGGAATGGGCCTTCGCTGCCATCATGTCCGAGGCCGGGGCCCGGCCGGTCGATGATCACGGCCGCCTCGTGGCCGAGACCGCAGGTCTCGAGGTTGGACGCGTCCGGATCGCCGAGGACCATGAAGAAAACGCGGGCCAAGCCGTCCTCGATGTTGGCGTCGGCCAGGCCGATCGAGAGCTGCACCAACTGGTGCACACGAACATGGACGCCGACACAGCGTTGCGGCGGGCCATTGCGGCGGTGGTTGCGCACCGGCAACCGGGAGCGTCGCCACATCCGCTGAATCGCATGGCTCGAGAGCGATGGTTGCGTGCAATCGTGCTCGAGACCCCATCACTTGTCGGAGCCGACGAGCTCCGAGCGCTGCCGCCGCTGCGCCCTCGCGCCACGGTGCTGGGAGACGTGCCGTGTGCCGCGATGGGGCCAACCAGTGGCGACACGGCAGCGCCGCCCACGATCGTGGTGTGTTCAACTGGTGTCGACCTCGACCTCGTTCCCGAGGCGGCTGACTATCGACAGCGGGAAGATCCGACCGCTCGTCTCGTTCTGGTCATCCCAGAACGAGACCGCTACCCCGTCGCCGAACGGCTGGTCAGCCGCTTGACCAACGCCGAACTGATCAGCACCGCTGTCCCCTGGTCGACATAGGTAGCCTCAGCGCATGCTCGAACGGTTGCAGGCGCTCGCCGATGAACATGCGGAGCTCGAAGCTCGGCTCGGCGATCCCGAGTTGGTGGCCGACAACAAGCGCTACGTCGAAGCCATGCGGCGCTACCGAGATCTGAGCGAACTCGTTTCGGTTGGGACCCAACTTCGTGATCGGACCGCCGATCTCGAGGACTGGAAGAGCATGCACGCCGACGCTGATGCAGCCGAGCGTGAAGAGATGCGGCATGAGATCGCGGCTGCTGAGGTCGACATCGAGGAACTCGAGAAGGAGTTCCGTCTTCTGCTCCTGCCGAAGGATCCGAATGAAGGCCGGAATGTCATCGTCGAGATCCGTGGAGCGGAAGGCGGGGAGGAAGCGAACCTCTTCGCCCGCGACCTGTTCGACATGTACAAGGCCTATGCGCAGGGGCAGGGCTGGAAGATGGAGGTGTTGTCGTCCGATCCTTCCGATCTCGGGGGACTGAGCGACGTCACCTTCCAACTCAAGGGCGACAGCGTGTGGACCCGCATGAAGTTCGAGGCCGGACCTCATCGTGTGCAGCGCGTGCCTGTCACTGAGTCACAGGGTCGCGTCCACACCTCCTCCGCGACAGTCTCCGTCCTGCCCGAAGCCGACGAGGTCGACGTCGAGATCGATCCCAACGATCTCCAGATCGATACCTACCGCTCCTCAGGCGCCGGCGGCCAGAGCGTGAACACGACCGATTCGGCGGTGCGAATTCTGCACAAGCCGACTGGCGTGATGGTCACCATGCAGGACGAGAAGAGCCAGATTCAGAATCGGGCGCGTGCGCTCGTCGTGCTTCGATCGCGGCTGCTTCGCGCTGAGCAGGAGCGGGTGCAGGCCGAGTCTTCGGCGCAACGCAAGGACCAGGTTGGCGGGGGTGGGCGCTCGGAGAAGATCCGTACCTACAACTTCAAGGAGAACCGGGTCACCGATCATCGCATCGGGCTCACGATCTACAAGCTCGAGAAGGTCTTGCAGGGGGAGCTCGACGAGGTCAGCGATGCACTCGTCCAAGACGAGCGGGCGCAGCAGCTGCAGTCTCACGAACCCGCAACCGACTGAGCCATGGTTGAGGACGGCAACGACATCCAGGGGACCGAGGTCGATGGGAACGAGGTTGAGGGGAACGAGGTTGAGGGGACTGTCACCTGGCGAGAGCTGCACGCCGAGGCGCTCGGGCGGCTCCGGGCCGCGGCGATCGAAGAGCCCGAGATCTCCGCCCGGCGGATCATCGAGGAGTGTTCCGGCCACGAAGGAGCACAGTTCGCCCTTGGGCTCACCGAACTCGTCACCGTCCGGGGCATGGCGGCATTCGATGCTCGAGTGGCCCGCCGTCTCGCCGGCGAGCCGTTGCAGTACGTCGTCGGGCGCTGGGGCTTCAGGACGCTGGACTTGATGGTGGATCACCGAGTGCTGATTCCTCGTCCCGAAACCGAGATCGTCGCCGGCCTCGCGATCTGTGAGGTCGAGCGACTGAAGGGAAAGGCCTCGCCGCTGGTTGCGGTGGACTTGGGCACCGGAAGCGGGGCGATCGGGCTTTCCCTCGCCGCCGAGCTTCGCGCCCTCCGACGCGACCTCGAGGTCTGGATGACCGACCGGTCCGAAGAGGCGCTGGCGGTCGCACGAGCCAACCTCGCTGGGCTCGGCTCTGCCGGTGGTGGCGTGCGTCTCGCTCACGGCTCCTGGTTCGACGCAGTTCCCGCCGATCTCGCAGGGACGATCGCCGTGATTGTCTCCAATCCGCCCTACATCGCCGCCGACGAGCCGCTAGCGCCGTCGGTCGCAGATTGGGAACCAACCGAAGCGTTGGTCGCCGGAGCGGATGGCGATGAGGACCTTCTGCATCTTGTCGCCGCAGCCCCGGAGTGGCTCCGCAGCGACGGGTCCATCGTGCTCGAGATGGCCTCGCCCCAAACCGAACCCATTGCTGCCGCCGCCGAGTTGCGCTTCGAGTCAGTGGAGATCATTGATGACCTGGCGGGCAAGCCCCGCGCAGTTGTGGCTCGGTACCCGCGGTCGAGAACCGGCTAGCATCCCGAACGATTCACTCACAGATCGCACTAGGGGACTGCCGCATGTTCGGACGCAACAACAAAGTCGATACCGGATGGCTCTCCGATGTCGCGTTCTTCGCCGGTTTCACAGAGGAGCAGCTGGTCGAAGTTGCCGAGCTGGGTGAACGTCTCGAAGCTGATGCCGGGGTCGAGATCACCGATCAGGGTCGGATGGGCGATGCATGTTTCGTCATCGTCGAGGGCACGGCGAACGTGTTGATGAACGGCGAGTACGTCGCTTCGGTGAACGCGGGCTCCATGGTGGGCGAAATGGCGCTGCTCGAGCACCGCCCTCGCACGGCGAGCGTCGTTGCCGAGACGCCCATGGTTCTGGTTTCCTTCGGTGTCGAGCAGTTCCGTGCACTCCTGGACCGCAATCCTTCGGCGAACGAGCGTGTGCTCTCCCTGCTGCAGGCACGCGCCACTCAGAACCAAGCTCGCCGCGAACAGGGCTGAGATGCGGATCGCTCTTGCCTCCGATCACGCGGGGTTTGTGCTCAAGTCGGCATTGATTCGCCACATCGCCGACCTCGGCCACGAGATCATTGATCTGGGTACCGATTCCACCGATTCGGTTGACTATCCCGACTTCGGGGCGGCGATTGGACAGGCCGTGGCCGACGGCGAAGCGGATCGTGGGGTCGCAGTGTGCGGTAGTGGCATCGGTATCTGCATCGCCGCCAACAAGATCGCCGGTGTGCGCGCAGCGACCGTGCACGATGTCACTTCGGCCCGCATGACCCGCCTGCACAACAACGCGAACATCATGTGTGTGGGCGAGCGGTTCGTGGGTGAGCAGGTTGCCTTGGACGCCGCCGACGCCTTCCTCAGCACGGAATTCGAGGGCGGTCGCCATACCCGCCGAGTCGAGAAGATCAACGCCCTCTGAACCCACGGTTCTGCGGAGTGTCAGAGCCCGTGTTGCGGTGAGGACAAGCCTGCCGTTTCGTCAAGCTCTGACCTCGCGAGGTCGAGCGGCACAGCTCTAGGCTTTGGCCCATGCCTTGGCCTGTTGTCGAAGATGAAGCCGTCCACACGCTGACCGCCGCAGAGGTGGAGCGTCAGAACACTGCGTTGCAGCTGATCGCTTCGGAGAACTTTGCATCTCCGGCCGTGCTCGCCGCAACCGGTTCTGTCTTCACCAACAAGTACTCCGAGGGCTACCCGGGGCGCCGCTACTACGGCGGGAACCAGGTCGTCGACGAGGTCGAGAGCCTGGCCATCGAACGGATCTGCGAGCTGTTCGGCGCGGATCACGCCAACGTGCAGCCTCACTCCGGGGCGAACGCCAACATGGCCGTGTATCAGGCGCTCCTCGAGCCCGGAGACACGGTGCTCGGACTCAGCCTGGACCACGGCGGTCACCTCACCCACGGCTCTCCCGTCAACGCTTCGGGTCTGACGTACAACTTCGTGGGCTATGAGGTGTCCGGAAGCGACGAGCGCATCGACCTTGATCAGGTGCGAGAACTTGCGCTC
Organism: uncultured Acidimicrobiales bacterium; assembly: GCA_937997485.1. Classification (GTDB taxonomy): domain Bacteria; phylum Actinomycetota; class Acidimicrobiia; order Acidimicrobiales; family SZUA-35; genus SZUA-35. Next base: position 80,006 of record CALKTH010000033.1, on the reverse strand, counting down.
GAGCACCGTCCCAAGCTCATCGTCACGGGCGCGACCGCATATCCGCGCAACATCGACGCCGTACCGTTCCGGGCGATTGCCGATGAAGTCGGCGCCCTTCTGATGTTCGATGCCGCGCACGTGGCGGGACTCATCGCCGGTGGCGTCTATCCGAACCCGGTCCCGCACTGCGACATCGTCACCTTCACCACGCACAAGACGCTGCGTGGTCCCCGTGGCGGCTGCATCCTCGCGACAGGAGCGCTCGGCAAGGCGATCGACAAGGCAGTGTTCCCCGGACAACAGGGCGGACCGCAAGAACACGCCATCGCCGCCAAGGCCGTGGCCTTCGCCGAAGCCGCAACCCCCGAGTTCCGACAGTACGCAGAGCAGATCGTGACCAACGCCAGCGCTCTGGCCAAGCAGCTCGTTGCCGAAGGGTTCCGACTCGTCTCCGGTGGCACCGACAATCACCTGCTGCTCGTCGATCTCCAGCCGTTCGACGCAGAACTGACGGGCAAGGAAGCCCAGATCGTGCTCGACGAAGCTGGCATCACGCTGAACCGGAACTCGATTCCCGACGATCCGCGCTCGCCGTTCGTCACGTCGGGCATTCGAATCGGCACGCCGGGCGTCACTACGCAGGGCATGAAGGAAGCGGAGATGGTGCAGATCGGTCAGCTGATGGCCCGCACCTTGCGCGAACGCACCGATCCGGAAGCGATCAAGGCGATTCGCGAAGAGGTGCGCGCCCTGTGCACGCCGTTCGCGCCCTATCCCAACATGGTGCCCGCTACCGCCTGACGGCTCGCTCGCCGCGCCGAGAGTGAGCCTTCCGAGTCTCCTGGTCGTGCCGCGGACCGCGCTCGGTGACCAACGGGGCTAGGTTGCCGGAGTGCTTCCGGCGCTCACTTCCTACCTCGCGATCACAGGGATCGCTGCGGGGGTCACGGTCCTCACCGTGCCCACCTTTCGCATCTACGCCCAAGCACGAGGCCACGTCGTCGAGCCAGACGAGCGTCGGCCCCACGAACGGCCAACACCCACGCTGGGTGGCGGCGCCATGTATCTCGGCTTTCTCGCCGCGATGGCGGTGGCCTGGCTCTCCGGTTGGTTCGATGCGACATTCAGCGGCTCAACGGAACCACTCGCCATCGTTGCCTGCGCCACACTGGCCTACCTGGTCGGTCTGATCGACGACATTCGTGAGATCAGCGCACCAGCCAAGCTCGCTGGGCTGATCCTCGCCGCCAGCACCCTGGTGCTCGGTGGTGTGAGCATCATTTGGTTCCGTGTGCCGTTTTCGTCGGTGTTCATTCTTTCGCTGGACCTGAGCTATCTGATCACTGTTGTATGGCTCCTGGGTATGGCGAATGCGGTGAACTTCATCGATGGCCTCGACGGGCTTGCCGCCGGAATCATGGGTATTGGCTCGGTCGCGTTTTTCTTCTACGGCTGGCAGCTGAACAACGAAGGCCTGCTCCCTGCCAGCAATGTCGGCCCGCTGATTGCCGCCGTGGTCGTTGGCATTTGCGCTGGCTTCCTTCCGTGGAACGTCCACCCCGCCCGCATTTTCATGGGCGATGGGGGAGCGCTCCTTCTCGGCGCGCTCATGGCCGCAGCGACGATTGCCGTTGGCGGGCGAACTTCGGACCCTTTCAGCGGGCAAACGTTCTTCTTCTACGCCCCTCTGGCCATTCCGCTTTTCATTCTTGGCGTGCCCATTCTCGACACCATCTTCGCCATCCTCCGCCGGACGATCCGCCGTCAGGGTGTTGCCACGGCGGACAAGGGACACCTGCATCACCGCCTCATGCGGCTGGGTCACGGACACCGTCGCAGCGTGGGGATTCTCTGGGCGTGGACGGCGCTGCTCTCGGGTGTGATTCTCTGGCCCGTCTACAACGACGGACGTGGCGATGCGGTGATGCCCGGTGGTGTCGCGGCGCTCGGGCTCTTGCTCTACACGCTGTTCCACCCACGTTTGCGCGAGGTGGAACCCCACGTCGAGACCCCCGCAGTCGCGATCGACGATCCTGCCGACCAGGAGTTGGTGGAGTCTGAAGCCGATGGGGACGCAGTGGAGTCGGTCGCTCTTGGCTCAGTCGTCGCTGACGAGGAGTCGAACGTCACCTCCATTGACTCCGTACGCGATGCGCGCGAAGCGCGTCGAGCCCGCAACGTTCAGTAGCTCTCTCGAGACGATGGACGAGGAACACGGCGTTGCGGACGGACGCAATGACGTGATGGGTGATCCGTACCACGCGGTCCGGGTTGTATCCGGTCACCGGCGAGAATATCGTTTCGCCCGCTGGGCAGAGCCGCCTGGCACGCCCGGAGAGCCTTCACCTTGAGCGCAGACGCATCCCAGCCCGGTCCGACCGACCTCGCTGAGCACGCAACTGAAGATGCGCCAGTAGCGGATTCGCTGACCTCCAAGGCCATGCGGCAGGGCAATGGCTCGTACGAGCTCGTCCTCAGCGCCGTTGCGCTGGGACTCGTTGGTTTCTTCATCGACCGTCGTCTGGGCACCGTCCCAATCTTCTTCTTGGGCTTCACGCTCTTGGGCTTCGTCGGTGCAGCCACTTCGATCTACTACCGCTACCGGCATCAGATCTCGGTGTTGCAGGAAGAGACAGCGGCGCTCAGGGCCACCGCTCGATCGAACGGTGCCGGCTCGAATGGGGGACGCTGATGTCTGAGACCTCGCCTCCCGTCGATCGCCTGGAAGGCCCGTCGCCTGCGGCCGAAGTCGCGCTCGACATCGCCAAGCGCGGCCTTCCCGTCTTGCCCGTCGGCATGATCATCGGTGCCATCTTCGCTGAACTGCCTGGCGCTCTTTCGGTCGCTTTTGGCATGGCGCTCGTGATCGTCAACCTGCTTTTGTCGGCAGCGCTGCTGAACTGGGCGTCGAAGATCTCGTTCGCGATGGTCGCTTCTGCGGCCCTCGGCGGCTATGCAATGCGGCTCGGATTGATCTTTGTGGCCTTCTGGCTTGTGAAGGACATGTCTTGGGTCGCTATCGTCCCCCTGGGCATCACGATCATCATCACCCACCTTGGTTTGCTCGCGTGGGAGTTGCGTCATGTCTCGGCATCAATGGCCCACCCGGGTTTGAAGCCAAAGCAGTCTCGAAAAGGTCCGCGGCCCGTTGCCGCCGGCCGTCGGTAATCACCACCAATCACGGAAGCAACTGGGAGCAAAGTGTTCACACTGTTTGCAGCAGAAGCAGGAGAAGGCGGCGGGGGACTCGTATTCCCGTCGATTGGCAACCTCGTCGAGTGGGCCCCCTACTTCGGTGAGGGAACGATCTTTGAATTCAACAAGATCGGCCTGATCAGCATGCTGGCCATGCTCATCCCCACCGTGATGTTCCTTCTGGCCAAGAAGGACATGGTGCCTGCCGGCCTCCAGAACATCGTGGAGAGCACGGTCGAGTTCGTTGAAGACCAGGTGGTCATGTCCGCCATCGGCGCCGAGGGCAAGAAGTATCTCCCGCTGTTGCTCACCATCTTCATGTTCGTCTTCTGGGGCAACATCTTCGAGGTCATCCCGACCTTCCAGATGCCGGCCAACGCTCGTATGGCCAACCCCGTCATTCTCGCCCTGGTCGCTTGGGCCACCTTCATCGGTGTTGGTATCAAGGCGCAGGGCTTCGGCGGCTTCATGAAGTCGTCGCTCTTCCCGCCCGGTGTGCCGAAAGCGCTCTACATCCTGGTGACGCCCATCGAGTTCCTCTCGACCTTCCTGCTTCGCCCCTTCGGCCTGGCCGTTCGTCTCTTCGCCAACATGCTCGCTGGCCACATCCTGCTCGTCACCTTCGGCGTGCTCTGTATCGCCCTCTGGCAGGCCAGCCCGCTGGTCATCGTTCTTCCCTTCAGCTTCGCCACCCTCGTCGGCCTCACCGGCTTCGAGGTCATGGTCTCGCTGATCCAGGCCTTCGTGTTCAGCCTGCTCACAGCGGTGTACATCTCACTCTCGCTGCACCCGCACCACTGATCCTCGTTCCTGCATGACCGACTGCTCGCCTGAGCGGTCACCCGCACTACCCGTCCACACAAGATCTCGCCTTCGGGCAGAAACCAAAGCCCCTCAGATGTCGGGGCTCTCACCTAGGAGAAAAGCAATCCAATGAGCTTCCTCGCAAGCACAGCTGCTCAGGTTGTCGAACTGGCCGCAGAGGCCGAGGTCGATCCGGCAGACGCCAAGGCAACCGCTGGCGCCAGCAGCGCTGGTTTCGCCTACGGCCTCGCCGCCATCGGCCCCGGTATCGGCATTGGTTACCTCGTGGGTCAGGCCGTTCAGGCCATGGCTCGCCAGCCCGAATCCGCCGGCCAGGTCCAGACGACGATGTTCCTCGGCATCGCCTTCACCGAAGCGCTCGCCCTCATCGGCTTCGTGGTCTTCATTCTCCTGAAGTTCGCCTGATCCCGATGGGAAGCTCCGTCCTGCTGTTCGCAGCAGAAGCCGAAGAGGCAGCGAATCCAATCCTGCCCACACTGAACGAGATGTTCTACGGCGCCATTGCGTTTGGGCTGTTGTTCGTGCTCGTGAAGTTCGTGCTGCTTCCCCCGGTCCAGGCCACACGAGAGGCTCGCGCCTCTCAGATCCGTGGCGATCTGGATGCGGCCGAGCGTGCACGCTCTCAGGCCGGTTCAGCAGCGACCGAGGTCGATGACCAACTCGCTGGTGTCAAGGCTGAGGCTGCAGCCGTCGTCGATGCTGCTCGTGCCGAGGCTGAAGCCGAACGAGCCACCATCATCGGTGCTGCTGAAGCAGAAGCGGCGAGCATTCGCTCCGCCGCCGAGGCAGAGATCGAAACGGCCCGTGCCGAAGCGATGTCCGGCGCTACGGCATCGGTCGCAGAGCTGGCAGCGGACGCTGCGTCTCGTGTCATGAACCGTCCTATCGATCTGGCATCGGCGCAGCCGGTGGTCGATCGTTACCTGTCGAACCCGAACTGAGGTCACACCATGTTGTTCTCGATCTTCGCTGCTGAAGGCCCGAACGGCCGTCAGATCGCGGCGGACATCAACGAGGTCATCTGGGGCTCCCTGGCGTTCTTCGTGCTCGTCGCTCTCATCGCTTGGAAGGCCGGACCGGCCATCAAGGGAATGATCAACGGCCGCACCGAGCGCATTCGCAATGAGCTCGAGTCTGCCAAGGCAGAGCGCAGCGAAGCTGAAGCGTCGCTGTCGGCGTCGCAAGCCGAGCTGCCTGACATCTCTGCTGAAGAGAGTCGCATCCGGGCCGAAGCAAGCGAGACCGCTGAACGCCTGAAGGTCGACCTCGTCAACAAGGCGAACGCAGATGCGGAAGCCCTCAAGGCTCGAGCCAATGCCGACGTCGAGAACATGAAGCGTCAGGCTCTGGCGGATCTTCGATCCGACGTTGCTGGCCTCACCCGAGACGCCGCCGAAGCCGTGGTGAACGAGTCGCTCGACGACACCGCTCACTCCGAGCTCATCGACACCTACATCAATCAGGTCGGCAGCTGAGCCCGGCTCAGCCCGCCTGATTCACCCACGAACGAACCACGATCCGGAGAAACCCCGATGGCAGATGCAAACGCTGGCTATGCCGAAGCCCTTTTGGCTGTGGCCCGCGCCGAAGGTGACCTCGCCACCACGAAGTCCCAACTCGCTGACGTCGCTCGCGCCGTAGCGGACAACAGCGAGCTCAGCTCGACGCTGTCCGACAACCTGATCCCCGCCGCTGTTCGGGGTCAGATCGTCGACGATGTTCTGGCGAACAAGACCTCGAACACCGTTCGGGCGCTTGTCGGCATGATCGTTGCCGCCGGCCGCGGTGGTCAGCTCGGCGACATCGTCGGATCGTTCCTCAACCTCTCAGCTGCGGCCGACGGCAAGTCCGTCGCCACAGTTCGATCGGCCGTGGCGCTCACTGCCGATCAGCAGAACCGCCTCGCTGCGGCTCTGAAGCAAAAGACTGGCGTCGACGTCGAACTCGAGATGATCGTCGATCCCTCCGTCGTGGGTGGTGCGGTCACCACCATCGGCGACACCGTCATTGACGGCTCACTCCGTACCCGACTCACCCAGATGCGCGAAGCCCTCTAGGAGCTCCCATGGCACTTTCATTCGACCCCGCAGAAATCACAGGGGCACTCAAAAAGAACCTGGCAAGCTTCGAGGCTGACGTCACGAGCAAGACCGTCGGCCGTGTGCTCGAGGTCGGCGACGGCATCGCCCGCGTTGGTGGCCTTCCTGACGCCGCCGTCAACGAGATGCTCCGCTTCGCCGATGGCACCATCGGCCTTGCGCTCAACCTCGACGAAGACTCCATCGGCGCCGTGGTGCTCGGTGATGTCGATGCCATTGAAGAAGGACAGGCTGTCGAGTCCACGGGCGAGATTCTCTCCGTTCCCGTCGGCGACGGCGTCCTCGGCCGAGTCGTCAACATGCTCGGTGAGCCGATTGACGGTAAGGGCCCGCTGGTCAACGTCGAGAGCCGCCGCATGGAGATTCAGGCGCCCGGTATCACCGGCCGAAAGCCCGTGCACGAGCCGATGCAGACCGGCATCAAGGCTGTTGACTCGCTGATCCCAATCGGTCGAGGCCAGCGTGAGCTGATCATCGGTGACCGCAAGACCGGCAAGACCACGGTCGCCATCGACTCGATCCTGGCTCAAAAGGGCCTCGGCGTGAAGTGCGTCTACGTGGCCGTCGGCCAGAAGGCGTCCACCGTCGCCCAGACCGTCGCGTTGCTCGAAGAAGCCGGCGCCATGGAATACACCGTCGTGGTTGTTGCTTCCGCTGGTGACCCGGCGCCCTACAAGTTCCTCGCTCCGTACACCGGATGCGCCATGGGACAGCACTGGATGGAGAACGCGGGCCACGCCCTCGCCATCTACGACGATCTTTCCAAGCAAGCCGAGGCTTACCGCCAGGTGTCGCTCCTCCTCCGTCGCCCTCCGGGCCGTGAGGCATACCCCGGCGACGTCTTCTACTTGCACTCCCGCCTCCTCGAGCGGGCCGCCAAGCTCTCCGACGACAACGGCGCAGGCTCGATGACGGCGCTGCCGGTCATCGAGACCAAGGCTGGCGACGTCTCGGCATACATCCCAACCAACGTGATTTCGATCACCGACGGCCAGATCTACCTCCAGGACGATCTCTTCAAGTCCGGTATTCGTCCCGCCGTGGACGTGGGCATCTCCGTGAGCCGAGTCGGTTCCGCCGCTCAGATCAAGGCCATGAAGAACGCCGTCGGCACGCTCAAGTCGGACCTCCAGCAGTTCCGTGAGCTCGCCGCCTTCGCCGCCTTCGGGTCCGACCTCGATGCCGTGTCGCAGGCTCAGCTCGACCGTGGCTACCGCCTCACCGAGCTGCTCAAGCAGGGCATCAACGTGCCGGTTCCGGTCGAAGAGCAGGTCGTGGTGCTGTACGCCGGCACCCGCGGCTACCTCGACAACGTGGAAGTTGCCGATGTGCTTCGCTACGAGAGCGAGCTCCTCGAATGGTTCCACAGCCGTCACTCCGACCAGCTTCGCCACATCGTCGACACCGGTCAGGTGCAGGACGAAGAGGCGCTTGAAGCCGCCATCGGCGCCTTCACCGACCAGTTCGTCAGCTCCGCTAGCGGCGCCGGTGAGCCCGGCATCGAAGCACAGGGTGCTGCAGACAGCACGCTGGTCGATGCCACCAACACCCTGCCCGAGCAAGACACCTCTCGCGCCGAGGCCTGATTCATGCCAGGTGGAGCTGAACGAATCCTGAAGCGCCGTATCGGCAGCGTCAAGAATACGAAGAAGATCACCCGTGCCATGGAGCTGATCGCCGCCACTCGTGTGGCGCGTGCACAGACCCGTGCTCGGGCGGCTCGTCCGTACTCCGAGCAGCTCACCGGTGTCATCGAGTCCCTCGCCGCTGGTGGCGCGGACGTCAACCATCCGTTGCTTCGTCAGGTCGAGAAGGTCGAGAACGTGGCCTTCGTGGTCTGCGCTGGCGACCGCGGACTGGCTGGCGCCTACAACTCTTCGGTCATTCGCGCCGCCGAGCGCGAGATCCAAGCCCTGCGAGCCGAGGGTGGCGACTACAAGATCATCTCCGTCGGCAAGAAGGTGCGCGAGTATTTCGAGTTCCGCGGCTTCGCCTTGCACGCCACGTTCGAAGGCTTCACCGACAATCCCACCTACGAGAACGCTCGTGAGATCGCCCGTGCGGTCCGTGAACTGTTCGACTCGGGCGAGGTCGATCAGGTCGAACTGATCTACACCGAGTTCATTTCGATGGGCACCCAGCGCCCCGTGGTCCGGCGGTTCCTCCCGCTCGAGGACACCAAGACCATGGCCGAGGCTGGCGGCGGCGATGCCGAAGCCCTCGCCGGTTTCAGCTTCGAGCCTTCTCCCGAGGGTGTGCTCGAAGACCTGCTGCCTCGCTACGTCGAAGCTCGCCTCTTCGCCGCCCTGCTCGACGCAGCGGCGTCTGAGCACGCAAACCGGCAGCGCGCCATGAAGGCCGCGACCGACAACGCAGAAGAGCTGATCATCAAGCTCTCCCGCATCATGAACCGGGCTCGCCAGGAGTCCATCACCACCGAGATCATGGAGATCGTCGGTGGCGCCGAGTCGCTTGCGGCCGGCAAGGGCGACGACACCAAGCCGACGCCGTACGACTTCGATCTGGCAGACGCCATCTGATCGTCGATCAGCACCACCAGTTCTTCACCCAAACCACCCAGTAACACCCGGAGTACGCAGATGACTGCAATCGAACCGCAGCTCAAGAACGGACGGATCGTCGGCATCGCCGGCCCGGTCGTCGACATCGAGTTCCCGCCGGATTCGCTGCCCGAGATCAACGGCGCTGTGCGCTTCGACGTGACGGTTGGTGGCGAGACCACCTCCGTCATGGCTGAGATCGCCCAGCAGCTCGGTGATGGCCGCGTTCGAGCCATTGCCCTGAAGCCGACCGACGGCCTCAAGCGTGGCACCTCCGTGGAGAACCTCGGGCACGGCATTCAGGTGCCCGTGGGCGATGTCACACTCGGCCACATCTGGAACGTGATCGGCGAGCCGCTCGACGTTCCGATCGAGTCGCTCGAGATCGGCGAGCGGTGGGGCATTCACCGCAGCGCACCCGCCTTCGACACCCTCGAGCCCAAGAAGCTCGTGCTCGAGACTGGCATCAAGGTCATCGACCTTCTCACGCCGTATCTTCAGGGCGGCAAGATTGGACTCTTCGGTGGTGCGGGCGTGGGCAAGACCGTGCTCATCACCGAGATGATCACCCGTGTGGCCTCCAACCACGGTGGTGTGTCTGTGTTCGCCGGGGTGGGCGAGCGCACTCGTGAAGGCACCGACCTCTTCATCGAAATGGGCGAGACGCTCATGGGCGATGGCGTCACCTCGGTGCTTTCCAAGGCCGCGCTGACCTTCGGCCAAATGGACGAGCCGCCCGGCGTGCGTCTTCGTGTGGCCCTCTCGGCTCTGACCATGGCGGAGTACTTCCGTGACGTGCAGGGCCAAGACGTGCTGCTGTTCGTCGACAACATCTTCCGCTTCGTGCAGGCCGGTTCCGAGGTGTCGACCCTCCTCGGTCGTATGCCATCCGCCGTGGGTTACCAGCCCACCCTCGCCGACGAGATGGGCATCCTCCAGGAGCGCATCACCTCGACTGGCGGTAAGTCCATCACCTCGCTGCAGGCCGTCTACGTGCCTGCCGATGACTACACCGACCCCGCACCGTTCACCACCTTCACCCACCTCGATGCGACCACCGAGCTGAGCCGTGACATCGCAGCCCTCGGTATTTACCCCGCCGTGGATCCACTCGCCTCGACGTCCACCATCCTCGCTCCCGAGGTTGTCGGCGATCGTCACTACAACGTGGCTCGCCGGGTGCAGGAAGTGCTCCAGCGCTACAAGGAGCTCCAGGACATCATCGCCATCCTCGGTCTCGACGAGCTGTCCGAAGAGGACCGCATCACCGTCGACCGTGCCCGCAAGGTGCAGCGCTTCCTGTCGCAGCCGATGTTCGTCGCCAAGGTCTTCACCGGCCTCGACGGCAACTTCACGCCGGTCGAAGAGACCGTGGACAGCTTCGAAGCACTCCTCAACGGCGATCTCGACGACCTGCCCGAGCAGGCGTTCCTGAACGTTGGTGGCGCAGACTCCGCTCGTGAGAAGGCAGAGCAGCTCCAGAAGTCCGTGGGCAACTGATGGCCTTCGCCGTCGAATTCGTCTCGCCGGAGACCTCGCTCTACTCGGGCGAGGGAACCCAGGTTGTGGCCCGTACCCGGGGGGGCGGCGAGATCGCCTTCCTCGCAGGCCACGAGCCGTTCATCGGCAGCCTGCAGGTCTCGGAAGTGCGTGTGACCGAAGCTGCGGGTGAGACCCGTTCGTTTGCTGTTCGCAGCGGCTTCGTCTCGGTCACCGGCGAGAAGGTCACCGTATTGAGCGATCTGGCCGTGCCGTCGACCGATATCGATACGGCCGCGGCGCAAGCCGACCTCGCTGTGGCGGAAGAGGCATTGCGCTCCGATGAGCACAACGCCTTTGCGCTCGAAGACCAGAAGTGGGCCGAACTGCGGCTACGTCTGGCCACTGGCGCCGACGCCTGATCCGTCGGGCGGGCAACCGCCGGACCAAAACTCAACGAATTGACAGCGCTGTGTGATCGCCTGATCACGCAGCGCTGTCGCGTCCGCCTACCCTCGACCCGATGGAATCGCCCGAGCGGACCGATCCGGAATCCTGGTACACGAACGATCCCGCCGACGCGCCCGCGCCCCGAACCCTGCCGGCCCTCGCTCCTGAGCTGGCTGTAGATCAGAGCAGCGCACTCGAGAACGCCGAACTCGAGAACTCCCCAATCGAGAGCAGCGAGATCGACACCACTGCCGTCGAGGCCGATGATGTGGCGACCGTTGATTGGAGCGAGGTCTCAGCTCCCGCCGTTCTGACCGGCGAGGCGGACGCCCTCGATGCCTACGACGTCACTGCGCTGGCCGACGAAGCGTACGAACCACCGCCCAAGGGCTTCCTTCCGTTCGCCGCCGCAGTCCTCATCGGCACGGTCGCTCTGGGAGCCCTGGCCGTGCTGATGGTCTCCTCGGTGCAGGGCGGCAGCACGGCGACGGTTGGCGCTCCGGTCTTGGCCTCGGCCGACGACAGCGCTGAAGGCGACGACGGCATCGCCGACTCGGTTGCGGTGGTGGGTACGGAAGACAGCGGCGAGACCGAAGATGCCTCGCTGCCGAGCGACGGAACGAGCAGCGACGAGACGCCGTCACCCGCAGTCCCGACAGCGGGGCCCTGGGCCGGGACCGCCAGAATTCAGATGATCGGCGACTCCATCACCGAAGCGCCGCAGACGCGAGCGGCACTGGTCGATCAGCTGACCGAGCGGGGGTGCCCCTTCGACATGGTGGGAACTCGCAATCGATTCGCCGACGAGGTCGGGGATGCCGACCACGATGGTTACGAGGGATTCAGTACGCCACAGTTGTTGGAGCTGTCTCCGGACATCGTCCAGGCTGCCAACCCCAGCATCGTTTTGCTGCACGCAGGTACGAATGACCTCGGCGGGGGGATCGCCCCAGCCGAGGCAGCTGACCGCATGGAAGAAATGGTGCGGACCATTCAGGTCAGTCGGCCTGGCGTGACCGTGTTCGTGGCCGAGATCATTCCGCTCGGCGGAGCGACGGTAGAAGTGGAAGCGTTCAACGCGTTGCTGGCGACTCGCCTCCCGGCACTATCAGATCGGCGGTCACCGGTGGTGATGGTTGATCACTTCACTGGCTTCGATCTGGCGGTGCACAGCGATGACGACGTGCACCCCAACGACGCCGGCGGGGCTCGCCTTGGAGCGGCCTGGGCCGATGCGCTCGAGGGCACACTCGGACCATGCAGCTGACCTGGGACGGTCATCGCTTCAAAGATCGGCGCTGTCGGCCGATCAAAACGACGTAGCTCCGAAGATGGAGTTGAATGGTGCTGCACGTCGACGAGGGCGTGTCGCGGAACAGATGGGCAATTGATGACAGTCTCCGAACGGGTCCGGCCGGACCGAAACCTTGCACTCGATCTGGTGCGGACCACCGAAGCAGCGGCGCTGGCCGCCGCTCGTTGGCTCGGACGTGGTGACAAGAACGGAGCAGACCAAGCAGCGGTCGATGGCATGCGAGGCGTGCTCGACGGGGTGGAGATGGACGGTGTCGTCGTCATTGGTGAGGGCGAGAAGGACGAAGCCCCCATGCTCTACAACGGCGAGCAGATCGGCAACGGCCGTGGGCCGCTGACCGACATTGCCGTCGACCCCGTTGATGGAACGACGCTGACGGCAAATGGCCAGGGTGGCGCCATCGCGGTGATCGCTGTGGCCGAGCGTGGTTCGATGTTCAACCCCGGCGACGTCGTGTACATGGACAAGCTCGCTGTCGGGCCCGACGGTGCTGGCATTGTCGACATCCGACTCCCCGTCGACCGAAACCTGACCGCACTGGCCAAAGCCAAAGGCGTGTCGGTCCAAGACCTGACCGCAGTCGTGCTCGACCGCCCGCGCCACGCCGAGCTCATTGGCGAGATCCGGTCTGCGGGCGCCCGCATCCGACTGATCCGTGATGGCGATGTCGCCGGTGCCATTGCCACGGCCACCCCCGGATCCGGTGTGGACATCTTGTTCGGCGTCGGCGGTACCCCAGAAGGTGTCATCACCGCGGCCGCGCTCAAGTGCATGGGTGGCGATCTGCAGGGTCGGCTCTACGCCCGAGATGAGGAAGAACGAACGACCGCTGAGGCCCAGGGGTTCGATTTCGAACAGATCCTCACGATGGACGACCTGGTGTCTTCTGACGACTGTTTCTTCGCCGCGACCGGCATCAGCACCGGTGATCTCCTGCGGGGCGTCACCTATCGTCGCAATCGCGTGTTCACCCAGTCACTCGTGATGCGGAGCCGCTCCGGCACCGTGCGAATGATCGAGGCCGACCACTCGTTGGAGAAGCTCCACACCATCGCTCCGTAGCGCGCTTCTGGCGAACAGCGCCTGGCCGCGTCGCGTCTGCCATGATCTGCGGTCATGGCCTTCGACATCGATGCTCTTCGCGTCCGCCCCGGTTCCAAGGTCGATCTTTCTGAGGTCGATCCAAAGTCCACTCCAGAGTGGAAGGCCGACGATGACAAGGCGGCCAATCGGGCCGCTGCTGATGCGCGCCTCCTCGAGCTCAACGAAGAGATCGAAGCGCTGCAGGAGCTGCTGTACGCCGAGGGCAAGCAGCGAGTTCTCGTCGTGCTCCAGGCCATGGACGCCGGCGGCAAGGACGGGACCATCCGCAAGGTCTTCGAGGGTGTGAACCCGCAGGGCGTCAAGATCCCGTCGTTCAAGAAGCCGACCAAGCCCGAGTTGGCACGGGACTACCTGTGGCGCGTCCACGCGCACGTGCCCGCCGACGGTGAGATCGTGGTTTTCAATCGCAGCCACTACGAGGATGTTCTTGTGGTTCGGGTGCTCGATCTGGTGCCGAAGGAGCGCTGGAGCAAGCGCTACGACCACATCGTTGACTTCGAAGAGATGCTGGCGGACGAAGGCACCACGATCATCAAGATCTTCCTGCATATCTCCAAGGACGAGCAGAAAGAACGGTTGCAAGCCCGTCTCGATGAGCCCGAGAAGAACTGGAAATTCGAGCCGGCCGACCTCGACGCGCGCTCGATGTGGGATGACTACATGGAGGCGTTTGAGGACGCATTGAGCAAGACCAGCACCAAGCAGGCGCCGTGGTACATCATTCCGGCCAACCGGAAGTGGTATCGAAACATCGCTGTGTCGGAGATCGTGAAGCAGACACTGGCGTCACTCCAGATGGAGTTCCCCCCGGCCCATCCCGACATCCTCAACATCTCCATCCCCGACTGACCCTCCCCTGTGGGTGCCTGACCCCCACCATCACTGCGCAGCACTTGCTGTGGGTGCCTGACCCCAAGGTCACCGTCGAATCTGAACGTCTCGACCTGATTGAGGCGGGAGCCAGCAGGGCCGGTAACTTTCTTGAGTGATCTTGGCTGAACTGGTGGTGCACCACTCTCGTCCCATCGCACCCACCCGCCGGATTGCTCTCGGGGAACGAGACCTGCCTGTCGACCCCGCCCCCGGCGCCGGAGGCCTTCTCCTGGCCGGGATCGTTGCGCATTCCGCTCCGAACGTGGAGTCCGATCTGCGAGAGGGCCTGGTTGGGCTCATCGATGATTTGGACCACGGCTTCCGCATTCCGCAGCCCCGAGTGAAGCATCGTTTCCAGGCCGATCGCGTGGGGTTGCTCCGCAGCACCCACCGTCTGCTGGCCGACGGCAACAACCTCTCGTTCGAGTTCGACGACGACTACGGCCGCGCGGTGCAGCAGGCGTTGGGTGCTGTCTATGCCGCCGGTTCACTCCCGGAGCATGCACGAGGGCCGGTGTTCGAAGCCATCCGCGTCGCTTTGGTGTGGGGGCGGCCGGTCGACGGCCAGTTCGTCAGCGAGATCATGGGCGGACGGCTTGCGTCGCTTGACGATCTAAAGAGCTGGAACGACCCTTTTTCCTGGGCCATGGAGATCCTCGAAATCGAGGGCACCAGCGACGACGCCCCGAACAAGCGGGCCGTGCAACGACGGTTCCGCACTCTGTTGCGCGATGCCCACCCAGATCACGGTGGCCTAACGGATGAGGCAGCGGCTCGCATTGCCGAGCTGACCGAAGCCCGAGACATCCTCATCACCAAGTGAGCGGCAGGGGCCTCAAGGCGTGAACTCTGGGTCATCAGGGTTGAAGACCTCGAGCTCCACCGCTGCGGTCTCCGGATAGACGAAGAGCACGAGGCCCGCCACGATGAGAGGGCCGGGCGTGAGTACGGCGATCGCCCATCCCAAAGAGTCCCAGCGCTCTGCCAGCTCACCCACAAGCAAGAGACCGATGGCGCTGCCGGTGACGGCAATCAGGTCGACCCAGCCACCAACCCTTGCCCGGGCCCGAGTGGGGAACAGCTCGGTCTGGTAGCCGCGAAGCGCCGGCGTCGCTGCGGCAAGGAGCCACAAGCCAAGCGCGCTCATTACCCACAAGGCGGCGCCGGTGAGGAAGAAGACAGCCAGGCTTGCGCCCGTGCCGATCGCGAGGCCGACGCTGCCGATGGGTTTGCGTCCCGCGCGGTCGGCGATGAGACCCGCCGCAATCACCACGATGCCGACGGGTGTGCCGGTGACAATGCGGAAGAGGCTGATCTCGGAGCCGGTCCACGAGAGATCATCCCGGAGGTACTCGTTGAGAAGCTGCGAAGCGGGGGACAGGAAGAGCGCCGAGAGGAAGGCCGAGCCGGCGACGAGGATGAAGCGTGAGCGATCAATGATGCCAACGACGCCCTCGTCTGCCGCCACCGTGTAGCGGGTGGTCTCTGGGAGCACCGCGGCGGCCCACACCACGACGGGAATGAAGAGGCCCGAGAGCAGGAACGACCAGCGCCAGCCGCCGATGCCGGTATCGGCCAAGACCAACGTCGGTTGGACGAGAAAGGCGCCGAAGCCGGCCGCGATCGCCATCAGGCTGATGCCGAGTGCCCGGGACTCGGCCGGCACTTCCTCAGTGGCCGAGAGGATGAGGAGGGTGATCAGCCCGGTAGTGAAACCTCGAGCGATTCCTTGGGTGACGCCGAGCCAGATCAGGCTGGGCACGAACGCGGTGGCAAGGGAGAACGTGAGCGCACCGACGGTGAAGCCGAGGAGCAACGGCCGCCGACCGATGACGTCGGCCTTTCGAATCGCGATGACGGACACGATGATCCCGATGCGAATGGCTGCGAGTGTGCGAGCCTGCGCATTGTCGCCAACGCCAAATTCCTCAGACGCAAAGGTGATGGTCTGGCCGATGAGGACGCCCAGGTAGCCGGTCATGATGCTGAGCACGCTGAGCGCACTCAGGAGCCGGACCACCTGGTTCGACAGGACGGTCCGAGACCACCAGAGCCGCTGCCTTGGTGTGCGATCCGTGTCCGCCAGCGCCCGCTTCATGAAGATGGTGAAGATGGGTCGCCAGATCGGGATGTCGAGCGAGAAGCTCGTCGTTTCGGTGACCCGCCCCGAGTCTGGGTGCACGCTCAGCTGTCGTTCGTACCGGCGGAACGGGCCCTTCGCTTGTACCCAGCGGTCGGTGCCATCCTCGGATTCATCGAGGAAATCGTGTCGGGCTTCTCTGAGCGAGGCCAGGAGGTCCGGATCGGCTGGATGCTCAACAGTGAGTGTGGTCACCCGGCGTCGGTCTTGTCCGGATGAGTCGCGCCGTCTTGAGCTTGCGTTTCGAGCTTGGCATCGACCCGCTTGTTGGCCAACCAGAGCAGCAGGCCGATGAATGCGAGTGGTGCGGCCACGAGCAGAATCTCGTCCCAGCCGCCTTGATGAGCGAAGAACGGGAACAAAATCGTGCTCCCAAACGCTTCAACACTCAGCCAGGGATTCATCCTCGCCAGGGTAGAGCGATACCCTTTCTCCCACGCCGCACGAAGCGAATGCACAGACCCTTCGGTCTGGACGGACGGCACTCGAACACCCAGAAGGAGCCAGCTGATGAGCAGCACGATGGAAAAGAAGGTGATGGCGGTCATCGACGTCATCCGCCCCGCCATCCAGGCCGACGAGGGTGACATCTTCTTTCGGTCACTCGACGAGGAGAGTGGCGTTGTCTCAGTTGAGCTGACCGGAGCCTGCGTCACCTGTCCGGTCTCGACGGCAACCTTGAAGGACGGGATCGAGCGCATCATGACGTCTCGCGTCGAGGGCGTGACCGCCGTCGAACACGTCGGCGCCGAACTGGCTGACAACAGCGACGACGGCACTGCCGTCGTCATCGGTGGGGCCAAGGTCTCCCCGATCGCTGGCTGATCCCGTTCACGTGCCGCTGCTGCTCTTGATAGCGCAACGTTGAGCGCCCCGGTGGACATCGAACGCCTCCAAGGGCTCTTCGACGCAGCTCGCAACGGTCGTCGCTCGGGTCTTGCCCGGCTGCTTTCGGTGATCGAACGAGGTGGAGCTCCCGCTCGAACAGTGGGCCAGCTCGCGTTCCCGTTCGCTGGCAACGGATACACCGTTGGCATCACCGGTGCCCCGGGTGCTGGAAAGTCCACGCTGACCTCCGCACTGGTCACTCAGATGCGGGCCGATGATCTTGCCCTCGCCGTCTTGGCCATCGACCCTTCGTCGCCGTTCACCGGTGGTGCAATTCTCGGTGACCGGGTGCGGATGCAGGAGCACGCACTCGACGAGAATGTCTTCATCCGTTCGATGGCAACCCGCGGCCACCTCGGCGGCCTCGCACTCGCCACGCCGGCTGCTGTTCGGCTCCTGGAAGCGACTGGCCGGGAGTGGGTGCTGATCGAAACCGTGGGCGTCGGTCAGGTCGAAGTCGATGTCGTCGGAGCCGCAGACACCACCATCGTCGTGGTCAACCCGGGTTGGGGAGATGCCGTCCAGGCGAATAAGGCCGGGCTGATGGAGATCGCCGACATCTTCGTGATCAACAAGTCGGATCGGGCGGGTGCTGACGACACACGCAGGGATCTGGAATACATGCTCGATCTGTCCGGCAACGGCGAAACCAGAGAAGACGACGATCCGATTCACGGATTCGTTGGCCCGCACTGGCGCCCGCCCATCGTGTCCACGGTGGCCTCGGAACCTTCTGGCCTCGACGGACTCTGGGCCGCGATCCGTGAGCATCGAAGCTTTCTGGACCGCACGGGTGGCCTCGAAGAGCGTCGGGCTCAACGTAGAGAAGAAGAGCTGGAGCGCATCGTGAGGGAGCGGCTCGACGAGCGAGTGCGCGCACTGCGGGCGACGGATGCCTTCAGCTCGCTTCGCAGCGACGTGGTCGCTCGGACCGTGGATCCCTGGGACGCTGCTGGTCGGTTGCTTGACGAGCCCCTGGCCGAACCGGGAGCGTCCTGAGCTCGCCTGCCCGGCGCTCGTCTTGAGGTGAAAACGAACCGAGCCGGCCCGCAGACGCGGACCGGCCCGAGTAGCGCGAGGTGCGAGGACCTTACTTCTTGAGCCCGTCGCGGATCTCGGTGAGGAGATCGATCTCGGAGGGACCGTCCTCTTCCTCTTCGGCCTTATTGGCGTTGTTGTAGGCCTTGACCAGCATGAAGATCACCAGTGCGATCAGGATGAACGAGATGATCGTGTTGATGAAGGCGCCGTAGCGGATGGCCGCCTCGACACAGGTCTCAACACCATCGGCGTCGGTGGTGCATTCCTCGCCACCGAGGTTGATCTTGAGTTCGCTGAAGTCGGGTGCTCCGAAGATGCGACCGACGATTGGCATGATGACGTCGGCAACCATCGAGTTGACGATCGGCGCAAACGCCAACGCCAGAATGAGGCCGACGGCGGCTTCGAAAACCCCGCCCTTGTTGATGAAGTCCTTGAATTCTTGAATCATTGCGTGTGTCTCCCTTGTAGGCGGCAACCTGTGTCGGCCGCCACATTACTGAACGGTAATGATCTCTGCTTCCAGAATGGCGGATCCCCGGCAACCGTTGATTTATGAACGACTTATCGCCAGCTCGCTAGGTTGGCGATCGTGATCACCGAAAGCACGGTCTGCTATCGCCACTCAGGAAACTCAGCCGCCGTTGGCTGTCAGCGGTGCGACCGTCCCATCTGCACCGATTGCATGCGCTCGGCATCGGTTGGCTTTCACTGCCCGGAGTGTGTGAAGAGCAGTGGCCAGAAGGTGTACCGGCCCCAAGATCTCGTCACCGAGCCTCGTCTGACGTACGCCATCATCGCCATCAACGTCCTGGTGTTCTTCGCCCAGATGGCCACTGGCGGAACGAGTACCCGGTCCGGATCGCTCACTCGGGACGGTGTGCTCTTTGGCCCACTCGTTGAGGACGGCGAGCTCTGGCGAATCGTGACGTCAGGCTTCCTGCACGGATCGATCTTCCACATCGGGTTCAACATGTACCTGCTCTACATCTTCGGTTCGATGATGGAGCGAGGCATTGGACCTGTCCGGACGGGGCTGATCTACGCCGGTGGGCTCTTTGGTGGGGCTGCCGGCGTACTGTTGTTCAACTTCGGTGCGCCAACGCTCGGTGCCTCGGGCGCGGTCCTCGGCCTTGCTGCCGGAGCGGGAGCGCTCCTGGCAACGCAGGGTCGGATCGAGGAGGCCAAGCGGTTCGCCCCGGTCGTTGGCATCAACGTGGCGCTGCCCCTCTTGCTTCCCGGTATTTCACTGTGGGGTCACGTGGGCGGCATCGTGGGCGGAGCGGCCGTTGGTGTCGTGTTGGCGTTGCTGGTCAAGCAAGAGCAGGCCTCGAAGGCGGCAGCCTTCGGTGTGGTCCTCGCCCTCGCCGCTCTGTCCTTCGTGGCGGCCATGACGCTTGGACCATCGATCTCCGGCTGATTGTCCGTCGTCGGTCACGTCGCCAGCCGGTAGACGGTGATGTGCGACGGGTCATCGTCTGACCAAGGCCTCCCATCCCAGTCGCCGCATCGTTCGGCGAGCGTGAGGCCAGCGCTCGCGGCCATGGCGTCCAGCTGCTCCGGACTCGACCATCGGAGTTGCCACGGGCGAACCACGATCTCGCCGGTGGTGGTGAGATCGACGTGCTGGCCGCGAATCGTCTGTTGGGCTCCATTGAGCACCGTGGAGGAAAGCACGAGTCGGTCGGCGTCGGCCCGAGACACGCCGATGGATGAGGGCGGTCCGTCGCCGAGGGAGTAGCCGGTCAGCGCCTCGATGATGAGTGCGCCGTTGGAAAGCAGACAGGCGGCGATGCAATCGAAGAACGCTTGTTGGCCCACCTCGGTCGGAACGTTGAAGAGTGTGTTGAAGGCACACAGCGCAGCGCCGAACCGAGGCTGTGGCCGCAAGGGGAGTGCCCCGAGATCGCCGAGCAGCAGCTCCATCGCCGGTCTCGGTGCGATGGCTCGACAGAGATCCAGCATCTTCTTGGATGCATCGACGCCGACAACGGGTCTGCCGGTGGCCAAGAGCGCTGGCACCAGACGACCCGTTCCGACGCCGAGCTCCAGCACCGGGGCCTGTTGTGGGGAGCGGGCGGCAACGAAGGCGGCAGTGGCATCGGCATCGGTGATCGTCCCGTACCAAGCGTCGTAGACGTCGGCGAATGCGTTGCCGTAGGTGGCAGGACCGAACTGGGACACGGTCCTGTGGTACCACATCGGTAGCCTTGAGCAGATGGTGCACTATCTCGATCACGCGGCAAGCACGCCCGTTCGCCCCGAGGCGATCGAGGCGATGGTGCCCCTCATGACCGAGAACTTCGGCAATCCTTCCGGTGCTCACCGTCTTGCCCGGTCAGCGAACCGAGTCTTGGATGAGGCGAGGGAAACGATGGCCGCTGCGTTGGGGGCCAAGCCGGGTGAGATCGTGTTCACCAGCGGCGGCACCGAGGCCGACAACATCGCCGTGTTCGGCACGTTGGCTGCACATGGCGGGGTTGCGGTGTGCGCAGCGACGGAGCATCACGCGGTGCTCGAGCCAGTCGAGTTTTCCGGAGGCCGTGTGGCCAGCGTCCTCAACAACGGCTTCGTCGATCTGGATGCGCTCGCTGAGCTGCTCGATTCCGAGGTCACGCTCGTCTCGGTCATGCTCGCAAACAACGAGACCGGCATCATCCAACCGCTGGGCCCGATTGCCGAGCTCGTCCGGGAGCACGCACCGAAGGCGCTGTTGCACACCGATGCCGTGCAGTCCTTGTGTTGGATCGACGTCGCCTGTGCCGCAGCGGAGGCCGACCTGATTTCGGTGAGTGCGCACAAGTTCGGCGGACCGAAAGGCGTGGGCGCTCTCGTGGTTCGTGAAGGGCGCACGCTGTCCCCGCTTGTTCGCGGTGGAGGGCAGGAGAAGGGACGACGCAACGGAACCCAGAACGTTCCTGGCATCGGGGCAATGGCGGCGGCGGCCGCCGTCACAGTGGCCCATCGCGACGAAGAGTGCGACCGTCTTGGCGCTATGCGTGACCGGCTGGTCGATGGCCTCCGAGCCGAGCTGCCTGACATGGTCGAGTCCGGCGTCGAACCTGGTGGCGATCGCTCAGCCAAGACACCGAACATGTGCCACGTCGCCTTCGACGGAATCGAGAGCGAAGCGCTGCTCTTCCTTCTGGAGAAGGAAGACATCTTGGCGTCGGCCGCCTCGTCGTGTTCGAGTGGGGCGCAAGACCCGAGCCACGTTTTGGCAGCGATGGGCATGTCTCGTTCGCTGGCTCAGGGTTCGCTCCGACTGTCGCTGGGCTACTCGTCCACCGATGCCGACGTCGATGCGGCCCTTACCGCGGTACCCGCTGCGGTGCGTCGGCTCCGTCGCTTTGCCGAGCAGGAGCCGTCGACCCTCGATCCTCAGGAGGCTACCCATGGCTGAGATTCTCGTTGCAATGTCCGGCGGGGTTGACTCGTCAGTCACCGCCGCCATGTTGAAGGATCAGGGTCACGACGTTGTTGGGGTGACGCTGAAGCTGTGGGGCGGCGAGAGCGACTCCGGTTGCTGCTCGGTCTCCGACGTTGACGATGCCCGACGCGTTGCCCAGCAGCTCGACATCGACCACCACGTCTTCAACTTCGGCGAAGACTTCGAGAAGCACGTGATCGACCCGTACGTGGAGGCCTACGACCAGGGGCGGACGCCCAATCCCTGTGTCGAGTGCAACCGACACATCAAGTTCGACAAGCTGATTCGGCGGGCCGACGCCCTTGGGTTCGACCAGATCGCGACGGGTCACCATGCGCGCATCGTTGAACGGCCCGACGGCACTCGTCGTATCGCTCGAGGCGCCGACCCAGCGAAGGACCAGAGCTACGTCCTACACATGCTCGATCAGGGCCAACTCCGGCGGCTCTCGCTGCCTGTCGGCGACATCACCAAGGAGCGAGTACGTGAGCTGGCGACCGAGCTCGGGATGAGAACTGCCGACAAGCCCGACAGCCAAGACGTTTGCTTCATTCACTCCGACGGTGGCCGCAAGCAGTTCCTCGGCGATCGCATCCCGCTCAGCCCGGCGAAGATCGTTGATCAGGCTGGTGTCGAAGTGGGGCGTACGGAGGCCATTCAGCTGGTGACGATCGGCCAGCGCAAGGGGTTGGATCTCGGCGGAAGCCCCGAGCGCCGCTTTGTGACCGAGATCGATCGTGCAAACCAAGTTGTGACTGTTGGACCGCTGGAACAGACGCGTACGGACGCGCTCGAGCTCGAGGATCTCCAGTGGGTGGGACAACCGGTGTCCTCCGGTGTCACGGTGCAGACCTCCGCCCACGGCGAACCACAGGCGGCCGAGATCGACGGTACGACCGTCCGCTGGATCGGCGAGCACCGCCGGATCGCTGCCGGCCAGTCCGTCGTGATCTACGAAGGCGACCAAGTTGTAGGCGGCGGTACTGCGGCGTGAGCGATCGCTCATCCGGATCCGGAGAGCGGCCGGACTCCGGCCAGAAGGCAGCCGAGCAGACCACTCTTCGACTCGAGTCGCATGAGGCGGATCGGGCCGCAGCGATCCTTGCTGAAGGCGGGACCGTGGGTTTGCCGACCGAAACGGTCTACGGGCTCGGCGCCGATGCCGCCGATGACGACGCGGTCGCCAAGATCTTCGAGGCCAAAGGTCGCCCCGCCGGTCACCCGCTCATCGTGCACCTCGCCAGCGTCGACCAACTGCCGGATTGGACGACCTCGACCGACCCCAGAGTTGGCCTTCTGGCCGATGCGTTTTGGCCCGGCCCGCTGACCTTGATCCTGCCTCGGACCGACCGTGTCTCTCGCCTCGTAGTCGGCGGTCGAGACAGTGTCGGGGTACGTGTGCCAGACCATCCCGTGGCCCAGGCTGTGTTGTCCTCGTTCGCCGAGCTGGGCTCCGGCGGTGTGGCCGCTCCCAGCGCCAACCGCTTCGGTCACGTGAGCCCGACAAGTGGAGACCATGTGCTGGCCGACCTCGAGGGCCGCATTGACGCGGTGATTGATGGAGGCCGCTCCCGAGTAGGCGTGGAGTCGACCATCGTGGAGCTCGTTGGCGAGGAGGTGGTGCTCCTGAGGCCAGGTGGGGTTTCGGTCGAGGCGCTGGAGCGAGTGCTGGGCGAGCCAGTTGTGGACGGGCGATCGGGCGAGTCCCGAGCCGCAGGGATGCTGGCATCGCACTACGCTCCGAATGCTCCGGTTCGCCTCGTGAGTGCCGATGATCTTGCAGCGGGTGCGCCGGTGCCTGACTCGGTGGGCCTGATCGGGCCGACTGATGCGCCCGCGCTGCATCGCTGGCCGCTGCCGGTGGAGTCAGATGCGTTCGCCGAGGGGCTCTACGCAGTGCTCCGAGCGGCGGACGATCGAGGTGTCGAGGAGATCTGGATCATTCCCCCGAGCACGGGCCCCCTCCTCGACGCCGTCCTTGACCGTCTGGCCAAAGCTTCCGTCCCCCGGTCGTCCCCACCTCCCACTGCCTGACCACGAGCGAGTTGGTGGCACCGTTGAGTGACGTCAGGGCGACAAGTAACGGTGCCACGGGGGCTCTCGGGCGTGTTTTCGGGGCGGGCTAACGCTCGTTGTTGGCGGGGCGGGGCTCGGGGGCCCAGTCCGGGAGTGGGGCGTACACGACGGGCCGAACCGCCGCGTGATCGATCTCCCAGGGGCGAGGCCAGGCGTTGCCCGTGCAGCCCTCGAGCCCGGCCGTCTGTTGTTCCATGACACCAGCGGGGCGGCCAGCTACCGGGCAGCGGGGGACCGGGTGTCGTTGCCCGAGAAGATGGCCGACTTCGTGGTTGACCAAGTAGCCCCGGTAGTCGCTGACCTCGGCATCCCAATGGGGAACTGCGGTCCGCCAACGGTCGGCGTTCAAGGCCACGGTGGTGCCGTTCTGGCAACTGACCCGGCTTCGAGTTGTGAGGGGAAAGCAGAGCTCGTCCACCACCGGGCCGTCGGCGAGGACGACACGGAACTCACTGGTGTCGTCATGCACGAACGAGAATCCTGCCTGCCCCCAGCCTCGGGGATCGGTGAGGATGGTCATCGCCTCTCTCGCTAGTTGTTCGCTGGTGACGTCATCGATGCGTGACTCGAATCGGAGTCGGACCTCCTGAAGCGAACCGGTGGCTTCGACCGGTGCTGCGGTGGTGTCGCCGGCTACTGCTGATGGTGCGGTGGTTGTTTCGGATGCCGTTGATTCGGGCGCTGTCGCGGAGGGTGCTGTTGTCGAAGAAACGACGGTCGTGAGTGCCGTCGAAGGTGCTGCGGTTGATGGCGCTGCCGCCGTCGACGCCACGGTTGACTCCGTGGCGGTGGTGGGCACAGCGGAGACCTCTCCGGTCAAGGATTCGCTGTCGGGCACGCCAGCGCACGCCGCAGCTACCACCAACAACGCCATCAGCAATGGCGCCATCACCAGCAACGGCCTCGGCGCCCGAGGGAGACTCATGCGGCTTCAATCACCCGTGACGCCGTCAACGGCCTCACGCAAGAAATCGGCGTGGCCGCAGTGACGGGCGTACTCCTCGATCATATGGATCATGATCCAGCGCAGGTTGCGTCGGTCGCCCTTGCGACCCGAGCGCTCGGTGAGCTGATCCAACGACGTCGCGGCCGCTTCGATGGTCCTGCTCCGCTCGACCGACTCGTTGAACTGCGCCAACAGTTGCTCGGGCGTGAACGTGTGAGCGTTGTCGAGCTCCCAGTCCGGGTTCTCTTCCCAATCAACGTCGGCCCAGATCGAGGGCGGGTCGTTGCCGGCAAACTTGTCGTCGAACCAGCCGTCTTCAACGCCGGCCATGTGCAGAAACAACCCGCCGAGCGTCAGCGAGCTCGGGCCAAGGGTCTGCGCCAGCTGCGCACCGTCCAAGCCGTGCATCTTGCGGGCGAACACGGCGCGGTAGTAGTCGAGCATTTCTCTCAAGCCGGTTCGCTCGTCCGGAGCGAAGTCCATGTCGGGAAGTGGAGGCGCAGGTGTGTCCATGTCGAGACGGTAGGCCGCACATGGAGTCGTACGGGCACCATCGGAGTTCTACGCTCTCGCCATGGACAGCCACTATCCCTCGCTCGGCGCCGAGCCCATGGACACCACTCGCTCTGTCGAAGAGGAGCGAGCCCATCGAAAGAAGATGGTGGCGCTGGGCTATCGCGTGTTCGGCGCGATGCGCTGGGGACAGTTGGGCGATGGCCACATCACGGCCCGTGATCCGGAGTTTCTCGACCACTTCTGGGTGTTGGACTACGGCGTGTCGTTCCGCTTTGCCACCGTGCACGACCTCGTGTTGGTGGCACCGGACGGAACGATCGCCGAGGGCGTTGCCGGCTCGCCCGGTGGCGGCGCCAACACTGCCGGCTACAACATCCACCACCCATTGCTGGCCGCTCGTCCCGACGTGGTGAGCGCCGCCCACACGCACACGGGCTACGGCACGCCGTGGGCAGCCAACGTGGAGCCATTCCGGGCGTTGAGCCAGGAGTCGAACTGCTTCGTGTTCGATCAGGCCATGTTCGACGATGAAGAAGTCGAGGTTCTCACGGTGGAGGGCGGTCATCGCATCGCGGCAGCGATGGGCCAGCACAAGCTCTGTATTCTCCGCAACCACGGTCTGCTGACCGTGGGCGGCACGGTGGAGGAAGCGGTCGGCTGGTTTGTCCTCGCTGAGCGGGTGGCTGAGGTCCACGTGAAGGCGCCAGACGGCAAGGCCATCAGTGATGAGGCGGCGAAGATTGCGGCTTCAACGCTGGCAACTCCCGACGTGGGGTGGCGTTCGTTCCAGTGGTTGATTCGAGACGTGGTGCCGGATCCCGACATCGTGCTGGGCTGAGCAGCGCCGCTGGCTTGACTCCGCCTGTTGGCAGAGCCGGTCAGGCGATCGTGATGCCGCGGACTCGCGCCTCGTGGAGAAGCTGACCCGGAAGGGTTGGGGTGAAAACGACTCTCTGAGCGGGGAAGGTTTGGATCTCCTTCTTGGCCCGCAGCGCCATCGGTGTCTTCTCTCGAAACTCGACGAGCAGGGCCAGCCCCTGAGCTCCACCGCTGAGGTCGAGCAGCTCACCCTGATCGAGCGGGACGGGACCGAGCGAGGCAATGTCGGGTCGGCGGATGAGGAGCGACTCGGCCAAGGCGAAGTAGTCGTGGATCACGAAGCCGGCCGGTACGAACACGATCCAGCGACGGGAAAGCTGGTGAAGCGAACGAACCGCGAAGAAGGTTCCAGCGATACCGAAGGCCAGAACGGGGACGCCGAGCAGGTAGTTCTTCGCCGCCAGCAGAAGTGATCCACCGACCAAGCCTCCGTAGACAACGAGCCAGGCGAGCTGCACGGGCCCGAGCAGTAGAGCGGCCGGTGGCCTGAGCGCCATGCGGCGTTCGGGTCCGTAGGAAGAGCCGTTGACCATCACGTCACCGGTCTGTGGCAGCAACACGAGGCCGAGCACTACCGCTGTGATGCTGATCGCTCCAACGGTGGCTGCATTCCAGATGCCGGAGCTGACGGCGGCGAGAAGCGTGGAGGCGAGCGCGGAGGGGGCCAGAAGCCGAAGCGCCGTCAAACTGGCGGTCGACGGGGCGAGGAGCGTGACGAGCCCTGCGAACCAGCCAGCCCACAGACCCACCTCGCTCACGAGGGCGACGGGGTTGCTCCGGTCGGCCAGAGCGTCGCTCATGCCGAAGCCGACCAGCACGGGCAGCGCAGTCAGCCAGAGGATGCGAAGAGGCCAGAGGCCGACGGCGGAAGTGGAGGGGCCGGACATTGTCGGACAGTCTGCCGGGCTGTTGGCAGGCCCGGCGACTCGCGATGATTCGGAATCGGTGGCTCACGCGCTGACTACTCTCGCGAGGTGACTGCTTCATCGTCGGAACCACTGTCTCCGGAGGAGATCGTCAGCGCATCGAGTCGTGTGGATGCGTTGCGAGCAGAGATCGCAGGACACAACCGGGCCTATCACGAGGACGATGCACCACAGATTCCCGACGTCGAGTACGACGAGCTGGTTCGTGAGCTACGGGCGTTGGAGGAACAGCATCCCGAGTTGTCGACGGAGGATTCCCCGACCCATGCCGTGGGAGGCGCGCCATCGGCCACCTTCGCCCCGGTTGAGCACGCCGTCCCGATGATGAGTCTCGACAACTCGTTCGATCACGACGAACTCCGAGCCTGGAGCAGCCGGATCGCACGCGGTCTCGAAGTGAGCGAAGAGGCCGGGATCGGGTACGTGTGCGAACTGAAAATCGACGGCATCGCCCTTTCGATGAGGTACGAGAACGGTGTGCTCGTGCAGGGGGCCACCCGAGGAAATGGTCGGGTAGGCGAGGACATCACGGCAAACATCAAGACCATCGAGGTCATCCCGCACTTGATCCCGAACGCTCCGGCCGTGCTCGAGGTCCGGGGCGAGGTGTATCTGCCGGTCGCCAGTTTCAACGCGTTGAACGAGGCGCAGGAAGCGGCGGGGCTCGCTCGCTACGCGAACCCTCGCAACACCGCTGCCGGTTCGCTCAGGCAGAAGGATCCGGCAATCACGGCCAGCCGAAACTTGGCGTTCTGGGCGTATCAATTGGGTCAGGTCGAGGGCGGCCCTGATCTGGCTACGCACTCGGCGGCACTTGATTGGCTCGGCGAGCTGGGCTTCCCCGTGAACCCCGAACGACGGCTGGTGGCCACGATCTCCGACGTGCTCGGATTCACCGAGCATTGGCAGGAGCATCGCCACGACCTGGCCTACGAGATCGATGGCGCAGTAGTCAAGGTGGATTCGCTCACTGCGCAGCGTCGTCTCGGTTCCACCGCCCGTGCCCCGCGATGGGCCATGGCCTTCAAGCTGCCGCCGGAGGAACGAACCACCAAGCTCCTGGCCATTGAGGTGTCCATCGGCCGAACCGGCAAGGCCACACCGTTCGCGGTACTTGAACCGGTCTTCGTCGGTGGAAGCACGGTGCAGATGGCCACACTCCACAACGACGCGCAGGTCAAGGTCAAGGATGTGCGGCCGGGGGACACCGTCATCGTCCGCAAAGCTGGCGATGTCATCCCGGAGGTTGTCGGGCCCGTCCTCGCCGAGCGTCTGTCCGGTCTGCCCGAGTGGACGTTCCCCACCGACTGCCCAACGTGTGGCGAACCGTTGGTCGCTCCGGAAGACGAGGCGCACACGTTCTGCGTCAATCCGTTCTGTCCTGCCCGCCAGCAAATGCAGATCGAGTACTTCGCGTCCCGCTCGGCGATGGACATTGAGGGGATGGGCGAACGAGTTGTCTCCCGGTTCATCGAAGAGGGTCTGATCTCCGATATCGGCGACATCTTCAGCATTGACTGGGAGCGCGTTCGTTCGCTCGATCGTTTCGGCGAGACCACGGTCGACAATCTCAGAGCCGGCGTGGAAGCGTCACGTCGTCGCCCGCTCTCGAGTCTGCTCGTCGGTCTCGGAATTCGTCACTTTGGGCCGTCCGGAGCCGAAGCGCTTGCTGCCCACTTCGGCCATCTCGACGCCATCGCTTCCGCCGACGTCGAGGCGATTGCTTCGATTGATGGCGTCGGGCCCGTGATCGCCCAAAGTGTGGCGGACTACTTCAGTACGGAGCAGGCGCAGACATTGGTCGAGAAATTCCGAGCGGGTGGGGTCAATCTGGAAGGACCGGAGCGGAGCGAGGTGCCGCAGGTGCTCGCCGGCAAGGCGATTGTGGTGACGGGGTCGCTCGAGGGCTTCAGCCGAGACAGTGCTGCCGACGCGATCAAGAGCCGCGGAGGCAAGAACCCTGGAAGTGTCTCCAAGAAGACGTTCGCCGTGGTCGTGGGCAGCGAACCCGGAGCCTCGAAGGTGAGCAAGGCAGAGGAAGCCGGCGTACCGATGATCGACGAGGCGTCCTTCGTGCAGATCCTGGAGACGGGTGAGCTGCCGCCCGAGGTCGACTCAGCCTGACTGCGCTGCGGTGATCGTCTCGATTCCCACAAGTTCCACCACGGGCTCGAACCCACACTGGCGAGCCACCTCGGCGAGTTCTTTGTCCTCGGAAGCCGAGACAATGACGAGTTGGGCATCGCCACGTTGAGCGGCAGCATCCATCGCCTGTCGCACGATTGCAGCCCGATCGGTTCCAGTGATTCGGTCCACCACCGTCGTCGGACCTCCTGGGTCATAGATGGGTGGGCTCACGCTGGCTGAACCGACGGCGCCGCCGTCTTCGGTCGAGACAATGAGCGCACCGGGTGCGTCGGCCGCGAACGGGCGCCCGCCGAAGGTATGCCGTGCCGCCAATCCGGGTGCCACGTCGATCGCCTCGGAAGAGTTCGGAACTGAGGGCGGCAGGTTTGTCGGTAACTCCTCGAGGGAACGAGCCCAGTACGTCGAAATCACCTCGGCGCCAATGGATGTGAGCGCCGCCCTTCTCTTCGCGTCGAGAGCGGCGATACACGTGACCCACGGAGTGTCCAGCGCTCGGGCAACGGCGTGCACCACGAGGGGAAGCTCCTCGCTGCCGAGAGCGGAGAGATCGTCGACCCAGAGATGACCGTCCTGTTCGATCTCGACGAAGAATCCGATGACGGCACCGGACGGAGCGCAGACGACCTTCGTCGAGTGATCCTCGGAGTCGACGAGAAAGCCAAGAAACCCGGCGTGCATCTCGTCGGCCCCGGTGGCGGGGTTGAAGTACGTGGGGGCCCACTGTGCGAGCTGACGACGTGTGCGCCGGGTCATCGCAACGATCGTCTCGAGCTCCGCACTGCTGGCAGGCACAACCGTGGAATCGTTCGCCATGAACAACGAACGTAGTTTCCTAGAAGTCGAACGTGCTGGGGTTGGCTCGTGTGGTGCAGTTGGTCGGGCCATCCTCGACCCGATAGATGCAGGCGACGACTTGGTTCGAGGTGGGTCGAAGGATCGTGCCGAACGGACAACCCTCTTCTGGCCCCCAGGTGACCTGACCTTGAGAACCGCCGGCCGATAGGACCCGGTTCTCGAAGTCGGTGTAGACGTTCGTCTCCTCTTCAGGAATCACGGTGCCGTTGATGGTCAAGATGGCTGTGTAGCCGGGCAGGAGCCGGACGCCGACCACCTCGCTGCAGCCCGAACCTTCACCTGCGGCTGGGAACCAGCCAAGAACTGGATCGACGTCGAGCGTGACCGGGGGAGCGTCCGGATCAGCTGATCGATCGCCACCGCCGTCAGCTGCGCTGCCACTAAACACCGGCGTTGACGGAGAGGTGTCGCCCGAAAACGCGATGGCCACGCCGAGACAAAGGAATGCAACGAGAACGAGGAGACCGATGGTGATTTGCTGTCGGAGGGTCAATGCCACTCCATGATTGTGCCCGGGATCTCAGCGCTGATGCGGAATCGTCGCGGTGACAATGGTCCCCTGCTCCTCACCGCGTTCCACGAGGCAGCGCCCACCCATGGAGTGGGCTCGCTCCAGCATCGTCCGCAAGCCGAGGTGTCCTACCCGACCGCCGCGGTGTTCTTCGGAGATACCGATGCCGTCATCGGTGACCCTCAGGGTGTGCCCGGCGCTGTCTTCGCTGAGATCAATGTGGATGGCATCAGCGTTGCCATGGGTCGCCGAGTTGATGATGGCTTCGCGGCCAATCGTGAACAGTGTCAACGCCACATTGCCGGTGGGATGTGAGGCGATGGAGGCGGACACCGCCACCTCGCCCCCGGTCTCGGAGAGCACGCGCCGAGCGAGCTTCTCGAGCTCCGCCAGCAGGTGGCCATCGGTGACGTCGGGCGGGACGAGGTCCGAGAGCGTCTGCCGCAGCTGATCGATCGTGCTCTGCACCGTGGACTGTGATGTGGTGAGCGCCTTGTTCGGCTCATCGAACGCTCGTGCCGCAAGTCCCAGCTGAAGATCGACGGCGACGAGTTGCTGAATCGGCCCGTCGTGAAGGCGGCGGGCGATCGCTCGACGCTCCTCCTCCTCAGTGATGGCCAGCTGTGCTTCGAGGGAACGGCGGGCCTGCTCCTTTTCTCGGACATCGGTGATATCGGCGAAGAACAGGACCGCGCCAGTGCGGATGCCGTTGGTGTCGAGCAGCGGGCGACTGGAAACGAGCAGCCACTGCATGACGTCGTTGAAGCGACGAGTTATCTCGTGCGAGTACGACTCGCCGCGAAGGAAACGAGGGAGATAGGGCTTCCAGCGATCGTCCCAGTCGCCGAGGTCAAGCAGCGCGGGATATGGCTTGCCAACGAGGTCGCCGCCCTGTCCATCAAGCAACTCGACGAAACGTTCGCTGACGAACTGGATGACACCGTCGGCGTCGACCTCGATCATCCCCTCGAACGCCGTCAGCGCCATCGTGCGCCACTTCGTCTCCGAGATCACGAGGTCTTCCATGGAGTGCTGGCGTCGGGTGACGTCGCGAACGACATGGACCTCACGCTTCTCGTCCATCTCGACCGAGCGGACCTCGAAGAACTGGTCACGACGTTGCGACGCAGTTGAGGAAACACGAACCAGTTGATCGTCCTGTTCGGGGTCGAGCAGACGGAGCATCTGGCGGGATGAAATCGACGCCCCGCCCGGAGGCGGCCACGCCTCGAGAAGGTGGTGGTCCTCGCTTGTGACCAACACGAGATCCGGAACGGCTTCGAGCGTGCTGCGAAGTTGTCGACGCTCGTCGTCGGCGCGCAACGCGTGGCCCGAAGTGACCCAGGCGCCAGCCAGAAGAGCCAGCGAGAAGTATTGCAAGGACTCCAGCGAGTCGAGTCGATCTGGTTGCACGACGGCGGATGCGGTGGCGTACGCCACGACGAAGGAGGCTGCGGGCAGTCCTGCTCTCGGGCCGAAGCGGATCGACATCCAAATGACTGCTGGGAAGAGCACGAAAGCCACCGGCTCATCAGTGGCGAAGGAGAGCACGGTCAGCGCGGTGATCACGACGACGTTGGCCAGCAGTTCGAATCGCCGGATCGACGTCGGAACGTCGACGGTCCACGTGCTGTTGGTCAGCACCACGAGCGACACGATCATCATCACGCCGAGGATGTTGCCGACGGCGAACACCGAGATGAGACGGAATCGTCCGTCGATGCCGGTGATCCCCAGCACCGCGATCACTGCGGCCAGAACGCTGACCCCGGTGATCGATCCGAGGGCAAGAAGCGACCGGTGGGTTCGATCAAAGCGCAGGCCAGTGCCGAGCGAGCGGCGGATCAGAGGCGGAAGAACGGTGACCATCAGCAGGTCAGCGAGCACGCCGGCGATGAAGGCTGACGACGTCACGACCTCGGTGGAGAGCTCGATCAGGCCACTCAAGACGCCCCCGGAAACCTCTCCAACAAGCGCCGCGATCGCTAGTGGAACGCGCATTGATCGAGGGGCGAGAAGCACACCGGCGACGGCCACACCGATGGCGGGCCAGATCGGAGCGATACCGCCAGGAACCGTCACGAGATCGACCGTTGCCCAAGCAATTCCGGCAACGGTGATGACCATCATGGCTGATGCGGCGGCGGCCCGAGACCAACGCTCGAAAGATCCGAGGGTTTGTATGGGCATTGACTGGTTGATTTGCATTAAGTTAACCGAAATGACGGACGCGATTCGGGTACTCATCGTGGAGGACCATGAGATGGTCTTGGATGGTTTCGTGGCGGTCATTGACGCTGCTGACCACCTGCAGATTGCGGGCACCGCTGCGAACGTCAGCGACGCAGCGCAACTGATCGCCGACGTCCGGCCCGATGTCGTGATCACTGACTTTCTGCTTCCTGACGGGTCCGGAGCGGATGTGGCCGAGGCCGCAAACCGGCTTTCACCGGCGCCAAAGGTGCTGATGATCACCGGCGCCGACGATCGGCGCGCCGTCGAAGCGGCCGTCAGTTCCGGCTGTTCTGGCTTCTTGAGCAAGGGCCGAGGCGTGGACGAACTCATCACCGCCATCAGTTCGGTCGCCAACGGTGCCGCCGTTTTCCCCGCTGGGCTCCTCGCGGCGGTGACCGCCGCCGCCGTTGAAGGCGGTTCTTCGGGCCTCACGAAGCGAGAATTGGAGATTTTGAGGCTTCTCGGGGCGGCAAAGAACGCCGACGAAATCTCGAATGAGCTGTTCCTGTCCGTTCACACGGTTCGGAACCACATTCGTGCGGTGCTCACCAAGCTGGGTGCTCGTTCGCAGCTCGAAGCCCTGGTGTTCGGCATCCAACGAGGCCTGGTCTCCGTCGCCCCACCGCAGTAGGTACCATTTCGGCGTGATTGCCGAGCACCCTGACCGTCCCTCGCGGACGCGCCCCCATGTGGGCCGGGTGCTGAACGAGCGATACCGGCTGCTGGGCTCGATCGGCATCGGCGCTTCGGCTGAGGTTTTCTTGGCGGATGACCTGCTGCTGGGTCGCCAGGTCGCGGTCAAGATCCTGCACCCAGCGCTTTCGACCACTGACTCCTTCCGCCGCCGGTTCCAGGCGGAGGCTCGTGCTGCGGCATCGCTCAATCACCCGAACGTGTTGGCGGTCTACGACTGGAGCGACGAGTCCGAGGTCATGCTCGTGACCGAGCTCCTCGCGGGCGGATCGTTGCGCCAAATTCTGGACGCCGGATCGTTGAGCCCGTCGCAGGCGCTTCTCATCGGGCTTGATGCCGCCAACGGATTAGCGCACGCGCACGCCGCAGGGTTTGTCCATCGAGACATCAAGCCAGCCAACCTCATGTTCCGCCGTGACGGCCGTCTGGCCGTTGCTGACTTCGGCATCGCTCGTGCGGTGGCCGAGGCGGCGTGGACCGAGCCGGAAGGGGCGCTCATCGGTACCGCTCGCTACGCCGCTCCCGAACAGGGTGTGGCGTCGGGAGTGGACAGCAAAGCCGATGTCTACTCGCTCGCGTTGACTCTCATCGAAGCGGTCACCTGAGACGTTCCTCTCCTTGCCGACAACGCATTGGCCACGATGTTGCTTCGGCAGGACGCCGACGTGAGTATCGAGCCTGAGAGCGCAGCAGCCGCCGCTCTGGGCCCACTGGCGCAAGCGCTCGTTCCGGCCGCCAAAGCAGAGCCCAACGCCCGGCCCTCAGCCGCGGAGTTGGCCACTTCGCTGCAACAGACCGCCCGCTTGCTGCCCCGTCCAGACCCGATTTCCCT
Organism: uncultured Acidimicrobiales bacterium; assembly: GCA_937997485.1. GTDB lineage: Bacteria > Actinomycetota > Acidimicrobiia > Acidimicrobiales > SZUA-35 > SZUA-35. Next base: position 46,007 of record CALKTH010000033.1, on the reverse strand, counting down.
GGCCGGGATCTCGGCGTCCAACGAGGGGGTGACCGTGTCCGCTGTCTCCGGCCAAGCGCCCGCTCCTGCGGAGGACCAGGCCGTTCGAAGGCCGGCAAGCGGGTCGGGCGAGAGCGACGCCCAAGCCGAAGCCGATGTCACCCGGCCGATCGTCTCGGGTCGTGACGCCACCACGCCGATGCCTTCGCCTTTGCTGCCCTCCGAAGTCTCAGCGCCGGACGGAGTCGACGCCTCTGAGGTCACGTCTCCCGACCCGACGAAGAGCACTGATGTCGCGCCAGGACATGCCGCAGATGTGGGGTCGGAACCCAACGTGACTCCGGCGATCGCAGCGCAGGAAGCCGAACAATCGTCCCGAGCTCGCGGCCCGCTGCTCGTCATGCTGGGGCTGCTCTGCCTCGCTGCCGGCGGTCTCCTCGCCGGATTCTGGTTCCTGAGCCCAGACGACGACGCCGCTGAGGTCGCCACGACGGTGTCACTGCCGACCCTTCCGGTGGGAACCTACGAGGGGAAGTTCGTCGACGATGTCCGGCGCGACATCGAAGTCAGCGGCTGGTCGCTCCGCCCGACCATGGTGCGAGAGGACGGCACCGTGGCTGGACAGATCCTGACCCAGTCGCCTCCGCCCGGGTTCCAACTCACCGATGGAGGCGTCATCCTGCTGGTCATCTCCGAGGGTCCGCGGCTGCATGCTACGCCCGAACTCATCGGGCTCTCGTTCGACGAGGCGGAGGCGGCCATGGAGGCCAACGGTTTGGTCGTTGGCGAGATCGAGCGGCGTTTCGACGAAGAAGCCGTTGACGGTGTCGTGCTGGAACAATCCGTGGACGTCGGTGTCGACCTGGAAACCGGCGATGGAATCGACCTCGTGATCTCGGCCGGACCCGAACCTCGCATTCTCCCGGTGCTTGCGGGGCGTACCCCGGTCGAGGCGGAGGCGGCGCTGACCGTGCTGGGCCTGGTCACCGAGATCGTCGAAGAGTTTTCACAGGACGTGCCAGAAGGAATCGTCATCGCCTCGACGCCGACGGCGGAAGCGCTCGTGGAGCGAGGTGCGACCGTCACCATTGTTGTGTCGAAGGGCCTGCCGTTCGTCACTGTGCCCGACGTTCGAGGCATGGCGGCAGCTGAAGCTGCAGACGTGCTCACCGCAGCTGGCCTGGTCGTCGCCGACACGGAGGGCCCGCCGAACCGGGAGGTTCTGGCCACAGATCCACCCGCAGGCGAGAGCCGCCGTCAAGGCACGCAGGTGATCATCTTCACTCGGCGTTGAGCTGCGCATTGGTCCCTCGGGCCTCGACTCAATAAGTTCGTTCGGTGACCCGTCGAACACCGCTCCCGCCGCGCGAGGACGGAGACGGTGAGGAGCCGAACAACGGCGATGGCGGCAACGAGCCGGGGATGCCTCGTCCGGAAGGCAGCGAGCGGATCACGCTCTCCAACTTCTCCAAGGGCAACAGTGGTGCGCTCCCTGTTGCGCTCATCCCGTGGTCGCTGGTCCTGGCTCGCCGGCGTGTGGCTGAGCGGGCGCAAGCGCAGGAACGCTTTGCCAACTGGGCGCTGGCCATCGTTCTGACCGCCATGTTCATGGTGAACCTCAGCGTCACCGCCGTGACGGTTGCCGTCACCGAGATCGCCAGGGAGTTCGAATCGTCCGAATCGGCTGTGGTGTGGGCGGTGACGGGGCCGATTCTTGTGTCTGCCGTCTTCGGCCCAACCTTTGGCAAGCTCGGCGATCAACGAGGCCACCGCACGATGTTCCTTGGCGGTCTCCTCGTGAATGCGGTGTTCACGGTGCTGATCGCTGCTTCGTGGGGCGCCGGCTCGTTTGTCGTATTCCGACTTCTGGCCGCGGTTGGCGGGGCAGCGATCGGACCCGCAGCTCTCGCCTTCATCAATCGTCTCTTCGGCCCACGCGACCGGGCCAGCGCCCTCGGCTGGTGGAGCTTCGTTGGTGCCGGCTCGCCGGTGATCGGTGTGCTTGTCGGTGCCCAGATCATCGAAGCCTTCAGCTGGCGCTGGATCTTTGTCGGCCAAGCACCGCTGGTGCTGGCCGCCGGTTTGCTCGCTGCCTTCGTTCTGCCAGAAACGACGAAGCAAGAAGTGACGGGGTTCGATCTCCCCGGAGCGACGACACTCGGACTCGGTGTTGGCGGCCTCCTGCTCGGAGTGACGTTTGCGGCCGAGAATCTGACTGCTCCACGAGTGTGGATTGCGTTCGCTGTTGCCGGGCTGTCGCTTGCCGCTTTCGTTCGGGTTGAGCGGTCGTCTCCGCACCCGCTTCTCCCACCGCACTACTGGACGATGCCCGGGTTCATCGTGCCGACGATGACGTTGACCCTGATGTTCGCCGCCTATATGGGGAGCTTCGTTCTCACTCCGCTGATGCTGCAGCGGGCGGCCTACGGAGCCACGGCCGCGGCCACGAGCTGGGTGATCATCGCCCGCCCGCTGTGCTTCTCACTCACCGGTCCGGTGAGTGGTTCGTTGTCGGAACGATTCGGCAGTCGATCATTCGGAGTGTTCGGCGGCACGTCGATTGCCGTTTCGATGGTGATCCTCAGTCAGCATCGACCCGAATGGTCGCTCCTCGTTGTGGCCGGCGCTCTGGGCTTGGCCGGTGTTGGGATGGGCGCCGCCGCGCCGGTGATGACGGCCGCGGTCGCCAATGCGGTGGCTGACGAAGATCTGGGCGTTGCCGGCGCAGCGCAGCAGATGCTCCAGCAGGTGGGTCTGGTGGTGGGCATCCAGGTTCTTCAAGCGGTGCAGACCGCGGTGGAAGACGCGCCCTTGGATGGTGAACCACCGGTGGCCGACACGGTTGCCAGCTTCCAATCAGCTTTTGCCGTTGGTGCGGTGCTCGCGGTAGCCGGCGCCCTGATGGCCTTCCGTCTTCCTCGTCACGAGGCGACGATGTCGCCGAACGAGGATGCGATCAGTCCGTGACGGTCTGAGCCGCGAGTCGCTCGTACATCTCGACCGCTCGATCGGTCGGCGCCTGAGCCTGAAGCATGAGGAGCTGCGAGGCGTCGCCCTCGACGAGGATCTTGCCGCCCAAGAACGCTCCCATCACGGCCTGTTGATCGCGGGTGACGAATGCGGCCTTTGCCGTGTCGTAGTCGACGGTGACGGTCAGCTCGGCATCGTCGAGATGGCCCTTCTCGATGATGATCTCGCCGTTCGAGGAATCGATGTGGCCATCGAGATTGCCGTCGCGGTGCGGAATGTCGGTGACGATGACGTTCAACTTCACCGCAACTGGTGGAGCCGGGATCTCGTCTTCGAATTCGGCTCGCAGATCGCGGGCGGCGTCGATCCAGTCGTCAGAGAGAAACAAGTGTGCGGTGGTCAACGCGGGCTCCGGTTGTCAGGGCTGAAGTGACGCTCACGCTAGCGGCGCACTAACTTCGCAGCATGACCACCGGGACCGAAGCGGCACCGCGCAAGACTGGGCGACAACTGCGGATCGAGACCCGCGAGCGGAATCCGGTCTGGAAGAATCCCCCGCTGATGATCGACATGGACGAGTGCATCAACTGCGATGCTTGCCTCCGGGCATGTCCCAAACCGCTCGGCGCCATCTTCAACCACAGCATCGACGTCATCATCATCCCGGAGCTCTGCAGCGCCTGCGATAAGTGTTTGCCTGTCTGCCCGGTCGACTGCATTCACCCAGATCCCGACTGGAAGCCGGCCCCAGATGAGTGGTGGGAAACCCAGGCCGAGGACGATCCTTACGTCTGAATCGGTGGTCTCTCGGCAAGAGATCTCGACACCGTAGGACGTCCGTCTCTCAGGTCGATGATCTCTTCGCCTTCGTGTTCGTTGGCACCCAGCGGCACCCGAAGATTCCGATCCCACTGGTGACGAAGCGGAAATCCGGCCTCGCCAGATGTGACTGGCGTCTTCGTCGCCAGCACCTGGTGTATCTGGATTCGATTCACGGCGAAGAGCTCGGCAGAGGCCGCCATGTAGAGATGCCACACTCTCACTCGTCCCTCACCGACGAGCGCCACGGCATCTTCCCAGTGGGTCTCCAGGTTCTGCACCCAGTGGCGAAGGGTGAGTGCGTAGTGCTCTCGGAGGGACTCCATGTGCCGGACCTCGAGCCCGGCTCGCTGCACGACCCCGATGAGGTCGCCGACCTCGTGAAGCTCACCATCCGGGAAGACGTACCGGTGAACGAAGCCCCGAGTATGCACCCGGGTGCGTTCGGGCCGCTCGGACCAGCGGTGGTGCCGGCGCTGCGGGCGTCGACCGATCTGGTGGTTGAGGAGTCGGCCTTGAGGTGAGAGCAGGCCGTGCATGATGTCGAAGTAGTCACGAAGCTGACGCAGGCCGACGTGCTCGGTCATGCCGATCGAGCTGATGGCGTCGAACGGGCCGTCATTGAGATCTCGGTAGTCCTGAATGCGAATCTCGATGGCACGTTCCAGCCCAGCATCGGCGACCCGTTTGCGGGCCCGAGCGGCTTGCTCGGTCGAGATCGTGACGCCGACGGCCTGCACGCCGTGGTGGCTCGCCGCGTGCAAGACCATGCCACCCCACCCGCAACCGACATCCAGCAATCGCATGCCCGGCTCGAGCCCGAGCTTCCGACAGATCAGTTCGTACTTGTTGGCCTGTGCCTGATCGAGCGAATCCGACAAGCCTTCGAAGACGGCACACGAATACGTCATGCTCGGTCCGAGCACGAGTTCATAGAAGTCGTTCCCCACGTCGTAGTGGTGGCTGATCGAGGCGGCATCTCGCCGTTTGGTGTGAGCCGTCCACGTTCGACCGCTCCGCACCTCCTCGGGCGGAAGGGCCAGGGGCTTGAAGATGTCGAGACCCACAAGAGCGGTGAGCTTTGCGACCGTCGCCGGCTGCAGCTTGACATCTGGCAGCTCGCGCTGCAGCGAGACGATGTCCCAAATACTGCCCTCGATGTCGAGCGCCCCCGACACGTACGCTCGGGCAAACCCAAGCTCGCCCGGGGCTCGCACAAGGTGTCGGATGGCCTCAGCGTTCTTGAGGACAATGCCGGACGCAGCGTCGATGTTCCCGAGCTGCTCGCCTTCGGGAGTGGTGATGCGGATGGGAAGCGCGGGTCCAACGAGCGCTTCCGCGATGTCTCGAACGGTCGATCCGGTGGCCATCTGGGTTACCTCGTGCCCGAAATACTGTCAGCCTCAGCCAGATCGATCCACCGGATTGAGGGTCCGCAGCGCGGAGGAGATGGAAATGCGGGCCCGTCGGTGGCCTTGCTCGATAGGTTGAGCGCCGTGTCTGAACCACTCTCCCGCGACGACGTGGCGAAGGTGGCCGGTCTGGCGATGCTCGAGCTTTCCGAAGAGGAACTCGACACGTTCACCGGCCAGTTGGCTGCGGTGCTCGAACACGCCAAGGACGTCGAGGCGCTCGACGTCGCCGATGTTTCGCCAACTCACCACCCGTATCCGTTGGTGAATGTCTTCCGGCCCGACGAGGTCGAGGTCACGGACGTGCGGGAGGCAGCGCTCGACGCGGCGCCCGAGGCCGAAGACGGCCAGTTCCGGGTGCCGCCTGCGTTGGGAGAAGAGCCATGAGCGAGATCACCACGAGCGGTCCGTCAGACTCCGCGCTCGAGATTGCTGCTGCGGTTCGAGCAGGCGAGCGGTCAGCCGTCGAGGTTGTTGATGCCCACCTCGCCCAGATCGAAGCGCATGAACCGGCGGTTCACGCGTTCAACGTGGTGATGGCCGAGCAGGCTCGCGCCGCCGCGGCCGATATCGACGCTCGAGTGGCAGCAGGAGAAGATCCTGGCCCGCTGGCCGGTGTTCCCGTGGCGCTCAAAGACAACATGTGCACCAACGGCGTGCCCACCACCTGCTCTTCCAAGATGCTCGATGGCTGGAAGCCGCCCTACGACGCCACGGCGGTGGAGCGCGTGCGCGCCGCAGGTGCCATTGCGATCGGCAAAACGAATCTCGACGAGTTCGCCATGGGTTCCTCGACCGAGAACTCGGCATTCGGGGCGACAAAGAACCCGCACGATCTCAATGCCGTTCCCGGTGGATCTTCCGGAGGGTCAGCCGCCGCCGTTGCGGCCGGATTCGCTCCGCTTGCGCTTGGCTCAGACACTGGTGGCTCGATCCGCCAACCGGCCGCTCTCTGCGGGGTGGTCGGCTTGAAGCCGAGCTACGGCGCCGTCAGCCGGTACGGGCTCATCGCCTTTGCCAGCTCGCTCGATCAGATCGGTCCCTTCACCCGGACCGTGGCCGACACCGCCGCGTTGTACGACGCCATCTCCGGTCATGACGGCCGAGACTCCACCTCGATTCCCGAGCCGATGGAAGCCACCGTTCCCCACCTCGACGACGGTGTCGCCGGCCTCCGGGTCGGCATTATCTCGGAGCTGTTCAGCGGCGAACTGGCCTCCGGCTTCGAACCCGAAGTTCTGGCGCAAACCCGGGCCGCCGCCGACGCGTTGGCAGCCGCTGGAGCGACGGTCGACGAGGTTTCTGTCCCGTCCACGATCTACGGGCTGTCGGCCTACTACCTGATCGCACCCGCCGAGGCGTCGAGCAACCTGGCTCGCTACGACGGCGTTCGCTACGGCCATCGTGAAGATGGGGCAGCGAACACGGGCGGCATGATGACGGCATCTCGGACGGCTGGCTTCGGCAGCGAGGTGAAACGCCGGATCATGCTCGGCACCTACGCCCTCAGTGCTGGCTACTACGACGCCTTCTACGGCAAGGCGCAGCGAGTTCGCACGCTCATCATCAACGACTTTGATCGGGCCTACGCCGACTACGACGTCCTGCTCTCACCCACGTCGCCGTGCGTGGCCTTCCCGTTCGGGGCCAAGAGCGATCCGCTCACGATGTACCTCAACGACGTGGCCACGATTCCGTCGAACTTGGCGGGTCACCCCGCCATCTCGGTGCCGTTCGGAGCCGGCCGAGACGGCCTCCCTGTCGGCGTGCAGATTCTTGCTCCCATGCTGAAAGAGGCCGACCTCATCCGGGTCAGCGCCGTCTTGGAGAACGCTGCTCAGGAGAGTGCCGCATGAGTGACACGATCAAACCCGCCGGGAACTCCACGGACGACGTTGGCGTTCTCGACGCCGATGGCCAACCCATCTCGAGCACCCAGCTGGGAGAGTGGAGCCTCTCGAGCGACATCCCCCGCGAAGAAACCACGCTCTCGGGCGATTGGGAGATGGTCATCGGGCTCGAGGTTCACGCTGAACTTTCGACGAATACGAAGATGTTCTCGCCAGCCACGAACCACTTCGGTGGCGAGCCGAACACCAACGTGCATCCCGTGTGCCTCGGCCTGCCGGGCACGTTGCCCGTGGTCAACGGCAAGGCCGTCGAGTTGTCGATTCGCCTCGGACTCGCCTTGAACTGCACGGTCCAACGTTGTGTGTTTGCCCGGAAGAACTACTTCTATCCGGACATGCCGAAGGACTACCAGATCTCGCAGTACGACCGTCCGTTGAACATCAACGGTTGGCTGGAGCTGCCGAGCGGCTACCGCGTCCGGGTCGAGCGGGCTCACATGGAGGAAGACACCGGGAAGAGCACTCACGTCGGCGACTCCGGCCGGATCCACGACGCCGGTTACTCGCTGGTGGACTACAACCGCGCCGGTGTGCCGCTGCTGGAGATCGTGTCGCACCCCGACGTGCGAGGCCCGGAAGAGGCCAAGGCCTACGTGGCTGAGCTGCAACAGATCCTGATCGCCACCGAAGTGAGCGACGGGAAGTTCGAAGAGGGCTCCCTCCGAGTCGACGCCAACATCTCGGTTCGGCCCGCCGGATCGTCGGAGTTGCGCACCCGGTGCGAAGTGAAGAATGTGAATTCGCTGCGCTCGCTCGGCCGGGCCATTCAGTACGAGGCACAGCGACACGTCGACCTGTACGAGTCCGGCGACAAGCCGGTGCAGGAGACTCGTCACTGGGACGAAGAGGGTGGACGGACACGCCCCGGTCGCTCCAAGGAGCAGGCCGAGGACTATCGCTACTTCGCCGATCCTGACCTCGTGCCGGTGGATCCCTCGCCGGAGTGGATTGAGGAGATTCAAGCTTCGCTCCCTGCGCTGCCTCGAGAGCGCCGTGCGGCGCTGGTCGAGCTTGGAGCAACGGTCGATGCGGCCGTGATCGCGGTGGATCGTGGTCTGGACTCGCTGGCGGTCGGTGCGATCGAAGCTGGGGCTGACGCGGCCCGAGTGTTGAGCCATGTCGCCAACAACCTCGCCGTTGAGGGTGCAGCGTCGCTCGATTCGGACCGGTTTGCCGAACTCGTGAAGATGGAGACTGGCGGTGATCTGACCGCAACGCAGGCCAAGACCGTGCTGGCCGAGCTTCTCGTGTCGGACAAGTCAGCGTCCGACATTGCTGCTGCCCTCGGCTTTGAAGCGATGGATACGTCCGAGCTCGAAGGTCTGGTTGACCGGCTCATCGCTGATCACGCCGAGGAGTGGGATCGCTTCGTGAATGGCGACGATCGCGAACGAGGCAAGATGCAAGGCTTCTTCACCGGCCAAATCATGAAGGCCACCAAGGGCCAAGCCGACGGCAAAGTCGTCAATCAGATTCTCAGCGCCCGCCGCGGCTGATGCTCGCAACTGCCACCTCAGAGTCCGGCCAGAACCGGACGCTGAGGTGGCAGAACACGTTGTGCGCCCGGATCTCGGGAATGCGAGGCGAGTCGGTCGACGGTTCGGGCCGAGCGTGAGAAGAAATCGGTCGCCGGTCGGTTGGTGAGAGGCCAGACTGCGGGGATGGCCCTCGAGATTCGCACGCCCGCCGACTTAGAGGACTGGAAGCCCTTCGGCTTCCTCATCAGCGTGGCCTTTGGCGAGATGCCGACCGAGCCCACGGACGATCCGGTGGAGAGAGAGGGGATCGAACGAGGCGCTCGGATGCGTCCCTTCGACTTCCGCATCGGCATCGTTGAGGTCGACGACAGTGGTGGGGAAACGCTGCTCGGTGGTTGCGCCTCGTATGAGTTCGACGTTTCGCTCCCCGGTGGCGCCCGCCTGCGTGCGGCCGGTCTGAGCGCTGTTGGTGCGGATCCGACCAAGCGGGGTCGAGGCGCCCTCCGAACGATGATGGGTGAGCACCTCGCCCGAGCCCGCCAGCGAGGGCATGTCGTTGGCCTCCTCAATGCATCGGAGTCGAGCATTTATCGCCAGTTCGGGTATGGATGTCTCTCGAGCACAGCGGTCTACGAGATCGACTCGGATCGGGCGGCGTTCCGCACCCCGTTCACCGACACGGGCACCACAGAGCTGGTTCCGATTCCTGCCGCGCGGGTTGGCGAACTGGCCGAGATCTATCAGCGCGTGGGCGATGTTGTTCCCGGCACGACCGGCCGCGACGACGACTGGTGGCAGGTCGTCGTTGGTCCGAACGTGACCTGGCTTGGTGGCGGCAAGCAGATCGGTGTGATTCACCGTGATGCGAACGGTCACGCCGACGGCTATCTGCTGTATCGGGTGAGCCACAAGCCCAACTGGGTGAACGATGACGAAGTCGAGATCCTCGAGCTGCTGGGCACGACGACCGAGGCCGAGCTTGCGCTCTTCCAGTACGCACGGGATCTTCCAATGACGCGGCGTGTGCGGTGGACCCAAGCGCCGCTTGACCCTGCGGTCCGTCATCACTTGCGTGATCCGCGTCAGCTCCACGAAGTCGACCAGCACGATCTTCTCTGGATGCGCATGCTCGATGTTCCCGCCGTGCTCACCGCTCGCAGTTACGACCTCGACGGCGCCGTCACGCTCGAGGTGACCGACACATTTCTGCCCGAGGCCGGCGGCACGTGGCGCCTCGTTGTTCGCGGGGGAGCCGCCACGATGATGCCTGCGGAGGGCGACAGCGATGTTTCCCTTGCGACTGAGGTGTTGAGCGCCGCTGTGCTCGGTGGCACTCGCTTGCGGGAGCTTCACCGCGCTGGGCTCGTCGCTGGCGATGATCGGGCGATCGATCTTCTCGACCGGCTCTTGCTAACCGCTCGCCTGCCCTTCAGCCTCTCCAAGTTCTGACTCCTGTCGGGCATCACGCACCCGTGGTGGGGGATGCTCACCCCGTTCGGAGGTTTGGAATGCGGTTCGAGGGGAAAGATTCCTCGTCTCCGGTAAACCGATCTGGCCGGTGGGGCGTCTGTAGCTGATGTGAAGGTGATGACCTTGGATCCCGACGACGTGGACTCTCCCCGCACTCGTCGATTCACGCTGTCTTCTCGAGAGCGGTCATCGCAAGGCCGGGCGAGTCGTCGCCCGGCCAACATCTCCGATCGGAGGGTCAGCGCGACCTCCACACAGGCCCATCCGATCGATCTGCGCTCGCTGTACGAAGAGCACTACCGCTCCCTCGTGAAGCTGGCGTCGTTCTCCGTCGACGACGTCGAAACCGCCGAAGAAGTCGTGCAGGACGCGTTCGTGAAGATCGTGGGCGGGAACTACCAGATCGAGCCCGGCCGAGAGGTCTATTACCTGCGCTCTGCTGTGCTCAATGGCGCTCGCTCGGCGTTGCGAAAGCGCCGCGTGCGCCGCAACCACACCCCCGAGCCTCCGGGCGTCGTTGCTGCCGCAGAGATCGCCGGCGTGAACGCCGCCGAGCAGGATCGCATCGTGCAGGCGCTGCGTGAACTCCCCGAGAAGCAAGCCTCGGTCTTGGTGCTTCGCTACTACCTCGATCTCTCCGAAGCCGACATCGCGGAGACGCTGGGCATCGCCCGAGGCTCGGTGAAGTCACACGCTCATCGAGGACTGGCGAAGATGGCTGGTTTGCTTGGCCCAGAAGAATCGATTGATCTGACGGTGGGCGACATGTCCGGCGGCGAGAAGAACACCAGCGGTGCGGCACGCGACGAGACGTCGAAGGATCAGGCATGACACCCGAGGAGAACCACCAGGCAGAGGAGTTGCGTCGCGCGTTGGCCGCTCGCGCCGCCGATGTCGAGCCGGGGCCCGATGCGTACGCCCGGCTGGAAGCTCGGATCGCCGGCGAGCCGACGACCCCCATCGTCGTTCTCGAGAACCGAGAGCGAGCAAACGAGAGCCGGCGGGGAGGCCGACCGTCCCTTCCGCCGCGGATTCTGGCCGCGGCCGCGGCCCTCCTCCTGGTGATCGGTGGCGGGGCGTTCCTTGCCGGACAAAACGCACCCTCCGACACCGTCACAGCTGACGGGGGGACCACCATCGCCCCCGCAGCCGAGGAAGACGAGCCGCCGCCACCCATTGAGCACGACGACTCATCAGCGTCTGTCGTGATGGAAGCGGCTCCCCTGAACGACGCCGGCGAGGAGCCTCTCGACGAGGAGATTCCCGTTGAGCCTGAGCTCCCGCCGGCGCCGTCCAACTTTGTCTTCGGCCCGGTCCGAAGCACGCGATTGGAAGCCGCCACGGCCTTCATGGACTTGGTGCGCCGCAGCGATGTGGTCGTAGAGATCGACGAAGCGCGGGCCTTCGTTACCGCCGTCGACGAGGGTGAGGGAGTCGAGATCGAGGTGACCACGCTCGAGCTGGCATCTCGACCGATGGACAATGGCGAGCCGGGCTACACGGTGATCAGCGCCAGCACGGGCGCTGCGGTCATTGACGAGCCTGCGCCGCAGATGCGCCTCACTTCCGATGACGGACTCACTGATGAAGGACTGACGGTGGCCGGCACGGGCCACGGGTTCGAAGGGGGATTGAACATCGAGGTCTTTGCCTCTGAGGACGGCGTCCTCTTGCATCGCCGTCCGGCGATGGCGGGCAACTTCGGAGAGTCCGCCCCGTTCAGCACGACCGTCCCGGTTGCCGGTGATGAATTCGTCTGGGTCGTGGTGGAGTCCACCGGTGGTCTCGATGCCGTTGCACCGTTCTCCGCCGTTGCCGTGCAATACGACGCCCCGCTGCCTTCGATCTCCTACGTGGTGAGCGGAATCGAGATCGACGATCCCGATGGCGGGCTCTTGCTACGACGTGCGCCCCTCGACGGATCGGCAGCTGGCAACATCGTGGAGGCTGCCATCCCTGCCGGCACCGGCGGCATTGTGCGTCGAGGCGACGCCGCGTCACCGGTGCGGGCCAACGAGTGGTGGAATGTCGAGCTCCCCGACGGCGCCACCGGCTGGGTCAACAGCCGATACCTCACTCGTGAAGGCAACGTCTCGGAAGACTCGCTGGCAGCTCTCGCCGACGAGTTCTCTGCCGCCCTCGTCTCCAACGATCCCGAGGCGTTCGCCGCACTTCCGTGGGCCACGAACAAGCCGGTGCGGGTGGGCTGGAGCGGCGGTCTGGTGAACGCGTCCGCCTCCGAGCTGGCGTCTGCGCAGTTCTGGGACACCACCCGGATCTGGACGATTCCCGCCGAGTTCGAAGACGGCACCTCGACCGAAACGCCTCGCTCCTTCCTCTCGCCCACACCTGCGGGGCAGACGTCGGTGGCCGAGATGCAGTTCGAGTATCCCGAGTCCTTCGACGATGTCTCGCCGTACGGCAGCATTGATGTTGGGGGAGAGCGGGCAGTGTTCGGCAGCGAGTTCGCTGGTTCTACCGCTGTGCTGATTCGTCACCCCAACGACAACGAGGGTTCGGGGTGGCAGCACACAGCGGTGTTCGTTGAGCGCACCCCAAGCGGTGGTGCGCAGATCGTCGGCGTCGTCATCGTGTTCTGGATTCCCTAGCGTCGAACCTCTGGCCGCTGAGAGCGTCCCGTCTTCCCCCGACGAAGCAGAGCGTTGCGCAGGGGATCAAACAGATGGGACGAAAGGGGAGCTCCAGACCAGGGCGGCCGAGGCGGCTGATTCTCGGCGCGCTGGGCCTGCTCATGGTGGTGGGTGTTGGCTGCCGAGCAGGAGCGGATCGGTCAGCGAGTGACGGAGTGACGCGAGTGTCCGTTGCGCATGCCGGCTCGGGGCGAGAGGGTTCATCTGTGATCGAGCGCGCCCCGGCGAACGTCGAACGCTCGGCCGCGGCGACGGAGGCGGCAGGCACTCGGCCGGTGTGCCAGTTGCTCTTCGAGCTCGCAGCGACCGACCCGGTGCTGGTGTGGTCGCTCAGCCCGGATGCCGAACTCCGCCGCGTGCTTGACGCCCATACCGATGTCTTGCAGTCGCTCCTCGCCCACCCGACGAACGCTGAGGTGCCTGAGGGGCTCGACGCCCTCGGTCGTCTCCTCGGCGCCACCGCACTGTTGCGTGGGGCACTCGAGCACGCACCAGCAGACGACGCTGCTGTCGCCGAGCTGATCAACGAGCGGGCGCGGCCAGAAATTGTCGTCCCGCTGGCCCGCATGGAGGAGAAGTGTTGAGACCGATCAAGCGACGCCGGTGACCAGCCAGCGGTCGTCCTGCCAACGGCGATGGAGAAAGAAGCCGCGGGCGGCCATGAACACGATCAAGGAAGCCCAGAGCCAACCGATTCCCCAACCCAGAACTGCGACGGAGCTGGCAAGGGCGGCAAACAGCAAAGCGGCGTACACCATCGTGCGAGCGAGGTAGGTCAGATCGCCAGCACCGATCAGCACACCATCGAGGGCGAAGACCAGCCCATTCAGCGGTTGCTGCAGGGCCACGAACACGAGGACGAGGGCGGCCACCGAAGCAACGGCCGGGTCGGTCGTGAACAGCTCGGAGATCGGACGACGAAGCAACAGGATGATCACGCCGGCGAGCACACCGACGGCTACATCGATCTCGATCATTCGTCGAGCTGCACCTCGGGCCTCATCCTTCCGACCGGCGCCGAGGAAGCGTCCAGTCAGCGCTTGCCCCGCAATCGCCACCGCGTCGAGGGAAAGTGCAAGCGTGCCCCAGATCTGGAGTGCGATCTGGTGGGCCGCCAATTCGGTGGTGCCGATGCGAGCGGCAACGAAAGCGGACAGGGTGAACGAGCCGCGCAGTGCGGCTGTTCGGAGAATGAGCGCTTGCCCCTGTCGGAGAAGCTGCAGCATCACGGCCAGATCGGGCCGAGTGCTCGTATCCAAGCCACGCGCCCACCGCACCACCAGGAACGCGGCGACCGTTCCGGTGAGGACCTGAGCGATCACCGTGGAGAGCGCCGATGCGCCGAGTCCGTAGCCGAGGCCCACGATCAGCACGAGCTCGACGACGAGGTTCAACACCGCGCCAGCGACGGCGAGCGTCAAGGGAGTCACCGTGTTCTGCCGGCCGTGGAACGAACCACCGGCACCCATCATCAGAAGAAGGAATGGGAATCCGGGGAGGCTGATGAAGAAGTACGTCTGGGCCGCAGCGAAGACATCGGCCTCGGTGTTGAACAGGCCGAGGAGCGCGTTCCCCGTCGCTGCCAGGAGAGCGACGCTGGCCAGCCCCAAACCGAAGGAGAGCCACAGCGCTTGGATCGAACGGTGAGCGGCCTGAGCTGTGTCGCCGGCCCCGATGAGTCGGGAGACCGTGGCGGTTGTCCCGTAGGCGAGAAAGATCAGGAGGGAATGGAGGGTCAGGATGACCGTCGAGGCAACCGCCAGCCCGGCCAGCTCGGTTGTCCCGATGCGGCCGACGATCGCCGTGTCGACCAGGACGTAGAGCGGTTCGGCAACGAGTGTGCCGAGCGCGGGGATGGCCAGCTTGCCGATCGTTCGGTCATGGGGGCTCCGAAGGGAGACGCTCGGCACCTGGTGAGCCTACGACCGCCCTGCTGACAGGGCGGCGAAACCTACGATCAATGCCAAAGGTTTCGACTGCGCCCCGAGGCCCAAGCACGACTGCCTTCGAGGACATGCTCGATCTCGGTGATCTGCGTGTGGCTGAGCTGCTTGCGCCACTTGTTGGCTGACTCGCCTGGATCCCGGAAGACGGAGAAGTACGGCTTGATGCCGATCTCACCGTGTTCGACGCGTGTGCGCAGGCTCGGTCCCGAGATGGTCGCTTCGATGAAGCGCTCGACATCGGCGTGCATATCGAGCCCGAAGTGAGCGAGAGCCATCTCCGCACCGGCGAATGGGTCGGCGATCAGTTCGTCGTAGTGGCAGACGGCGGCGCGATCGTGTCCAGCGAGCGAGGCCAAGGCTTCATCTCCATCGATTCGCCACAGCAGCGCTTCCACCGCGGCTGGCGACATGTCCTCCAGCTCGTCCTCGAGATCAAGGAGTAGATCGGGAGCGCGTCGAGCAGCGATGTCTCGCACGATCTTCTGACGGTGCGCTGGCATCACACCGGTCTCCTGCCCCTTCAGGCGGCTGGCCACGACGGCCCTCGGATCCCGGATGAGGAAAAGAACGGGGATGTCGTTCTTCAGGAGCGCCGGAATCGAGGCTTCGACGTCGACGTCCTTGAAGATGAGCCACGGTCGAACCCCACCCGTGGCTTTGGCCAGCACCTTGGCGCCGCGCCCAGTTGTCTTCGCTGCACTCCACACGCCCCACTTCGCAACGGAGCGAGGAACGCTCGGTGGGAGAAACGGGGGCTTGACGAGTTCAGGATCAGCGATCGAGATCAGCGCCTCGATGTCGTCGTAGGAGACTGGTGGGTCCTGCCGGCCGAGCACACGCTCGATCGTGAAGCGCTGCGCCTCACTCTGTGTGCGAAGTCGAGTGAACGGCTCGAACCGATAGCTCACATCCGGATGTGAGGAGAGAATCGTTCCCAGCCAGGTGCTTCCACTGCGCCCAGACCCCAGCAATGCGCCAATGTTCTGCCAATGCTCCATAATCCGACATCGGACGAAACGGCGGCAGCCTCAAGCGATTAGGCAATATCCATCGTGTCGAGGCGCCGGGCCGTGAGCGCCACACCAACCGCCGCGACCACGAGGGAAACAATGATGCTGACCGCGGTCGACCGCGGATTGAGACCAACATCGACCTCGGTGATGTTGGCCAAGACCGAGGTGGGATATGTGGTGATCGACAGCGTCGCCACTCCATCGGCAAAGTTGGAGAGCACCGCCTCCCAGATGAACAGGTAGAGCAGCCCCCAGATCAGGGCTCGTCGCAGCAGCAGCCCGAGAAAGACGAACAAGCCGGAGTAGGCAAGCACGCTCAGGGCAGCAGATGCGGCCGCCCCGACGGCCGCGGTGGCACCGGAGGAGAGGAGCGAGGTGAGCGCGAGGGGCAGGATCGTGAGCGGCGCGGCCATCGCGACCGAGGCCAGCCAGGCGGCGAGCGCCAGCTTCCATCTTGGTGTTGGGCGATGCCAGAGGTAGACGAGGGTCTCGTCGTCGACCAGATCACCGAGCGCAGAGGTTGCGGCCACGAGTGTGATGATCGGGACCATCAGGTTGAGGCCAAGCCCCAGCACGACGAGCACGGTCGACTCCAGCTCCTCACTCGGCGAACCGCTGCTGGTGAGGGCAAGGATGACGAAAAGCGCAGTAAATGCACCGGCCAGGATGAAGCGGCCGACAGCGATCTGTTGTCGGAGGAGCATGCGGAACATGACGAGGACAGCGGTCATCCTGCACCTCCGACCAGGTAGCGGAAGACGCTTTCGAGGTCATCGTCGAGCGGCATGATCTCTTCGAGCCTGGCGTCGTAGTGACGGCAGGCAACGGCCACTTCTCGCCGAAATCGACGGATGTCATCGGTGACGATCTCGACCCGCTGGTCACTCTCGATCCGACATCCCACCACCGCACCGGAGGCAACCAGAGCGGCTGTGACCTCTTTGATGTGGGAGGTGACCACTCGGACCCGCAACGGTTGGTCGTCCATCAAGCCGCGGATGGCTCGAAAGTCGCCTTGAGCCGCCAGGCGGCCCTTTGCGATCACGACGACGTGAGAACCGAATCGTTCCACTTCTTCGAGCACGTGCGAAGAGACGAGGACGGTCCGGCCCGTCTCGCCGAGCTGGTGGAAGAGCTCGATCATCTGCCGGCGTTGCCGAGGATCGAGACCGTTGAGGGGCTCGTCGAGCATGAGTACAAGCGGGTTGTGCACGAGAGCAGATGCGATCTTGACTCGCTGGCGCATGCCCTTGGAGAACGCACCGACAGGACGCTCGAGATCGGGATCGAGCTCCACCGTGCGGAGTGCCTCTCGGGCACGTTCTCTGGGCTCGGGGATCTCGGACAGAGTGGCCGCAAGCGTGACGACGTCGAGGAGGTTCTCCTTTTCGAAGACGCCGTCTTGCTGGGGCACGAGGCCGATCCGACCCCTGGCCTCTGGGTCTTTGCGGGGATCGCCGCCCGCCACCCAGACCGAACCGGTCGAGGGCTTGGCTTGGCCGGACAGCATGCGGAGCATCGTGGACTTGCCCGCTCCGTTTGGCCCGAGGAGTGCGGTCACGCCGGGGCGAACGGCCATCGAGATGTTGCTCACTGCGACCACCCCGCCGAAGGACTTGGACACGTCGTAGGCCACGATCGTCGCGTCGGGCGGCGGCCAGGCGGCCGGCGCCGGGGGCAGCGGCATGGTGTCGGGTGCGGGAGTCGCTGGTGGGCCCGTTGGCGGATCGGTCGGGAAGGGGGCGTCGGTCATCGTCTGACCAGCAGCCGTCGGTAGGAGAACCAGATGAATCCGATCGCCACGATCATCCATGCGCCCCAGCCTGCCCACAGGGTCCAGGTCGGGTTGGCCGTGATGCTCCAGGGGCCGTCGGACTCACCGTGAATGCGGAAGATCAGTTCCCGAGGAAGGGTCGGAAGGCTGAGGAGCCGGAGTGAAGGAGAGAGATCGTTCTCATCGACCAGGAGGCCGACAGCGATTGCCGAAGCGGGAATGATCGCCAGCACCGTGGCCGTGGCGACCACGATGCGGTCGGTGGCGGCAGCAACAGCGAGACCGATAGCGGCGAAGAAGGTGCCCATCACGATGCTGCCAAGGAAGATCTTGCCGAACGTCTCGATCCAGGCGCCAAGACTGTCAGGCCCCGACCCTTCAAGCGTGAGGGCGATGAGCAGTAACAGCGGCGGCCCGAAAATCACCAGAAGGAGGACGATGAAGACGGCGATCGCCTTCCCGAGGAGATATGTGACGCGATCAAGCGGCGACGAGAGGTAGACGCCCAGCATGCCGGTCCGTCGGTCGGTGCAGAGGAGCGACGGGGCCACGAACCCGGCGAAGAGATAGATGGCCACGATCGTGCCTGAGTAGAACTCCGGGAACGAGGGAATCAGGGTCTCTTCGAGTTCCTCGCCCGGCAAGAGAGCGGCGAGGCCGATGAAGATGATGGCGGGGATGTAGGCGATCAAAATGATGAGGACCGGCACCACCTTGTGCTTGGCCGATCGGCCAAGGCCGAGCGCTGTCCGCATGCTGTGCACAACAAGCGTGCGGATTGCTCCAGGGACACCGGTGCGCTCGCCCTCAAACGTGCGATAGCCGCGGTCATAGATCTGGGCTTCTTCCGGCTGGGGCGCGCCGGGCACGGGAATGTCGGTCATCCGAGACGCTCCAAGAAGACGTCTTCCAGGCTCAAACGCCGGCGGCTGAGACGGGAAATGCCAACGCCCGCATCGACGCAGGCGTCTCGGGCCACGTCGAACACGGCTTCGTCATCACCCTCGACGGTGAGACGTCGGCCGAGCACGCTCACGACCATGCCCCGATTGGCGAGTGCCGCACGCACGGCTTCGACCTCGGGGTCGCCGCCATCAATGTCCATGACGACGGCAGTGGCGCCCGTGCCTCGGAGTTCATCCAGCGCACCGGACGCAAGCGTCACACCCTCGCCGATGATCACCACGCCATCGCAGATGGCTTCGACTTCATCGAGCAGGTGAGAGGACAGGATCACGTCGATCCCGAATTCGGTGGACACGTTCTTGATGAGCTCGAGCATGGCGTCTCGCTGCACGGGGTCGAGGCCGTCGGTGGGCTCGTCGAGCAGGATCAGCTGCGGATCGTGGGCGATTGCTTGGGCCAGCTTCACCCGTTGCCGCTGCCCGGTACTCATGGTCCCCATCGGGCGGAAGCGCTCTTCACCGAGGCCAACGAGCCACAGCGCATCGCTGGAGCGAGTGTTGGCCTCTTCCTTCGGCATGCCGTGGAGCTCGGCGATGTGGCGGACGAAGTCTGACGCCTTCACGTCCGGTGGGAGTGTGTGGTGCTCGGGCGAGTAACCCAGCCGTTCACGGACGGCGGCACCCGCACTCCACGGGTCTTGGCCGAGGACCCGAAGGGCCCCGTCGTCGGCCCGGTGGAGGCCAATGATCATGCCGAGAACGGTTGTCTTCCCCGCACCGTTGGCGCCCAACAGACCCGTGATGCCGCCCGAGATCTCGAAATCGACGCCGTTGAGGGCGGTGTAGCTGCCGTAGCGTTTGACAAGGCCTGAGGCGGTCACGAGTGACACCGGTGAAGTGTGGCACGCGATCCTCAACTCGGGGCGTCAACGGGGCGCCGACCCGGCAGACTTGGCCGTCCGATGGCCGGCTCCAAGCTTCGACTCCGACCCTGGCAGCGCCGGGCACTCGATATCTACGAGGCTGGCCAGACTGAGGACTTCCTGGCCGTCGCTACTCCGGGCGCAGGAAAGACCACGTTCGCCCTCACCACAGCCCGGATCACATTGCCCTCGCTCCCCGGCCGCCTGGTAGTGGTCGCTCCGACCAAGCATCTGAAGGAACAGTGGGCCGACGCGGCCGAGCGATTTGGCCTGCTGCTCGACTCGGAGTGGTCGCCCTCGGAAGGTCTTCCCTCCGACGTGCACGGAATCGTGACCACCTACCAACAGGTCGGCATGAACCCCCAGGCGTTCGTTGAGTTCGCCCGAGACGGATTCGTGATCCTCGACGAGATTCATCACGCCGGCGACGAACGATCGTGGGGAGACGGCGTGCGGATCGCCTTCGGTGGGGCTGCCCGACGCCTCTCCCTCTCTGGCACACCCTTCCGATCCGACACTCGCCCCATTCCGTTCCTCAACTACGAGAACAACCAGGTCGTTCCCGACATCGAGTACGGATACGGCGATGCGCTGCAGGACGGCAAGGTCGTCCGCCCCGTCTACTTCCCACGCTTCGGCGGCGACATGGAGTGGATGGCACCCGACGGAGCCCAACTCGCCGCCTCCTTTGATGACTCGCTCGCCCGAACCCAGGCCAATCAACGGCTGCGGGCGGCCCTCAGCATGGAGGGTGAGTGGCTGCCGACAGTGATCGGGCATGCCCAGCAGCAGCTGGTCCGGATCCGAGAGCGGCACCCGGAAGCGGGTGGTCTCGTGATCGCCATGGATCAGGCGCATGCTTGGGCGATCGCTGATTTCATTCGTGATCGCTACCGGGTCAGCCCCATCGTCGCCATCTCCGACGATCCGGATGCCTCGGAGAAGATCTCGAAGTTTGCGGCGGGCAACTCGCCCTGGATTGTTGCCGTGCGCATGGTCTCCGAAGGTGTTGACATACCTCGCTTGCGAGTGGGCGTCTATGCCACGACGACGACCACGGAGCTCTTCTTCCGTCAGGCCGTCGGCCGTATCGTTCGTTGGTCGGCCGGGCGAGGCAGTCAGCGGGCGTATCTTTTCATGCCCGACGACGTTCGGCTGCGCTCCTATGGAGCCGCCATTTCCGAGACGCGTCGGCATGTGCTGATCAAGAAGTCTGATGCGGAGACCGACGAGTTCCAGCGCGATGAAAACGAGGGGTTCGACGACCTGAAGGAAGGGCCGAGCGACGAGCAACTTTCGCTCTTCGCCGTCCTCTCGGCGACCACGTCTGGCTTGCCCGAAGAGCTCAGCATTTTCGCCGAGGACGAGGATCCAGACTTCGACGTCGAGGCAGAAGGATCCGAGGTGGCGGCCGCAGAAGCGGACGAGCTGACGATCGACCTCACGGCCTTGCCACCGGCTGGCCCCAACGTGTTTGGCACCCGGAAGAGCCGCAAGGAGCGGAACGTCCTACGCGAGATGAATGCTGAGCTCGCTCGGGAGCTCGCCGTTCTCACGGGAAAGACCCATGCGGCCGTGAACTTTGAGCTCAACCGGCTCTCCGGTGTGGCGAAGGTCAGCGAGGCCACCGTTGAGCAGCTCAAACGGCGTCACCGGGCGGGTGACGAATGGATGAACCGAATTCAGAAGCGTGATCGAATGAAGCGATTCGTCTGACCCCTTCGCCATCCACCTCGATCGGACTTCCTGGGCGAAAAACGCCCACCCGAGTGTGCAATTTCCGCCCAAGATCGTGGGGGCTGCGGTTCTCGGCTCGCTGCCGTTGGGGGAAGGTGCCAAGCTCCTCTTCATGTGGAACATCGGCAAGGTGAAGGTGACCGAGATCGCAGAGCTGACGACGACGTCGGCCGCCCATTGGCTCCTGCCCGACGCGACGGCCGATCGAGTGCGAGACATCGAATGGATGCAGCCGATCTATGCCACGCCAGAGGGCAAGGTGCACATGACGATCCGGGCGCTCGTGATCGAGGACGGTGATCGCCGGATCTTGGTCGACACCTGCCTGGGCAACGACAAGGAACGGCCAGTTCCAACCTGGAACATGCGCTCCGGCACATTCCTCGAAGATCTCGAAGCAGCAGGCTTTGCCCCCGACACCATCGACACTGTGCTCTGCACACATCTCCACGTCGATCATGTGGGTTGGAACACTCGGCTGGTCGATGGCCAATGGGTCCCCACATTCCCGAACGCTCGCTACCTGTTCGCCGATGTGGAGTGGGCGCACTGGTCGGGCGAAACCTCGGGTATGGACCAGATTCTGCGAGCCGACTCGATTCAGCCGGTGATCGACGCCGGACTCGTCGATCTCGTCGCCGTTGATGCGGCGCTGACCGACAACATCAGGCTGCGGCCAACGCCCGGTCACACGCCCGGCCACGTCTCAGTTGAGATCCGTTCGGAAGGAGAGCAGGCCATCATCACAGGCGATCTTTCGCACATGGTGTGCCAGGCCGCGCATCCAGAGTGGGGGAGCTCATTCGACGTCGTGCCGGCCGAAGCCGAGGCCACCCGTCGAGCGTTCTTTGCCGAGCACGCCGACACCGAGGTGCTCGTGTTGGGGACGCACTGGGAACCGTGCGCCGCTCGCGTTCTGAGCGACGGCGATGTCTGGCGTGTTGAGCCGGCGGGGGCGCGTTGATGGCTGGCCTCTTCGATCCGCTCACCATTCGGGGAACGGAGCTTCCGAACCGAATCGTCCTCTCGCCGATGAGTCAGTACCGCGCCGTCGACGGCATCGCCAACGACTGGCACTTCGCCCATCTTTCCCGCTTTGCCCTCGGCGGCGTGGGCACGGTGATGTTGGAAGCCACCGCCGTCTCGGCCGAGGCCCGACGCACGCCGGGCGATCTCGGGCTCTGGACCGACGCGCACGCGGAACCGCTGGAACGCATCGTCGAGTTTCTTTCGTCCAATGGGTCCGTGCCTGCCATTCAGCTCTCACACGCCGGGCGCAAGGCCAGCGAACGGCGCCCCTGGCATGGCGAGACTCCACTCGACGACGAAGACGTGGAGCTTCGCGGCGAGAGCCCGTGGCCGTCTTTCGGGCCAAGCCCTGTCGCCTACAGCGCTGTCTGGCCTGAGCCCATCGAAATGACCGAGGGGGACATCGCTTCTGTCGTGGGCGACTTCGCAGCGGCTGCCGATCGAGCCCAACGAGTTGGGCTTCGAGCACTCGAGGTCTATGCCGGCCACGGATTTCTACAGCACCAGTTCCTGTCGCCGATCGCCAACCAGCGGACGGACCGATACGGCGGTGACTTTTACGGACGGGCTCGGTTCGCCCTCGAAACGGCCGAGGCCATCCGCGGTGTGTGGCCAGATGAGTTCCCGCTGATGTTCCGAGTGTCGGTGACTGACTGGTTGGACGACGGCCTCTCCGTCGAGGAGAGCATTGAGTTGGCGAAGCAGCTTCGTGACCGGGGTGTGGATGTCATCGATTGCACGTCTGGTGGTATCGGCGGCGACCGTGCCGTCCGTTTCCCGCTAGGGGAGGGGTATCAGGTTGCGCTGTCCGAGCAGGTGAGACGGGGTGCGGGGATCGCGACGATGGCGGTCGGCATGATCTGGGATGCGTCGCATGCTGACGGAGTGATCCGCAACGGTCAGGCCGACTTGGTCGCCATCGGGCGTGAACTGCTCGACGAGCCGAACTGGGCCCATCACGCCGCTCGTCAACTCGAGGTCGATAGCAGCCATTCACTGTGGCCGCCGGAATCCGGATGGTGGCTCGGCAAACGGCAACGAGCGATCGACAAGCTCGGCCTACGGCCCTGAATCAGCTGGCTGGCGGCCGAGCCAGGAACGCTGTCTTTGCCTCCTGGCTGAAACCGCAAGCCCGGTAAAAACCGAGCGTTGAGGGACGCTTCGATCCCGTCATGAGCATCGCCTTGTAGCAGCCCGCGTCCCAGGCCACCTTCAGCGTGGCGGCCATGATCGTCTTGCCGAGTCCGGTCCCTCTGAGGGTTGCGTCAACGACTACGTTCTCGATCACGGCATACGGCTGCGCGCCCCGGGACATGCCGATCCGAAGACCCTCCATGGAGGGTTCGTGCTGTGTCCTGACGAGCAGGCTGGCGAGGCCGCGAGGGGAGCGTGACTCAGACCGGCGTCGCCCCGGCCTGGCCGAGGGTGCGGGCGGCGAGGGCGTGGCCAGCGATGACCGCTTGTCGAAGGTCGACCTCGGCGAAAGGCTGACTGCGGCTGGAAAGCGAGAGAAGGAAGGCAGCGGCGAAGGCATCACCCGCACCGGTGGTGTCAACGACCGGTCCCTCGAGGGGCGCGACAGGAACCTCGAGGCGCTCGAGGGTCGTCACCACGCTCGTTGGTCTGGCGCCGTTCTTGATCACGATGATGCTCGCCAGGCTGTCACTGGCATCGAGCAGGCGCCCAGGGTCGATCCCCAAGAGCTCTGCTTCCGGCCCGTTGCAGAACAAGAGATCGGCAGTCACGTCGCTGAGCAGAGCGATGACTCGGTCTCGCCCGTGGTCCTCGATAGCTCCGGTGGATGATGCGTCAATCGAGGTGATGACTCCGAGTTCTGTCGCTTTGCTGAGCATGTGCAGGGCGGTGGTCCGGAGCGGCTCACCCAGCAGCGAGTAGATGGGCACGTGCACGCTGGCGCTCGTTGCTACCCACGCCGGGTCGAATCCGGTGACCTCGTCACACGAGCCACGGTCAGTCAAGAACGAACGCTCGCCTGACGAGTCAACGACGGCGATCAATGAGCCTGTGCGCCCTTGATGCGAAAGAGCGAGTTCGACCCCGGCGCTACGCATTTGTCCCGCGAGCGCATGCCCGAGAGGATCGTCCCCGACGTTGCCGACGAACCTGGCCTGACCGCCGGCAACACAGGTGGCAACAGCGACGTTCGATGCGCTGCCGCCCCGGTGACGCTCGATGCGGCTCTGCGAGTCGGTGCCGACCCTCAGTCCGCCTGAGATGAAGACGGTGACGTCCTCGATGAGGTCACCAATGCAGGTGATCACGGGTGGTCAGTCTGCGTTGGGCATGTCGGACGTCGGCTCGCCTCGTGGCGCTGGTTCAGGTGCTGGGGGAGACGGCGGCAGAGCCTCGGCGAGGAACGGCACCATACGTTCCCACGCAAGCTCGGCGGCGGCCTGGTCGAACGTGCCGGTCATCTCGCCCGCTGCTTGCTCGGCGAACCAATGGCCAGCTCCTTCGTAGGTGTGGAAGTCCACGGGATTGTCGCCGAGGCCGATGAACGCCTCTGTGGTCACTCGATCCTCTTCGGACACGACGGTGTCGGCGTCGCCGAAGTGGCCCTGGAAGCTGGCCTGGGCCTCGTCGAAGTCAATGGCTTGCGCTCCGTAGAAGGTGACGACGGCGGCGACGGAGTGGGGGAGCCGTGCCGAAAGCCAGAGCGCCATCGAACCACCCATGGAGAATCCGATGACGGCGATCGGGCT
The DNA here is from genome assembly GCA_937997485.1 of uncultured Acidimicrobiales bacterium. Taxonomy (GTDB): domain Bacteria; phylum Actinomycetota; class Acidimicrobiia; order Acidimicrobiales; family SZUA-35; genus SZUA-35. The sequence continues at coordinate 21,268 of CALKTH010000033.1, read as the reverse complement.
GGCCTGGTCAACGGCGATTGCTCGTGCGGTGTGGGCGGAAGAGATGACCAGACCGGAGAGCGCGTCGGGGCTTTGAGCGGCCAGGGCCGCTTCTCCCTCTGCGATACTTTGCGGCAATTCGCCGTCGAGCAGGTCCGGCGCGACGACGGAGTAGCCGAGATCGGCGACACGGGTGCAGAAGTCTTTTGTCCATTCGTCGAGCCCCCACCAGGAGTGAAGAACGAGGATGGCGGGGCCTCGCACACCACCCCTCGGGTTGACCAAAAAGGCCTCACCGGCCTTCGATCCGCCGGCGGATGAGGAAGATGACGGCGCGTCGTCTGACATGACCGTGACGGTACCGGTGTACGACTGAGGCTTCCGCAGTCTCTACCCTGTGTCAGGTGTCTGGTCCCTTCTCGTGGTTCCGCACCGCGTGGGACTTCGTGTTCGACGTGGGCAAGCGCTGGTACTACGGCGGCATCGGCGATCTCGCCGCTGGCGTGACGTTCTGGATCCTGCTCACCCTGCCCGCTGCCGTCCTGGCCATGGTGTCCGGCCTGAGCGTGCTCGATGCCTTTGTGGGCCAGAGCCTCCAGGCGGAAATCGAAGGCGATCTCGTCCGCTTCGTTGAGCGAATTTTGTCAGACGACGCTGAGGTCATCCGGAATGCGATCCTGCAGCTGTTCGATCAGCAGAACGGTGGTCTGCTGGTGGTCTCCGTCGCGTTCACACTGTTCACGATCAGTCGTGGGTTTGCGGGAATGATGCGAGCGCTCGACAAGGTGTACGAGGTCGAGGAGGGACGGCCGTGGTGGGTCGTGCGGATCGTAGGACTCGTGCTCGGGCTGGGCAGTCTGCTGGTTTCCGTGCCCATCGTGCTGCTCGAGATCTTCGTCTGGGGCCAGATCGTGACCGGAGGTTGGGAGACGGCACTTCGTCTCGTCTCAGCGATTCTCATCCTCGTCTCGTGGGCGTCGATCTTCTATCACTACGGACCGTCAATCCGGGCCAAGTACCGGTGGGATCTCCCTGGTGCGCTCGTTGCTGCGGTGTTCTGGTGGTTGCTGACGATCAGTTTCCAGAACTACATCAGCCTCGTGAACGGCCGGAACGAAGTGCTCAGCACGATCGGTGCGTTCCTTCTCGCGCTCACATGGGTGTGGTTGGCGGCCCAGGTGCTGTTGATCGGTGCTGCCGTGAACTCGATTCTCGGCGACCGCTTCAAAGCAGGACGGAGCCGCAAGCAGTGGAACCTGCCGGCCAAGATCTTCCAGACCGGGCAGATACCACGGATCGATATCGACGAGGCCCCCGAACCGGATGGCCGGCCTACCGGACTGCCCCGCAGCGCCGAAGCACCCGTCCGCTGAGCGCTCACGCCCGAGAGACCCCTGCGTCTCGACGAACCTGTGGGTGCCCCTGTGGGTGCCTGACCCCCACCGTCACTCCCTGCTGTGGGTGCCTGACCCCCACCGTCACCGATTCGGGTCCTCGGATAGGGATGGAGTGGCGGTGAAAGAGGAACGATTCAGTTCAGACGAGCAGATTCTCGAGGGCGGCAACATGAATCCCAGCGTTGTCCGAGTCGGCGACTCGGTGCGGAGAGCCGCAGGCCCTTGGACCGGAGCAGTGCATGCGTTGCTGCGTCACTTGGAGAAACAGGGATATCCGGCACCTCGGCCTCTTGGTTTCGATTCGGAGGGTCGGGAGATGCTCTCGTTCGTCCCGGGGCGTGTGGCGTATCCCGATGCGCTGGCATCAACCGAAAGCGCGGATGGGCTGCGCCGCGCCGGGGCCCTGATCGCGGACTATCACCGGGCCCAGGCAAGCTTTCATCCGCCAGCTGGTGTTCCTTGGCGCTGTGAGGGAAGGGACCCGACAGGGTCCGAGGAAGTTCTCGCTCACAACGATCTGGCCCCCTGGAACTTGATCGTCCGCTCAGCGGAATGGACGTTCATTGACTGGGATCTGGTCGCTCCCGGACGGCGGCTGTGGGACCTCTCGTGGGCGCTGCACAGCTTCGTTGGCCTCTGGCCTGACTCGCCGATCTCGAGTAGCGAGGTGGTGTCTCGAATCGCGGCCTTCTGTGATGGGGCCGAGGTCAAACGGCTCGATCGACCCCGCCTCCTCGACGTCGTCATTGAGCGGACCACCGATCACGCAGCGATGCTCCGCCGGCGCGCTGTTCAAGGCGAAGAGCCTTTCGTGCGGCTGGTCAGCGAGGGTCACGCCGAGCGCTGGGAGCAGGGCTCGGCGCACGTCGCTACTCATTCCGATCAATGGGCTCAAGCGTTGGTCCGCTGACAGCGGAGCGGTGATGGTGGGGGTCAGGCACCCACAGCATGCTGCTCGCGGGCTGAGGTCGGCGTTTCGTGAAGGTGACTGCACGAAACGCCGACCTGGCGAAGGCCTGACTGACGGTCCTGTGACGGTGGGGGTCAGGCACCCACAGGTGGGGTGAGGGCGATGGTGAGGACGTCGTCGATGTCCTTGGCGAGGTGGATGGTCATCTGCTCTCGGACGTCCTCGGGCACGTCTTCGACATCATCGCCGTTGGCGTAGGGAAGGATGACCTCGGTCAGTCCCTGGCGATGTGCAGCCAAGACCTTCTGCTTCACGCCACCGATCGGCAACACTCGTCCTTGAAGCGTGACCTCGCCGGTCATCGCCACTTCGGGCCGCATGGTCCGGCCACTGAGCAAGCTGACCAGCGCGGTGGTCATGGTGACACCGGCTGACGGTCCGTCCTTGGGCACCGCACCGGCAGGGAAGTGCACATGCAGACGCTTGCCCTCCGGCCATTGCACGCCCAGGCTCTCGCTGCGAGAGGTCACGAGGGAGCGGGCGATCGCCGCCGACTCCTTCATCACATCGCCCAGCTGGCCCGTCAGCATATTCTCACCCTCGCCATCGATCAGCGCCGTCTCCACGAACAGCACATCGCCCCCGGCACCGGTCACCGCAAGACCAGCGGCAATACCGGGTCGATCGATTCGGTCCTTCACATCCTCACTTGGGATGGGGCGGCCGAGTACGTCCCGGAGGTGGTCGACGTCGACCAGCACCGGTTCGTGGTCGTCGGTCCGCGTTGCGATCTTGGTGGCCGACTTGCGAACCGCCTTGTCCAGCAAGCGCTCGAGCTGGCGGACGCCAGCCTCACGGGTGTAGTCGCTGGCGATCGACGCAATGGCCGCATCGGTGATCTCGACCTCGTGCGGTTCAAGGGCGTTGCGGCGCAGCAATCGGGGAAGCAGGTGATCAGTTGCGATCGCTGCCTTCTCCCGCTCGGTGTAGCCGTCCAGACGGATGATCTCCATGCGGTCCAGGAGCGGACCGGGAATCGTGTCGAGCACATTGGCAGTGGCGATGAACACCACGTCGGACAGGTCGAGCTCGAACTCGAGATAGTGGTCCCGGAAGCTGTGGTTCTGCGCCGGATCGAGGACTTCAAGCAGCGCCGCCGACGGATCTCCCTGGTAGCCACCGCTGACCTTGTCGATCTCGTCGAGGAGGATGACCGGGTTCATGGTCCCCGCCTCAGTCAAGGCACGGACAAGACGACCGGGGCGAGCACCCACGTAGGTGCGACGATGGCCCCGAATCTCGGCCTCGTCTCGGACGCCGCCGAGGGCAAGACGAACAAACTCTCGCCCCAGCGCTCTCGCCACGGACTCGCCAAGCGAGGTCTTGCCGACGCCCGGAGGTCCTACGAGGGCGAGGATCACGCCGCCCTTGCGACGCTCATCGTTCGCAACCACGCCCGCCTGCTCACTCCGCTCAGCTCGAAGCTTGCGGACGGCGAGATATTCCACGAGCCGGTCCTTCACATCATCGAGCCCGGTGTGATCGGCATCGAGGATCGCGCGCCCAGCGTCAAGATCAAGCTGTTCGCCGCTTCGGTTCTTCCAAGGCAGCTCAAACACGGCGTCGAGCCACGTGCGAATCCAGTTGGCCTCCATGCTCTCATTGCCCGTCCGCTCGAGGCGGTTGATTTCGCGTTCGATGTCCTCGCCAACGGAGGGTGTGATGGCCTCTGCGTCGAGAAGGTCGGCGAGCGACGTGCGGTAGCGATCGATGACCTCGCCGTCGCCCTCGCCGAGTTCGCCTTGGATCGCAGCCATCTGGCGCCGCAAGATGGCTTCCCGCTGACCCTTCTCGAGCCCGTCGGTGACCTCCTGCTGGATGCGTTCCCGCATCTCGATCTCAGCCAGCGCTTCTTTCACCCAAGAAGTGGCCAGGCGCAGACGATCCGAGACGTCGGCGGTCTCGAGCAGCTCGACTCGTCGTTCGAGCGTGAGCTCGGGCCAGTAGCCAACGGAGTCGGCGAGAGCGCCGGGGTGGTCGATCTCCTTCAGGGCGCCCGTCATGCGTCGACCACCCACGCGATCGAGCAGGTTCGTCGCGGCCGCTCGGTATTCGACGGCGAGGGTCTCCTGATCGGGAGTGGGCTCGGGGTCGACAAGGGATTCGGCCTCGACCCACAGTCCAGCCGAGGCGCCAATGACGCCGTTGCCCACGCGAGCGCGGTGCAGGGCTCGCACGGTCAACGCTGGCGTGCCGTCAGGAAGTGTGCCGCGGTCCTCAATCTGGCCAACGACACCGACCCGGGCGTAGCGATCGGTTCGCTCGCTGGAGAGCTTGGGAACGAGCAGCAGGCGGCCACTCGTTGCCGCAGCAAGAGCGGACCGTGCCTCATCGGACTGAACGGAGACCGTGACCACCATTTCCGGCAGCACGACGCCGTCGGGAAGTGGGAGCACCGGGAGGGTCTCGGTCGGGAGCTCGGAAGAGATCGAGCGGGCGTCGGTGGGGGTGGATTCGGGATGGTTCACGAAGACTCCTTGCAAGAATTACGTGATTACAGGTAATCTTCTCAACGTAGAAGGTCCGCCAGATGTTCCCGAAACCCTGCGACAGGAGTCACAGATGGCTGCACGAACGAACGAACGACCCCACTGCGACGTGGTCGAGGCCGCCGCTTGGTTCGCCGGCCGTCTCCCGGATGGTTGGTTCACCGAGGCGCCCGCCATCCACTTCGACCGAGACGAAATCGTGGTGATCGGACGGTTGGCAGCACCGGCCAACCTGCCCGAAGGAGAGGATGCCGCGCAGGTCGCCGCCGGGGCCCGCATCGCCGGATTCCGGGAAGACACCCGATCTGCCCGCATGCAGGTCGCAACAGCGGCCCAGGACCGGTGGCAGCGAGTGGTGTCCTGGGGCGTAGCGTGCGGCGATCGCCAAGAGATCTTCACGAATGCCTCAGTGCCCGTGATGACTCGGCTCCGCTTTGGCGAACGCCAGGTCCTCGACACACTCATCGACGCAGGCGTGGCTCGGAGTCGAAGCGAGGCGATGGCGTGGTGCGTGCAACAGGTTGGCCAGCATCAGAGCGAGTGGATCGACAAGTTGCGTGATGCCATGACCGAAGTCGAGCGCATTCGCTCCGAGGGTCCCGCCGCCTAAGGCTCGAGGGCTCCGAGAACGGACTGCCGAGGAGCGCCGACGGGTTCGTCAACGTGTCCAGAGACCGGATGCGAGGGCGGCAGAGGTCATCTGTTCGTGCGCTCCCGCTCGAGCTGCCGAGCTACTGACGTGGGCGTGGTCCTCGTCGATTCGCAGTTCGTGCTCGGAGGGAACACTGAGCGGGGGGCGTGGTGAGATGGCCAGCTCGGGCAGGCGGAGCAACGCTGCGTGTCGCTCGCCTTCGTCGGAGTACCAGCGGAGCTCGTTGATTTGGTGCCACTTGTCGGCCCCCATCACCAGCACATCGAAGCCATCGGCGATGTCGGCCAACAGCTGGGCTTCGGTAATCCGCACGCTCAACCACGGGAATGGTTCGATCGATGCTTCCACGATCGCCAATCGCTCGTGCACCGTCGGACGAGTGACCCTTTCCTTGGCCAGCGCGGTCACGCTCATCATCAGCACCACTTGGTCCAGCGAGCGTTGGTCTCTGGCTGCGGCTGCGATGGCGAGGTGGGCCACCGTGGGCGGATTGAACGAGCCGGGATAGACGCCGACCCTGCGCTGCCGGTCGCCCGTGGTCGCCTGCTCAGAATCCATGTGCGCTGAACTCATGGTGCGCCGAGGTCATCCGAGGCGGGGTGGGAGCTCGGGCATGATGTCGTCGAACGCCCACGCCCTCACCACCGCAGCAGCTTCGGCGCCTTCTCGCTCCCGGATGAGGTCGAGGAGGTCCTCCGTCGTCGCCGAGGAGCCTCCGTAGGTGTCGCTCCACGCCTGAAGCAGCTGGAAGAAGTTGCCGTCACCGATCGTGCGCCGCAGCGCCTCGAGCGTGAGGGCTCCCCGCAGGTAGACGGTGGCGTCGAACATGGTGGCGGGAGTGACCTCGGTTGGCGGCCGCAGGTTCAGCGGCCTCGCTCGTTCCGCCCGCTCCTCAAACGTGGTGCCACCGTCAAGCTCGGTCCAGTAGTGGTCTGCCCACGATGCGAAGCCCTCGTTGAGCCAGATTTCATCCCACTCGGCGGGGGAGACGTGGTTGCCGAACCACTGGTGAGCCAGCTCGTGGGCCAGCACGTTTTCGACGGTGCGGCGACGAAGTGTGAGGAACTGTGTGTCGAACAGGCTGAGCGTCTGGTTCTCCAACGCAAAGGTGAGCGGCTGGGGAATGGCGACCACGCCATAGGACTCGAACGGGTAGGGCCCGAAGATGCGGGAAAACTCTTCGAGCATTTCGTTGGTCGAGGAGAGCGCGGGGAGAAGTCGGGCGGCATCGTCGGTCGGGAGCACGTTGCGAATGGTGACCGCATCGGGGCCGGAAGAGGTCGAGATCGCAAAGTCGCCGGTGACGACCGAGGCGAGATACGTGGCCATCGGGTCGCTCATCTGCCACACGAAAGTGGAGGCTTCACTTGTGTCCTGCCGATCGATCAACACGCCGGGGCCAGCGGCGACCTGACCGGCGGGGACGGTGACGGTGATTCGGAAGGTGGCCTTGTCGCTCGGATGATCGTTCGAAGGGAACCACGTGGCCCCGCCCAGCGGCTCTGACGCGACGAACGTGCCCCACGACTCGGTGTGCCAGCCCAGATCGATCGGTCCCGAAGGATCTTCGATCGTCGTGGGCGTGCCCCGATACTCCACGGTGACGGTGGCCCGCGTGCCGAGCGGAATGTTTGCCGCTGGCGTGATCACCAGCTCGCGGCCAGTGCGGGTGAAGTTTGCGGCCTGGCTGTTCACCGTGACCCGGTCGACCTCCATGCCCACCAAGTCGAGATTGAACTCGTTCAGGGGCACGGTGGGTTCGAGCACCACGACCGTCGTGGCCCGCAGTTCCTCACCCGTGAGGTTCAGCGTGATGTCGTATGAGAGTGCGTCGTAGCCACTGTTCCCGAGACCAGCGAACAGTGGATCACCAACCTCGTCGCCACCGGGGCCGGGCGCGAGGCGTTGCAGCGTGGTCGTCGTTGCCTCGGTCGTGGAGGTGGTCGTGGCGTCTGAAGCGACCGTGGTCGGTGTCGGCTCCTGGGGGGTCTGTGCTCCCTCGCTAGCGTCGTCGCCTCGCGAGCAAGCTCCTGCGATCAGCGCCGAAGCGGTGAGAAGCGAGAGGAGGAGGTGAGGTCGTCGAGCCACTCGTCCATTGGATCAGGTCTGCGGGCAGATCCGGTGTCATCCGAGCCGATGATCCAGTAGCGATGGATGATCGAGGGGGCGAGAGCTTGAACTCCTACGATGCAGCGCCATGGTGGACGCCGACGATCTGACTCGGGTGATGATGGCGCTGCACCCGACCGTCACCATGAATGGTTCGACGGGCGAGGCGATCTTCCATCCGCAGCCGGAGCACCGGGGAAACCCGTTGTGGCTTCACGGAGGGCTGGCAGCAACGGTTCTCGACCATGTCTGTGCTCGGGTCGCCTCCGCTGCTCTCGGCGGCGCGAAGGTCGTGACGGGCACGCTCGATCTTCGCTATCCGCAACCTGTGCCGCTCGCCGACGGTCCCTATCTGGTGCGAGCCACGCATGAGCGACCCAGGTCAAAGGTGGTCCGCATTGCGGGAGCCATTGTGGACGCCAGCGGCAAGCCGATGGTCGAGGCGAAGGCGCTCTTTGTCTTACTGGAGATGCCTCGGAGCTGACCCCGCCAGGGCCTCGGCACCGTGCCCGGTGTCGCCGTGATTCTGGGTACTTCTTCCGAGCGACTCAATCCGCGCCCGGTGGCGGTCGATAGGACAGAAGCGTCGGGCTTGCCGACGACGCTTTCAGTTCGTGGTGGCGAGAGGAGCCGTTGGTGCAGACAACAGTGAGTTCGATGATCCTCTTCGAGGGGATGCCGGCGCTGAATGGCAAGCAACTGGCGACCGACTTCGGCTGGCGCTGGCCCGATCTCCCTCCGGCGAAGGGTCTGGTGAAGTCCGAGCATGACGTTGCGTTCAGTATGGGCGCGGCAACGGTCGGACTTGGCAGCATGCCGGTGCAGGTCCCGAGCCATCACTTCGAGACTCGCACGGTCTCCCAGGCCCTGTGGCCAACCGCTCCCGCTGGACTCGTGTTGCACCAGTCGCACCTCGCCGTGACGGTGACGGCCGATGCCCCCATCAAGCCGCTCATGACGCTGCTCACGCAGATCACGACATCAACGATCGTCGCCAGCAAGGGCAGCATGGGCGTGTTCTGGGAGTCGACGCCGCTGTTGATCTCGTCGGAGAACTTCCTCCGTTACTCCAAGCTGCTCCCGAGTTCGCCGGTCGAGCTGTGGGTCGACATCAACGTCGGCCCTGGCCGGGATGGGCGTCAGACCGGCTACACGACCGGCCTTGCCACTTTTGGCGTGCGAGAGATTGAGGCGGTCGATGTCGAGGAAAGCCCTGATCAATTGCGCGCTCGCATTCGACACCTGGCCGATCAACTTTTGATCACCCAAACCGATCCCACCGATGGGGCGGTGGTCGGTCAGCTTCGCAACTCGAGCATCACGGCCCAGGCAGCACCATCGCTCCTCGGCCGGACTGGGGATCGAACCCGGCTCGTCTACGACGGGTCCGGAGCGGAGGATCGCTCCTCAGCTCGTTCGAACCAGCTCGCGTAGTAAGTCGAGACCGATCGAGCCGACCGAGAGAAGGTCGGCATGGAACTGTTTGAGGTCGAAGTCCTCCCGCTGTCCCAATTCGGCTCGCAGGTCATGAATGGCTTGCTCGCCGACCTTGTAGCTGATGGCCTGACCGGGCCAGCCGAAGTAGCGCGTGGCCTCTGACTCGGCGAAGGCCGGATCCAGGGCTGCTCGCTCGCGCAACATCTCGGTGGCGAGTTCGAACGACCACGTCTCACCGGGATGGAAGTCGACATCGTCTGGGATGGGGAGCCCGCAATGGGTGCCGATGTCGATCACGATCCGGCAGGAACGGAACATCTGGGACATGAGGAGACCCACGACGTAGTCGGGCTTCTCGAGGTAGCCGAGCTCGCCCATGAGCGTCTCCGCATAGAGCGCCCATCCTTCGCCGCTACCGGGGTACCAGGTCATGAGGCGATGGAAGCGGGAGAGCTTGTCGCCCATGGCGGTCTGCCAACCGACCTGTAGGTGGTGGCCGGGGAAGCCCTCGTGGTACGCCGTTGTCACCTCCTCGTAGAGGGGGAAGAACGTGCGCTCACCGATCGGGTACCAGACGCGGCCTGGCCGGCTGAAGTCCTCGGACGGGCCCGTGTAGTACGGCGCCAGCGCTCCGCCCGGCGGCGAGGCGAGGACCTCAATCGTGCGAATCTGTTCCGGAACGTCGAAGTGGCTGCCGTCGAGGTTCGCGAGCGCATCTTCCTGCCGTGACTGCATGACGGAGAGGAAGGACTCGACATCCGAGGCGCCTCGTTCGGGGTCCGTATGCAGCACCTTCATGACCTCGGCCATCGAGGCGTTCGGATCGATCTTGGCGCACTGTTCGGCGAGCGCTGCTTGCAGGCGGGCGATCTCGGACCAGCCCCAGGCGTAGCGCGCTTCCGGGTCGATGGTCTCGCCGAGGAACTGCTCCGCGGATGCGATGTAGCGCTCACGGCCGACGCTGTCCGCCGGGTTTGCGTCCGGCAGGTATGTCGTCTCGAGCCAGTCTGTGGCCTTCGCATAGCTGGCGCGGGCGTGGTCGATGGCAACCGCGAGCTGTTCGCGTCGGCCATCGGCGCGGCAGCTCTCGTCGGCGGCATCGATGCGATCCAAGAGCAGCAGGAAGGCGGAGACGTCGCCGCTCGCTTCCCGACCCTGTTCGATTGCGGTGGTTACTTGGCGATGGGCAGCGGTTCGCCCGGAGACACGCCCCTCGTCGAGCGTGGCGAGGTAGCCATCGAGCGGCTGATCGATCGTGACGAGGCGGGCGATGATGTGATCCCAGTCAGCGGCGGTCTCGGTGGGCATGAGATCCAGAACGTCTCGAATGCCCTGCCACGGCGAGACGATGTTGTTGAGATCCATCTGCGGTAGGCCAGCGTCGATTCGGCTGAGATTCAGATCGCATTCGGCGAGCAACACGGCCTTCGCTACATGCTCGTCGCGGCTCTCCGAGCTGCAGGCCTCGGCCCGCTCCTTCAGCGACTGCCAGAGGGCTCGCTCCGCCGCAACGCCCGCTGGGCTGAGATCGTCCCATTCGCCATGTCGACTTCCAATGCCCAGAGATGTGCCGGCCGTTGGTTGCAGTGCAACGATTTCCTCAACCGCATCGGATGAGACTTCGAAGATTCCCATCCGATGAACGCTACCGGTCTGCGCTCTCGCCTCGGATTCGGGGCCAACCCAACCAGATCGCCAGCGCTGCGCCAACGGCGCCTCCGGTGCTCGAGAGCAACAGATCGCCGATCGTGTCTTCGTAGGTGAGCGACAAACCAGCGGTACCCATCTCCTGGACGAGAAACTCTGCGGCCTCCCACCAGATAATGGCCAGCCCACCCAAGCCCCAACCGAGGGTCCAGCCCGTCAGCTTCGACACCGACGTCCGGCCGAGTGCCAGCGTGACGCCGCCCATGAGCAGCACCCAGTTGACGAAGTGGAGGACGTCGTCGGTCGCATTGAAGTTGTTGTAGAAGCCGAGCACGTTGCCGAGCGTGTCGACGAGAAACGGGGCAACAACGAGCGTGTCGACGAGGTGCGGATAGGGATCGTGGCCGCCCCGAAAGCGCCAGACCATCGGGACGACGGCCAGCGGTAACAGGAAGAACGGCGCCCGGAAGCCCATGCCCTTGCCGGCGAATTGCTCCCACTCGGGAAAGGCCACGGTGACAAGAAGTGCCACCACAAGGGCGACGCGGGTGATCCACAGGAGACGGTGGGACCAGAGATGTGGCATGGACATGGCTCCTAGATCGGCAGAAGCCCTTCATGGAGGACAAAATCTCGACAAGTTAGACCTTGTGTTCGTTATGCTAGGGGGTCTAACATGTGTTGTGCCGTCGGTCACCCTGACCCGGCATGACAACCGTAGTCAACCAACCCTGAGGGGGTGCCTTCGATGTCCTTGCTTGATGCTCCGATTGATGCCAGTGGTGATCCGATGAAGAACGATGCGAAGGCGCAGGCGAGGGAGCACATGCTCCCGCACTTCACAAAGGGCAGCGCCTGGAAGCAGAACCTCGGCGTGATGGAACGTGGCGAAGGCTGCTACGTCTACGACACCGAGGGCAACGAGTACCTCGACGGTCTCGCTGGTCTGTTCTGCACCAACCTCGGGCACGGTCGCATGGACCTCGTGCGGGCCGCAACCGAGCAGATGGAGAAGCTGGCGTTCTACCCCGCCTGGGGTTGGGCCACACCGCCGTCGGCCAAGGCCGCGGCCATGATCGCCGAGCGAGCCCCGGGCGATCTGAATGAGGTTTTCTTCGTGAGCTCCGGCTCCGAAGCGGTGGAGTCCGCACTCAAGTTCGTGCGGAACTACCACGTGAGCCAAGGCGACGACGCTCGGTACAAGGTCATCAGCCGCGAGTGGTCCTACCACGGCACCACGCTCGGTGGACTCGCCGTCACCGGCGTCCCCAAGTTCCGGGACCCCTTCCTCCCCATGCTCTGGGACGGCGTACGCCACGTTCGCAACACCTTTGGTGACACCGCCGACGACCTCGCATCGGCCAAGGCCATCGAAGACATGATCATCGCCGAGGGTCCTGAGACCGTCGCCGCAGTGTTCGCTGAGCCGATCCAGAACGGTCGAGGTGGCCTCGTGCCGCCCGCCGGCTACTGGCAAGAGCTTCGGCGCATCTGCGACAAGTACGGCGTGCTGCTCGTTGCCGACGAGGTCATCTGTGCGTTCGGTCGCTTCGGCTACAGCTTCACGAGCGAGCGCTTCGATGTTGTTCCCGACATCGTGACCTTCGCCAAGGGCGTGACCAGCGCCTACCAGCCGCTGGGCGGCATGGTGATTCGCCAGCCGCTCGTCGAGGCAGTCTGGGATTCCCCGATGGCCTCGTACATGCACGGCTCCACCTTCGGCGGCCACCCCGTGGCCACCGCCGTCGCCGTGGCGGCGATGGAGGCGTACGACGCCGAAGGCATCCACCAGCATGTGCTCGACAACGAGGCCGCATTCCGGGCTCGGATGGACGGGCTCTTCGCCACCCACAATTGCATGAAGGACGTCCGTGGCCTCGGCTACTTCTACGCCCTCGAGCTCATGGCCGATCGCGAAGGCGGCGCCGAACTCTCTGACAACCAGCGGGCTCAACTGCAGGGTGGCGTTCTGAACGGATTCGTTCGCGACGCCGGCCTGCTGATCCGTCCCGATGATCGCGGTGCCACGATGCTCGTCGTCTCGCCGCCACTCGTCGCCAACAGTGATGTGCTCGATGACATCGCTGGGCGGCTCGACCAGATTCTCGATCGCACGGAGGCCTGGCTGGCACAGAACGACTGATCATGGCGGGCGCGTGAACGCTGCCTCACTTCCCTGAATTGGCGAGTGAGAGGCACTAACGTTTCCGCCAGAACTTCTCACCGCTCGTCGGAAGAAGTTCCTTCGTTCAAAGAAATCAGCTCACCGTTCGTAGGGGGCTCGGCGGCATTCGTCGCCAGATCCGCTACAACAACGTTCTCGCGAGACACTTGTTTCGCGATGTCAAGTGATCCGGACCGGATCAGAAAGATGGCCCCTCGGGGTCAGTAAGGGGAGAACTATGAAGAAGCTCTGGCTCATCTTCACCGCCCTCGTTCTTGTCGCCGCAGCATGTGGTGGCGATGACGAAGCGAGCACTGACACCACCGCTGCAGCTGCAGCCGAGGGTGGCGACGACGGCGAGGCGATGTCTGATCTCGAAGAGATCAACGTTGCATACTTCGCCGAGTGGCCCACGCCGAACCAAATTGGCCAGGAAGACGGCAGCTTCGGTGACGCCGTCGGTGTCAAGGTCAACTGGATTCCGTTCGCCAGTGGTGGCGAAATGGCAGAAGCCATGGAAGCCGGCGACATCGACATCTCGTACTCGCAGGGCCTCACGCCGTTCGCCAACTTCGTAAACAACGGCGCCGACATCAAGATGGTCGGCATTGCCGTGTCCTACGCCGAAGCCGACAACTGCGTTGCGCAGAACTCGCTCGGTCTCACCCGTGACAACGCAGCTGAGGTGCTCAACGGCGCCACGGTGATGACGCCCATCGGCAACGTCACGCACTTCAAGATGCTTTCCATGATGGAGTTCCTCGGAGTCAACCTGGACGACCTGAACATCGTTCCGGCTGAAGGTGGCGCCTCGACGGCGGCTGCCTTCGAAGCTGGCGACATCCAGGTCGGCTGTGCCTTCGGCGGCTCTTTGGTCGCCATGCAGGAGACCGACGGTTCCCTGATCATGACGGGCGCCGAGCAGGAGTCCGAGATCGGCATCTTCACTTACGACATCGTGTCGATCCCCACCTCCTTCGGTGAGGAGCACGGCGACGTCGTGACCTCGTTCCTCAAGGCCACCCAGGAGTTCAACGACACCTGGGCCGCTGATCCTGAGGGCAACAACCCCACCATCGCCTCAGCTGCCGGTATGGAAGATGTCGGCAACTTCTTGGGCGGCCCGGTGTGGTTCGACTTCCCGACGATCGACGAGCAGCTTGGCGCTGATTGGATGGGTGGCAACGCTCAGGCCAACATGAAGGCCCAGCTCGAGACCTTCGAGCGTCTGGGTCAGATCGACTCTGTGCTCGACGACTTCAGCTCCTTCGTCGACACCAGCTTCCTCGAAGCGGCCAAGTAGGCCGTTCCGACAACGTTCGTCGGCATCCGGCGAATAATTGTGATGTGATGCTGCCGGGACCCCACCGGGTCCCGGCAGCGTCGTTTTGCCGCCAGCTCTCGCCCACCCGCCATTGAGAGCAACGAGGGGAACCCGTGAAAGAACTCAAAGTCAGCAGTGTGGGGATGGTCTACAACGTCCCCAAGAGCGACGACGTCATTGCGCTGAATGATGTGTCGTTCGAACTCGAGGCTGGACGTCTCCTGACGCTCCTCGGCCCCAGCGGCTGTGGCAAAACCACGCTGCTCAACATCCTCGCCGGCTTCCTCGCCCCGACCTCGGGCACAGTGGAACTCGGCGGGCAGCAGATCACCAAGCCCGGACCCGACCGAGGAATGGTCTTCCAGCAGGGCGCCCTCTTCGAGTGGCTCAGCGTGGAACAGAACATCGCCTTCGGCCCCAAGATGAACGGCGCGTCAAAGAGCGAAACCAAGCCGATGGTGGAAGAACTGCTCCACACCGTGGGCCTGGCCGGATTCGGCGACAAGCAGATCTACGAACTCTCCGGCGGCATGCAACAGCGCGTGGCCCTCGCCCGCTGCCTCGCCAACGATCCAGATGTGATCCTGATGGACGAGCCGCTCGGTGCGCTTGATGCGCTCACTCGAGAGAAGATGCAGGGTCTCATCCTCAAGCTCTGGCAAGAGACGGGCAAGACCGTGATCCTCGTGACCCACAGCGTGGAAGAGGCGCTCTACCTCGGGGATCGACTGTTCGTGATGGCACCTCGCCCCGGTCGCATCGAGCGGGACTACAACCTGCCCTTCGCCGAGATCGGCCTCAAGGTCGAACCCCGGGAACTCAAAGCCTCGCCCGACTTCATCGAACGCCGAGAAGAGATCCTTTCCCTGATCTGGGAAATGGAAGAACAAATCATGGGACACGGGAGCTGATCATGACCGCACTGTTCAGTCGATTTGGCGGCGGCCCGGACGCCCGCAAGACGGTGACGTTCGGCGACGCCGCCGCAGTCCGGAGCCTGCCGTTCTGGAGCTTGGTGTCACTGATCGGGATCATCGTGCTCTGGTGGGCAGGTACCAAACCGTGGGGTTTCCCGTCCGACTTCCAGCAGGCGTACGAAGCCAAGGCCGCAGCGGAGGGCGACAACATCACCACCCGTCAGATGCTCATCGAGTGCGGCGCGGCGCCAGATTGCGACGACTCGATGTACTCGCAGTTCCTCGGCCCACGAACGATGGCCT
This sequence comes from uncultured Acidimicrobiales bacterium, assembly GCA_937997485.1. Lineage (GTDB taxonomy): Bacteria > Actinomycetota > Acidimicrobiia > Acidimicrobiales > SZUA-35 > SZUA-35. The sequence continues at coordinate 5,880 of CALKTH010000033.1, read as the reverse complement.
CGCCGATCGACACCTGGCGTGGCTTCAACGTCCTCCGGACCGACGGTTTCGCTGACCACACGCTCTGGGAGCATTCATGGATCAGCCTTTGGCGAGTGATCCGCGGCATGTTCTTCGGCATTCTCTTCGGCGTCCCCGTCGGAATGGCCATGGGCTTGTCCAGTCGGCTGCGCGGTCTCTTCGACACGCCAGTTGAGCTCTTCCGCCCTATCCCGCCCCTCGGCATCTTGCCGCTCTTTATTCTCTGGTTCGGCATCGGCGATCCGAGTGCGGTGCGCCTGCTCATTTTCGCCTCGGTCTGGATCATGATCATCTCGGCCCGAGCCGGCGTCGGCACAGTGAAGCTCTCCAAGATTCGTGCCGCCTATTCGCTCGGGGCCTCCAAACCCCAGGTCTTGCGCCGTGTGATTCTGCCGAACGCGCTCCCCGAGTTGTTCACGGGCATCCGAGTAGCCCTCGGCGTCAGCTGGGGCACGCTCGTGGCCGCCGAGCTCGTTGGTGCAGAAGCCGGACTCGGATCCATGATTTTCCGAGCGCGCAACTTCTTCCGTCTCGATGTCATGCTTGTGGGGATCATCGTGATCGCCGTCATTGGCGTGCTCATGGACGTGTTCATGCGCTTCCTCGAAGCCCGTCTCATCCCCTGGCGCGGCAAGGGCTGACGCCGGGAACCTGTCGGCCGCTGGGCGGCCTTTGGGGTTCCTGGAGTTGTTCGCTGGGGCTCAAAACTCCCGAGCGAAGGGCACTCGCTGGTCGGCGGGGGCTCTCGCCGTTTCTCGGCCCCTGGGGGCCTCGTCACTAACGGAGTTGTTCGCTGGAACCCGTCGGCCGCTGGGCGGCCTTTGGGGTTCCTGGAGTTGTTCGCTAGCGCTCACAACTCCCGCCTTGGTTAAGGAGATGTTCGGTGAAGATTTTGGATGGGTGGTATGCGCGGGCGGCGGGGGCGCCGAGGCGGGTGGTACTCGCCGATGCGGGGGATGCTCGGGCCGTCGAGGCAGCTGTAGAGCTGAACGAGCGAGGCCTCGCTCGGGCCACAGTGATCGAGGACCCGTCCGCGTACCTGACCGATGCGGTCCGCTCGGTCGCAGACAGTCTGAAGAAGCCGGTGGACCTCGAAGATCCGCTGGCGGTCGCCGTCCTCATGGTCGCGGCTGGCGATGCCGACGCGTGCGTGGCCGGAGCCAGCCGGGCCACCGCCGATGTGATCCGCGCCGGCCTTCGCATTCTTGGCGTCGCCCCGGACGCGGCAGCGGTGAGCAGCTGCTTCTTCTTCGTGCTACCTGACGGCACACCCATCGTTTACGGTGACTGTGGCGTGCTTCCCGATCCCAACGCTGAACAGCTTGCATCGATTGCCGTCGCCAGCGCAGCATCGTTTGAACAGCTCGCGGCAACCGATCCTCGTGTTGCCATGCTGTCGTTCTCGACCAAGGGCAGCGCCGAGCATGAGCGGGTCGACAAGGTGCGGGCTGCGACCACGCTCGCCCAGGAGTTGGCGCCGGCTCTTGCCATCGACGGGGAGCTTCAATTCGATGCTGCCTGGGTGCCCGCCATCGGTGCGTCGAAGGCGCCAGGCTCAACGGTGGCCGGCCAGGCGAACGTCTTCATCTTCCCGGATCTCGACAGCGGAAACATCGCCTACAAGATCACTGAGCGTCTTGGCGGCGCTCAGGCCTTCGGTCCGCTTCTTCAGGGACTCGGTGGGGTACTGCATGATCTGTCACGCGGTTGCTCGGCCGAAGACATTGTGAACGTGAGCGTGATCGCCGCGCTGCAAAGCCAAGGTTGAGCGAAGGAGGCCGGACGCCGCTGACGCCAGCGGGTCTGCCTCGAGTGAGGACCTACCGGCGAGAGCGTCGGCGATCGTTTCGAACCCGAACGGGCCGCAGTCGCTTGTTGCGCTCGACGGCGAGTGAAAGCCCAACCATGCCGCCACCAGCGGCGATCAGCGCAGCGGCGGAGCCGACGAGCCACGACGCAAACCCGGTGTTCGGAAGCTCGGTCATCGGCTCCTCGCTGGCTTCCTCATCCTGGATGAAGGCCAGCCTGACGTAGGCCACGGCGGCGTCGATTTCCTCTGGCTCAAGCGAGCCACCGTAAGCCGGCATGCCACCCTTGCCGTTGGTGACGCTGGCGATGTGAACGCTGCGATCGGGCTGCTCTTCGGCGATGCCGGTGAGATCGCGTCCAGCCCCAGACCCCATGCCAGTGATGCCGTGGCAGCCTGCACAGCCGCCGTTGTAAATCGCCTCACCCTGCTCGAACAACGCTGGGTCATCCGTGGTCTGTGCGTGAGCGGCGCCAGCGGTCGTGAAGCCCAGGAGAGCGGCGATTGAAGCGAACAGGACGAGGGTGCTGCGGATGCCTATCCGTCGCGTCTGCTCGTGCTCTCCGCGAAAGGAAGCGGCGGCGAACATTTTGGGAGCAGCTCGATCCATCCGAGCAACCTAGTCCCGATGCTGACGCTGCGGAAGCGTCACTTCGGCCTCCGTCTCCCGAGTGGTCTGGTTCCTGAGCGTTAGCCGAAGAGGCGCGCGAGCGCGTCGTATGAGGAGATCGTGAGCGTGCCGGTCAGGTCCACATCCACGGCATTCACATAGAACGGAGACACATCGAGATCGACACCGATCGCTCCGAGTTCCACGGGGCTCGATCGCATGATCGAGTCGGCGGTATGACGCAGGTGCTCGTGCAAGAGCCCGTCACGATTCGTGGCGCTGGTTGAGGTCTCCATCGGTGCGCCGTCTGAGATTGCCACGATGGCACGGCGGGGGCCGGCGCCGGTGTCGTCCGCTCCATCGCCCACGGGGTTCCACGAGAGGCTTCGGCGGTGCGCCCACTCGAGGGCCTCTCCGTCCACGCCCTCTCGGTAGTGGTCGACGCGCAGCATCGCCGCGAGTGAGAAGCGCGCGTGGCGCCACGACTGATCGGCAGACTTGTAAACGATGTGTTGGAGGTCGCAGAGCCGGCCCGGGTTCGCTGGCTCGCCCGCTGCTTTCCAGGCCTTTGCACTCTCGCCGCCGGCCCAGGTGCTGGTGGTGAAGCCCAACACCTCAGTAGCAACGCCGGCCATATCGAGCGCTCGAACCAGTGTGTCGACCAGAACCGCCATGGTTTCGTAGCGCTGGACCTTCATGGAACCGGTCGTGTCGAGGAGGAAGGTGACGAGTGCGTTGGTCGTCGGCTGGGGCCGTGGCAGACGGTGGATCTGTTCGTCGGCTGGATCGATGATGACGCGAGCGAGCCGGGTGGGGTCGAGGTCGCCGTCCTCCTCTGCGATGGTCCACCCGTCGAAACGAGTGGCCTCGAACAAGCGACCCATGCGTTGAGCGAGGCGGGTCACGCTCACCGTTTGCGCCTTGGCGTGTTCGTCGAGGTCGGCCCGAAGCGTCCGGAGCGCGAAGTCGCGATAGAGCTGATCTCCCCGGAGCTCGATATCGAACTGCGTCGTGAACACTCGGTAGTCGGCATCCGGTGCGGGAAGGGCATCAGCCCCCTCGGCTTCCGCCTTCTCCTCGTTGACCGCATCCCAATCAACGGGGATCAGCAGACGGTGCCGCTCGCGGTCGCTCTCGGACGCGTCCCCGTCTTCACCTGCGTCGTTCGCCATCTCACCGACGAGGCGGGCGATCTCCAACGCTGGCACGGCGTAAGCGGCCTGGTCATCGACGAGTGCGGGGAGTTCCGCGAGCGCATGTCCGACCAGGCGAGCGAGGTTGCCTCGGGGCGTTTCGATGATGTCGTCGACCGCCTCATCGGCTGGCTTCTTGAGCAGCCGGGCACGGAGCATATGGGTGACGGTGTAGACGAGCAGGCCGACGCCCGTGTCGGAGATGCCGGAGCCCCGAGCGCCGAGGTCCCACGCATCGAAGGCCACGCTGATGTTCGAGCGGACCCCTCGGAGCTCCTCCGGGATGATCGCTTCACAGCGGAACTGCTCAGCGATCTCGAAGATCAAGCGCTCGAGCGAATCGTCGGGACTGAGTTCGAGGTGGAGCGGGCGATCGCTGTAACGGAGACGAACGGCGTGGCCATCGATGACGCCGCGTCGCCGGGCCATCGGCACGTCGTCGAGATCGAGCCAGAGGTAGGGGACTGCGACGCCGTGAACCCGGTCGTCGACCTCGAGACGGGTGCCGCGAATCTCCGCCCCTGGTTGCTGACCCACGGCGCGCAGTGCGGCAGAGCCGAGGCGATCGGCCCGTCTTGACATGGAATCAGTGCCCGATGGCGTCGGTCTTGCTTGCCGAGTCGAGCGAGCCTGCAGGTGGGGGTGCGGGCGTCGTGCCGTCGAGCACGGAGTCTCCGAAGACGCGTTGCAAATACTCGTCCACGATCGGCTGCTCGGCCTGGTCGCACTTGTTGCCAAACGAGAGCGCAAACGCTGTGCCGGGGTCACCGAAGGTGACGGTGTTCTCCGCCCATGAGATCACGGTTCGAGGCGACATCACGGTCGACAGGTCGCCGGCGGCAAACCCGGTGCGGGTCAGGCCAGCGACAGCCACCATCGAGGCGGCAAGTCGGCTGCCATCGGCTCGGGCTGCCAACTGGGGGACCTGGCCCAAGACGATGCGCTGTTCCACGTCGGCGTCCAAGTAGTCGAGGCGAGCCACAATGTTCCAGCGATCGACTTGCGCTTGGTTCAGAACTTGGGTGCCCCGATAGAGACCGTTCATGTTGCCGAGCCCAACAGTGTTGGCGGTCGCGAACAGCCGGAAGGATTGGTGCGGAGAGATCACACGGTTCTGATCGAGCAGCGTGAACTTGCCTTCCTTCTCGAGCACTCGCTGGATGACGAACATCACGTCTGGACGGGCCGCGTCGTACTCGTCGAACACGAGAGCGACGGGATGTTGGAGGGCCCAGGGGAGCAGTCCTTCCCGGAACTCGGTGACCTGAGCTCCGTCGCGCAGCACGATCGCATCGCGGCCTACCAGATCGGTTCGAGTGAGATGACCGTCGAGGTTGATGCGGAGCGTTGGCCAGTTCAGGCGGGCGGCGACTTGCTCAATGTGGGTGGACTTGCCACTGCCGTGGGCTCCTTGCACGAGGACGCGTCTGCCATCGATGAAGCCCGCGAGAATGGCGAGGGTGACCTGAGGGTCGAACTGGTAGGCCGGATCGATGACGGGGACGTGATCGGCCATGTCGCCGAGGTCGGCGGACGCGAGATCGGTCTCGGAAAAGACCGGGACTTTGCGGTTCGACTCGAACCCGAACAGTTCCTCGGTTGTGGCAATCAGCGTGGGTGTCATTCGCAATCCAGTTCGAGAAGCTTCATCTTGCCACGACCCCCACCGTCACTTGCTTGTGGGTGCCTGACCCCCACCGTCACTTACTTGTGGGTGCCTGACCCCCACCGTCACTGCTCTTCTTGACCCAGTGGTGGACACGAGTCGGTTCTTGCAGTGTGGGCGGCCCTTGTTGCTCTTTCGGCAGTGTCAGTCCACCGGAACGGTGGGCTGGGCACGAAATTTCAGCCCAGAGTTAGACGTAGTCTTTGTATTTGTCGAGGTGGCGGACGGGTTTGTTGAGTGCGTCTTTGCGGAAGGGGTCGCCGAGTTCTTGGGTGCACATGATCTCGATGACTGTGGTTTTGCCGTCTTCCATTTGTGCCCTGATGGCATCCGTGAGGGCGGCGCCGACGTTGTCGAGTTTGTCGACACGGATGGCTTCAGCCCCCATGGCCTTTGCGATGTCGGCGTAGTTCTCCCCGCCATCCAACTCACCGGCAACGAAGCGGCGGCCGTAGAAGTCCACTTGGTTCTTCTTCTCTGCACCCCATTGCCGGTTGTGGAACACCACTGCGGTGACGGGGATGTCATGCCTGACTGCGGTCATGATCTCAGTCATCGACATCGCCCACGCACCATCACCGGC
>CALKTH010000032.1 GCA_937997485.1 uncultured Acidimicrobiales bacterium | reverse complement strand
TCTGATCTCGCCGCCTCGGATGCTCCCGTCTCCGTCGCCATCGACACTGATGCAGACCAGGCGTCCGGTGCTCCCAGCGTTGCTCCCGCCGTCTCCTCCACTCCTTCGACCACGGCGCCCTCGGCGCCCGCTCCGGCTGATGACGATGCAGCGCCGGAAGCTCCGGAGGCGCCGAAGCCCACGGATCCCGTCCCGGCGCCGCAGACTCCCGACGTACCCGAGAAGACGCCGGTTGCTCCTGTTGGTCCCGAGCAACCCCGCCCGCCGATGACGACCGTCAACAGCCTGACAGTGGCCACCATCGATCCCGGTCCGCTTCTCCCCACCGGCCCGACGGACTTGGCGAACCCCACTGTTCCCGGTGAACCGCTCGACTACGGGCCCGAGATCGGCCGTCCCCTCACGGTCGTTGGTGTGCAGTACGACGACTCGCTCAACTTCCGTATCGCTCCCAGTCCCAACGCCACGGTCGTCGACACGATCCCGGCCCTCGCACCCGAGATCGACATCTACTCCCTGGGCGAAGCCTGGGCTGCTCCCTCCGGTGTGTGGTGGAAGGTCAACGTGATGGGCCAGGAAGCATGGGCCAACCAGAAGTACCTGGCGATCCGCGGCGGATCGGCACCGATCTTCGATGAGGTCGCAGCCGAGCTTCAGATCCTGATGTTCGAAGACCTGGAAGACGTTGCGCTCGAAGTGGCCGCCACCCGAGCCAGCGTCGAGCCGGAGTCCCGTGTGGTTCTCGCTCAAGCTCCCTACATGTGGGATCTCACCAGTGCCACGATCGTGGTCGACGTGCTCGATCTCGGCGATATCGACCTCAAGGGCGAGCGCCTCTACATCGACGTCGAAGTGGTCTTCGACGAAGCCTCCGGCGAGCCGGGTGCCCAGGACATCGCCTTCGTGGTGCTCAACGGTGTGGAGATGACGGCGCTCTGGGCGCACTGATCGGGCTCAATGTCTCTCCTGCAATGGCATCATCGGTGTCTGATCGTCGCCCGGCGGTCAGACACCGATGGAGCGCGTCATGACCGAACCCACTGAACTCACGACCGACTACCTGGTCGTCGGCAGCGGTGCGGTTGGCATGGCCTTCGCCGACGTGCTGCTGACCGAGACCGATGCCGAGATCATCATCGTCGATCGGTTCGCCAAGCCGGGCGGACATTGGAACGTGGCCTACCCGTTCGTCACGCTGCACCAGCCATCGCAATATTACGGCGTGAGCTCCAAGGAGCTGAGCAAGGGCATCGTCGATCAGACCGGGTTGAACAAGGGGTTGGGTGACCTGGCATCCGGCGCCGAAGTCAGCGCGTACTTCGATGATGTGATGCGCCACACGTTCCTTCCCTCCGGCCGTGTGCGGTACTTCCCGATGTGTGACTACAAGGGCGGCGGGATCTTCGAGCACAAGCTCACCGGCGAAACGTTCCACGTCACCACCCAGAAAACGGTGGATTGCACGTACCTGAACACCACCGTGCCCTCCACCCACACGCCGAACTTCGAGGTGGCTGACGGCGTCAACTTCATGCCGCTCAACGATCTGCCGTCGTTGGAGAAGGCACCTGCGGGGTACGTGATCATCGGCGGAGGCAAGACCGGGATTGATGCGATCCTCTGGCTGCTGGAGCAGGGGACGGACCCGAGCCTGATCACCTGGGTGGTGAGCCGAGACGCATGGCTGCTCAACCGTAAGAACACCCAGCCCGGCGACGAGTTCTTCGAGTTCACGATTGGCGCGCAGGCCAACCAGTTCGAAGCGATCGCCAACGCAACCTCGCCGGAAGACATGTTCGACCGCCTCGAGGCCTGCGGCTACTTCCTCCGCATCGATCCGAACGTGCGCCCCTCGATGTTCCACGGTGCGACGATCAGCGAGTTGGAACTGGCGGAGTTGCGCCGGGTGACGAACGTGATGCGCATGGGTCACGTCCAGCGGGTGGAACCGAACGAGATGATCCTCGCCAACGGTTCGGTGCCGGTCACGCCCGATCACCTCTTCGTCGATTGCTCCGCCAGCGCCATTTCGAACCTGGAGACCAAGACGATCTTCCAGGGAGACCTCATCACACCGCAAACGGTGCGGGGCTACCAGCCGGTGTTCAGCGCAGCGGTCATTGCTCACGTTGAGGCCGCCTACGAGACCGAGGAAGAGAAGAACGGACTGTGCGGCGTTGTGCCACTGCCAAACTCCGACGTTGATTTCATGCGGCTGACGTCAGCCTTCATGGTCAACCAGTACAACTGGGGCCAGGATCCAGGCATGCGGCAGTGGCTGCTCGAGAACCGTCTCGACGGCTTCAGCCAGACGATCGTGAACGTCGACAAGACCGATGACACGAAGCTCGCCATTCTCAAACGTCTGCGTGACAACGCCGTGCCCGCCGTGATGAAGCTCGGCGAGTTCCTGGCTGAGATCGACGGGGAAACCCCGCCCGCAAGCTGACGCCAGCCCGCCCGCCTGCCTCTGTTTCTCCTCAAGAACGGGTGGGCATCGCCGTAACAAGAGCGTGGACCGAACGCGCTCACGCTCAGCAAGCGCCCTCGTGACGATCGTTGTGATCGTCGCTGGCCTCGTCGCGTTCTTCGATCTCGGCCTGCGCTTTGCCGACTTCATCGCAGGTGGTGACATCACCGCCACCACCGCCATCTGGCTCTCGGTCTGCTTCCTCCTTTCCTTCACAGCCCTCTCCATCACCGTGCGGTGGGTCTTGCTCAACTGGGGTCGACTGACTCGCTCCGTCGAGGCCCGAGTCGACGCTCGCTACAAGGCGCTCATCGAAGAATCGAAGGACTACTTCTTCATCGTGCAGCAGGGTGAGGTCATCTACGCGTCACCATCGGCGGCCTCCGCCTATGGGCCGGGGAACCGCGATCTCTCCGATGTGCTGGCGAAGCTCCGCCCCCAAGACCGAGCGCTACTCGAAGCCGCCGTGCACGATCCGGCTCGTGCCACCTCGGCGTTCGACGTTCACTTCGAAGACGAAGACGATGACACGAAGGTCATTCATCAGTTGACCGTCAACGACCAAACAGCGAACCCCAGCGTCGAGGGTGTCATCGTGACCGGGCGTGACGTGACGCCATCGCGCCAGCTCGAAAAGCAGCTGGCCGACATGGCCTTGAAAGATGAGCTCACGAAACTGCCGAATCGCTGGGCGCTCAACAATTGGATGGCTGAGGCGCTTGCCCGAAGCGAGCGAACGAACTCCGTCACCGCCTTGTTACTCATCGACCTCGACGGGTTCAAAGGTGTGAACGACACCCTTGGGCATCCCTTTGGGGACCGACTCCTGCGTTCGGTCGCGGGTCGACTGGCCGGAGTGTGTCGACGGAACGAGGGTCTTGCTCGACTGGGCGGCGATGAGTTTGCCATCGTGGTTGAGAACCTCGAAGACGATCAGCAAGCGCTCAAGCTCGCTCACCGAGTGATCGAGGACATTCGGGCTCCCATCACGATCGACGGACATATTGTCGCGATCTCCGCCACTGTCGGCATCGCCAAGAGCACAGAGTCCTCCTCCGCTGATGAACTCTTCCAACACGCCGACATCGCGCTGTATGACGCCAAGGCTCGCGGCCGGTCCGAAGTGGCGGTGTTCCGGACCGAGATGGCCACCCTCGTCGAGTCGCAGACCCGCCTCGTGCAAGAGATCGATACCGGTCTGCGAGACGGTGATTTCCATCTCGTCTTCCAACCACTCGTTGACCTGATTGATCGCCAGACCGTGGCCTTCGAATCACTCCTGCGATGGAACAGTCCTTCGATGGGCGAGATCTCCCCGATGACCTTCATTCCAGTCGCCGAGCGGACCGGAGCCATTCTCCCGCTCGGACGTTGGGTGTTCGAAGAGAGCTGTCGACTGTTGGCGTCATGGACTGAGGCCGACAATGGGCGGCCCCTGAAGATGTCCATCAACGTGTCGGTGCTGCAGCTCGACGATCCGGACTTCCTCGGCGAAGTGATGCGGATCATGGAGCGGACTGGCGTCAACCCCAACCAGATCCAGATCGAGGTCACCGAGTCCGTCCTGGCCGATGACCCGCAGCTCATTGCTGGCCGACTGCAGACGCTGCGCACGCTCGGCATCAAGGTGGCCATCGACGACTTCGGCACGGGCTACTCCTCGATGGCCCAGCTGCGTCTGTTCCCGGTCGACGTCATCAAGATTGACCAGGGCTTCGTCTCCGGCCTCGACCCAGACGATCCCCAAGGCCCGTCACTCCTCAAGGCATTGATCGACATGGCCCGCGCCATGGACGCCGAAGTGGTGGCCGAAGGTGTGGAAACGGACGAGCAGCGCGAGCTACTGGCCAGGCTCGGTGTGGATGTGGGCCAGGGCTACCTCTTCTCCCAGCCGTTGGCGCCCGGTGACGTGCCGCTCTATCTCGCCGCCGGCCGCCTCCTCACGCGTTCCAACGTTCACTCGTGGTCGTCGGTGCTCGAGGAGTGGGCAAACGAGGGCGAGAGCTAAGCACCCTCGCCCTCGTTGGGCTCAGCGTCCGGCCAGCTCGTGATAGTTCCCGAGCTTGGCCACGACCTGATCGAAGCGCTGCCGATCGAGAATCGCACCCTCACGGCGAACATCACTGGGATCGACCGCGATCAAGCGATCGACCTTGGCCCAACTCTTGCGGCCTCGTGGATCCCAGGCCCCGCTCCCCACGGGCACGTGGTCGTTCCGGCCCTTGTTCTTTGAGGTGAGCGGCACCGCGGCGAAGTCGTCACCCGTGCGGCCCACGATCACCACTGGCCGATCCTTCCCTCGCTTGGGATCCTCCTCGAAAGGAACCCAGGACCACACAACCTCGCCGGGATCGGCATCGCCGTCCATCTCCGGCGAGTACTCGATGCGCACACCGTGTTCGACGCGACGATTGCGAGGGGACGGCCGCCGCTCTGTGCGGCCCGTACCCCGCTCGTACTCGCGGGCCACCGCCTGGACCGTTCGGGTCAGCTTGGTTGCGAGGTTGATCCACTTGTTCATTCGATGAGCCCGTTCGGGAAGATCAGATCTCGTCCGGCGACGAGGTCATCGTTTCACCCTCACCCACGGGCTCGAGGCCGGTGCGGATCGAGGTGAAGCCGGGGATCTCGGTGTTGATGTAGCCGAAGATCGGGATCTCGTTGCGGAGAATGTCGACCCAGGCGGAGAGATCTCCGTATGGGAGGAAGACGGCTGCTTTGGACGCATCGGTGTCAGTCCACGGTGCCGGTGCGTTCTCCACGCCGAAGTACGCGGTGATCTGTTCGCCGCCCTCGCCGATTGCACTGACGGCGGCTCGGAACTGCACCGCACCGCCCTGGAACTCCACGTGGAGCTGAGATCCCATCGCTACTCGATAGGTCTCGACCTTGAATCGATTGACTGTCATGTTCGACATCCTTTGCGTGTTGTCGCCCTGGCCACCCGGATGCGTCCGCAGTGGAAAGGTGCAGTGTAGGGAAGTGGGCCGGATGGCCCGTCAAGACGCGCGACGCCATCGGTCGATAGGAGAGAAGTACCGTCGACGGCGGCGGTGAACCCTCAAGGAACTCCTGTGTCGCAACCCTCCTGCGCTCCCGTGTCTCGCTTGACAACCCATCTTCGGCATCTCGCCATCGCAGTCGCTCTTGCCGTGGTGGCTACGGCAGCGCCCCTCGTAGCATCGCAGCCGGCCGAAGCGGCCGAGTGCCGATCCGGCGTGCCGACACCGGAGCACGCAGAACAGATCGCCGTCTCGCCCTCGTACGGAGCGATCTGGCGGTTGTACCAGGCCTACTTCCTTCGCCAACCAGACGATGGCGGCATGGCCTATTGGATGGATCGCTATCAGAACGGAACGTCGCTGAAGAGCATCTCGGATTTCTTCGCCGTCTCTGATGAGTTCGTCGACCGCTACGGACGCCTCGACAATGGCGGCTTCGTCGACCTGATCTACACGAACGTCATGTGCCGAGATCGCGACGCCGGTGGCTACAACTACTGGACCGGACGCCTGGCCAACGAGCCCGACTTCGGACCCGGCGAGCTCATGCTCTTCTTCTCGGACTCACCCGAGTATCGAGAGCGGACTGACACCGAAGCGAAGGGTCTTCGTCCGCTCGGCCAAGCCACGATGGCCGAAGACGGCTACCAACAGCGCAACATCACGGGCGGCCAAGTCGTTGAAGTCGACTACTCCCGCGTGGAATTCGGCGCCGGTGAACAGCGGTGCTCCGTAGCCTCGATCAACGGAAACTGGTTCTACACACCGGAGCGGGCCAACCCCCAGCCGATCGGGTTCGCGGTGATCGATGGACGCATCATCGACAACGGCACCGACATCGGCTCCCGCGGCATCTTTGGTGAGCGCTGGACGACCACGAGCGAAGACGTGATCTACGACGCCTTCAACCCGGGCGAGACCGGACCGAGCTACCACCTCAGCTCCTCGCTCGAGCAGAAGGGCGACCGAGCGCTCGAGTCCTACGGCCGCTGGCGCCCGGCCGACTTGATCAGCCCGATCGAGAACCCGGCCGACTGGCGTTGGGCCGCCGCCGGCATCCCCATGATCATCAACGGTCAGCGGGTGCAGGATGTGTTCAACCCCTCCGCTCAGACCAACGAGTGGTCCTACACCTACAACACGACCCGCCATTCCTTCGTTGCCTTCGAGAAGGACAGCGGCACGCTGATGTTCGGTTCGACCACCGGCATGACCGCCTTCCAGATCGCCGACTTCGTGCAGGGTGAGGGCTACGACGATCTCATCAAGTTCGATGGTGGCGGCTCGGTCGAGTTCAACGTTGCTGGTGTGGCTCAGGTGGCAGGAACGCCTCGCGACGTTCCCCTCTGGCTCGGCATCGGCTGCTGATCCTCCGTCTTCGTGGCTGGCTCGGGGGAGGGTTCGTCGTTCGTCAGTCGTGGACGGCAGCCTCGTCGATCGAGAGTGTGAGGCCATCAAGGGTTCCACGAACTCCGTTGGGGATCGTGAGAAGGGGGGCACTGTGGGAGACCTCAATCCCGGCAAGAATCGGAAAGTCGGTGCGACTTGTCGCCTGTTGGACCAACGAATGGAGGACTTCCACGTCGCTATCTGACCAGTTGTCCGTCCGGCCGATTGCCAGGCCTGCGATTTCGTCGAACACTCCCAGGTTGCGGAGTTGCGTGAGGTCGGCGTCGGCCCATGGCGGGTCATAGGGTGCTTCTGGGCATTCGATCACGAGGAGACGCCCCCGGAGGTCAGGCCACCACTGGGTTCCAGCGAGGCGCAGCATGCTCGGTAGGCAGGCGCCAAGAAGCGGTCCGCTCGCGGTCCCAGAACGAAGCGAGACTCTCGGTTCTGGGGTTCGCCGGACCATGTTTCGACTCTCCGGGTCTGCGTCCATTCGGCTTTCGCCGGACTGCCACGGAACCGCCGGAAGCTCACCAGGCGCCACCGGTTCGCAGATGACGCGTCGCCAGTGATCAATCACCTCGCGATCGGGCCCGTCGGGTTCTCCAAACTCTGGCACCAGGGCTGGTCCATAGAAGGTGACCATCCCTGTCTTGGCGTGGATCGCATGAAGCAGCGATGTCGTATCGGAATAGCCACAGAAGATCTTCGGGTTGGATTGGATGAGCTCGAAGTCCAGTTCTTGAACCATTTGAGCGCTGTGGTTTCCGCCGATCACTGACAGCACCGCACGGATGGACGGGTCGGCGAAGGCGGCATGGAAGTCCGATACACGATCCGCTATCGATGCCGACACCCAATCTCTTGATCCATCGGCGCCGCTTGCTGCGTGCGGCATCAGGACCGGCTCGAATCCGAGTGCGGCAAGCGCGCCCATAGCCCGCTCGGCGCGTTCGGGCAGATGGTGGACCGCTCCCCACGACGTAGCGACCAACGCAATCCGGTCACCAGGAGCGAGTCTTTGGGGACGGACGAGTGGAGCAGACATGTCTCGCAGTTTGGCCGCAGCTCATGGCGGCTGCCGGTCAATTACCTGATCGAGGTCGAGCTTGACCAGAGCGGATGGGACACCCCCGGGTCACGGCCACCATCTTGTCCTTCACCGCTCCGGTGAGTCGGACGCCGCCGATTCGGTCTGTGGTGAATCGGGCTGCGTTGCAGCAGTTGGTGGCGCTGGGCTGAAAGGTGGTGGGATGTGACGAGCCGCCTCGGCTGCCGCCTCACGCTTGGCCTCAGCTCTCTGAGCCCGGCGCTTCAGCTGCCACCGGCGGGCCACCCACAACACGGGCAACAGCCAGACGAAGGGCAGCAGGAATCCGGAAGCTACGACGATCACACCGACGATTCCGGTGAGCACGTCGAGCCCGGCGTCGAGGCCGTTCCCGAAACCGGGGAGTGACGTGTCCTCTTCGATGTCTAGCGGCAGTTCGTATTGCGCCGCGGTCTGGCCCGTGCGGAGATCGTTCCCGTCGGCGTCAACCGGGCTGGCGGTGACCTGTACCCGGCTGCGGGTGAAGGGCTCGGCATCAACCTCGGCGAACAGCACCACCGATTCGCCCAACCCGAGAGGTTCGTCAAGCGTGCCGGCTGCAATATCGAGATCCCGGAGATCGAGGCCCAAGCCGTCGTCGACGATGTTGATGTCGCCCAGCAGAGTGTCGCCGGTGTTTTCGATGCGGTAGCAGATGGTCAGCAGATCGCCCTCGTCGCCGGCGACCTCGTCGAAGCCGGGGCAGGCCGCGCCCTCGTCATGGCCCAGGTAGCCGCCGGTCTCCACCAGCACCTCGGGGCCCGGCACGATCTGGGTGAATGACACGGTGATGGTGGCCAAGCTCACTTGGTTCTGCACTGTGCGAAGCTGGCCCCGCAAGCGCTCCAGCGCCGTCTCCCGCTCGAGCAACTGGCGTTCCAGCTCGGCAATGTCGGTCAGGCTTGTGGCCCCTTCGAGGAAACCTCGCAGCCGCTCAACGCTCAGCTCGGATGTGATGATCTGGCTTTGTAGATCGACCACGCGCTCGGTCACGTCGTCCGTCGTGATGCGCTGATCACGCAACGTCCCGATGTTGCCGATCCGGTCCAGCGCCTCCTGGAAGTCCTGTGGCCGAACCTTGTAGGTGATCGTGGCTCGCGGCACGCCCTCGGTGTTGGTCTCCTGGCCGAAGACGAGTCCGCCCAGACCCTGCACCGCAGTGGTTGCCTGCTGGGTAGCAGCGGCGACGTCGTCGACCTCGACGGCGACGGATGCGGTGAAGATGATGTCCCGCCCGATGTCGACGGGCTGGTTCGGCGTTTGCGATGGGGCTTGGGCCGGAGCGCCCGGCACCTCGACCTGTGGGGCTTCGATGGCGTCTTCACCCTCGGCCCCGGTCCTCACCAGGTTGGCATCGGTATCGATTTCCGCGACTGCCTCCTCCGTGGCCTCTTCTTCCATAGCTTCGTCCATGCTTGCGGCGACTGTGGTTGCTGATGCTGCCTCCGTACTCGCGTCGTCGTCGCTTGCGCTGCAGGCACTGAGTGCGATGGCAAAGGCGAAGAGCAGCGTGGTCAGGCGACGCCAGCGTGACGAGTGCGAGGTGATGCGTTCCATGGCGCCTCAGACGGAGGCCAGCGGGCCCTGGTTCCGGTCGTCATCAAACTGACGTGTTCGATCCGTGGCTTGGGTCGGATGACCTCAGACGAGCCGGGTCAGAGGCGAGACGTGATGACTCGACCGAGGACGACCAACGCCAGGATGATCAGGCCCGTGGCCGACAGCATGAGGATCGGATCGCCGGTCTCTTCGATCCGAGGATCCACGCCGGTGAGCGCAGGATGGGTGGCGAAGGGGTGTGTGAGCGAGTGGATGGAGCGGGTCACATCAACCTGAGACGCCGCAGGGTCGGGTGTGGTTTACCGAGAGCACGAATTCGCGCATATGGTGGACGGAGTCCACTAATCTGGACATATGGATCACTCCGCATCGCCCTCCGCCAGCAATCAAGTCCGCGCGTTCAGCCGTGCGTGGACTGAAGTGATCGGACTGCTTGATCAAGGCTTGTTGCAGACGGAGTTCTCGCTCCCACAGGCCCGAGTGCTCTATGAACTGAACCAGCAGCCAACCTGGGAACTGCGGGCGCTGCGCGACCGGCTCGGTATCGACAAGAGCTTCCTCACCCGAGTCGTCAGCGGGCTCACCGATGCTGATCTGGTCGAGGTGCGTACGTCAGCTACCGACGGACGGAGCAAGCGGGTCGAGCTCACGGATCGCGGGCGGGAGGAGGCGGCCGTTCTCGAGGAGCGATCGGCCGGACAGATCGAGGAACTCCTTGGCTCACTGACGAGTGTGCAGCAGGCAGAAGTCACCGGGGCGATGACACTCATTCTGGGAGCCCTCGGTCGTCTCCAGGAACCAGTGATCTCCACTCGAGAGCTTGCGCTTGGTGATGTCGGATGGGTCACGATGATGCACGGTGAGCTCTACGGCCACGAGTATGGATGGAACCACGAGATTGAGACGCTTGCCGCTCGGGTGATGGCCGACTTCTGTGAAGCCAACCCACCAGCGGGTTCTCGCTCTGGCCGAGAGCGAGCGTTCATTGCCGAGGTCAATGGAGCGCGAGCGGGATCGCTTCTGCTGATGGAAGCCGACGCCAGCACCGCTCAGATCCGACTCGTTCTGGCCAGCTCATGGGCCCGTGGGCTGGGCATCGGTCGCCGTCTCGTTGACGAAGCCATCGACTACTCGCGGACCGCTGGCTACGAGAAGATCTCGCTCTGGACCAATGACGTGCTCAGTCATGCCCGCCGGATCTATCAAGACGCGGGCTTCACCCTGTTGGGATCCGAGGACCATCACAGCTTCGGCACCGATCTGACCGGACAGACCTGGGAGCTGCAGCTCTTGGCGGAGCCTGCCTAGGCGTAGGCCTCGAGCACGGGACGAAGCTCGGCCGGCGATGCACCATGCATGATCACAGCATCGGCTCCCAGGTCGAGCTGACCTTTGACCGCAGCGGCACAGGAAGCTGCGTCGCCCTGGGCAGCAGGAGCGAGCCACTCATCGGGCAGAAGAGTGGCGATGTGCTCGAGTTGTTCGGTGGTAGCTACGCGATCGATGGCTCCGCCGATCGTTCGCACCATCTCGTCGGCTCGGAACGTGGTGAGCACGGCGGGATCCCACTGGTTGGTCTCGACCATGAGATCGCCGTAGGCCTGGAGATAGGTGGCGAGGCGGCCAACTGTCTTCTTGAGGCGAGCGGGTTCTGGGAGGTGGTCGCCGATCGTGGCCAGGCATGACCAGACGGTGACATCCGCTGGATCACGGCCTGCCTGCTCCGCCGCATCCTTCACCGTGGCGACACAGCGCTGAAGGGTGTCGTCGGTGAAGTAGGTGTGGAGGATGACATCGTCGAACGCCCGGCCACCGAGGGCGAGCGAGTTCGGACCGAAGGCGGCCAGCGCCATGGGGATGTGTAGATCGAAGGAAGGATCGAGCCGGAGCGCAGGGAATCGGCCTGCCGGTCCGTCATGGCCAATCACGGTTTCGCCTCGCCAGAGGCGGCGCATCAGCTGCACGAAGTCTTCGATCTGGGCCGTGGTGATCGGCGGTAGCCCCAACGCCTTCGCTCGAATCGGAATGCCACGGCCGAGGCCGAGGGCAAATCGGCCGCCGGTGAGGTGATGCATCGTCGTGGCGTGGCTCGCTGTCACGATCGGGTGCCGGAGGTTGTGATTGGTGACGCCGGTGATGATGCGCAGATCATTCGACACGGCGGCTGCCGCGCCGGAAAGCGTGAGCGCTTCTTTGACGTCGAACCGCTCGGAGATGAACGTGGCGCCGAGGCCCATGTCCTCCCCATCCGCGATCTCGTCGATCAGATCACGAGGCCGCTCAGCGCCGCCGGCGAGTGTGTAGAAACCGAGTTCGGGATGCAGCGATGGCACGAGATTCCGATCAGGTGGTGGCGGGTGTGGATACGGGCTCCAGCTTCGCGCTCACGGTGAGGGCTGTGGCCAGAAGAACAAGGATTCCTCCGAGAACGATCGAACGGCTTCCGCCCGCACCGTCGATCCAACCGGCAAGGGGCGGTCCGACGAGGCCACCAAAGGCGAAGGCGAAGTAGAGGTAGCCCATGAGACGGCCGAGTCCTTGGGCCCCGAACAGCGTGATAGCCACCTCCGGGCTGATGGCGACGAACCCACCGTAGGCCACCCCCAACACCGTGGCGAAGAGCAGGAGGAGACCTTCCGAACCACCAGCGACCATCCAGATGCAAAAGGCCACCATCTGGATGATGAGCGTGAGGCGGAACAGACGGATGGGGCCGAGGGCGGCCGAGAACGCAGTGAGACCGAGGCGGCCGACGATGCTGGCCAAGCCGATGACGGCCACGAGCCGTGCGGCCGCAGTGGGACTGAGACCGTCGTCCTCAGCGAAGGGAATGATGAAGGCGAAGGCCACGAACAGGCCCACCGACATGAGCAGGGCGACGACGAAGAGGGCAACGAAGGTCGGGTTCCGGCGGATTGAAGAATCGATGGCGGTGCCAGCCGATGTCGGCGAGACAGGAGGGCGGACGAGCATCAGGGTGGAGGCGATGAACCCGATGGCGGCGATGAGGGCGAGCCAGCGGTAAGCCGAGCGCCAATCCCCGGAGGAGATGAGAGCGTTGGCGGTGGGAACCATCGTGAGCGTGCCGAGGCCGCTTCCGGTGGCCACGATGCCCATGGCGAACGCACGCTTGGCTGTGAACAGTGCGCCAGCTGTGGCCATGACTGGCGAGATGAAGAAGCCACCGCCGATCCCGAGGCCGATGCCGTAGACGGCGGCCCCAGCAGCGATCGAGTCGACCACCGACATACCGAACAGGCCGGCCACGAACAACGAGCCGCCGCCAACCAACAGGGGCACCGGTCCGAACGAGTCGTACAGCGGGCCGGCAACGACGCCCGTGCCAAAGAAGAAGAAGAGCGTGACGGCGAAGATGATGGCCACGGCGCCGCGGCCCGAGCCGAATTCTGCGGCCATCTCGTCGAAGAACGTGCCGAACGTGTAGACGATCCCGAAGGCCAAGCCGTTCGAGAGCGCAGCGCCCGTCGTTGCAATCCACGCTCGCCGGCTGTCGATGATCGAGGCGGGAGCGGGCGCCGTCAGCATGAAGGCAGGCTTCACCCCACGCCATCACTTGTCGAATCCGTTCCACCTGCACTCGCGTCTCACGTTGACCGTCCCAGCGAAGGCCTCGGCGGCCAGGGACTTGCCGACGGCGGGGCAGGGCGGCAGTGTTTGGCCGTGAGTACGCCGTTGAAGATCGAAACGCTCCTGCCGTTGGGCAAGCTCGACCCGGGTCTCCGTGAGCCGGACACCCCTCTCGACATCCGAGACTTCGCTGCCCTCGCTGCCGTGGCAGAAGACGCGGGGCTTGATGCTGTGCTGGTCGAAGAGACGAAGGACGACCCGTTCCAGCTGCTTGCGCTTGGCGCCACCTCGACGTCGAATATCCAGCTCGGCACCTCGGTGGCCATTGCGTTTCCCCGAAGCCCCACGGTCACCGCAATGTCGGCGTGGTCGTTGCAGAAGCTCTCGAACGGTCGCTTCCTCCTCGGGCTCGGCACGCAGGTTCGGGCGCACATCCAACGGCGCTACGGCTTCGAGTGGCACGCGCCGGCGCCGTGGATGCGGGACTACGTCAACGCCATGCGAGCCGTGTGGAACACCTGGCAGACGGGAGAGCCGCTGCACTTCGAGAGCGAGCACTACAACCTCGACGTGATGGTGCCGCTGTTCGATCCGGGGCCCATCGACCACCCGAACATCCCCGTGCATGTCACGGCAATCGGGCCGAACATGTGCGCTGTTGGCGGCGAGGTGGCCGACGGCGTGCGCCTCCACCCCGTGTGCACCGCGAAGTTCATCGACGAGGAGGTGCTGCCCAACGTGGCTCGCGGCGCCGCTCGAGCGAACCGAGATGTCGACGAGGTCGAGGTGTGCATGAAGCCGCTCGTTGGAACGGCAGCGACGGACGAACAGCTCGAGGCCGTGATCCGAACGGTGCGCGCTCGCGTCGGCTTCTATCTGAGCACGCCCTCCTACCGCCGAACCTTCGCCCTCCACGACTGGGAGGGGATCGCCCGTCAAGCATCGCAACTCTCCCGGGAGCAGCGCTGGGAAGAGATCCCGCCGCTGGTGCACGACGACATGCTGCACACGGTCGCCACGATCGGTACCCACGATGAGATCGCCACCAAGTTGCGTGAGCGCTATCTGGGCCGCGTCGATCGCATCGAGTTCTCCACACCCGTCAACAATCCCGATGATGCGGATGTTCTCCGGAACATCCTGAAAGAGGTCAGAGCATGAGCAACGACAACACCACCAACGCAGCGGACCAGCGCGGTCCCGTCATCCCGGCCGGGAGCGAGCAGACGTACGAGCGGTTCCACTTCGCACCGGCCTATCGAGTGGGCGACACGCTGTATGTCTCCGGCGTGATCGGAAGCGGAGAAGCGTTGGAGGACGAGATGTCCTCGGCGTTCGAGAATCTCTCGAACGTGCTCGAGGCTGCGGGCTACACGATGGCGGACGTGGTCGACATGACGAGCTTCCACGTGAACATGTCGGAGACGCTCGGCGCCTTCATGGCCGCTCGCGACGCGGTGATGTCCGAGCCGTGGCCGGCGTGGACAGCGATCGGCTGCACCGAGCTCGCCATCCCCGGTGGCCGAGCCGAGGTGAAGGTCACCGCCGTCAAACGCTGAGCAGTCCACGCGCCTTGACTCGTCGCGTCATCGACGTCCCGTGCCCGCAGATGGAAGATGGACGGCATGAGTGAGAACCTACGGACCTACACCCAAGCCCTGTACCTCATGGACGCGGTGGTGCAGCGAACGCCGCCCGGCGCATGGGCCAACGCGTCACCCTGTCCGGATTGGTGCGCTGCCGAGCTCGTCGGCCACCACCTGCAAACAATGGAGCGCCTGACGAACGATCTGACCGGTGCGGCTCCCGCACCCGAACGGTCCGAGGCTGATCTCGCCGGGGATGACGCTTCGGCCAGCTGGACGACCGGACGGGACGCACTGCTCGAAGCGCTGGACCAGGACGGCGCACTTCAACGCGTGGTCACGACGCCGTTCGGGGAGATGGAGGTCGACGCCCTGCTTGGATTCATCTCAGTGGATGTGGCCACCCATGCGTGGGACCTGGCCCAGGCCGTTGGCGTTGATCACGGCATCCCCGCCAGCGTTGGCGAACGGAATCTCGGCATGGTCGGCGCGAGCGGCGAGTTGCTCCGCGGCGCAGGAATGCTCGGACCCATCGTGGAGGTGGCCGACGACGCTCCCGTGGTCGATCGGTGGATTGCGATGATGGGGCGGGACCCGAGCGCTTGAGCCATCGAGAAGCTGATGCCCCAGCCTGGGTGAGCGACTAGCTGAGGGGCTCGATGGTGGGGGAGCGGACGCTTTCGAACACGATCGACGTTCGCTCATCGGTGACCTCCGGCATGGCCGCGATTCGCACGATGACGGTGTTGCGTAGCCACTGCACGTCCGGCACTGCGACGTGTACGAGCGCATCTTCTACTCCTGAGAGCAGATGCACCGCCACCGTCTCCGGCCACGACGACACCTCGGTCAGAAAGTGCTCGACCGTCCCCGGGCCCTGAACAGCAAGCCGCACGAACACCATCGCCTCGAGATGACGGCCGAGCGCATCGAGATTCACCTCGGCCCGGTACCCGGTGATCACGCCGCGATCCTCCAGATCCTTCACCCGGGCCGACGTACTCGATGGCGCCAGCCCGACGCGAGTGGCCAACTCTCGGTTCGAGGTGCGGGCGTCGCGCTGGAGCTGGCGCACCAACTCGTGCTGGATGTCGTCGAGTTGCACACGCTCTGACACGGTTCGTTCACCTCCGAAGAATCGTCGGCCTCAGCGCCGATGAAGCTTCCATTCTCGCGCATTGTTCGGCATCGAATGGACAACGCCACTCATTGTTCGGCATCTCTTTCCTTCTGCCAGCTGATCGTCGACGATGTGACGCTCGTCTCTCCGGAACGGATTCGCTGACATGACTGACACGTATCGCATCGAAGACCGCTATCTCGCCGAGGACCGCACCGTCGTGCTGACCGGCGTCCAAGCCCTCGCCCGCCTGCCGATCGAGCAACTGCGGGCCGACCGCCGAGCCGGCCGCAACACCGCCGCGTTCGTCTCCGGCTATCCGGGCTCACCTCTCGGAGGCTTCGACGGTGCGGTCCTGCAGGCCTCGAAGATGGCATCGGATCTCCCGATCGTGTGCACCCCGGGACTCAACGAGGAGTACGGCGCCACGGCCGTGATGGGCTCCCAACTCGCCTCGTCCCAGCCCGATGCCACCTACGACGGTGTGCTTGGCCTCTGGTACGGCAAAGCCCCCGGCGTCGACCGTGCCCTGGATGCACTCCGCCATGCCGTGTTCGCTGGCACCTCCCGCTGGGGTGGGGCCGTGGCGCTTGTTGGTGACGATCCCCACGCCAAGAGCTCCACGCTTCCGAACTCTTCGGCCGGCGTGATCGGGGATCTCCACATGCCGATGCTCTACCCCGGCGACGCCGACGAGATCCTCACGCTCGGCCGTCACGCCATCGCCCTCTCCCGGTTCACCGGGCTGTGGACCTCGCTGAAGATTGTGGCCGACGTTGCCGACGGTCTCGCTTCCGTCGAGCTCGATCCTGACCGTGTCGTCCCCGTCACCCCGGCGCTCTTCGATGAAGCCACTCGCCGTCAGCCCGACGGGCGCTTGCTCACTCCCCACACGCTGGAGCTGGAGCAGGAGATCTACGAGATCCGCTACCCAATCGCCGTGAACTATGCGTCGGCCAACAAGCTCAACCACGTCACGGTCAACCCCGCCGACGCCTGGTTGGGCATCGTGGCCTCGGGCATCACCTATCGCGAGATCCGAGAAGCATTCGCCCGCCTCGGTCTGCGCACTGACGAGGAGATCGAGGCGTGCGGCATCCGCCTCCTCCGCATGCACATGCCGCTCCCGTTCGATCCCGACACCATCCGACGCTTCGCCGCCGGCCTCGAAACCGTGTTCGTCGTCGAGGAGAAGCAACCGATCATTGAGTCGCTCATCAAGGATGCGCTCTACCACCAGGCCGAGCGGCCCACCGTCATCGGCAAACACGACTCCGTCGGCACGCCGCTCCTTCAGTGGCACAGCCAACTCGCCGCCGACCAACTCGTTCCCGCCCTCCGCCATGTCCTCGGTCCCCGCCTTGAGCACCGCCTGGTTCCCGAACGCAAGGAGCGCACGCTCATCCCACTCCTGAGCGATACGCAACGAGCACCCTTCTTCTGCTCCGGCTGCCCGCACAACCGCAGCACGGAGGTGCCCGACGGCGCACTCGTCGGTGCTGGCATCGGATGCCACGGCATGACCCTGCTGATGGATACCGACCGTGTGGGCGACGGTGGCGGCATCTCCGCCATGGGTAACGAGGGCACGCAGTGGATCGGCATGAGCCCGTTCATCGCGACGCCCCACCTCTTCCAGAATCTGGGAGACGGCACCTTCTTCCATTCTGGACAGCTCGCCATTCAGGCCAACGTCGCCGCAGGCACCAACATCACCTACAAGCTTCTCTACAACGGGACCGTCGCCATGACCGGCGGGCAGGATCCTCAGGGCCAGCTCGGCGTCCCCGCGGTCGTCGACATGCTGCGAGCGATCGGCGTGGCCCGGATCCTCATCACCACCGATGAGCCCGAGAAGTACGCCCGACCGGTCTTCGGCAAGCTCACCCTGCCTGGGGCACTCCAACGCGATCGCACCACGCTTCCCTCCGACGTCGAGGTCTGGGATCGCTCCCGTCTCATCGAGGCCCAGGAGCATCTCGCCTCGATCGAGGGCGTGACCGTTCTCATCCACGATCAAGGCTGTGCCGCCGAAGTCCGGAGAGCGCGCAAGCGGGGCAAGGCCGTCACGCCGAAGGAGCGGATCGTCATCAACCACCGGATCTGTGAGGGTTGCGGTGATTGCGGTCAGGTGAGCAACTGCCTCTCGGTCGAGCCCACCGAAACAGAGTTCGGCCGCAAGACCAAGATCAACCAGACCTCCTGCAACCTCGACGCCTCCTGCCTGGAAGGGGACTGCCCCTCCTTCATGACCGTTGTTCCCGGCCACGCCAAGCCCGACGCAGCTCGGCCTTCGCTCGACTGGAAGGCGCCGCCCGACCTGACGGGGACTGGTGAGCTCGTCGTGCCCGCTGACGACTTCGCCATGCGCATCACCGGCATTGGCGGCACCGGTGTTGTCACGGTCTCCCAGGTGCTCGCCACCGCGGCCATGATCGACGGCTTCGAAGTGAACGGGCTCGATCAGATTGGCCTCTCCCAGAAGGCCGGCCCGGTGGTCAGCGACGTTCGCCTCACCCGCGGCCACCCGGCCCACACCAATCGGTTGGGTGAGGGCCAGGCCGATCTCTTGCTCGTGTGCGATCAGCTGGTCGCCATGACCGATCGCGGACGTTCGGTCTGCTCCCCTGACCGAACGGCCGTGGTCGGCTCTCTTTCCGGCACGCCCACGGGAGCCATGATCACCAAGCCTCACCTCGCTCCTCCCTCTGCCGACGAAATGCGCCAGGTGCTGGCCAGCGACGGCCGAGCTGATCAACAGTTCTGGGCCGATGCCGCGGCCATCACCACGGCACTCTTCGGCGACGCTGTCATGAGCAACATGTTCGTGGTTGGCATGGCCGTTCAGGCCGGGGCGCTCCCGGTCAGCGTCGAGTCGTTGGAACAAGCCATCGAAGTGAACGGCGTGGCCGTCGACAAGAACCGCGCCGCCCTCGGTTGGGGCCGTGCCGTCGCGGCCGATCCGTCGCTCGTCGAGGATCTCCTCACGGTGAACGCCGTACCAGATCCCGGGATCGCGACCCGCCGTTCCCTTTCGAGAGAACTCCAGCGACAGGTGAATTCGATCCTCGACTCGCTCGCCAGTGAGAACGCAAGCTCGCAACAGCGAGAGCCGCTTCCCGCGCTTCTCGCCCGCCTTGCTGCGGACCTCGTCGAGTTTCAGAGCGAAGGAACGGCCAGCCACTTCCTCGATGTCGTCAAACAAACAGCTCGGGCGGAGGCAGCAACACCAGCGCTCGTGCGCGCCGTCGCTGTTCACCTCCACAAGCTCACCGCGTACAAGGACGAGTACGAAGTCGCTCGCCTGATGACCGATCCCGATGGGCTGGCCGAGGCTCGTGCGGTGGCCAATGGTGGAGCGGTCCAGTGGAAACTCCATCCCCCGGTGCTCCGGGCCCTGGGTGTGGAGCGGAAGATCACGATCGGCGAATGGGCCACCCCCGGCGTGCGTGCCCTGGCCAAGGCCAAGCGTCTGCGAGGCACACCGCTTGATCCCTTCGGTCGAGCGGAGGTGCGCAAGCTCGAACGGGCACTCGTCGTGGAGTATGAAGACGTTGTTCGTCGTCTCGTTGCCGGCCTGCAGCCCAGCAACATCGACCACGCCATCCGCATCGCCTCGCTCCCGGATCAAATTCGGGGCTACGAGGAACTCAAGGTCCGGCGGATCGTGGAGTACCGGGCGGCGCTTGCCGTTGAGCTGGCTGCGTATTGAGCGTCCATCGCAAGGTGCAGCTTCCCCCATGGAGAAGCAGAATCCTGCACGTCTGGCGTGAGCCGATCGAACTTGCCATGATGCGTTGACATGACCTCAGCGCTGCTGGCCGTCCAGGATCTTACGAAGACCTTCGGAGCCCGAACGGCGGTTGACGCGCTCAGCTTCGAGGTCGCCGAGGGCGAAACCTTCGGTCTGCTCGGGCCGAACGGATCCGGCAAGACCACCACCATCTCGATGATCTCGGGGATCCTCCAGGCCGATGCCGGTTCGGTCACCCTCGCCGGTGAGGCCGTGACCCCGAACGCCCGCAGTGCCAAGGGCCGCATTGGCCTGGTACCCCAGGACATCGCCCTCTACCTCGACCTGTCGACTCGGGAGAACCTGCAGTTCTTCGGGCGCCTCCAGGGTCTGTCGGGTGATGCGCTGAACAAGCGGATCGACGAGGTGCTCGAGATCGTCGCTCTTGCCGACCGTGCCGATGATCGAGTGAGCGACTACTCGGGCGGCATGAAGCGTCGGGCCAACATTGCGGTGGGCATGCTCCACGAACCGGCGCTGCTCATCCTTGATGAACCAACAGTCGGCGTGGATCCGCAGAGTCGCAACCAGATTCTCGACGCAGTGGAGGCGCTCGGCTCCACGGGCCTCAGCGTCATTTACACCACGCACTACATGGAAGAAGCCGAGCGCCTTTGTGACCGGGTCGGCATCCTCGACCAGGGCACGACCCTCGCCGTTGGCACACAACGAGAGCTGGTCACCAGAGTGGGTGAGCAGGACCGGATCGTGGTGAACGGAACCTTCACCGAAGAGACCGACCTCGAGGCCACGCTCACTGGAGTGGTCGGCATCCACGGTGTTGATCGCACGGCTGCCGGGGTTGAGGTGGCCGTCAGCGATGCGCGTTCGGTGTTGGTGGACGTTCTCGGCCGCATTGGTCAGCACGGCTCCATCACGAATGTCGACGTGACCGAACCGAACCTCGAAGCGCTCTTCCTTCACCTCACCGGCCGCGCTCTCAGGGACTGACGTGGGTCACGTCCTCATCGTTGCGACGACGGAACTCAAACGCCGGATTCGATCGCGCTCGGCCTTGATCACAGCGATCGTTGCCCCTCTCGCCCTCGCCGTCGTCTTCGGCAATCTCATCGGAGGCGCGGCCAGCGGCGGTGGCACCTTCGACATCGGCATCGTCGATGCCGGCGGCACCGAGATGAGTGGTGAGATCGCGGCCGCGGTTCTCGCCGACGATCGTGGCTCTGAGGCCGTTCGCTTCTCCTCAGTGGCTGAGAGCGATGCCGAACAACTGGTGGAAGACGCGGAACTGGGTGCAGCCATCCTCGTCGGGGGCGAGGGCGAGATGTCGGTGATCTCCAGCGAGGAACGCGCCATCTCCTCTCAGATCGCTGAGGCTGTCGCCCACAGCATCGCTGGCTCGGTGCAGTCCGGTGGCCAGGAGTCCATACCGCTCGGCAGCCTCCCCCTCGGTGGTCGTGAGCTCTCGGTCATGGCGTACTTCGGTGCTTCGATGAGTGGTCTCCTCCTGTTCTTCACCATGGGTGCCGGCCCTCGGTCGATGATGGAGGATCGGGACAATCACACGCTGTCTCGCATGCTGTCCGGACCCGTAGCTCCAGGAGCGATCCTGGCAGGCAAGGTGCTGGCGGCGGCAGCTCTCGGCGCCTTCGGTTTCGTGGTGGTCTGGCTGGTCACGACGGTGATGTTCGAGGCTGAGTGGGGCGACCCGCTCGGTGTCTTCGTGGTCCTCATCCTCACGGTTTTCGCCATCGGCGGCATCAGCCTCTTTGTCGGCGGACTGGCTCGAACTCCGCAACAGGCCGAGACCTACACCACCGTCGTTGGCTTCCTGCTCGCACTGCTCGGTGGCGCCTTTGTTCCACCCGTCGACACCCCCGCGGCACTTCGTGCGTTGTCTCGCTTCACACCCAATGGCCTGTCGCTCAATGCATTCTCCGCACTTAACGCGGATGAGGCGAGCCTGGCCGACCTCGCTCCCGAGCTGCTCGCCCTCATCGCCATCGGTGTTGTCTTCGGCGCCTTCGGCGTCCAGACGTCGCGGAAGTTGACTGCAGCGTGAGCGCCTGGAACACCATTCGTGCGTTCACGACCTCGGCGCTCAAGCAGCAGGTTCGTGACCGCTCCTCGTTCTTCTTCATGCTCGTGCTTCCCGTCGGAATCATGGTCATCATTGGCGCCACCTTCGGCGGGAACGTGGAGTCCGAAGTTCTTGTCGCCGGCCCCAGCACCGCCGAGACCGAGCGCCTCGTCGACGAACTCAATGCGCTGAACGATGTCTCATCCGTTCGAATCGACACCGCGGACGAGGGGCGCCAAGCCATTCGTCGATCCGACGCCGAGGGTGTCATCGTCGCCAATGACGACGGCACATGGTCCCTGATCGTTGACGAACGCTCACCCAACGCAATTGCTGCCCGCACCGTCGCTCAACGAGCGTTGAACCGGCTGCAGGTTCCGGCCGACACGCCGCTGCCGACCGTCGATGTCCAGCGTGTGGGCGAGGCCACCTTCAGCAGCGACTCGCCCTTCTCACTCACCGCTGCCCAAAACCTCGTGCTCTTCACGTTCATTACCGCGCTCACGGCCGGCGTGCTCATCGTGCGGGCTCGAGCGAATGGAGTGCTCCATCGCTCGATCTCTACTCCCGCTGGCATCGGAGCCATCACAGTGGGCCTCGCTGGAGGCTGGTTCTTTCTTGCTCTTCTTCAGTCGCTGATCATCTTCGCCATCGGTGCGATCGGCTTCGGCGTGAACTGGGGCGACCCGCTCGCCGCCGTTGTCTTGCTCGTTGCCTTCGCCCTCGTGGGAAGCGGTGTTGGCGTGCTCGTCGGCTCGCTCTTCACCTCCGAAGATCAGGTCTCGAGCGCAGGCCCGCCGCTGGCTCTCGTGATGGCCGCCCTCGGTGGGTGCATGGTGCCGACCGAGGCTTTTCCCGATTCGATCCTCAGTATCAGCAAGATCACGCCGCACTACTGGGCTCTCGAAAGCTGGAAGGCGCTCATCTTCGATGGGGCGAATCTGGCCGATATTGCGGGGAACCTCGCCATCCTCTTTGCCTTCGCCGCCGGCCTGCTGGCCTTATCGACGGTGGCCCTCCGTCGTTCGTTGACCAGAGCCTCCTAGGCCCGGGTCTCCTACGGAAGGCTCCGTCGGGCAGGCCAGGTCCCGCTACCGCCAGGCCACACGGGCCAGTGTCAGCGTGGAGCAGTAGTAGACGTCGCGATCGTCGCCCGCGGTAAGGAACATGCCGTTGGCGAGACGCGATCCCACATCAACCCGGTCGAGCATGCCGCCGGTGGCCACGTCGACAACGACCAGCTGATCACCAGCTGGGGTGAATTCGTTGATGACCATCTCACCTGAGTCGGTGAACACGACGGGTTGCATGGTGGCCCGCACGTCCACCAGCCAGCGAGTCTCCAGGGTCTCGTCGTCGAGCCCGGCCAGCCCGCCGTTGATGCTGTCCCAGCAGACGATCGTGTGTTGCTCCGGTACGTGGAGTGGGGGAGCGATGATGCCGCCCCCCGGCGCGTCGAACGGCGCCGCCTCGCCGATCGAGCCCGTCTCCAGATTGGCCCGAAGCAGTCGCTGTGGCCCCGGCCACGGAGCTGGATGCTGCCAGCTCAACCGGCCGGCAGGGGTCGTGCCAATCCGGCCGTTCGGATGGTGGTCGAAGATCGTGCGGATGCCCTGAATGTCACCGTTGTCCATGAACCAGGCATGGCCAGCAGAAAGGCTGGTGTCCCAGCTCAGACCCTGTGAGTCGTCGCCTCGATAGGTCGGCTGCCAGCTCTCGTCGAGGACGAGCCCGTCAGGCTCAACGCGGAGGCGGAACATCTCGGTGATGCCGGGCACGTAGACAAACTCGACTCCATCAGCATCTACGTCAGCTGCGATGCGGCCCATCGAGCCCTGTGGGATCTGAACGGGCGAGTGCAGATCTTCCAGCGTGTCTGGGCTGAACCGGGAGAGCGTTGACGGTCCCTGGCCCCGCAACCGGAGGTCCTTCGTGATGATCGAACCGTCGCTCAAGATCAGGAGGCCGTTGTGGGCCTGGTCAGGGAGTACTCGTTCGACCTCCACCTCGCACGCGGCCGAGATCTTGTGCAGATGCGAGCCGTTCACGTTGTAGAGCGAACCGTTGGCATGCGCGGCAACCGCTCCGCACCACACGTGCTCACCGCACGGAAGCGGGCCGGTGTCGGCGAGAACGTCAAGCGTCTCGGGATCGATCCGCTGCACCCAGCCGTGGGGAGCTTCGCCGACGAACGACGCCATCGTCCCGCCAACGAACCACTCGCCGGGGTCCCGCCGAATCACCATGACGTTCCATCGGCCATTGACGCTGGTGGTGACCTCAGCCGTGCCCGATGCGGCATCCAGGCGGCCGGCGCGAGCCTTCTGTCTGCGGTTGCCGCCACACTCGACCGGCCAGGGCGAGGGCCAGTAGCCGGGGTGATTCGTCTCCAGATCTCGTGCGGTCACCCCGCTGGTCTACTTCGTCTTCGGGTTGCGCTTCACATCCATGAGCTGCCCACCTGCCAGACTCTCGTAATGATCGAGCGAGAGATCGACGTGACCACCCCCGAAGGTGAAATGAAGACCTTCATCTTCCATCCCGAGGAGGGCGGTCCTCATCCCGTCGTGCTCTACCTGATGGATGCGCCCAGCATCCGGCCGGCCCTGATGGACATGGCATCTCGCCTCGCTACCGCCGGGTACTACGTGATGATGCCGTACCTCTTCTACCGAGGCGGACCCTTCAAGATCTGGGATGCCGATGACTTCGACATGCACGATCGGTTCGATCTCATGGGAGCGCTCAACCCCACGAACATCTTGAGCGATGCGGAAGCGCTGCTCGCTATCGCCGAGGAGGACCCAGCCGCTCGAGGCGGTGCAATCGGTGCGGTCGGGTTCTGCATGAGCGGCGGGCTGGCGATGTCGATCGCTCGCGCCAACCCGGAGCGGGTCAAAGCTGTTGCCTCGATCCACGGCGCTTGGTTGGTTCGCGAGGGCGACGACTCACCGCACCTGGGTCTGGAAGCAGTCGACGCAGAGCTGCACTTCGGTTGGGCGGACAACGACGCCACGGCACCGGTGGAGCACAAGGCCACGTTGGAAGCGGCGATGTCCGACGCCGGTGTCACGTACACGATGGACTTCCACACCGATGCTGAGCATGGCTATGCCCCAGCGGGACGTCGCCACAATCGAGCCGCATCCGAGCGGCACTGGGAGCGCGTCCACTCGCTCCTTCGCCGCAATCTCTGAGGCGAGATGTCACGTCGCTCAGGTCGCCGGCGGGCTGCCTGAGGTCGATGGGTGAAGCTCTGGGGTTCGATCGAACCCCTTGAGTGAGCACATGTTCCGGATGGGCAGATTCGGTGACACCCGGATCGACGCTGGGCTTCTTCAACATCGAACTCAACTCCGAGGTTCAGTTGCTCGGCCTCGTCGGTGGGTCGGACATGTTCTGGACAATCGTGCAGTCCCCGACGCCAACGGCGACCTCTCGAAGTGGTTGGACGCCGGGTCAGTAGGCACTGGCCAGACTTCTCGACAACCTAACGGTCGTTCGGTAGGGTGCCGTCTGTGACGACGGCCCTGCCGACTACCGAGCCCCTCAGCGGCCGCCAACGGATTCTCGAGGCGGCCGCTGCGCTGTTCGTCGAGCGGGGCTACGCCGAGACATCGCTCCGTGACTTGGCTCGAACGGTCGACATGAAGGCCGGCTCGCTCTACTACCACTTTGCCTCCAAGGATGAGCTG
>CALKTH010000031.1 GCA_937997485.1 uncultured Acidimicrobiales bacterium | reverse complement strand
GACGGCAAACCGGAGATAGTCGTCGGCAGTGGAAAAGAGACCGAGCCCACCGCGGGCCCAGGTCGCACTGTCTGTTGGGTAGGTCTCGCTCACGTCTTGCCGCTCGTTGACGCCGGTCAGCATCGCTGTGACCAGCGCCGTTGCTGAGAAGTCACGACCGATCAGGTCCGGCACGCCGTACATGGCCGAGAGTCGGTCGAGGTCGGCGTCGGGCACGGTGAATCCAGTGTCCTCCATGCCCAACGGCTCGAAGATCCGTTCGGCCAGGAAACGCTGCAAACTCTGACCGCTGATCACCTCGACGAGACGACCAACGACGTCGGAGCCGACGCTGTAGTGCCACTTCGCTCCCGGTTGGAACGCCAGAGGGATCGCCGCAAGAGCATCGATGCACTCGGCCAGCGTGCGACTTGCGTCGTTCATGATCCGGGCCTCGCGGTACAGCGCGGCGGCCGGGTTGTCCTCCATGAAGTCGTACGTCAGCCCGCTGGTGTGGGTCAGCACGTGCCGGATGGTCATGGGAGCCGCCTGGGGAACGAGCGAGCCGTCTTCAGCGAACACCTGGGTCTCGGCGAACGCCGGGATGTAGGCGGCGACGGGAGCGTCCAGGTCGAAGCGGCCCTCTTCGAACAGAAGCATCAGTGCGGTGCAGACAACCGGCTTGGTCATGGAATAGATGCGAAAGATCGTGTCGTCGGTCATGGCGACGCCCGCCTCACGATCACGGTGGCCGAGCGCGCTCCGGTGAACGGTCTCGCCTTGCCGGGCCACAAGCGTGACGCAGCCAGCAATCGTGCCGTGATCGATGAACGGCTGCAGGCCCGGCTCGATGCGGTCGAGTCGGCTCGGGCTCATGCCGACCTTCGCTGCTGCGTCGCTTGTTGCCATGAGGTTCCCCGCTCAGTCTCGTGTTTGCTTCGGAGCCCGAGCGTAGGTGGCGGGAGGTCAGAGATCGAGATCCATCTCGTCGGGATCGAGATCGTCCGGAACCATCCCGTCGCCGCCCTGCTCGCCGATGTCGTCCGGCCGAAGCCCAGGAGTCTTGAAGTAGAAGGCCTCGGTGATCCAGTCGAGGAACTCATCGTCGATCATCTCGACGTCGTCGACATTGACCACATGAGGGAACTTGCCTTGAAACGGCGAGACCTTGCGGGAGAGGCGGCTCGACTCGAGTTTGCGGGCGAGTACGAACTGCACAGCCACCCACTTCTTCATGCTGCGGAGCATGCAGAACATGGGCCCGTTCTTGAACATGATTCCGGCGTCGAGCGGGTCGACAATCAGTTCGCCGTCAGGCAGTTGCGAGACGTGATCGTGGATGCGGTGAAAGATGGCCTCGAGCTCGGGTCGGCCCGCTTCGAACGCCTCTTCGAGCGTGACGCCGGCGCGACACATGTGCCCCTGTTTCTGCTTCCCGAACTGACGTTTGCACTCCGGACACGTCCACGTCGCCATCGGCTGATCTTAGAACGGATGACCCCGATGCTCGGCGACGAACGCGCCCTCGATCAGGCACGAGACCGCGACGTGCACGCGCCCACTGCTCGGATTTCTGAATCGAGTCGGGAACTCTCGGGGAGAGGCTGACGCTGAGTTTGGGTGACCGAGAACAGCCTGACCGGACAACTCCTCAGCCTGAACCATCGCACTCGTGTGCATGGGATCGAGGTTTGGTTCGCCTACGAGACCCTCGATGGCGAACGGGAGTCATGGACCTTCACTACTGGCGACGATGGCCGTTTCGAGTTTCCGCTGCCCGTGGTTCCGCTTTGTGAAGCAGCGGTTGGGGCCCACACCCACCGGGCCTACTCCGTGGACCTCGAGCCGAACGGGCAGCTCCTCGAGCCAGGCGACGTCAATATCATCCTGGACGACTCCGTGAGCAACGCCTTCCCCTTCGGCCCCGTCGGGAGCTGAGACCTCTCCCTCTCTCGTGCACCGTTCGTTGTCGCCCTGGCGACACTCAACGGTGCCGCGAGAGGAGAGGGGGAGGGGGAGAGCTAGGACGGCTTGCGCTGAATCGTGGGCTGCACGTATTGCCAGCCGAAGCGGCCCTTGATGCAGAGGTGGCCGCTGGTGACGGAGTGATCGTTGGGGCTGGTGACCTTCACGATCGTGTCGTCTTGCACGTGGAGTTCGAGGTTGCAGCCGACACCGCAGTACGAGCACACGGTCCGGGTGACGGACTGCTCTTCTTCCCGCCAGTTGTTCGCTTCACGCAGATCGAACTCGGTCTTGAATTGCAGTGCGTTGGTGGGGCACACCGCCACGCAGTTGCCGCAGTAGACGCAGGCGGAGTCGGGCAGCGAGACATCAAACTCAGTGGAGATCCGAGCGCCGAATCCGCGTCCACTGACCGCAATGGCGAAGGTGTGCTGGGCGTCATCGCCGCACGCCTCGACGCACTTGTAGCAAAGCACGCACTTGTCGTAGTCACGGATGTAGAGGTTGTCCTGGATCTTGACCTCTTCGTCCATCGTCTGTGGCGCGGGGCCGTAGCGAGAAGAATCGGCCCCGTACTCGGCGGCCC
The DNA here is from genome assembly GCA_937997485.1 of uncultured Acidimicrobiales bacterium. GTDB lineage: Bacteria > Actinomycetota > Acidimicrobiia > Acidimicrobiales > SZUA-35 > SZUA-35. Next base: position 97,671 of record CALKTH010000031.1, on the reverse strand, counting down.
AATCAGCGAGGTTGCGACCGCCCGCTTCGTTCGACGTGGGAGCGGTGGTTTGGCTGAGATCGACGCTGGTGTCGAGGAACTCGATCACCATCTTGCGGCTGTGGCGGACTCGCTCGGAGTCGGTCTGCACGACCATGCCCTCTTCGGCCACTCGAGAGCAGGACGGCACGAGCGTGCGAGAGTTTTCGACCTCGACAACACAGACTCGGCACACGTTCACCGGAGTGAGATTCTCGGCGTAGCAAAGGGTGGGAGTGGAAACCCCGGCCTTCGAGCATGCATCGAGAATCGTGCCGCCCTCGGGGATGGAGACCGGTCGCCCGTCGACCTGAATGGTCACCAGCGTTTCGGTCATCCCATTGGCGGATTTGGCGGTGGTGGACTCAACAGCAGTCATCAGTTGGCTCCGATCAAGCCGAGAGAGATCGCCGAACGAACGGCGGTCGAAGCGGTATGGCCGAGGCCGCAAATGGATGCGTCCTTCATGACCCGGTCCATGTCTTCCAGCAGCTGCAGCTCACCGTTCATGACCTTGCCCTTCGAGCGAATGAGCAACTCGTGCTGACGCACCGCTCCCACTCGGCAGGGCACACACTGGCCGCAGCTCTCGTTCTTGAAGAACTCGGCGATCCGGATGCACACGGCTTCAAAGTCGGTGTGCTCATTGAACGCCATGATCACACCCGAACCCAGCGAGGCGCCTGCTGCTCGGGTGGCTTCCATCGTGAGCGGCATGTCGAAGAGGTCAGGGCCAACGAAGCTGCCGGCAGCGCCGCCAAGCAGCACCGCCTTGAGTTCGCCACCGGTGACGCCGCCGGCCACGTCGATCATCTCCCGCAGCGTCGGGCCGAATTCGACCTCGTAGGTGCCCGGCGCGGTCACATGGCCGGAAAGACAGAACAGCTTCTGTCCGTTCGAACCCTCGGTACCGGAAGCTGCGTAGGCCGCTCCGCCGTCGGTGACAATGTCGAGCACGTTGAGCAGCGTCTCGGGGTTGTTGATGGCGGTTGGCTGCTGGAACAGACCGTGAGTGGTGGGGAACGGCGGCTTCTGGCGGGGTTCGCCGCGGAAGCCTTCGAGCGAGTTGAAAAGTGCGGTCTCTTCGCCACAGATGTAGGCCCCGGCGCCTCGGCGAACTTCGAGATCGAACGAGATGCTCTTCGCTCCAGCGATAGCAGTGCCGAGGAAACCGGCAGCACGAGCCTGTTCGATGGCGGACTCAAGACGAGCGGTGGCCAACGGGTATTCGCCGCGGATGTAGATCCAGCCCTTGGTGGCCCCGACGGCGAAGCCGGCAATGGTCATGGCCTCGATCAGGGCGAACGGGTCGTTCTCCATGATCGTGCGGTCCTTGAACGTGCCGGGCTCGGACTCATCGGCATTGGCCACGATGTGCTTCTGCTCACCATCAGCACCGGCGACACCACGCCACTTGATGCCGGTGGGGAACGCTGCGCCACCTCGGCCCATGAGGCCCGACGTCGCAACCTCTTCGATCACCTGCTCGGCACCGAGCTCGAACGCACGAGCGAGGGCTTTGTAGCCATCCATGGCGACATAGCTGTCGAGCGAGGTCGGATCGACTCTGCCGACACGCTTGAGGAGCTTGAGGCCCGGCTCGTGCTTCTGGGGCAGCGGCCACAGCTCGCCGGCCAGTGAGGGTGCGTCGGCGGGAACCGAGTTGGCCTTCTGTCGACCTTGGATGAACAGTGCGGGACCGTCATTCGCGTTGGCTCGATCACACTGACCAAGACAGGGGCTCCGGTGAACGTGCTTGCCCTCAGCCTCGAGCGAAGCGATCTTGGCCTCAGCGAACTCCAAACACGGCGCATCAACGCAGACGTGAACAACGTCGTCGTCGTGGCCCGGTGCCTCATCGACGCGGAACATCTCGTAGAAGCTGGCCACGCCATATGCCTCGGCCGGCGGCACTTGGAGCACCTCGGCGACGTAGTTCAGCCCTCCGGGTGAGATCCAGCCGCTCTCGGTCTGCAAGGCATGCAGCGCGGGGAGCAGTGCGTGGCGTCGGGCGTGCCGACGGTGGGTGCCGCCGCGAACGAGCCGCTCGTCTTCCATGACGAGCGCGGAGTCGACGCCGATAGCTGCGAGGGCAGCGTCAACGGCCACCGATTCGGCCGTTGTGGCCCGATCGGCAGTGAGGTGAAGGTCAGCCATGGAAGTGTCAGGAGTCCTGCAGTTGCGGAGTGTGATCGGATGAGGGGAGCTTCTCGACGCGAATCGAGGCCGCTTTGAACTCCGAGGTTCCGGAGCGCTTGTCCCACGCGTCGTTCGTCAGCACATTGATGTCGACGAGTTCGGGGAAGTGGAATGTGGTGAAGGTGAGGCCTTCGGGGATGTCGGGCTGCACGCGAATGGGCATCTCGACCGAGCCTCGGGGCGAGGAGACCTTGACGGTTTCCCCATCAGCGAGCTCCAAGGCGGCGGCGTCGACCGGGTTCATGTCAAGGGCGTCGCCGTAGCGAATCGGGTTGTCGTACCCGCCACTCTGCACACCGGTGTTGTAGGAATCGAGGGAGCGGCCGGTGGTCAACCGGAGGGGGAAGGCTTCGGTCAGTTGTTCCTTGGGTCCCTCGTGTTCGACGACGGAGAACGGGGCTCCGGCGCGCCCGCCCAGATCGTCTTCCCAGAGCCAGCCATGCAAGAACGGGGAGCCGGGATGATCGAGATCGGGGCACGGCCACTGCAGGCCACCCTCGTCCTCAAGCCGGGCATAGGTCATGCCACCGTGCAGCGGTGAAAGCGCACGCAACTCTTCCCAGAGGTCTTCCGAGGTCGGCTGACCCCAGTCGTAACCCATTCGGCGAGCAAGCTCACCGATGATGTCTTGGTCGTGCCGGGCCTCACCGGGCGGTGTCACCGCGGCCCGAACCCGCTGCACGCGGCGCTCGGATGAGGTCACCGTTCCCTCGCTCTCTGCCCAACCGACTGAGGCGGGAAGGACCACGTCGGCCAACTCGGCGGTGCGGGTCATGAAGATGTCCTGCACGACGAGCGTGTCGAGTCCGGAGAGCAGCTTGCGGGCATGTTGCACGTCGGCTTCGGAGTCGGCCGGGTTCTCGCCGATCACGTACGCCGCCTTGATCTCGCTCCGCTCCATCGCCTCGAACATGAGGGTGAGATGGATGCCGTTCTCGGGCGGGATGGGTACTCCATAGACCGCTTCGAACTTGGCTCGTGCCTCAGGGTCAGTGACGTTCTGGAAGCCAGGCAGCTTGTTTGGCAGCGAACCCATGTCGCCGCCTCCCTGCACGTTGTTCTGCCCGCGGAGCGGAACGAGCCCGCTCCCCCACGTGCCAATGTGGCCGGTGAGCAGCGCCAGGTTGCACAGCGAAAGCACGTTGTCGACCGCGTTGTGGTGCTCGGTGATGCCGAGGGTCCACAGGATCTGTGCCTTCTCTGCCGTGGCGTAGGCCTTGGCCATCTCGGCGATCGCGGAACCGGGGACGCCGGTGATCTGCTCGGCGACCTCGAGCGTGTAGCTCTCGACCGACTCGGCGAACGCCTCGTAACCCGTGGTCGAGTGATCGATGAAGGCCTGGTTGACCCAGCCGTTGTGAATGATCTCCCGAGCCACGGCATTGGCCATCGCAATGTCGGTACCGACCGAGAGCCCAAGCCATGCGTCGGCGAACTTGGAAGACGAGGTGCGGCGCGGATCAACGGCGTACATGCGGGCGCCGTTGTCGAGCCCCTTCATCAGGTGATGGAAGAAGATGGGGTGCGCTTCACGAGCATTGGAACCCCAGAGCAGGATGACGTCGGTTTCCTCGATCTCTTTGTACGAGGAGGTACCGCCACCGGCACCGAACACTGTGGCCAGACCGACCACGGAAGGAGCGTGTCAAGTTCGATTGCAGGAGTCGATGTTGTTCGACCCCAGCACGGTGCGCGTGAACTTCTGCGCGGCGTAGTTCATCTCGTTCGTGCTCTTCGAGCAGGAGAACACACCGAAGCCATTCCCACCGAGTTCGTCCTTGACGGCGGTGAAGCCGTTCACGACACGATCGAGGGCTTCATCCCACGTAGCTTCACGCAGGTCACCACCCTTCTCGTCTCGGATCATCGGAGTGGTCAAACGAGCCTTCGGCATGTGAGGACGCATCCCTTCATTGTGCCACGAATCACCCCTCAGTGAGAAGGCCTAACTGAAAAGTGAGACCCCACAACCAGCCATCTCTCGCTGGCCGAGACCGCTACTGAAACACGTGGGTTCCCCACCAACCAGAAGCATCCCGGAAGAGACCGATGCCAACCCTCGTCCAGCCGGGATTGGTCATGTTGCGATAGTGCCCCGGGCTGTTCACCCAGGAGTCGTGAAAGGCACGGGCAGCCTGCTCAGGCGTCATGGATGCGTCGCTGTACCAAACGATGTTCTCCGCATACGGGCCGGAGCTGTGCCGGAAACCGGAGCGTGACATCTCTGCCGACCAGTCCAGGGCGAACGCCGACATTGTCCCGTCGATCGATACCGACCCAAGACCGAGCGAGCTTCGCAACTCGTTCAACAATGCCAAGGACGCAGCATCGGCGGAACCGGATCCCTCAGGCGGCGGTGCGACGCTCGTGGGAGGCGCAGTCGTCGGCGCAGCAGTGGTTGGTGCAGCAGTCGTCGGCGCCGCCGTTGTTGAAGGAGCTGTCGTCGGGGCAGCAGTCGTCGGCGCAGCAGTGGTCGGCGCTGCCACAGTCGTTGGAGCAGCAGTTGTGCTCGACCCGGGCGCCGTGGTCGGCAGTACCGAGGTGGTTGGATTGAGGGTCGTGCTTGGATCCGTCGACGACGGTTCGGTCGGCGATGGTTCGCTCGTCGTGTCGACCGTGGCATCCACAGCGGTATCGATGGTTGGTTCTGGCGGTGGGTCGAGGACAGTCGTGCCTCCCCACCACATCAGAACCAGCGAAAACAGCGCGGCCACGCAGGCCGAAATCGGGCGAAGGTAGAACATTCGGGAACCTCCCACGGCAATGGGGTTGCGAAGCGGTCGCCATTCACGAGCGGGTTCGTAACGCTTCTGTAATATTTACGGCGGGCGGGCCGAGAAACTTGAATCACTTCTTCGCGCGTTTCCCGGTGCCGCCCGATCGCTCCGACAAGACGGGAGCCAAACGCCCCTTCCGGCCCCTCGGCGAACCACTACCCTCAGAACCTCATGCGTTGGTCACAGATGTTCGCTCCCACCCTCCGAGATGCTCCGAACGATGCGGTGGCACCAAGCCACCGTCTGCTCGTCCGTGGCGGATTCATGCGTCAGCTTCACGCTGGCCACTATTCGATGCTGCCGCTGGGCTGGCGGGTGCATCAGAAGGTGGCCGCCATCGTGCGAGAAGAGATCGACGGTCTCGGCGGTCAGGAATTCTTGCTGCCCACCATGCACCCCGCCAGCATCTGGAAGGAGTCCGGCCGCTGGGACACGATGGGCGAGATCATGTTCCGCCTCGAGGACCGCAAGGGCGCAGAGACAGCCCTCGGCATCACGCACGAGGAGATCTTCGCCACGGTCGCGGCCGAGCTCACGTCGTACAAGCAGCTGCCGCAGATCTGGTACCACATCCAGACCAAGTTCCGAGACGAGGCTCGGCCCAAGAGCGGTCTGTTGCGGGTGCGCGAGTTCCACATGAAGGACTCGTACTCGTTCGACATCGACGACGCCGGTCTCGACAAGGCGTTCGACGCTCACGACGAGGCCTACCGGCGGATTTTCCAGCGTCTCGGGGTGCCGGCGTTCGGGGTCCAAGCCAGCTCGGGCGCCATGGGTGGCAACAGCTCGATCGAGTTCATGACCCCATCCGACGCCGGTGAAGACGATGTCATCCGCTGCCCCAAGTGCGACTACTCGGCCAATATCGAGAAGGCCACGTCCGCGCTCTCCGCCATCGACGACGGCGAGCCCACCGCTCTCGAAACGTTCGATACGCCCGGGGTGCGCACCATCGCTGCATTGGAGACCTTCGAGGGCGGCGCAGCCGCTACCCACCAACTCAAGACCCTGGTGATGGTGCTCGATGGCACGACCACGCTGGTCGTCGTTCGCGGCGACCACCAGCTCAACACCCAGAAGCTGGCCGATGCCACGGGCGCCATCGAGATCCGTCCCGCCGAGGTCGAGGAGACCGTCGCCGCCCTAGGGGCGCACCCCGGCAGCCTCGGCGCCGTCGGCGTCACTGATCATCCTGTCATCGTCGACCTCGCACTCGAGGGTCGGGTCAACATGACCACCGGAGCCAACATCGACGACAAGCACCACCGCGGCGTGAGTGTCGAGCGAGACCTCACCGTCGCCCAGTGGGCCGACCTTCGAGAGGTCGCCGCGGGCGAGGCGTGTGCGAACTGCGGCACCGAGCTCACGGTCGTCCGATGCATCGAGATCGGCCACATCTTCAAGCTGGGCACGAAGTACGCGGAGACGTTCGGCGTGCGGGTCAGTGACGCCGATGGCAACGTCGTCCCCGTCGTGATGGGAAGCTACGGCATCGGCATCGGCCGCAACATGGCCGCCGCCGTCGAAGCGCATCACGATGACAAGGGCATTGTCTGGCCCGTGTCGATCGCGCCATACGAGGTCGTCGTCACGGTCATGCGGCTGGACGACGAGACCTTGGCCGCTGGCAACGACATCTACGTTGCGCTCAAGGACGCTGGCGTCGACGCGCTGATCGACGACCGAGACGCACGGGCCGGCGTGAAGTTCGCCGATGCCGAGCTGATCGGCTTCCCGTTCCGGATCACGGTCGGACCCAAGGGGCTCGCAAACGGCGAGGTCGAGGTCACTGATCGGGCCACCGGCGAAACCAATGCTGTCCCCCTCACCGACGTCGTGGGCATGCTCGCTGAGCGTTGCAACGAGGCTCGCCGTGGCTGACACTTCGACGAACCGACCGTTCCGTCGGCACCCAAGCCGATACATCGACGGCACTGAGGCCGCAGCGAAGACGATCGTTGCTCACTTCGCCGGCACCGCTGGCCACTACGACGTGCTGACGCAGAGCACCGAGCCGAGCCATATCACCGGTACCGATCTGCTGGCCGTTGGCATGCTCGGGATTCCTGTCCCGGCACCGGCTGCAGCGTGGATTCTCGGCGAGGAAGGCCAGTGGTTGACCACCGAAATTCTCGCTGACCTTCCGCTCGACACACCGCTCTGGGAGGCTGATCCGCGTTGCATCCTGCGTGCCGCGGATCTGTTCCAACTGCTGCGAGCCGAATCGTCAGCGGTCCCGAGCACACCTGGCCTCACGGCTGTGGGTCAGGCCACCGCGACTCGCATCCTCGCCAGCAAGCGCCCGGCGCTGTGCCCGCTCGACGACCGCGAAGTTCGAGCCGCACTGAAGTACCCGAAAGACAGCCTGTGGTTCCGACGATGGAACGAGACCATCAACGACGATCTGCTGGATGCCACTCGTCGGGCCCGTTCGTTGGCTGCAGAAACCGAACCGCTTGCAGCGTCGCTCACCGAACTGCGGGTCCTCGACATCGTCGTTCGATCACGGGCCAAGACCCGCTCTCGTCCCACGCCCTCCTGAGCGAATCCGAAGATCAGTCGAGGGCTTCCTCAGCCGCATCCACCATGTCGTCGATGATGGTGTCGTCGAAGAGCGTGTCGTCGATGGTTTCGTCGTCCACCACGAGCCACGCCATCACACCGAGCACGGCGCCGATCATCGGAAACACGATGAACGCCCAGACGTCAGCGAGCGGCTGACCAAAGGTCCAGAAGGCCATGCCGAGGCTTCGGGCGGGATTCACCGAGGTGTTGTCGATCGGGATACTGATGAGGTGGATCAGCGTCAACGTGGCACCAACAGCCAAGCCGCTGGCTGCGGGCGGGAACTTCTTGTCGGTCGTGCTGAGTACCACGAACACCAGCACCGCCGTGAGGATGACCTCGGCGATGATCATCGATCCGAAGCTGTAGAAGCCGTTCTCCGTGCCCCAGCCGTTCGTGGCGAAGGTTTCTCCAGTGAGCGGGAAGTCTCGCTCGGACTGGCCACGAGCCAGCAGCCAGATCACTAGGCCCCCGAACAGGGCACCGCTGATCTGTGCCGCCCAATAGAGGCCCACCTTGGCCGTCGGGATACGCCGCATGATCGCCATCGCAAGGGTGACGGCCGGGTTGATGTGGCAGCCGGAGACTGGACCAACGGCGTAGGCCGCAATCATCAAGGAGAAGCCGAAGCCGAGCGACACCGCCAGAACCTTGGCATCACCGGCGGGCATGAACACGGCGGTACCAGGTCCGCCGAGCATGAGGATGAACGTGCCGATGAATTCGGCACCGAAAATCCGTCCGGAGGTCACAGGGGGTTCGGGGAGAGACACGCTAGTCACGTCCCTCACTCTTGCATTTCTGGCCGGACCTTGCCCGCATCGTCCGCGTCCCGAGGCATCGAAGATGCTCTGGCCGCCGTTCCCGTTCCCAACATCGAGATGATGCCGAGAGCAGCGAAGGCACACAGCACGTACCAGGAGAGCTGAAAGTCACCCGTCTGGTCGACTGACCAGCCAACCGCAGGCGATCCGATGGTGAGTCCGCCGAGGAAGGCCAACATGACCACCCCCGTCCCTCGCCCCGACTGGGAAGGTGGAACCGAGGTGATGACAGCCAGCATCGCCACGACGTTCCAGGCGGAGAGGAACGCCGCCATGCCGAAGGCGATCAGCCACACCGTCCAATCGCCCAGCGTCGTGGCCGCGGCGAGGAGCGCCACCGTGCCAGTAGACCCAATCGCGATCACGCGCAGCGCAACGCGAGGCGCCATCACCTGTTCAGCGATGCGACCCCAAATGACTCGAGAGAACATCCCGAGCGCACCGGACAGCGCGAGCACCAGGCCCGCTCGCTCAGTCGAGAATCCCAGGCTGTCCTCAGTGAACTTTTGGAACCATCGCCCGACCCCACCGCCCACCAGCCCGAGCAGTAGGGCATACACCGCCACCTGATACACGAATCGGGGAAGGGGAGCAGCGAGAGCCGCAAGCCGATCGCTCTCTGCGTGCTCGTCCGCACCATCGCCGGGTGATGTTGATGCCGGAGAATCCGGGGTCAAGATGCGCGCAGCAAGAAGGCCCACACCGAGCGAGATAGCGGCATAGCTACCGATCGCCGCTCGCCAATTGAGCAGATTCGATGCGGTCGGCAGTGTTGCCCCCGCCAGAAGGATGGCGAACTGGACGCCCGACTGCTTGAACCCTGTGATCACGCCACGCTCCCCCGCCGGAAGCCGCTCGGCAATCAGTTTGTTCGTCGCTGAGTTGGACCAGCCCTGAGGTAGGCCAGAGATCAGCGAAGCCACGAGAAGCACCCAATAGTTGGGAGCAACAGCGGTCAACGCCAGACCAGCGGCGCCAACCCCGCAGAGCACAATCACGGACTGTCTGGCCCCAATCAGGTCGGTGATTCGACCGAGCCGGGGAGCCATCAGTGCGCCCACGGCGGTATTGCAGGCTCCGAGCACGCCAAGTTGAAGCTTCGACAACTCGAAAACGGCTTCGAGCTCAGTGGCCAGCACCGCGATGGCGAACAGTTGGAACGTGGAGACCGCCATCGCCCCGATCAGCACGGAGACAAAGGAGGCGCGCTGACGAATCACCCTCGGACCCTACTCACGCGTCACCGGTTGAAGCTTCGTGCCGTGTCGGCGAGCTGGCTACGGGGCCACCGGGAAGGCAACCGTGGCACGGGTTCCCGCTCCGGGCATCGAGTGCAGCTCGAGGTTCCCGCCCATTTCGTGCACCAGGAGTCGGCTGATGCTGAGGCCCGTACCGCTGCCGGGAGTTCCGGATGACTCCCGGCCGGCGCGATCGAACGGCTCGAACGCGGTCGCCAGCTGCTCCTCAGACATCCCGAGTCCGTCATCGACAATCTCGATCACATGCTCTTCGCCGCCGGTTTCGTTCGGACGACGAGACTGGGCGATCGTGACAGACCCTCCGCGACGATTGAACCGAATCGCATTCGACACCAAGGCTCGAAGCACGCGAACGAGATGATCTCGATCGGCGCGAATCGTCCGGAGACCAACGTCTTCATCAGTCGCCACGATCAGCTCGACGCCGTGCTCCGACGACAGGTCGCTCATCGACTCGACGACAACGGCGACGGCTCGATCGGGCGAGATGTCGCCGACCAGCACATCGATCTCGCCGGTGCGAATTCGCGTCATGTCCAGAACGTCTTCGACCATCGAGAGAAGCGATCGACCGCTGACCTCCACTTGGTGCAGAAGATCGCGATCCTCTTCGGACTTCTCGTCGAGCAGCAGCAGCTCGGTGAATCCGAGAACAGCGTTGAGCGGCGTACGTAGCTCGTGGCTCATGCGAGCCAGAAACTCATCCTTTGCTCGGCTCGCTCGCTCGGCATCATCTCGAGCCTTGCGAATCGCCAACGCAGCCTCGCGTTGCATGAGGTTCGTGGCCATCGCGCTGGCAACAGCAGCCACTTGATCGATTACGGACTCGTGCCACAGCGCCGGTTGGCGAATCGAGTTGAATCCCACCGCTCCCCGAAGTTGTCCATCTGTCACCATCGGGACGAGCAGCAGCGACTGCACGCCGTACAGGCCAAACGAGGCTCGCTCTGGTTCGGCTTCAGCGGGAAGGAGCCGCAGATCGGGCACATGAACCCGTTCGTGCCGCTCCAGAACCTGATGACTCCAGGGGAACTCGCTCGTCTTGAGCCCGGTGACGTACGAGATCTGAGGCTCGATCCCTTGGGCCGTCCACTCGTGCGTACACGTCATCTCGCCAGCAACCGCGTCGAACCCCAACACGTATGCCCGGTCCACACCGTTTGGCACCGCAAGCTCTTCGAGCACGCCTTCGATCACAGCGTCAAGCGTGCTGTCGGTCGAGCTGGCGAGCCTCAAGGAGGCGGAGGCAAAGACTCCAGCACTCACCGCCTGGGTTCGAGCCAGAGCGGCACCCGCCGTCTCGCCTTCGTCGTCGAGTCGGCGGAGCACCACCAGGAGCACCGGCTTGCCATGCAGCCTTCCCGACGTTGATCGAACTTCGACATCGAGCACCGTGCCATCGAGGCGGACGAGCCGTTCAGTTCCCCAGCGATCGGTCTCCTGTCCCGAGGCAACGTCGCGCACCCGGTCGGCGATTCTGGGGATCGACTCCGGAACGAGAAAGTTCTCCACGGGTACGCCAACGACGTCGGAGCGATTCGTGGCGCCGAGCAGCGCCACGCCCGCATCGTTGGCAAGTACGACATGTGTGCGCTGGAGGACAAAAGCCGGGTCGGGAACGAGCGCGAGAAATCGCTCGAACTCGCCACCTTCGGTGGCGCCAGCGTCGTCGCTGCCCTCGGCCATCACTGCATCATCGGTCACTGCGACACGCCGGACCCAGCGATCGTGGACATCTTGAGGAAAGCTTGATCCAACATGCAACCGCACCTGAACCAGGCCCGAGATACTCGGGAGTAACAGGCCGGTTTCCTACTGGCCAACGTCATTTCGAATCGGTGAGAGATTCTCTGTCACCGACCGCTCTGCCCTCCGGGGCAGGTCGGAGCCGAGCGTTCAGCAATGCCGCCGCCCGCTGAACGCTCGCTCCACCTCTCGCCGGGGCGGTCCGCGTCCCTCCCCTCCGGGTCTCGGGCTGCCTCGGCTTCTTCCTTTTCACGAGGGCCCTTTCGTTTCCCCTATCGCTGGAGTTCACTGGACATCGTGCGCAATCCGGGCTCCTCCAGCGACGGCACCTCCGTTGACGAAGACGCGATCTTCGAGCGCGTTCCCGTTGCCTACAGCGTGGTGGATGCGGCGACTCAGACCATTCGAGGCAATCGCCACTTCTGGGAGATGTTCGGCTTTCCTCCGGAGGGGGCGGATGCCGTCACCGTTGATGTCATCACGGCGCCAGAGGATCGCGCTCCGACCTCGATCTACCTGGCTGATCTGATCGACGGGCGGACCGGCGAAGTCGACATCCGCAAGACGTACGTCCGGCGCGACGGCAGCAGGTTTCCCGGGCATCTGAGGGCGACTCCGCTCCGTGACGATGATGGACGAATCGTTTCTCTGATCGGCGTCATCCGCGATCTCGATGCGGAACAACCGCCGATGCCCGCCCACCCGCTCACCCCTGAGCGCAGCTCGCACCTCGGACAGACACGGCCTGTCGGCGCTCAGCCCGCACCCTTGAACGAGGAGGAGACGAATCGATTCGTGTCCAGCGTGGTGCACGAACTGCGGGCGCCGCTTCACGGCATCATCGGCCTCGCCGAACTTCTTGATGACAGCCCTGGGCTGGGGTTGACCGAACGTCGACTCAGCACCGCGATCCACGATCAGGCCACGGCGCTGTCTTTGCTCGTCGATGACCTCCTCGACCTGGGCAAGATCAGCGCCGGTTCAATGACTGCCCAGCTCGTCTCCACCAACGTCGGCGACATGCTGAACAGCGTGCAGCGGATGTTCGCTGCCGATGCGGCGGCCAAGGGCCTCGAGCTCCGTACGGTCGTTGAAGACCATGTTCCCCCGGTCATTGCGATCGAGAGCAACCGAATTCGTCGCATTCTGATCAACCTCGTCAGCAACGCCGTTCGCTACGTCGAGACCGGCGCGGTCGAGATCCGGGTTGACGTGGCCGACGCCTCCCGCGGACGAGCCCGACCCACGGCCGAAGGCGAGCCCCTGTCCCTGCGCCTCATGGTCACGGATGAGGGACCGGGCATCGATGCTGCACTCCTCGAGCGAATCTTCGAGCCCTTCGTGCAAGGCCACAGCAATGCGACAGGCACCGGTCTGGGTCTGGCCATCGCCCGACAACTCGCCGTCGTGATCGGAGGGTCCCTCGATGTCGAATCGGCGGAGGGCAAGGGAGCAGCCTTCACTCTCATCGCACCAGGCCGTCTGCCGCAGCAGGTGACGAACGCACCCATCGACCTCGACCTCGACGCTCGTGCACGCCCAGCACCAGCATCATCGGCGGAACGTCGCATCCTGGTTGCCGAGGACGGCGAGGTGAACCAGATGCTCGCCGTTCGCCAACTGCAACGCCTTGGCTATCAAGCCATTGTGGTGGAGACCGGAGCGCAGGCCGTCGCTGCGGTAGGCGCCTCGCTGTCTTCTGGCCAACCGTTCGACGCGGTACTGATGGACTGGTACATGCCAGAAATGGACGGGCTCGAAGCCACGCGAAAGATACGACGGCTGGAGGCAGCGGCGGGGATCCATGGCGCACGGATGCTCCCCATAGTGGGGATCACGGCGAGCGCGATGCCGGGTGACCGAGAACGGTGCCTCGATGCGGGCATGAGCGAGTTCCTAGCGAAACCCGTGGGCATCGGGCGGTTGGAGGACACGCTCGCCCACTGGATCGGCGGTCGGTCCCAGCGCGCCATGATCGATCCGGCGGCGCTGCAGCAGCTGGCGGAGGAACTGGGCGGCGATGCCATCGTGCTCTCGCTCCTCAAGACGTTCCGTCGCGAGCTCGGCCCTCGATGTGTACCGATCGCCGACATCATCAACATCGACTCCTCGAATCAACTCGACGTCGAAGCAGCCCACCGTGCGGCGCACACGCTGAAGTCCGCTGCGGCGCTCATCGGAGCCCACGACTTCGCCGTTGCCTGCGACGATCTGCAGCGACGGACTCGAGACCACACCCTCGTCGATCCGTCCGACGCTGGCCTGACAAACGCCGCCGTTGCCATCATCGAACTGTCGGACTTCTTGGGAGCCGAGATCGACGATCGGCTCAGACTCGAGCGGGTCGAGCCCTAGCCGCCGTCAGGCGCCGCCGCCATGCGATAGCCAACGCCACGCACGGTCCTGAGGTGCTTCAAACCACCCAGGTCGATCTTCTTGCGGAGGTTGGCGATGTGGACATCGACAACGTGTCCATCGCCAACGAAGTCAGCTCCCCACACACGATCGAGCAGGACGTCTCTCGAGTGCACCATCTCCGGACGACTCGAGATCGCGTCCAACAGATCGAACTCGATGCGGGTCAGCGACAGCTCCTCATCGTCCCAGCGAACCTCACGCCCCAGCGGATCAATGGAAAGCAGCCCGAACCGTCGCACCTCTGAGACGTGGGCTCGCGCAGGCGCGTCAGTCCTGGGCCGACGGAGCATGGCGGCCATACGAGCGACGAGCTCCCGAGGAGAGAACGGCTTGGTCACGTAATCGTCAGCGCCGACAGCCAGACCCACGATTTTGTCGACCTCGTCCGACCGGGCGGTCAGCATGATGATGTAAGCGTCGCTGACGCTTCGAATCTGACGACAGACCTCGACCCCGTCCATTCCGGGCAGAACGAGATCGAGAATGACCAGATCTGGTTGCAGCTGAGGGAGCAACGCCATGCCAGCCTCACCCGTGGTGACGAAGTGAGACTCGTAGCCGCTCTGCTGAAGCGCCACCTCGAGAATCTGGGCGTACTCCGGTGAGTCTTCCACGATCAGAACGCGCCGAATCGATGGCTCCGCGTCGATGTGCGTCGTTGAGTCAGAAGACAAGGACATCCGCTCCGCGAGTAAAGAGATCCGCCCGTTACGGAGAAGTTAGTCCGCACATTGTTGCGACGCGCCGCCCAGACATCTCTCATAGGCTCGCCTGATGCCCTCACCGAGTTGGCAACGGCGTCTGGAGAGTCTGTTGGGCGTCCCGGCGACGACCGGTAACGACATCACGATCCTTCGCAACGGCGACGAAATTTTCGACGCGATGCTGGGAGAGATCCGCTGCGCAACGCGCTGCATCGACTTCTTGACCTTCGTGTACTGGCGGGGCGACATCGCCGAGCGATTCGCCGAGGCCTTCAGCGAACAAGCCCGAGACGGTGTCCGGGTTCGCATTCTTCTCGACACCATCGGCGCCCGCCTCATCGCCCCTCGGCTGATCAAGCAGATGCGCTCGGCAGGATGTGACGTTCGTTGGTTCCGTCCAATCGACACCGCACCGACTCGTGCCAACCGCCGCACACATCGCAAGGTGCTGGTGTGTGACGAAGTGATCGGCTTCACCGGTGGGGTCGGCATCGCCGCCGAATGGGCGGGCGAGCCCGGACCAGACTCAGGGTGGCGTGACACTCACTTTCAGGTCCGCGGTCCGGCGATCGATGGCATCCATGCCGCATTCTTCGACAACTGGGGAGAAACCGGCCCGCTCGAAATCGACGCTGCCTTCGACCACTTTCCCGACCGCGGAGCTCCCGGTACCAGCACCGTTCAGGTCATTCGTGGCGCGGCCGAGACTGGCAGCAACGACATTGCCAACCTGTTGGCCATCCTCATCGCCGAGGCGGAGCAGCAGCTTCGCATCACCACGGCCTACTTCAATCCCGACGTGAAGCTCACCGGTCTGCTCATGGCGGCGGCCGAACGCGGTGTCTCCGTCGAGGTCTTGGTCCCCGGACTTCATGCGGACAAGCGCTTCGTCCAGATCATCGGCGAGGCGAACTACGCCGCCCTTCTCGATGCTGGCGTGGTGATCCGGGGCTACGACCGAACGATGCTCCACGCCAAGATCCTTACCGTCGATCAGAGCGTGGCCACAGTCGGCTCAGCCAACATCAACCAGCGCTCAATGCAGTTCGACGAGGAGCTGAACCTCGTGCTGTTCGACGAACAACTCGTCGCTGAACTCGATGCGGACTTCGACGATGATCTCCAGTTCAGCACCGTCATCGACCCCGACGAATGGGCCGAGCGGAGCCGTCTGCAGCGGGCAGCCGAGCGGGCCGCCTCCGTTATCGGCGACCTCTTCTGACACCGCGGCGGCGTGCTCCCTCGAACACCGCCACATCAGCTCGGCGCCGTGCCACAATCCACGGGATGTATTCGGGGGATCCGGCCGACTTCGGCGCCATGAAAGCAGCGGGCATCAACCCGGTTGAGGCGGTCAACATCGCGACCAAAGCTGGCGTCGGCCGCCTGATCGTATTCAAGGGTCTACAGGTGCACTTCGGGCTCGTCCTCGACAACCCCAACCAGTTCGCGAACGAAGACACCGGTGAGTACCCCAGCGTCGCGGCGAGGGAGGCCGCCACCGTCGGGTTGGGAGCGCTGGTCTACACCTACAAGCGAGCATCTGAAGCGGACGTCAGAGCCTTCGACCGCGCCACTGGGCTCAGCCGCAAAGTGGACGCCCTTGCCCGCGCCGGCCGGGTCGCGGATGCGCTCGCCTTCTACGACCGGATGTCGCCCTCTGACCTTTCGCTGGCGTCCATCAACGAGGCCGACGCTTTGGCGCTGGCCGAAGCTCACATCGCTGCCATCGAGGGACCAGAGCTCAGAATTCAAGAGGAATCAACCCAGCGTCATTCCTTCGGCTGGATGTTCTTCTACCAATCTGCTGGCTACCTCGACACGGGGAACTTCTCGCTGATGGTCGCCGGCAACGCTCCATTGATCGTCGATCGTTTCACCTCTGCGGTGTGGGTCACCGATACCGCTGATCGACCCACCACCTACGTCGAGAACTACGAACGGACTGGCTCACCGTTCGCTTGAGTTGAAGCTCGGCTGATGGAGACCTCGGCTGAGCGGAGGTCGGCACCGGCTACCCAAACGGAACTTCGAGATCCTTGCGGCCAACGCGCTCGAGCACAGAGTTGAGGATGCGAGCGTCGTCGTCGAACCCCATGACGTCATCGAGATCGCCCGAGGCATCTTCGGCCATGAGGAAGTACTCGACTGCGCCGCGCATCAGTGCTCGCTCATCAGCGGCGAATCCGTCCGTCGAGGTCAGAACGGCCTCGAACGCGGCGCCGACCTTCTCCGCCATCTCGAGATCGGTCCGAGCTGTTGCTTGGTCTCGGACGTGCACGAGGTGCATGCGGACCACGCCAGCGAGTTCAGCGAGCTCGCTGGACGACGTTGGTAGGCACAGCCGACGGAAGCTCTCCTGTTCCTCCGGGTGGAGGAGTCCCTCGAGATCGAGCGGATCGGTTGGTGTCGCGGACGGCGAATCGCTACTCACCGCGGAAGTATGGCACGGGGCGTGGCGGCGGTCCCAGGAGCTGCAACAATCATGCCCATGGCGGCATTGACACTTCTTGGCACACGAGGCGGGCCCCCGGCTCTCACCTTCGTCGAGGCCGAGGTCAGTCCGGTGCAACCTCGAACAGGCCCCGATGGGACGACGGGATCCAACAGCCGGGACAGCGGCGGCGGTGTCTCACAGCACGACGACGTTGCATCAGCGTCCACACCACTCATGGCCTTCGCCGACTTTGCCGGATCTCCCGCACTCGACCAAGCTATTCGTCGGTCCAGCTATCTCGCCGTCTCCGGGCCAGGCGGTCGCGCCGCCATCTTGCGCGCCTTCTCCCCGACCGTCGAAGCAATCCCACTCGACGCACGCTCCATCGCTCCGGCCCACGATCCCGACCACCTCCTCGTGAGCGACGGGCGCCGCGTGTACGTCATCGATGCCATGGGCCAAACCCTGCGGTCAGCGCCCGCAGCCGACCGTGACCTCAGTGGCGAAGTCGCCGGCGTCGGCTACTTCGGCTGGCGGGGGATGTGGACCGAAACGGGCGGACCAGTGCTGATCGGTGAGCGACTCCGACCGCTTGCTGCGATCGGGACCCGTCTGCTGGCGGCGGAACCTCAGCGCGGCATGGCCTTGCTTGACCCGTTGTCAGGTGACCGCCAAACCTTGGACCTTCCTCGGGCACCCGGAAGGGTCTGGGCCCACCGATGCACAACATCCATCGATCAGCAGCGAGCAGCGTTTTGGCTGGACGACACGCTCACGCTTGTCGATCAGTCCGGCCGGGTGCATCACCGGACCGTTGCTGGCAAGGTCGGCCCAACGGTCTGGCTCGCTGACAACCGCATCCTCGTCAGCGTCGAGGCTGAGCGAGGGCGTTTCAACGCGCTGGTACTCAACGACCAGGCGCAAGTCACCGGCCATGTCACCCTCCCGTACGCCTTCGAGCCCCGGCTCGACGTCACCGGCCTGCTCCACGTCTCGGAGATCATCGACATCCACGAACCGTCGAGCCGTCCGTGGATCGGCGAGCATTCCGCCCAAACCGTGGCCTCTGCTCGACACCACCACCTCCAGCTCGCGAGCGCGTGCGGTCTGCCAGCCGAGGTCGTGGCGACGACGCAACCGAGCATTCGGCTGGAGGGCGGGCCGACCGGGGCGGCCCCACACGACGGAAACGCCCGGTGCGCCCAGATCGGCGGGCGGCCGCGACTCCCGGCCGATGTCACGTGGCCTCATGCTGGTCGCGAACCCATGGCTTTCCTCGCCCAACTCGATCTGGCCGAGATTCACGCTGGCGGTATTGACCTCCCACTGCCGGCAACGGGGCGACTCCTCGTCTTCGGTCATCTTGATCCGGAAGGCCACGTTCCTGGCGAGTCTGAGCGGGCTGTCATCATCCTGGCCTCGGACGAAGAGGATCCGCTCGCTCCATGGCCCAGCCGACTCGATCGATCGCATCGCTTCGATCCGGTCACCGTCTCTTCCGCGCCGTTCGAATCTGTGCGAGAGGTCTATCAGGACCTCCGAGAACTGGCCCCGGCGGGGGAAGATCTCCTCGACCGGTATCTCACGTTCGTCGATGCTGTGCACCCACCTCGCCCGGACCATCGCTGCTTCGGTTTCCATCGAGCGCTGCAGCGCGACGACGTGCCCGACCCAGACTCACCCCATCAGACGCTGCTGCTCCAGTTGGACACCGATGCTCGACTCGGCGCGTTCTGGGGCCCAGGAGGCATGGTCTATGTCTACGCGTCCTCATCTGAGCTGGCAGCGCTGACCCACGATCGCACGGGCCCGGCTGTGGCCTACGGGACCCTGTATCTCGACGACTGAGGCCGCCGCGATCCAGGGCCCCGATTCTCAGCTCTTCCGTACCACGGGAAGACCGTCCTGGAGAACCACGACCACGTCGACTCGCTTGTCGCCGTTGGCCAGCAACACATCAAGCCCGAAGACTCGCGCTTCGCCTTCCTTTTGCTCGTCACGCCCGTCGTCGAGCACTGACCATCCGTCAGCCAACTCCGTTTCGAGAAGGACGAGGGAGTCCGGTGCTCCCGATTCGTCCCATGCCACCGTAATCTGGCCGGGGTCCCCCACATCGATGCGCTCCGCCCGACGGCCAATGTGACTGACGACCTGGACCTCGTCGAATCCTCGGCTGGGAAGGATGCCAAGCGAGCCCGAGGTGATGAGGCCGAGGAGAACCGCCACCACACCGGCAACGATGATGGCCCGACGGCTCCCGGCGCCAAACAGTGCACCGACCAAGGTGGAGCGTTCCCTAGTTGCGTGATCGCTGGCTGTCGGGTGTGCCGAGCTCGTCGATGGGTCATCCGAATCGGGCCGCACCACGGCGAGCGCTGGCGGGCCGGGGTTGGGACTCGGGGAGCGGCCATGAGGATGGAGACTCGGGCCCACGGGCTTCGGGACCGGGCCGGAGGGGGAGGGGGAGGCCGTGGCCAACCCAGAGCTGAGGAGGGAATTCAACTCCGGGCTGGCCGGGCTCGGTGACACATCGGCGAGCGATTGACGCATCAAAGCCAAGACACGTGCCAGTGCATCAGCGGCGGGTTCGCCTGCCGCGGGGTCACCGAGATCTGGGAAACGGGGGCCGCGTGAGCGACCCTCGTTCGGGTACGCAAACGACGAAGAGCGGCGTGACGCTGCCGCGGTTGGTGGGCGCACATCAGAGCGCAAAGGGCGTGGCTGATCGTGATTCATCTGGGACCCGCGCCTTCCGCCCGTCCCGACGCCGGGACGCCGTCGTGATCGTTGAGGAACCGTTCAAGGCGGCGCAGACCGCGCCGCTGGAGCGCCTTCACTGCCCCTTGAGGCTTGTCCAGCACCAGGGCGATCTGCTCGATGGTCAGATCT
Source organism: uncultured Acidimicrobiales bacterium (assembly GCA_937997485.1). Taxonomy (GTDB): domain Bacteria; phylum Actinomycetota; class Acidimicrobiia; order Acidimicrobiales; family SZUA-35; genus SZUA-35. Next base: position 77,835 of record CALKTH010000031.1, on the reverse strand, counting down.
CCGATGATGCGAAGCAGCAGGACATCGCGCTGTTCGCCCGTCACCTGATCAAGCAGGAACCACACCCGTTCGAGCCCGAGGCGGCGAACCACCTCGTCTTCGGTCGACGCCTGCCCGCTCGACCGGTCGGTCAGGCTGCGGGCGTCGCGTTCGCGCTCAACGAGATCGACCGTGTCGCCGACGAGACGGAGCGATGGGCGGCGGTCACTCCGGCGAGCGGCGTCGATGATCTTGTTCCGAGCAATGCGGAACAGCCAGGCCCGGAACGCCCGTTCATCACCACGGAAGCCGCGAATACCTCGGAAGGCTCCAATGAAGACTTCGTTCACGAGGTCATCTGGATCGGGGGCCCGACGCCCGTGCATGAACGCAGTGATGCGTTGGACGTGCTGATCGAACAGCACATCAAAGGCCCAACCTTCCCCACGACGAGCCGCGTCGATGACCATCTTGAAGTCCTGCTCGGATGTCGGTCGAGTCACGTTGCGGCTGTCATGACGAAGGCGGAAACGGTCGGCTGCGGATGCAACCCTCAGAGCTTCCACACAGAGGTCATCGTCGAAGTGGCTCGCAGGGGTACGGGCAGTCGTCATACAAATGACATATTGTCCCACATCGAGCCAGCAACGCGGTCAGGGCAGCAAGGTTCCGCCGACCTGCCAATAACGTGCCGGGCGGTCGGCCTCCTTCAGCGAATGAAGAGGAGTTTGATCATTCCGATCCCAATGCCAGTGGCAATCAGCTGAGCAGCGATGAATCCGGGCGAAGATGACGGTTCGATGCCAGCGAACGTGTCCGACAACGTGCGGGCGAGCGTGACCGCAGGGTTGGCGAAGCTCGTCGACGAGGTGAAGTAGTACGCCCCCGCGATGTACGAGGCGACGGCGATGCCGACCGAGGACGGCCGGGGCGAGCGAACCACGCCATGAATGACAAGCAACAGTCCGAGCGTCGCAACACCCTCAGCAAGCCACAGGTTGGGCGAGGATCGATCCTTCGTCGAGAGGTGCACGGCCGGCAGGTCGAACATGAGATTCGCGATCACCACACCGAACGCCCCGCCCGATACCTGAGCCAGCACGTAGGCGCCGAGCTCTCGATTTCCGAGATCACCGAGCACTCGATCAACAAGCGAGACCGCTGGGTTGAAATGAGCGCCAGAAACCGAACCGAACGCCAGGATCAGCGCCGCCAGCACACCGGCGGTGGCGATGGCGTTCTGCAACAACTGGAGCCCAACGTCGTCGGTCAAGCGCTCAGCCATGATGCCCGAACCGACGACGCCAGCAAGAAGAAACGCTGTGCCCGTGAACTCTGCCAGGGCACGGCGAGTGAGGTCGCCCGTCAGCAACAGCTCTGGCCGACCGGGGCAGTGATGGCGCCGCCGGGTACAGATTCCACCGGCGACGCCTTCAGCGCCTCCGGGGCACAACAGGCCACACCTTCCGGAGCGACAATCTCGTTCTCGAGCTGCTCGGCGTCGCCGGTCTTGACGTACCACTCCCACCGGTTGTCCGGCGATTCGATCCACGTCTCAGTCTTCGCCGCATAGCAACACAGCGTGTCGTCAACACCCGTCGTGACCATTCCCCGTGCGGTCATCCGAGCCTCGGCCGCTTCGACTTGCTCGGCGGTCTCGACTTCGACACCCAAGTGGTTGATGGAGCCACCCTCCCCGCCACCTTCGAACAGCACGAGCTTCAGCGGCGGCTGGTCGATCGCAAAGTTGGCGTAGCCAGGCCGAACCTTGGCGACCTTCGTGTCGAACATCTTTTCGTAGAACTCGATGGATGCCTCCAGATCGGAGACGTTGAGAGCGAGTTGCAAGCGCATGGTGGACCTCCTGAGTGGTCAGATCATATCGATGATGTTCGAAATGTATTCATCGCATCGATACTTGTCAATACGTTTCTGCTAGGGTCTCTCCATGGCCAACACATCGAGCGCCACTCCGAAACGTTCTCCCTCCTCACCTGGCTCACCCAGCACGGCCTTGGTCTGCTGTGCTCCGCTCAGTTCGTCGCTGATGCAAGACGGCGAGGCCGAGGACCTCGCGCTCTTGTTCAAAGCCTTGGCCGATCCGGTACGGGTCAAGCTGCTGAATCTCATCGCCACCGCTGGCGAGGCCTGCGCTTGCGACTTTCCCGCAGCCGTCGGCAAGTCGCAACCAACGACCAGCCACCACCTCAGCCTGCTCGTCAAAGCGGGCTTGTTGCATCGCGAACAGCGCGGCAAGTGGGCGTGGTTCTGGGTCGACCAGGATCGTCTCGGCGCACTCCGCGCCGCTCTGGACTGAGGCGTAGCCCTGGCGTGACTGGGGAGGAAGAGGTCAGCTCAGGGTGTGTTGCTCGAAGAAGGCCCAGGCATCGGCGGTGGCGTCGACCGACTCCGTGGTCCGTCCGAGTGATCCCTCAACAAACGCGGCCAGCGGTGAGTTGGGCCAAGTGTGGCCACCGTCGGTGATTTCGTAGAACGACAACGGCACGTCGTCCTCGCAACCCTGGTAGTCGTATCGAACGACGTCGTCGGCCAGGTCGACCACGACCGGTTCCTCGGTGCAGCCGAAGTCTGCAGCGAACTCCGCAAACTCGTCGGGCATGACCTCGGAGAACAACGCTCCCCCACCCGTGCTGCCGTCGAACGTCACGACCTCATCATCCGTTCCGTGGAAGGCGATAAACGGCACGGGTCGAGCTGGCGAGCAATCATCAGGATGGCTCACACCAGCAACTGAGGCCGCGGCCGCGAACCGGTCGGCGAGCTCGCAAACGAGCGAGGCGGTGAAGAGACCGCCGTTGGACATCCCCGTGGAGTAGATCCGCTGCGCATCAGCACATGACTTTTCGATCATGGCATCCAGCAGGGCATTGGCGTAGGCCACATCGTCCTTCGTCGGATCATCAAGGGCCCCGAACTCCCAGTTGTTGCGCCCGGCGATGCCCGGATCACCGGTGGGATGCACCACGATGAAGCCTTCGGTCTCGGCGAGCTCCTCGTACGCGGTGAACCCCGCCTGATCAGGGCCTGTGCTGCCGAGCCCGTGCCAGTTCACAACCATCGGGAGCGCGGCATCTTCGGTTGCCGAGGAGGGGATGAATATCTGCACCTCGCGCTTGGCGCCCCCCACGGCCAAAGTCGCCGTGAACTGCCCAGACTCCGCGCAGGTCGGCAACGCTTCGGATTCGTCGAGCGCATCGGGATGGTTCGGAACCGAATTGGTGCTGGCCGTTCCCTCCTCGGCGCCTGCAGGCTCGGTCGTGGGAGGAACAGTCGTCGGCGCTGCGGTGGTGGGCGAGGTCGCAGTGGTTGCCGATGACTGTTCCACCGCCGCCTGACTGGCGGGTTCGTCGGTGGAGCTACTGCACGCGCCAGCGAGCAACAGCAGAGCGGTGGCGAGGGCCAAACGAGCAGCGTGCATTCGGATGAGCATGCCAGTGCTCTCGACCGAGCAGGGGTCGCCCTCACCAAATTCGGCACGGTTGCCGTGTGCTCACCACCTAGTGTCGACCGTCGTGGCAAACACGGACCCCGATGAGCTCTTTGCCAATCCTCGGCTCGTTGCGTTGTACGACATCCTGAACGGTGACCGGGAGGATCTCACGGTGTACGCCGATGTTGTCGCCGAGTTCGGAGCTCGCTCGGTGATCGACCTCGGGTGCGGCACCGGCACGCTCGCCTGCCACCTGGCCTCTGAAGGTCTCTCAGTGGTGGGTGTTGATCCGGCGATGGCATCGCTCGACATCGCCCGAGCGAAGCCGGCGGCCGATCGTGTCCAATGGATCCACGGCGTTGCGCAGACACTGCCGCGTATACAAGCAGACATGGCCTTGATGACCGGCAACGTGGCACAAGTCTTCACCGCGGATGACGACTGGGACGCTCTTCTTCGCTCCGTGGAAGCGGCGATTCGGCCCGGTGGTTGGTTCGCGTTCGAGACCCGGGTCCCCGAGGCTCGAGCATGGGAACAGTGGGTTCCAGCGACGACCCAACGAGTCCTCGACGTCCCGGGCGAAGGCCGGGTGGAGACCTTTGTCGAGCTGGGCGAGGTGAACCTTCCGTTCGTGTCGTTTCGCCATGTCTACCGATTTCTCGATGCACCCTCTCCGATCGAGCTCGATTCCCGGTCGACGTTGCGATTTCGAAGCCGATCCGAGATCACCGAGTCCCTCATCAACGCAGGCTGGGCCGTACACGATGTGCGAGACGCCCCTGACCGCCCGGGCAAGGAGTACGTGTTCATCGCTCAGCGCGGCAACTGACCGCGCACTGGAACTGTGAAGTACGCCGGGCCGCTGCTCCGCTCACCGTCTCTGCTCCTACGCTCTGTCGATGCGGTTCGTTGTTCGTCTCGTTCTCTTTACCTCCCTTCTGGCAACCGCTTGCACTGGTGGTGACGGCAGCACTGCGGCCGTTGTCGTCGACGGTTCAACGGACACGACGGCGGACCCCGGTACGGGTCTCGACACGGCGATCACCCGCACACGGCCACCCATTGTCGAGACCATTCCGCCTACGACCCGTCCGCCTACGACCCGGCCCGCGACTGTCGAGCCCGAGGGCGATGTGGTCCAGGGCGACCCGTGGGCCTTCAATGAGGTCTTGGCTCGCACCATCAATCTCGGCGGCACGCTGGAACTCGATCGAGATGAGGAACCGTGGGGTCCGGATCTCGACCCGAGCGACATCGATGACATCGCCGCCCGCGGTTTCACCGCCGTGCGGATCCCTATCAACTTCCCGTCCTGGGCCGGGTCAGCGGGCGATGGTTACCTGATCGACCAGGAAATCTTCGACCGAGTCGATGTGGTGTTGGAGGCCGCGGCGGCAAACGATCTCGCCGCGATCATCGACGTGCACCAGTTCGAAGCCATCAACCTCGATCCGGAGGGCAACCGAGAACTGCTGCTGGCGGTGTGGCGCCAAGTCGCAACCAGGTATCGGGACCTCCCGCTCGATCAGGTGGCGTTCGAAATCTTGAACGAGCCGAACACGAACCTGACCAGCGACAAGTGGAACCCGCTGATGGCTGAGGCGATCGCGGAGGTCCGGGCAATCGACCCGCTCCGCACACTCATCGTTGGTCCCACGAATTGGTACGACAACCTCTCGCTTCCGAGCCTCGAGCTCCCTGATGACGGAAATCTCATCGTGAGCTTCCACTACTACACGCCCTTCGAGTTCACACACCAGGGCGCGCCCTGGCTGGAAGGCATGGACGAGTTCCTCGGGACCAGCTGGGACTCCTCAGCGTCGATTCCCGACGAGGCGAGTGGCCTCACCGAAGGGGCGCTCATCGACCGAGAGTTCGCAGAGGTGGCCGAATGGGCTCGTGAGCGGAACGTGCCGATCTTCCTTGGAGAGTTCGGTGTGCTCGACGGTGCTGACGCCGACAGCCGAGTGAAGTGGGTCCGTTGGGTGCGCGAAGCCGCAGACAACGAGGGCTTCACCTGGGGCTATTGGGATTGGGCTGCTCCAGGCTTCGGCCTCGAGAATGACGAGACGGGCGAGTGGAACGAGGGTCTGATGCAAGCCCTCATGCCCACCGGTGATTGACGCTCACGGATACGTTGACCTCTACCGGTTGTTGACCCAATCGAGGAAGCGGTCCTTCTCCCAGGTGTTCACGACGAGGTCCTTCGGGGCCCAGCCTCGCTGAGCGGTCAGCACGCCGTACTCCATCCGACCAAGCTCGGACGTGTGATGGCTGTCGGTGTTGATGACGAGCTTCACGTTCTTGGCCACGGCCTTGCGGACGACATCGCTGGCCGCGTCGAGTCGTTGCAGGGCGCCGTTGATTTCGAGAGCGACATCGTGCTCGATCAGGGCATCCAGCACGGCGTCGTAGTCGAGCTCGATGCCAGGGCGTCGTCCGATGTAGCGCCCAGTCAGGTGGCCGATCGAGTGCACCGCCGGGTCCTCGATCGCTCGGATGATGCGGGCCGTCTGGTCACCGATGGGACGGTCGAAGGCGGAATGCACCGAGGCGACGGTGTAATCGAACGAGGCTCGGAACTCATCGCTGTAGTCCAGCCCGCCATCCGGACCAATATTGAGCTCGCAGCCCCACAGGATCGTGAGGTCGGGATAGCCCTTGGCGATCTCCCGAATCACTTCACGATGCTCGATCATCTCTTCTTCGGTCGAGCCGTTGATGGCAAGATCCACACCGTGGTCGGTGATGGCCAGGTACTCGTACCCGTTCTCGACTCCGACGGCGACCATCTCGGCGACGGTGGATCGGCCGTCGCCAGAGCGATCGGTGTGATAGTGCAGATCGCCCCGGATGTGCTCTCGGCGCACCAGCTCGGGGAGTCCATCTCCCGCTGCCGCCTGGACTTCGCCGGTGGCCTCCCGAAGAGGTGGCGGCACGTACTCCATACCGAGCGCCTCATAGATCGCCGGCTCGTCGGCTGAAGCCACGAGCTCACCGAGAGCACCCTTGCCGTCCTCACCCTCGACCACTTCGAAGAGGCCGTACTCGTTGAGGAGTCGGCCTTGATTGATCGCCCGCTGGCGAAGCTCGATGTTGTGCGCCTTTGAGCCGGTGAAGTACATCGTGGCCGCTCCGAATTGCTCGGGAGCCACTGCTCGCACGTCGACTTGGAGCCCAGAGGCAGTGAGGAACGAGGTCTTCGTATCGCCGCTGCCGATCACGTCCGCGGACTCGGTGTGGTTGGCCGCCGCCTCCATCACCGACTGTGGGATGGTGGTGGCAACGGTGATGTCGATGTCACCAATCGTCTCCGAGAAACGGCGAAGACTTCCGCAATAAGCGGCTTGGGTCACGCCGTCCAGCGCCTCGAAGTCGTCCACCAAACGATCGGCGAGCGGAAGGGCGTCGGCGATGGGTGTGCGACGGTCCTTGCCGTGCAGACCGAGGCGGTCGATCGCCTTGGCGATCTTCGCTTCACTCGTGGCACCGAGACCAGGAAGCGTGCGCAACTGCTGCTTGTCGATGGCTTCCTTGAGCATCTCCACGTTCTCGACACCCAGTTCCGAGCGCACGAGCTTGAGCGTCTTTGGCCCGAGGCCCGGGATCCGGCTCAAGGCCACAACGTCAGGCGGGTAGAGCGCTCGCAGGTCATCGAGCTTGCTGACCGAGCCAGTCTCGACAAACTCGCGGATCTTCGCCGCAGTGGACTTCCCGACTCCCTTCACCTTCGTGAGCTCGGTTGCCGAGAGCTCGGTGAGGTCGCGGCTCTCCCCCTCCAAGCCCTGCTTGGCATTCTCATACGCCCGCACCTTGAAGGATTGTGGACTTTCTTCCTTCAACGTGGTCAGCATTGCCAACTCGTCGAGCATGGCCAGAACATCGCGACTCGTCACCATGTCGGAGAAGGGTAGGGTTCCCAGCCGTGTTGATCGTCGCCGTTGTCCTCGGAGTGTTGTGCTGCATCCTCCTTTTCTTGCTGCTCGCTGCTCGGAAGGCTGTCGCCGAGGCGAAGAAGGCGGCCGTTGCTGCAACCAAGGCGCACGGTGACGAAGTCCAGTCGCTCCGGGGTGAATTGGCGGAGCGTGAGAAGACCAACGACGCCCTTTCGCTCGAGCTTGCGGCGGAACAGGAACGAGCCGACGAGGTCGCCCTCGAAGCGAAAGCACAAGCGGCCGACGCTCTCGTGAGCGGCCGCGAGGCGGCTGATCTGGCGGAGACGGTCGGTGCATTGTCCACCGATCTCGATGCTCGCCAGGCCGAACTCGATGCCGAACGAGACGCCCTCATCGCGAGCGCCGACTCGCTGGAACAGAAGCAGCAGGAACTCGACGACCTCGTTGTGGCGCAGCGCCGACTGGAGTCGGACCTCGAAGACGCCCATGAAGCGGCAGCCCGAGCGCGAGGCAGCGAACAGCGGGTGCCGCTGCCGGAGCTTCGCCTGGGTGACGCCGACGACGCAGGCGAGGTCAACTTGCCGGGCGTCGAGGCCGCCACGGTCTGGGACCTCGAACTCCTTCGCAGCGAGCGCACCTGGCGGTACTCAGTATCGAGCAACCCCCTCGAGGACCCCAGCCCCTTTGAGACCACCGACAACCCACTCCGCCTGGCCATCGAAATCGAGGGCCTCGCGCTACGTGAGGACGTCGGAGCGTTCATCGGCGTTCGCTGGGACGCAGACCAGATCACGGATCCGGCACGGGCGCACCTCATCCTGCGTCTGGCCCAGGAACTCATGGCCGGTGCTGCTCGGGAACCGCAGGCGTCAGAGCTGATCGTGGAGGACGGCGAAGACGGGGTGCGCCTTCGGATCGTTGCCGCCGACGAAGAAGATCTCGACTTCCGGGTTGCTCCCCCGGTCGTGGCCAGCGATTGGATCGACGTCACCGACGGCGGGCTCGTCGTCTCCAACGCAGCGCGCTGATCGCCGAGCGCGGGACTGTGTCAGCACTCGATCGGCTCAGCTCGTGACCATCGAGCCGTCGGTCGCAACCACCACCCGATCGAAGTCTTCGGCTAAGTGGAGCGGGCCGGCGAAGTGTTGCCTCGCTTCGTCCCGCACCTCGTCGATGGACTGACCGCTCGAACCTTTGGCTCCGTATCGCGCACTGAAGTGTGTGAGAACGAGCGAGCGCACGCCGTGGGTTGTTGCTGCGTGAGCCACTCGGGCCGCCGTGCTGTGGCCGCGATCGTTCGGCATCTTGGCCAGGACCGATTCAGTGAACGTTGCTTCGTGCACCGCAAGATCGGCTCCGCCGGTACGTTCGAAGAGCGCCGACGGGGCATTGTTGTCACCGCCGATCACGAGCCGCCGTCCTCGACGTGTCGGGCCGAGCACATCCTTGGGCTGCACCTTCCAGCCACCGTCCACCTCCACTGCCTCCCCACGCTGGAGCGCACCAAACAACGGGCCCTCCGGAACGCCGGCGGCGCGAGCTGCCGCTGCGTCGAGAACACCTGGACGGTCGGCTTCAACGATGTGCCAACCGAAGCTCGTGACACGGTGAGAGAGCGGCAGCGCATCGATGGTCTCGCCGCCGAGGCGAGAGCTGTCCTCCACGAGCCGCTCACCGTGCTCTGACAGCTCACGGATCTCGAGAGGGAAGTTGAGATGGGTGTCGGACAACTCCAGGACCGTCTCAACCATCGGCTTCAGCCCCTTGGGTCCGAAGACTGTGAGCGGCTCGGTGCAGCCGTCCATTGAGCGGGAACCGAGGAGGCCAAAAAGTCCGAAACAGTGGTCGCCGTGGAGATGGCTGATGAATACTCGTCGGAGCTTGGAGATCGAGAGCGACGTGCGAAGGATCTGATGTTGGGTGGCCTCCCCGCAATCGAACAAGTCCCACGTCGCTCCTCTGCGAAGGACCAGGCCGGTCACATTTCGCTGCATCGTCGGTGCGCCTGACGACGTGCCAAGAAAGGTGAGCTCCATTCACGACTGGATAGCACGGCCGACGCAGGTCCGATGACCGAATCGTGGACGGACTACGTTGCGGCTATGGATGAGGTGTTCGGACCAGCGGCAATGGCGATCTATCTCGACGACATGGACGAGCTCACGCGCATCCTCAAGGAGGACCCTGGGCTCGCCAGCCGCCGATCCTCGTGCGGTCATCCCACGCTGCTCCAGCTGGTTGCCTGCGAAGCCGGGCAACTGCCAAACCCGGTCGAAGCAGGTCGCAAGCTCGTGGACGCCGGCGCCTCCATGGCTGAACCGTTCGTCGCCGCTGCCGGCTGCGATAGCCCAGAGATCGTGGATCTCTTGCTTGATCGGGGTGCCGACGTCAACGGCACAGCGCAGGAAGGCAACGTGTGGACAGCACTCGACGAAGCCATCTACTGGTGCAACCTGGATGTTGCCCGCTCTCTGGTTGACCGCGGTGCACATGTGCGAGCGTTGAGTACCGCGGCCGGGCTCGGCGCCGACCTCGCTCTGTTCTTCGACGAGCGGGCGGACGGCGCTCGTCTCGCGGCGCACGCTGGCCCTATCGGCTCGCCGTTCCCGCAGACGATCGACCCTGCCCTTGCCAACGATCAACAGTCATTGATCGACCACGCGTTCGTGATGGCGGTCAACGCAGGCCAGCGCGCCAGCGCCGAGGCGTTGGTGACTCGTGGTGCCAACGTGAACAGCACACCACCTGGCTACCACTGGCGGGGAACAGCGCTGCACGCTGCAACGTGGCGCGGGGATCGAGAGCTGGTGGTGTGGCTGCTTTCCCTCGGTGCTGACCCCTCGATCCGGGACGGCCTCGCCGATGCCGACGCAGCAGCTTGGGCTTCCCATCACGGTCACCCGGAGCTGCTCGATCTCTTCCCGACCGCCTAGCGGCTCCCACTGCCAGAGAGACGAACATCGGTTCCATACTCCCGACTACCGGAAGAGGTCCATGGCCCGGGTGGCAGTGTCGAGCTGGCGGGAGGTGTCATCGTCCGAGAGCGGTGTGCCGGAGGTCAGAGTGCTTGGCGTTGGAGTGCTCGCCGAACCGGCGTAGTTGTCGATGCCGAGCGCGCTGCGCAACGGAGCGGAGACCTTCTCGAGGCCCGGGTCGAGCTGGATGCCTGTCCCGTCCGCCACCCGCACCAGACCGTTGAAGGCGGCAACCGTGGCGGCGGCCTCGATCATCGCATCCTCGCCAAGCTCCTGAATCACCATCGAGCGAGCTTCGGCCAGAAGAGCGAGGTCGTTCGACCGGTCGTCGGAGCTGCGGCCGTGCACAGGCCGGCCGCCATCGGCCACGGCGAGGAGCACGGATCCAAGCGGGAGGCCAGCATCGGTTCGATGCTCAAGATTCATGACGGCATCGAGATCGACATCGAGACCGTTCGCACTGCCGCTCGCACGGAGCAGCGTGGTGTGGGCCGTCGTTCAATAGAAGCACTCGAGGTGAGCGGTGGTTCTGGCGGCAATCAGCTCGACTTGCGGCCGAGAGAGCGCACGTTCCCACGAGAGATCATCGAAGCCGTCTCGGCTGTAGTGGCTCAGCACGATGCCCCGCCACGCCGTGTCCGTTTCCGGTACGAGCGATATGGCCCGGCTGACGTTCGCCATGCTTGGTCCATCGGTTTGGGAAACCCAGGCGCCGACGTCGCCCATGCCATCGGGTCGGCGACGGGTCGGTTCACCCCCGGTTGGTTCGGGAATCGGTGTGGGCTCTCTGCCCATCACCCGATCGAAGGTGTCGAGCGCAGCGAAGCAGGCAGCGAGGCCAACGAGTTCGGTGTAGCGCTCCTCGCTGATCTCTTCGATGACGCCGTCGGCCCATGCCCGGGAGAGTCGGCCCGAGTCGCTGGCAACGCGGTGGACAACGTCGACCTCGGTGGCGTTGAGTTCCTCGTTCGCCACGTGGGCGCCATCAACCCCGAACGGGGTGAGCGCCAACTTGCGAGCGTGGTCGAGTTCATTGTCTGCAGCGTCTCGGACCTCGCGCCAAGCAGCCATCCGCGCCGCGCCGGAGTACCAGTCACCTGGGCCGGAAAGTAGTTCGACGGCGCGTTGGCGATTTTCTTCGATCATGCCGCACGCTACGTCGGCGTCGAACCCCGTTTCCAGTGCTTCCGCTGCCACAAGTGCGGATTGCGGAATTTGATTGGCGACATCGAGTACCTGTCGATGTGCGGTGCTCCCGCCAGATTCGAGCGACTGGCGGGCGCGTCGGCGTTCACCATCAGCGCTGCTGAACCGCTACCGAACGCGGTCAGCATTGATCGAGGCGGGAACAGTCTGCGACGACGGTGCACCCGCACTCACTGATCTGTTCGAGCATTTCGATGATGGCTTCAAGTTCTCGACGGCGCTCACGGAGCTCCTGCAGCTTTTCCTCGACAACGCTCGGCCACCGTCGGTCTCGGTCGTCGAGGAGCTGCTTGATCTCGTCCAGTTGAAAGCCGGCCCGTTGAGCTCGGCGGATGAAGTTGACGCGGCCCACTGTGTCGGGGGAGAAGCGTCGCTTTCCTCCTACTCGCAGGATCGGAGCGATCAAGCCGACGTGGTCGTAGTGGCGCAAGGTGGCCACGGTGACGCCGGTGTCTTGGGCGATCGACCCGATCGGCACGACCTCTGGGCTCGGCTCCGACGGTGGTTGCTCCGTCACGGGTTGGCCACCCCTGTCAGGGCGGAGATCACAGGCCACGCGTCCGGGCTTGCCGATCTCATCTCGAGAACCAACTCGCCACCCGTCGTGCGAAGCTCGAGGTCGAGGAATCCACAGCACTCAGCTTCCCGTTCCGTCAGGTCGGCAACCACAGCCGCCAGGTGGAGCGGAAACTGCATTCGCGCTCCATCCGGTAGAGCTTCAACGGCAGAGGCTCGACCCACCAGGTCGGACCACTCACCCGCCTGACCGATGGCGTCCTGTGCACTGAGGCTGCAGGCGATGGGCACGAGTTCATCTGTCATGAGCCGACCGTACGACCTCATGTTCACATGAGGTCAAGCAGAAACTTCCGCTACGGGAAAGGCATGACACAACTGCAGCTCCAATCGCATCGCTCTGAAGCGGCGCTGACCAGCACAGAATCCACGAGTAGCGCGTCGACCCAGGAGCGAATTCGGTCTTCTGGGCGTCCGCCGTTTGACACAGGTTTCACACCGCTCCTCGTCGAGGAGGTGCCGGATGCAAGGTCACGTTCGTAAGCGCACCCATCGAACAAAGGCAGGCAAGACAACCACCCGCTGGTACGTCGTGGTCGACATCGGTCGAAGCCTCGAAGGCAAGCGCCGACAGAACTGGCTCGGCGGATACTCGAGCCGGGCCGAGGCTGAACGCGCCCGCGCCGGCATCGTCTCCGGCCTCCATGGCGGCTCCTACGTCGAACCCACCGGCGTCACCGTTGCCGACTGGATCGTTGATCGATGGCTACCGCTCATCACCACACGGGCTGCGGCCACCACCATCGTGTCCTACCAATCGATCCTGAAGCATCACGTCTTGCCAACGTTCGGTGGCATCAGATTGCACGAGCTGAGCGCAGCGCACCTCGACTCGCTCTCCACCGAGCTGCTCATCCGGGGACGACGAGACGGCAAAGGCGGTCTGCACTCACGCACCGTTGGCAATGTTCACCTCGTCGTCCATCTCGCGATCGCTGACGCCCAACGAGCGGGCCTCGTTCGGCTCAACGTTGCAGATGCCGCACACCCCCCGAAGCGAACGAGAACACGATCTACGACAATCCGGGCATGGGAAGCCGAGGAGCTCGCCGTGTTCCTCGACAGCGTCAAAAGGTGATCATCTCGACGCTGCTTGGCACCTTGCTGCGCTCACTGGAATGCGGAGAGGTGAGATCGCCGGGCTCCGCTGGTCCAACGTCGATCTCAAGCGGCGACAGCTCCGAGTACGCGAGTCACGCACCCGGGTTGGTACCGAAATCATCGCAACCACACCGAAGTCGGGAAGGTCCCGCCTTGTCGACCTCGCAGAATCACGCCCGCAGACCATTAGCGGCTGCTCAATATCGGCCCAACCGTGGCGCCACGGAATATCGGACGCTACCGCCGTACATCTCGTCGGTTCCGGCTGTTCCGAGCCTTGAGCGGTGACCGGCTGGTCGCGTCGGTCACGCGTCCGTCCGCGGACGCATTCTGTAGACCGAACGTGGCCGTGCAACTGCACACCGTGACGGGATGCGTCCGCGGACGCATCTCACGCACGCAACGTGGCCACGTGCCTGCAGTCATCACGCAACGTGACGGAACGCAAACTCGCACGGCAAGCCAGCTGCCACCGGCCTCGTGCGTGCATTGGCGCGTCTGCGGGCGACCTTCAACGACGCCACGTCGTTTGCAATGCACTCGGTAACAGCACCACAGAATCACCGAATCGAACAATCAGCCGGTGCCCGAGAACGGCCCCTATGCGGTGCCCGGGAATCCCACCCGGACCCCTCCAACAACCGCACCTGGATCGCAGGAATCGTGCGCCGTGCATCGGCGTCTCGTTTGACATACGTTTGACATGGCCGTCCGAATCCACGCTCCGGTCGCTGCCTTCGGCAGCGAAACCGCAGCCCTACAGGGGGCAAGCGGTCGGCGAACTCATCTCACATTCTGACTACGGGAAAAGGCATGACACTCCCGTTGCTGAACGCGCGCTTGGCACGTGACGGAGCGCACGGGAGGGACGATTCGAAAAGTAGTACAATATTGAAATGTCTGATCCTGTCGTGAAGCAACGCTTCCCCCTCGGTCCGCAGTGGCCCACGATCGACCCGTTCCTCTTCGTGGCTCATCACCTCGATCACTACCCAAAGGCCCTTCCCGACCTCGGGCCCGACGCACCGCTCGACGGCCGCGACATCGGCCAGGACTTCGGGGGCAAAGACGGCTGGAACATGTACCACGGCGCTCAAGTTCCCGGGTTCCCCCAGCACCCACATCGAGGCTTCGAGACCATCACCTACGTGCGGCAAGGGATCATCGACCACGCCGACTCGATGGGCGCCACCGCCCGCTTCGGCAAGGGAGACACCCAGTGGCTCACGGCCGGCGCCGGTATCCAGCACGCCGAGATGTTTCCCCTCATCGATCAGAACGCGGACAACCCTCTCGAGCTGTTCCAGATCTGGCTGAACCTCCCCGCCAGCGACAAGATGGCCGATCCCTACTTCACAATGCTGTGGGACGACGAGACGCCCACGTTCACCGAGACCGACGAGCAAGGCAACGCAACGGAGATCACCGTGATCACCGGCTCACTCAATGATCGGACGGGTCCTCGCACTCCTCCGAATTCGTGGGCGGCCCGGGCTGAGGCCGAGGTTGGCGTGTTCCACTTGACTCTCGAAGCTGGCGCCTCGTTTACGCTCCCCGCTTCGCAGCATGGTGAAACCATGCGAGTGCTCTACGCCTTCGAGGGTTCCACACTCGATATCGCTGGCGAAGCACTCGAGGCCCACAACGGCGCACTCATCGATGCAGGCCAAGACCTGGCACTCACGGCATCGGTCGAGGGACCCGTGGAATGCATGATTCTGCAGGGCCGTCCGATCGCCGAGCCCGTGGCCCGCTACGGGCCGTTCGTCATGAACACTGAGGCCGAGATCCAGCAAGCATTCACCGACTACCGGACCACCCAGTTCGGCGGCTGGCCCTGGGACTCACCAGAGCCGAACCATGGCGCCACAGCCCGACGCTTCGCCATCCATGCGGACGGTCGCAGAGAAGACGCGACGGAGAACCAGCCGATCTCCTGAGGTCAGGTTCGCGGGCCTGAACGAGCCGCGAACTCGTTACAGGAATCGACGGATCGCGCCGATGTAGAACGCATGCCGTCGCGTCCCAAACCTGCCCGTCGCGCCCGACAACTCACGTTCTGGGTGGCCGGTGCCGGTTATCTGGGCGTGACGTCGACGATCGCCGTGGCCACTGTCGTCGAAGAGCAGGACGATGCGGCGGTCACGGTCGACCAGGCAGCGCCAACGTCGCTTCCTTTCGTCGCCGAGGGCAGCGCTGAGCCTGCCCCAACGACCCTGGGACCCGCGATGGCATTGGGCATCGACAACGAGGCGCAGGCGGCGACCAACTCGGTTGACGGTGCACTTGCTGGCATCGGGGCCACCGGCCTCGACGCTCCCACCACAACGCCGACCTCCACGGGGCCGACCTCCACCACCGCGGTAGGAGCGAGCGGCTCCACCACGACGTCGGCTGGCGGCACGGCAACGACGGCAGCTCCCGCTTCAGGCGGCGGGACCACGACCAGCACTCCGGCAGCAACCGCGGCGCCAACGACCGCTGCACCAGCCACGGCTCCTCCCACGACCGCAGCACCAACCACCGCGTCAGCTCAGGCTGCGCCCACGACGGCCGGCGCCGTGTCGGCACCCCCGACCACCGCGGCCGCGACCTCCGCGCCGACAACGGCGGCCCCAACGACAGCAGCGCCAACCACCGCGGCCCCAACCACGGCGGCCCCAACCACCGCTCCTCCCAGCACACAACCTCCGCCCCCGAGCTCAACCACGACCGTCGACAGCGGCGCCTCCTGACCATGCACTCGGCCGAGGTTCGGTTTCGCGCCATGGGGACCGACGTGCACCTCGTGCTGGTCGGGGATGCTGATCTTCAGGCAGCCCTCGATGCAGCTCGGCGCGAGATCGATCGCTTGGAGCGCCTTTGGTCACGATTCATTGCCGACTCGGACGTCGGACGAATCAATCGGCACGCGGGCCGACCCGTGATGGTGTCTCGTGAGACCGTCGAGCTCATCAGCGCCGCACTCGACGCCCACCACGAGACAGACGGCGCCTTTGACGCAACGCTCGGTTCGCCGCTCGAAGCCCTGGGCTACGACCAAAGCTTTGCCCGCATGACTCCAACTGCGGGGTCCATCGAGACTGCAACGATCGAGCACGCCAACTCCTCCACCTCGGCGAACCCGGCCGCCATCGCGGTTCACCACACGGCCTCCATTGTGGAGATCCCGCCCGGCATGGTTCTGGACCTTGGTGGCATCGGCAAGGGGGCCACCGCCGATCTGATGTGCATGCAGCTGCTAGCGGGAGAACTCGGGTCGGGTATCTCCGGTGCGCTCGTGAGTCTGGGCGGAGATCTCCGAGCTGATGGGACGCCGCCGGATGACCTGGCCTGGCGAGTCCGCCTCACCCTGCCCGGCAGTGGCGAGACTCGCCACCTCCGCCTCGCTCGCGGCGCCGTCTGCACGTCGTCCACCGCCGTGCGGCGCTGGCTTGGCCCCAGCGGCGATCGACGGCATCACCTCATCGATCCCAGGACACAACGGCCGAGTGAGAGCGGCCTGATCTCGGCATCGATCATCGGAGCGTCGGCGATGACCTGCGACGTCGCTGCCACCGTCACTGTCAACAGGGGCCGAGCGAAAGCCAGCGCCTGGCTCTCTTCGATCAAGGCGACAGGTGTTCTCGTCGATGACCAAGGAACGGTGATCGAGCTCGACGGCTCCGATCGCTTCCTCGAGAGTCGGATCGATCACCAAGGACGCGCCGCATGACTGATCAGATCTGGTGGTTCGCCACCCGCGGTGCCGGTCTCATGGCCTGGGCCGTGGCCTGCAGCTCAGTCATTCTCGGCCTGCTGGCGTCAACTCGTGTGCTCGGGTTCAAACCATCGAAGCCGTGGCTCGTCGATCTCCACCGGCACATGGGTGGGCTGACGTTTGCCTTCATCGCCCTGCACCTCACCACCCTGTGGGCGGACAGCTTCGTCACCTTCGGTTGGGCCGAACTGTTCGTTCCGTTCGCCTCGACTTGGCGAGCTGGCGCTGTCGCCTGGGGCATTCTCTCCATGTACTTGCTCGCCGCCATCGAGCTTTCCTCCCTCATCAAGGATCGCCTGCCCCAGAAGTGGTGGATGGGCATCCATCTGAGCTCGTACCTGGTCGTGATCACTGGCACGATTCATGCGTGGCAGGCGGGCAGCGACGTCCGCAACCCTTTCATCCTGATCGCGGGACTTGTCCTGCTGGGAGCCATCGTGTCACTGACGGTCCTACGGGTGGTCATCCTGCGGTCTGGCACCAACGAGCGGGCGGTCGACCGTCGAAAGGCGATGTTGGAGGAGGCTCGCGTTGGCGGTCGTCGAGCCACTGATCCTCCTGCCGAATCCGCCTCACTCGCTGACCGGTGGAGCGAAGCGAAGGCCGACGCACACCGGTAGCAGCTAGATGGAGCGAGCCTCGGTCGCCCGATTGCCTCGGGGGAAGAACACGCCGAACACGATGGCCTGCAGAGCGAAGAGAATGAGGCTTGCGGTCCAACCTCGCTGCATGCCCCCAAGCGATGCCCCTCCAGTGGCTGTTCGACCAACGACGGCGACCGAGAGGGCGATCGCCACGGCGATGGCCAACTGGAACACCGTGGTCCGGCCCGCTCCCGCCATGCCGAATCGTTGCGGGGGCACGTCCCGCATTGCCGCGCCGACGGACATGGCGAAGCTGCAGCCTGCCGCCACGCCCAGAAAGAGTCCGGGGAGCACGATGCCGAGAAACAGGCGAGGCTCATTTCCGGTGAGCCAGAGCGTCAGCGCCATCGAGATCACGCCGGCAACACCGCCGAGCGCCAGGATCGGACCCGGTCCGACGCGATCGGCCCAGCGCCCCGTGATGGGCGAGAGCACCGCAGCAAGGAACGGGCCGGGCACGATCGCAAGCCCCGTCTTGATGGCCGACCACTCCCACGTTTCCTGGATGAACGATGGGAACGGCACAAAGAACGCGAAGAATGCCGTGACGAAGAAAACGGTGCCGAGGCAGCCGAGCGTGTAGCTCCTCAGCGTGAAGAGATCCAGGTCGAACAATGGCGTGGGGTGTGACCGGGAGCGAACAACGAACGCGGCGATCAGGGCAAGGCCAACGGCGAAGGCGCTGATCGTGGGGGCGGCGAAGACTCCCCATTCCTCACTCTGGACAACGCCGAGGATGATGGCGCCCACGCCAAGCGAAGCCATCGGAACCGACAGCACGTCGACCTGCTCGGGGACATCGTCCGCTGTGCTCTCCGCCAGCCACAGGCGTCCAAAAACGATCGCACCGAGCACGGTGGGGACGTTGATGAGAAACACGGCTCGCCAGCCGAAGAGCCCGACCAGCACGCCACCGATGGGCGGCCCGAGCGCAGCCGCGAGGCCGCCCATCGCACCCCAGACCCCGATCGCCATGCCCCGGCGCTCGAAGGGAAAGGCCGGTAGGAGCAAGGCCAGACCAGCCGGAAATTGCAGGGCGCCGCCGACGGACTGAACGCCTCGGGCGATGATCAGCGTCGTCGCCGAGTTCGCCAAGCCCGAACCGAGGGAGCCGAGGCCGAAGATCACCAGCCCAGCGAGGAAGACTCTCTTGCGCCCGAACCGGTCAGCCGCCCAACCGGACACGAGGAGAAGTGATGCGACGCCGATGTTGTACGCCGTGATGATCCAGGAGAGCGTGCCTTCCGACGTGCCAGGGAACGCTTCGCGAATCTCCGGCAGCGCGAGCGCGATGATCGTGATCTCCAGGCTGACCATGAAGCCAACGAGTGAGGTCACACCGAGCGTCCGCCACGCGGACTTCGGAATCGGGGCAACGTCGGGCTGTGCGGCTGCTGTCACCGAGGGAGCCTTTCACCCGTTCGAGGAAAATGTGCAACCACGTGTCTCGCTCCGGCCATCTGGTTCGTCGTTCCTGCGCCCGGAGTACGTGCGGGACGGACCCCCTGCGAGACGGATGCCCTGCGAGACCAGTGAGCCGTCACGCCGACGACCCCGAGATCGACAAGGGCAACCGTGGCAACATTCTCACCATCAAGAAGGAGCGCCCCATGCCAGCCAATAACCCCGAGCCCCAACCCGACGAGAGCCAAGCGAGTCGAGACGATGCACTGTTTTGGGACCTTGCCCTCCCTCTCATCGCTGAGGGTCGGGTAGAGGAAGGCACGTTGATGAGCAGCCGGTGTGTACGGGCCAACGGTGAGTTCGTGGCCCTCCCGGAGTATCGAGACGGCGACCTCGTGGTGAAGCTGCCAAAGGCTCGGGTTGCCGGACTCATCGAAGCGGGCGATGGGCTGCCGTTCGCTCCAGCCACGAAGGTTTTCTCGGAGTGGGTGCAAGTTCCCGCTCGCAACGAAGCACTGTGGGCCGAGCTGCTCGACGAGAGCATCCACTTTGCCGAAGCCACCTCAGCCAAGAAGGCGGCAAAGAAGGCCGGCATGAAACCAGCATCGAAGCGGACCGGACGGGCAACCTCATGAGCGGCTTCAACGGCTTCAGCCCGGAGGCAATGCAGTTCCTCACGGGGTTGGCCACGAAGGACAAGGAATGGTTCGCCGCGAACAAGAAGCAATACAACGCGCTGGTTGCCGAGCCGACAAAGGCGCTGGTGTCCGACCTCGCTGAGCTCCTCGCCGATCGGGTGAGTGGCGGGATCGAGGGGCAGCCGAAGACGAACGGCTCGATCGCTCCGATCAACAACGATTTGCGATTCTCGCCCGACGCATCCCCCTACAAAGACCACGTCATGGTCAAGTTCTGGGAGGGTCCGAACAAGAAGACAGCCCCAACATTGTGGGTCCGTGTCGAGCCGGGCGAGGGTGTAGGGAGCGGGGGCGGCATCGGGAGCGGAGGCATCGGATTCGCCACCGGCATGGTGTTGAGCGATCTCGAGCGCTGGCGATCAGTCATCGACGACGAGTCGACCGGGGTGGAGGGGGCGGAATTGATGTCCGCCCTCGTGGCCGAGACCGGCGCCGATCTCGTCGGGGAGGGCTTGAAGAAGGTTCCCAAGCCATTCGCTTCCGATCATCCACGGGGCGACCTTCTCCGCCACAAGGGATTGCAGATTCGTTGGATCCGCCCCGTGCCGTCCGACATCACGTCTGAGGCGTTCGTCGCTTGGTGCGCAACTGAACTCCAGAAGGCCGGCCCGGTGCACCGCTGGTTGGTCGAACATCTGACCTAGCAAACACAGCTCGACGTCTCGTGTTGTCTTTTACCTTCTTTTACTCTTAAATACGTTCATGACTTCAGGCATCGATCCCAACGACTTCGAACGCAGCAACCGAGTACTGATGGAGAAGATCACCGATCCGCTGCGCAGACGCCACGAGACAAACCTGCACTCCCTGGCCAAGCGGGCGCATCCTTCCACCCGGTCTGAGGATTCGATAGCGCTGGATCCGGCGGTGATGATCGTCGTGCTCGAGGCCCGTGCCGCGTCGGAGCGTTGGTTCCCACACATGGCCACCCGCGGCAACTATTGGACCCGCCTCCAGGTCAACCGGCTGATCTCGATCGGCATCCCCAACTGGTGCTCACGTCACGGCTTGCTCTGGCCCGAGAGCGCATGCGAGCAGGTGTGGTTACTTCTCGACATGTTGCACGACACCGGCATCCTGCACTTCGACTCCGACACCATCGAAGAACTGCGCGAACCCTTGCGTTGCTACGGGCAACTCGATGAGAACGGACGGCCAGGAACCGCTCAATCGATCCAGCAGTGCCGTTGCTATTGGCCCACCCGTCGCCAGCTCGAACTCGGCCTGGAAGAGAACCCGCCGCCGATGCCTGACAGCTTCGACTGGTACCGAGACGAGCAGGAACGCGCCGCGTCGTAAAGGCCGGAGCCTGACTCAGGACTCGCCGGTCACGCGGCGCTGGCCCGGAATTCCAGCCGTGTCCAGGCGCCGATGAAGATGGGCTGGCCGGGTGCGATGGGGTGCGGCGTGTGTGCTGTCACCACCGTCCCGGAGGGCGAGCCGATCACGGTGCCGTTCGTCGAGCCCACGTCGGTCAGCGAGATGGCGCCTTCGGGCGACACTCGGATCACGGCATGGCGACTCGAGGCGGCTGGATCAGCGGTGAGGGCGGCGACATCGAGGTCGGGATGGATGTTCCGGCTGGCGCTCGTGCGACCAATGTGCACCTCATCGGTCCGCAGTTCGATCGTGCTGGGTGCGGGCAGCGGGTCGGGTGGGTCGAGCTGCCCTGCCTCGACGGCGGCGGCGAAATAGTCGAGGTCGACCGAGATCGTCACGAACAACCCTGTGCCGGCAGCAGGATCTGGTCCTGCCGCGTCGGCGCCCGTCTCGTTCGATCCGGCGGCGGAACTGGATCCGGAGACGGGGGTTGGGGTGGAGGATGAGGTCGGTGAAACGACGAGAGGTGCCAGTTCGTCAGGCAACGAACCGGTCAAGAAGTCGTAGCCACAGTTCTCGCAGAACACGTCGTCCGGATGGTGCTCGGTGGCGCAGTTCGAGCAGACGTCGGCGGCCATATCAGCCCCGGCTCACACGCACAGTGCGTGTGGATCGAACGTCGAGCGCCATTTCATCCGTCTTGTCGACATTGCGCTTGATCCGCACCGTGCCAGTGGCCGGATCATCGATCTCGACCACGTTGCGCAGCAGCTTCACTGTGTCGCTGTTCCCGGCTTCGTGCGCGATCTGCACAGCCCGGCCCAAACGGACGGTGGCCGTGGCTTGGTCCCCCGCATCGCGTGCGGCCAAACCAGCGGCGATGGCATCGGCCAGTTCCGCCTGCCCGGTGTAGTGGGCAACTTCGCGGTTGATGCGAGTTGACAGCGCGTTGTCATCCGTCCACACCGCACGGACAAGCGCCGCCGGTTCGGCCTCGCCATCGATGGCTAGCATCACTCGGGCGGCCAGGCGTTCCTCGCCCACCGCACCGGTCGGGATGCGCACTCTCACGTGATAGTCACGCTCTTCGCCGCCAGCCCATGATCCAAGGGCGTAGTCGTTCGTCAGTGCGTTGACTGGCGTGGGATCGGCGGACAGATCCTCCAGCGCCGGGGCGACCTGCTTGATGAATTCGATCTGGGAGCCCTTGGGTGTCCAGAGGCGAAGGGCAACCGAGCCCACCTGCTTTCCCATCGCCTGCTGGGTCAACGCCGTGAACTCGGCCTCCATGTCCTCGGGGCGGGGAATGATGTCGACCGTGCCGAGCAAGCCGGAGGCGACTCGCCGAAGCTCGTCGATGTTCCAGTCCGCACCCAAACCTCGGGCGTCGCACTGGAAGATGCCCGAGCACTTCTCGATGGCTCGGTTGAGCTGGGCATCGGACTCGTGCTGGTTCTTGCCGTCGGTCAGCAACAGTGCGTGGGCGATGGCGTTGGGACGCTGCCGAGCCACGTAGGCCGTGGCTTCGAGCCATGAACCGATGGCGGTGCCGCCGGTGGCGTGAGTCCGGGCCACTGCACTCTTGGCTTCCTGCCGCGTTCGTTCGTCGGCGACGGCAAGACCCTCTCGGGGATAAATCATGTACGCCGACCCGGCGCCGCCGATCACGGCGAAATGCACCCCGTCTCGGAGCACGTCGATCGCCGCCTGCGTTGCTATGCGAGCCGCATGCATCTTGGCGCCGCGTTCTTCGAGCATCGATCCCGACGTGTCGATCACCAGGACCTCAACCGAATCCGGCTGCGCATTCGTGCCGATGTCATCGGCGGCTCGCACGGTGACGACCGCGTCGACGGTGTCCGAGCCAGCCGGGAGATATTCGTTTTGGAAGACCTCAGCGGTGAAGTCGCTCATTGTGCGGATGGCTCCTTGCCTTCGGTGTGTTCGGTGGTCGAGATGGGGAACGAGCAGAGTGCCACCGAGATGTTGTCATGCCCGCCACTGGCGTTGGCGAAATCCACCATCGCCTCAGCCAGAACGCTGAGCGCCACGTCGTGGTTCCCGTGTTCGGTCCGCAGGTGGCGGACGAGGTCACTCATGGCTTCCGGTGTTTCCGCATAGCGCCAGAGTCCATCGGAGCAGACGACAAGCGTGCCCGGGCCATCGGCAGAGACGTGGGCGATCTCGGGTGTCGGGTCATGGGCGTCGGCCCCGATCCAGCGAGTGAGGCTGCCGTTCACCTCGTGGTCGACGGTGAGCAGGGCGGCGTCGGTCTCGCCGATCCAGTAGGCCCGAGAATCTCCGATCCAGCCAACCGTCAACTCGGTGGCCAAGCCAATGGCGCGGTCCGCAGTCGAGCCGTTGGTTGTTCCCGTTGCCGCCTCGGCCAGCACGGCAACGAAGGTTGATGAGGGCGGGCCATCCTTCGATGGGGTGGCCTCGCTCGCCACTGCAGTCGCCTCGGCTTGGGCCGCCGCTGCCGCCGCCAGCATGCGTTCGGTTCCGCTTGCGTTCCGTTCCTCGGCGTTCAGACCGGCGTTGTCATCGGCAGCCGACTCGATCAGGATTGCTACTGCAGCGTCGGCCGCCGCAGCGCTGGCCGCGGCCGAGCCCGGCGTGCTCGAGACACCGTCACACACCACCAGAGCCAGCACGTTGCGTTCGGCACCGATGGCCACAGCATCTTCGTTCTCGTGGTGCCGTCGGCCGACGTCGGACCGGCCGACCAGCGGCCCCGACTCGACCGAGAAGTGGTCTCGCTCGCCTGGCTGTTTGCGTCCGCATTCCATGCAGTAGCCGTCGGTGGAGATCTCGATCGCAGCGCAGGCCACGCAGGGCTTGGCGGCCACATCGGGAATCGCTCCAGCCGCAGGAGCCGCGGCGAGGTCGCTTCCGCAGGCCTCACACCACGATGCGTCTTCCGGTGCCGACTCGCCGCAGGCGGGACACATCGTCATCAGAACAGCGTCCGAGGTCGCACGTGATTCGCCGCATCGACGAGACGAACCCGCTCGTCGTCGTCCGTGCTCATCCGCGCCTGCTCTCGATACGTCTGCTCCAAACCTTCTCGAATCGAACGCTCTGTCAGCGGACGATCGATGAGCACCACCGATCCCTCTTGAATGCGACCTTCCTGAAGGCCGGCCAGGGCCCGCTCGTAGACCTCGGCACTCAGCCGAGTTCGCTCCTCGGCGTCGAGCTGGAGGCGATCAATCGTTTCCGCCGCTGCCGTGAGATCCACCAGTGTCGGAGCACCAGCTGATCCACCTCCGACCAAAGCGCGGGCAGCAGCCACCTGAGCGTCGTAGTGAGCAGCCGAGCTGGGTGGCACGAGGCCGAAGGCGTCGACCACGCCATCCGGATCGTTCATGGCTCGTCGGCATCGAGCAAGCCCGAAGGCGGCCGACACGTGGCTCGCATCGACCCGGGCGACATTTTCATAGAGCTGCGCTGCCCGAGAGAACTCGCCCGCCAGCTCGGCGGCGAGCGCCGCTGCGAGGCGAGGCGCGATCTCGCCGGGGAGTTCGGTCCACACTCGGCTGAAGTTCTCCGCCGCTGCAGTCGGGTTGCCGTCTCGGAGCTGCAGTACACCTCGGTACCACGGGATGCGCCAGTCGAAGGGAAACTCCGAGGCCATCGCCTGCAGGAGGCGTTCGCCATCGCCCCCGGCGTCGATGACCTCTCGAACCGAGCGGAACCGAAGCTCGACACTCCGCTCCACTCGACCCTCATCTGCGGCGGCCGAGATCAATTCGAGCGTCACCTTCGGATCGAGTTCGGGCAGAGAGGCCAAGAAACCGGCCGCCGGGTCCTCCGGGTCGACCCGAGGCCGAGGGAGAACTCGGGCGTCCGGCTCGGACGGATCGAACTGGTCGATGCCCGAGACCAGCATGGTGGTGAGCTGGTCAGCGTCGAACATCTCCGAGGGCGCCGAGCGAGGTGATCCCTCGGTCACGGCGACGACCTCGCGCAACACGCCCGTCAGTTGCTCGGCCATGTCGGCTGCCGACAGGAACCGATCGTCTGGGTGGAAGGCGCAGGCCCGAAGCAGGAATCGGTAGAGCGCTTCCCACTGAGCGAACAGCGGCTCTTCCTGGGGCGGCGGCACGGCATAGAGATAGGGGCCGTCGTGGAAGACGAACCGGATCATCAGCACCGCAAGCGTGCGGCCAACGGTGAACAGGTCGGACGCAACCGATGGTCCGTCCTTGGCCACCTCAGGGGCCTGGAACCCTTGCGTGCCGAAGATCGCCGCGGTGACGTCGTCGGCCTTCATGACCGCGCCGACGTCGATGAGCTTCACGTCATCGCCGACCGCCATGATGTTGGCGGGCTTGAGATCGTTGTAGACGAGCCCCAAGGAATGCAGGTAGCCGAAGGCGGGCAGGATGCCCAGGACATAGGCGATGGCTTCGGCCGGCGGAAGCGGATCAGACACGCCACCGTTGGCCTTGCGTCGATCCTTCAGCTTGCTGTTCAGAGACTCGCCGCCGACCATCTCCATGACGATGTAGCCAGCCCCGCGATGCGTCACGAAGTTGTAGATGTTGACGATGTTCGGATGCTCGATCTGCGCCAGGAACTGACGCTCAGCCACAGCGGCGATCGCGGCATCGGGATCGTCGTCGTTCAGAAGGCCCTTGAGCACGACCCAACGATCGGATACTGCCTTGTCCCGACCGAGGTAGATCCAACCCATGCCACCATGGGCGAGCGGTCCGAGGATCTGATACTGACCGGCCACCATCTCGCCTGCGGTGAGGGCCGGCTCGTTCGTTACGAAGTCGAAGGCGGTGCGGCACGTGCCACAGAAACCCTTCACCCGACCCGGCCGGTCATCGGTGGCCCGGCCGACGGGTCGACCGCAGTTGGAACAGACTCGCTCGTCTTCGGGGACCTCGCCGAGAACCGACCGGATCTTGGATTCTGACATCACCGCCTGAGCGGGGTCGCCCACAGGGGTCGACGCGACCGTGATGAGCCCAGCACCAATCGCTGAGCGGTTCGTGGCGGTGCGACCAGAACGTGCTGTTCGCCGACTCTGGCCCGCTGCCGTACCGGTGCGGGAGGCGACACTTGCTGCCGTGGCCGGGGCCTGGGGAGCGGCGATCGTGGGTGCCCAGCCAGTCGAGGTCTCTACTCCCGGGCCTGTGAACGACGGCAGAGCAGCAGCCGAGTTCGCCGTTGGGGCGCTCGAGCCAGTGACGCTCGGAGTCACGGAAGCGGGAGCTGCGGCTGGGACCGCAGCCAAACCACACGTGTCGCAATAGCCGTCGGTCGCAATGGCGCCACCACAACCGCTCGAGCAGGCAGCGCCAGCGGCGACGGGCACAGCCTGGACGGCTGAGGCCGGGCTCGCTGAGGGAGCGGCTTGGCCGGAAGCAACTGACCGGGAGGCCGATGGCTTCATGCCACAGGTGTCGCAATAGCCGTCGGCGGCAACGGTCCCTCCGCAGTCGAGTTCGGTACAGGCAGTCATCAGGCCGTGGCCTCTCTACGAATGCCTTGGGCGAGATCGTCGACGAGCGCTTCGGCAATGTCGAGGTCGACGGGCGAGGTGTACAGCTCGGCTCGAGCCAGATCGGCCAATTCGGTCAACTCTTGGTTTTCTCCTTGACCCACGGCCGCCATCTTGGCCTGAAAGGCCGTGAGCCGCCCACGCAGTTCGTTTCGCTTGTCGATCGGCCCTCGATTCGCAGCCTCGGCTCGCTCCAGCTGTCGGTGAAGCCGATCGGCCGAGCTGCGGACTTGGTCCAGCATGGTTCGCCGATGCATCCACGGCACGGCGTCATCGAACAAGTCATCGAGTCTGTCGGCCAGACCGCGCGTGCCATCGATGACGGATGGGGCAGGGATCCGCACCAGGCCAGCCGGTTCCTTGATCTTCTCCAACGATGCCAGGCGAGCGGCATCAGCAGCGGCCCGCAATCCCCGAAGCTCAGCCAAGAGCGCCTCCGTGGAGGCCATGTCTGTCTCGAGCCCGTCGTGACCGGACCGCAACGAGGCGATCTGCTCGGCAGCGAGGGCCACTTGCTCATCGAGGTTGGCGGGATCGTTCGGGTGGATCCCGAACGGATCCGACACAAGGCGTTCCTCGAGGTCGGTGGCCAGCGCCTGCGCTCGCCCAATGAGAGGTTCGGTTACGCCCAGCCTTGCTGCCTCGTCTCGAAGGCGAGCGAGGGTCCGCTTCGACCCGTCGAGGCGGGGCAGCAACTCCAGCCACATGGTGTCGACGCGGGCCACAGCTTCTTCGATCGGCACGAGCAACGCGCGAGCACGATCAAGGGCATCACCGAGCAGCATCTGGCGGGCCGGAGTGTTCGGCCCGGCCGCGACCGTC
This sequence comes from uncultured Acidimicrobiales bacterium, assembly GCA_937997485.1. GTDB lineage: Bacteria > Actinomycetota > Acidimicrobiia > Acidimicrobiales > SZUA-35 > SZUA-35. The sequence goes on along the minus strand of CALKTH010000031.1, from coordinate 50,485 downwards.
ACCATGGGTTGGGTGAGACGCTCCTGAATCTCTCGACCGACAGTGCGACCGTCGCCGAGTTCGTCAAGGAGGGTGAGCTCAGACCGAGCCCCGTGCAGGAGCGGCCAGAGGACATTCACCTCGGCCATCGTCGAACCGACCGCTCGCTCCGTTTCCATTCCGAGCGAGCCGGAGGTGAGCATCAGGAACGACGGCGACGTTTCCATCTCGACCAGCTCGGCCTGGAGTGCTTCGAGGACGCTGCGGAGCCGCCGCCGTTCGACGAGCGGATCACGTTGTCCATCCACGGGGGACGCGGCAGTCGATCGGTTCCGGGGTGCGCGCGGCTGAGCGCCAGGACGTGGAGGGCCGGGGGGAGGTGGGTAGACCACGGTCGAGACTCTACGAGACTGCCGGGGCACCGTCGGTTCTCCCTCCAGATCCGCCGAGTCCGACATCGACGTGCAGCGGTTTCTATGCTCGCCTCGCCATGAAGCTGCCGCCGAATTCGACCGACCGGGAAGCGCTGGTGCAGCGGCTCGACTCGTACTGGAAGCTCGAGCTGTTGAACGTTGGTCTGGTTCCCGTCGCGATCATCGGAAGCGGGTTCTTCTTCGGGGCTCGACCAGGGTGGCTCACGCTCTTCGCTCTGATCCCGACATGCGGCCTTCTCGCCGCCGGCGGTTCGTACTGGCGGGCAAAGCTCTTGCGGATCACCGGTCGCCCCGACACCATGCGAGTCGTCCTCCCACATCTCGATCGGTGGCAGTTCCCACTTCTCGTTCTCACCGTGGCGGCACTCATCGCGGTCACCGCTGGGTGGGTGACCACGGATCTTTCGGCCGGACTGGCTGATCGGGTGATGGCAACCGTTGCGGCTGTGCTGGCCGCGCTCGAGTACGTGAACTACTACCACCGGCAACTCCAGCATTTCGACCACAGGCCGGACTTCCAGCGCCTGCTGGCCGGTCGAGGATTTCGCCGGTCACAGATGGGGGTCGATCTCGCTCGGTATCGCCGTGATCGCACTCACACCCGTCGCGAAGGCTCACTGAGACCAGACGCGACAGATCGACCGCGCTGAGGCGGCCGGTCCGATGCTTCAGTTGTTGCTGGGTTCTCGTTCGTTGAACAACGAGGGACGGTCCAACACACCGACCAGGGTTGGCCCACGGCCTCCGACCGTCGCTGATGGCCCTTGGCGAGCTGACCGGCGAATGGGGCCGTCAGGTTGTGCGGCGGCGTGCAATCTTCCATTCGGAAGCCACACTCGCACCACCCGAAGCTCGTCAATCGCGAGGCGCCACCCGCCCTCATGCACCAAATGGTGGTGTCGGCTGCAGAGTGGCACCAGGTTCTCGAGGTCGGTCGTGCCGTCGTGTTCCCAGAACGTGACGTGATGGACCTGGCACCAGTCGAAGCATTGATCGCAGCCCGGGAACGCACATGAGCTGTACACGGCCCGAAGCGCGAGGCGCTGGGCTGGCGTGGCCGTCCGATACCTCCGCCCAACGTTGATCGGTTCGCCGTCCTCATCGGTGATGATCCGTTGCAGATCGCAGTCGCACAACAGCCTGCGACGTGTGGCGTCATCGACCCACTCCCCGGGCCCTTGGGTGCTGAACGAGACCGAATCCTCGTGAACGCCCGTCAGGACTGTTTCCAGGTCGACGATGAGCCCGACCATCGGCCGAGCGACCCGAGCCTCGGGGTTGTTCGCCCGTTCGCACAACCGATCCAGTGCCGACGCGGCCAGGTTTGCATCGAGCGGGAGAAGCAGGCCCTCGGCACTCTTGGCCTGCCGTGCTTCGGTCTTCATCTCGCGATCAACGGCGTTGATGAACTTGTGACCACGCTCGGGATCGAGCTCTCCAGCGAAGCCCACCATGCCATCGGCCTTGGTCCACCACGAGAGCTTCGAGGCTCTGCGTTGCCGCTCTTTCAGCGTTGTGCCGCACTCGGCGATGATGCTGGACACGATCTGCTTCAACCGTCGAGCGAACTGCGGCGGAGCGAGCTCGAGCGCAAGCGTGGCGATTTCGGGCTTCCGAACGGCGAAGGCCGCCCGCTCAGCCTCGGTCTTCAGGGACTTCTCGGCCCGCCGGATCGCGTCGACGTTCTCCGGGTTCACCTCGGCCCGAAAACCACGACGGGCCCGATCGTCACCGTCGGCTCCTGAAGACGCGCTCTTTGACCAGGAGCTGTCTTCGTCCGTTCCACCCTCACGCGACCCGCCACCCGTGCCATCGTGATCAGAGTGATCAGAGTCGTCGTGGTCCGTCACTTCTTCATCAATCGGACCCGTCGTGTCGAGAGGATGGACCGGAAGTGTCTCGGCAAGATCGTTCAGCGTGCGAGCACGGGCGGTAGAGGCTCGTGCTTCGAAGCTGGACAGTCCGGCACCAATGAGGATCTCCTCTGGCGTGCGGCCATTGCCCGCCTCGACATGCTCATCGATCAGCGCCACGATGTGCGCCTCGTGATCGTTCAGTGCCAGCCGCGCCGCTCGCGCGTCCAGCAGCAGGGCCTCAGCCTTTGCAGCGGACACAGTTTGACCGGCGAGCGCCGACATCTCCGTCTCGAAAGCTGCGAGTGAGAACATGCCTCCATCATGACGATGGGGTGTGACAGCGAACGCCCAGTCCGGGCCCATCAGTGGTCGAATTGAGGCCTCGAACGTGCGTCGCTCCTGGTCAGGGACACAAGAAGATTCTCGGCAGAAGTTCTTTGGCTCGCAGGTCATCTGGACTGCACCAAGGCGCAGCCCATCGATTGAGCAGGACCACGTCCTCCTCATAGCCCGGAGCAACTAACGTCGTACCCGCATGGCCGTCGTTGCACCCAACCCGCCAGGGTCTTCTCCCCCGAGCCCACCGGTTGGTGCGTCGCCTGCGCCTCGAGGAGCAGAGGGAAGCGGCCAGGCGTCTGGGCTTGCCGTCCTCACCCGACTGCTTCGAGTGTCGAGCACACCCGGCTGGTTGCGTTCCATTGGCGGCGGGATCATCCTCGGGCTTCTGATCTTCACCGTTGTGGGGGTGCAGTCGGCTCTCCAGGGGCAGGACGCCACTGCAACGATCGAGAACAACACCGCTCCCGCCCTCGTCGAAGTGCAGGGAGTCTTCGCCAGCGTGGCGGAGGCCAATGCCTCGGCCACGGGGGCGGTACTCACCGAAAGCCGGGCTCAGCGCAATCTCTATCTCGATGCCATCTCGAGAGCGGCTCGCCAATCCGAGCGGGTGTCGAGCCTCGTCGGCGACGCCCCAGACGCCCATGCCGCCCTGCAAGACCTCAACGCCGGGCTCGTTCGCTATTCGGGCGAGATCGAGGCGAGCCGAGCCATCAGTGGCCTCGACGCGACGGACCCAGCCACGGACGAAGACGAGACAGCCGAAGGCGAGGCGGCCGAGGACGCCGAGACCACACCGGGCGCTGCCAGCCAGGTGGCGACCGACGGACTGGCCTCGGCGTTCGCCATCGCTCGTACGGATGTCGCAACTGCTGTCGACACCGTCACGGCGAGCGGCCAGGCCGAACTCGACGAGCAGCAGGCGCGAGTCGGCGGCGGCACGATCCTCACCTTGCTTGTGGGCGCCGTCACGCTCGTCGCGCTGCTGGTCTTCCAAGTACTTCTCACGTCTCGAACCAACCGCCTCCTGCACCCATGGCTGATCCTCGCAAGCCTTCTGCTGCTCGCCGCCATGGTCGTGCATACCTCTTCGCTGTCCCGCAGCCAGACTGCGTTGGAGGAGGCGGAGGCCGGTGGCTTCGACTCGATCACCTCAACCGCCGACATTCAGGCCGCGGCCTACGACCTCCAAACGGATCTGGCCTTCGCCACGTTGCGGCAAGAGACGATCGACACCGGAGCAGCCTTCGCCCAAGTCGAGCAGGGCATCCAGAAAGCCGAGCTGCTCGCCGACTCGACGAGGGAACGGGCCGCCGTCGACACGTTGCGCATTCGTTGGGATCGTTACCGAGCCGAGGTCGAAGCCATCGCATCGGACGGTTCGCCTGCAGCGCTCGACCGTCTTCAGGGCGAGGGCCTCTCCGCCTTCAACGGTTTCAATACGAGCATTGAGAGCGTGCTTTCCGACAACCGCACGCAGTTCCTCGACGGGGCAGCGGGAGCCACCGCCGCCGTTCGCTGGCTTCCTGCCTCCACTGTTCTCCTCAGTCTGCTGAGCGCCCTGTGCGTGTTTGCCGGAGTGAGTCGGCGCTTACGGGAGTACCGATGACCGGGCGCCGCTTGTGGTCACGTCGGGAAACTCTCCTGGCCCTCAGCGCTCTCGGACTCTCCGCCTGCGCTGGCGGTGTGCCGAACCGGGACGTGGCGTTGGGCGATGGCTCGTCGTTCCGCATGCTGAACTGGAGCGACTACATCGATCCTGACGACGGCGGTCTCGAGGGAACGCTCACGCGCCTGCGCCGGGATCGAGGCATCGACGTCGACTACGACGAGAGCTACGAAGACAACAGCGTCGGGCAGGCGCTGTTCTCCAGCGAGATCGTGCCATACGACGTCGTGGTGCCGTCCAACTGGCTCGCTGCCCAGCTGATCGCCGACGGGCTCGTCGAGCCGCTGCCGATCGAGGTCATCCCAAACCATGCCAACATCGACCCGCTCTTTCTCACGAACGCGTGGGACCGAGGCTGCCGACTCCAAATGCCCTGGCAGTCAGGCATCACGGGCATCGCTTACGACGAGGCGCTCACGGGCCGCGCGATCACCTCGATCGCCGATCTGTTCGACCCGGCGTTCCGCGGTCGCGTGGGCTGCATCATCGAGATGCGTGAGGCCGTTGGCCTGGGCATGTTGCTCAACGGCGACGACCCGTCCCGACCGACGGTGGCCACTGCCGATGCCGGTCTGGCTCGTATCCGCGACGCCGTCGAGGCTGGCCAGTTCGGCGCCTTCACCGCGGGCGATTTCACCAGCAGGATCGACAGCGGCGAGCTCTGGCTGGCCATGGCCTGGAGCGGCGACACGTTCCTTCTCCAGCAGGGCTTGAAGGAGGACTCTCCACCGCGACCCGACGTGCAATTCGTCATTCCCGACGAGGGTGCCGTGCAGTGGTTCGACACGATGGTGATCCCGAAGGGCGCGGCGAACCTCGGGGCCATCGGCCAGTTCATGGACTACGTGTACGACCCGGTCAACGCTGCTGCCATCACCGCGTGGGTGGGCTACGTTTCACCGGTGCTCGGCACCGCCGATCAGCTGCGTGCTGATGGGCTGCCCGAGCTCGCTGACAACCCCCTGCTCTTCCCCGACAACGACACACGCAATCGGCTCTTCACCTGGGGCGGCCTCACAGCTGCCGACGAGGCTCGTCTTGATGACGAGTTCAACGCTCTCGTCTTCTGACGATCCCAGCAGAGGCGCTGACCGCGGCGAACCACCGCTTCTCCAAAGGAGCCGACATGCCTCGCTCGATGCACGACTACAACCCCGAGACCGACGCTCTTGCCGACAAGATCGTGGCCTACGCCCGAGCCCGCACGCGTCTCGATCCCATCCCGCTCGACACGGCCCGGACGGCCGAGGAGCTGGCGGCAGATTGCGGGCCGACGATCACGGCTGAGGGAATCGGCGGCGACAAGGCGCTGGATCTGTTCGAGCACGTCCTCGCGCCCGCATGCCTCTCCGTCGACTTCACCCGGTATCTCTCGTTCGTTCCTGCCGCTCCGACCGAAGCGGCCGTGCTGTTTGACCTGGTGGTAGGTGCGATGTCCACCTACGGCGGCTCGTGGCTCGAAGGTTCCGGTGCGGTGTATGCCGAGAACGAAGCGCTTCGCTGGCTGAGCGACCTGGCTGGGCTGCCAGCGGAAGCTGGCGGCGTCTTCGTACCCGGTGGGACGATCGGCAATCTCTCCGCCATGGTCGGCGCCCGCAAGGCCGCCGTGCAACGATGCCTCGACGAGGGTCGCCCCGAGCCCGACAAGTGGGCGTTCATTGTGTCGAAGACGGCGCACTCATCGATCCCATCGGCAGCCGAAGTCATGGGTGTCGACGTGATTGCCATCGATACTGATGCGCGCCGACGCCTGACGGGCGATGGCGTGCAGGCCGCGCTCGAGGAGCACGGCGACCGGGTTTGCGGCGTCGTCGCCACGGCCGGCTCAACCAACCTGGGAGTCATCGACGATCTGGCCTCGGTTGGCGAGGTCTGTCGTGAGCGAGACGTATGGTTCCACGTGGATGCCGCCTACGGCGGCGCCGGTCTCGCCGCTCCCGAGGTGCGTCCGCAGTTCGATGGCATCGAGCACGCCGACTCGCTCATCATCGATCCCCACAAGTGGCTCTTCGCTCCGTTCGATTGCTGCGCCCTGATCTGGCGGAATCCCGATCAGGGTCGGGCCGCCCATGCGCAACATGCGGGATACCTCGAGTTCCTCGAGGCCTACGGTGACTGGAACCCGTCGGACTTCGCCATCCATCTGACGCGTCGTGTGCGGGGCCTCCCCTTCTGGTTCTCCCTCGCTACCTACGGCACGGACGCGTACGGCGCCGCCGTGCAATCCACCATCGATCTCGCTCACGAAGCGGTCCGTCAGATCGAGGCAGCGCCGCACCTGCGTATGGTGTGGGAGCCGGGACTGAGCATCGTGGTGTTCGAACGCATCGGTTGGGACGCCGCCCAGTACCAGGCTCGGACCGAGAAGATGATGCATGAGCAGACCGCCTTCGTCGTTCCCAGCCGGCACGACGGCGAGCCCGTCTACCGCTTCTGCTTCGTCAACCCCCGCACCACCTCCGACGAGATCGCACTCATCATCCGCGAACTCGAATAGCCCAACACGCCAATCGTTGGTGCACTCCTGGCGCGAGTCGGGAGCCCCAGCGAACAACTCGGTAAGTGAACGAGGCGCTAGCCGAGAGAACGGCGACGATGATGACGAAGCTTGATGCTTGTCGTCACACGTCCGACGGCCTTCTGTCGCACGACCTAGGTCAAACGTGTCAATTCCCAAGATTGAACGAAACTTCCTCGCCGTCCGCGACGACAGAACAGGTGTGGAACGCCGCGTCACCATCCCGGGCCTTGGAGCCATCGCTCGCCACTCGTGGCTGAACATCGTGATCGGGAAGATCGTTCCGCTCGTTCTCTTCCTCGTTGGGTACTCGATCGCCGGCCTCACTCCGGCGGTGCTCGCCGGTCTCGCATGGTCGCTCGGCGTGGTCGCATACCAGCGGGCCAAGGGCCACCGCATCGCTGGCCTCGTCATCCTCTCCATCGTTGGCAACACGGCCAAGACGATCGTCGCGGTCCTCACCGGCAGCGTCCTCGCGTACTTCATCCAGCCAACGATCAGCACCACGCTCATCGGCACGGCCTTCCTGATCTCGGTTCCGATGGGGCTGCCGCTCGCCGAACGCCTCGTGCACGACTTCTGCCCCTTCGACGAGCAGACCGCAAATGAACCGGCGTTCAAGGCCTTCTTCCCGAAGCTCTCGCTCTTGTGGGCTGCGACCTCGCTCCTTAACGGCGCCGTCACGCTGTACCTGCTGCTGACACAATCGATCACGTCATTTGTTCTCTACAAGGCAGCACTCGGGCCGGTCACGACGAGCATCACGCTCGTGGCAGGCCTGTGGTGGTTCCGCCGTTCGATGCGACAGGCCGGGGTGGATGTGGTCCTCACTCGCCGGGTCGCCGTCGCGACGCCCGCTGTCGCCTGACACTCGGAATCGATAGGTTCGAGGACATGCGCCGCCTGCTCCTCGCCATCGCATCGCTGTTGGTTCTCGCCTCTGCCCTCACGCTCTCAGGACTGGCCGCAAGTGCAGCCACGCTGATCATCCGGCCGACCGACTGGGGTCCCGCCCCAGGCGAGTGGCACGAAGCGAACGCCCGAGATGGCGGCGTCAGCGTGGTCAGCGATGTGCGGGACGATCGCCTCGGTGGCGACGGTTCGCTCGATCAGCGCCTCCCCGCCCCGGCGGCGAACTCACCCAAGACCGACGCCCAGATCTTCTCGCCGGACACCGTCTTCGCTGCCGGAGCCGGCTTCTCGACCACCGCCGGTGGTTTCGGCCTGCTCTCAGAACTCGACACCATCCACTTCGATTGGCTTCGAGCGTCATCGTCTACTGCGCCCGCCCACCTGACGCCCGCCCTGCGACTCTGGCTCTGGGATCCTGACGTCGGCACCAATGGGACGAGCACACTCGCGATCTGGGAAGGCATCTACAACGGCTACCCGACGAGCGGTGGTCCGGTGCCAACTGATGTCTGGACGGCCGAGGACCTCAACGGCGACAACTTCTGGCAGATCCCACAGTTCATCGACGGCTCGTTCAGCGGCATCGGCGGCTGCGGCGGCCCGATCGAGTGCTTCGTGTTCGATCGCGATCTGACCGAGTGGGGGTACGGCCCGAATACACAGGTGTTTGGTGTCGAGGTTGGCCTCGGCTCCGGCTGGGCCGGCTCCTACGAGGGAGCCGCCGACCTCATCACCCTCGGCTTCAACGGTGCCGAGCCCACCACGTGGGACTTCGAGCCCGACCGGCCCGAGCTCTCACTCACGTCTGCGATCTCGCCAGGGAGCCTCGACCTCGGCAGCGACATCAACACGGCAACGGCGACGCTCACACTGTCGAACGCGGGCACAGCGATGGCGACAGGAGGGGTCGTCGTCGACACCATTCCCACCGGCACGACGCTCACCGCCATCAACAACAGTGGCTTCCCCATCCAGTGCAGCGGCGACGGCGCTAGCTTCGGCCCCTGCCCCGCCGATCCGGCGTCCGTCGTGGCGATCGAGTGGACGGTTGGTGCTCTCGATGCGACCGACCCGCCGGTGAACGTGGGCTACACGCTCACCATCGACCTGCCCGTCGTCGGGTCACCGTTCGCCAACGCTCCCACCGTCGCCAGCGACCAAACCACGCTCGCTCCCGGGACCTCGTTCTCACTCCCCGTGCAGCCAGCACCTACGACCACCACAACCGCTCCAAGCACAACCAGCACGAGCGCCGCCCCGACGACGGCAGAGACATCAACACCGTCAACGACGGCACCGTCAACCACGGCAGCACCAACGACCCCGACGACAGGGGTCGCGACGACCGCGGCCCCAACCTCGGAGGCTCGTCCGCCGGCCGTCGATGATGGCTCGCTTCCCAACACCGGCAGCAACCCGCTCCCGCTCTTGCTGGCCGGACTCACCCTCCTCGCCGCAGGTCTCGCTCTCGCCTCCGCCGCCTGGCGCTCGCGCATCACCTGAGCGAACGCGACCGTCACTCCTCGCTGACGAACCCGAGCCCAAACGCGCAACTGCCACCTGGACGTCCGGTCAGAACCGGATTCCGAGGTGGCAGTTGGCAGAAGCTCAGGGAGCGGGAAGCGCCGATTGGGAAGGCGTCAGCCTTGCCGGGCTTTCACTTCGTCGATGATGGCCGGGATGATCTGGTGCAGATCACCGATCACGGCGTAGTCCGCTTTCACCACCATGTTTGCGTCGGCGTCAGTGTTGATGGCCAGGATCTTCTTTGACGCCATGGCCCCCACCCAGTGCTGGATCGCACCGGAGATGCCGTTGGCGATGTAGATCTCGGGAGCAATCCGAGTACCGGTCTGCCCGACCTGGTCCGAGTGCGGTCGCCAACCATTGTTGGTGACCGCACGAGAACAACCCACTCGGCCGCCCAGCAAAAGAGCAAGCTCTTCGAGTGGAGCGAACCCGTCCGGTCCCCCAACTCCCCTACCTCCGCCGACCACCACCGGTGCGGTGGACAACGTCACGCCAGCCTCTGCGATCTCTCGACCCTTTACCACCGTGCGTGACAAAGACTCATCAAGATCCGGATCAAACTGTGCCACATCTGGAGCTGCTTGGCCATCATTCAACTCAGATTCAACAGAATGATGCGCCACGGAGAGTAGGCGGACGTCGGCATCGAGCGACGAGCGCTCCAAGAGCGACCCGCCCCACTGCACTCGCGTCATTTCTTCACCGTCACCTTCCACCTCAGTGCAGTTGGCAACGAAGGGGACATCCAGTCGGGCAGCGGCTTGGGCCATGACCTCGTTGCCCTTGGATGTGCCGCAGGCCAAGACGATGTCGGGAGACTCCGATTCCACCAGCTCAGCGAGAGTCTGACCCCACGCTTCCGGGCCGAAATCGTCGTTCAAGAGGTCGTGGCTTGCCACGTGCACCTTGGTGGCGCCGTATGCACCGAGTTCCTCGGTGAGGTCGTGGTCACCGCAGACAAGCACGGCAATGTCATCGCCGTCGGCCAGGCCACGAGCAAACGTGAGCGCCTCGAACGTGGCACCGTCGAGCACGCCGCGGTCGTGTTCAGCCAATACGAGAATCTCAGGCATGGTGAAGAACTCCCAACTCGTCGAGAAGATCGACGATGGCCGGCACAGCAGCGGTGCCTTCGCCGAGGTGAACGGTGGTGCTTTCTTGCTGCGGCGGCTCTTGCAGGCGTACCCGTTGCTGCCCGCCCTCGTCGCCCTCGGCATCGAGCACCGTGACTTCGATCTTCTTCGACGCCAAACGGCCTCGCATCGTCGGATAGCGGGGAAGGTTCAACCCCTCCTTCACTCCGAAGACCGCAGGCATCTGCATGCCATACACCTCGAAACCACCGTCGATGTCGCGCTTGGCGGTGACCTCGCCAGACTCGAAGTCGGGCTCGATGCCCTTGATGGCGTTGACGATGGGGCGACCGATGGCGTGAGCCACACGAATGCCGACCTGGAAGCCGCCAGAGTCGGCACTCTCGTTGCCGAACAGGATGAGATCGAACGCCCCACCCTCAGATTCGAGCGTCTCGACGGCTGAGGCAATCGCTTGGGCCGTGCGCTGCGGATCCCACGGCGAACCGTCGGTCTTCAGCAACACGGCGTGCTGGATACCAAGCGAAGCGGAGTAACGAAGCTGCTCCTCCGCTTCGGCCGGGCCGAGGGTGAGGACGGTGGCCGAGTGACCGGCATCGGGGCCGCCATTGGCCTCGATCAGCTGCACGGCTTCCTCAACCGCGCACTCCTCGTGGGGGCTCATGGCGAACCCGAGGTGTGCGGTATCGACGTCCTGTGCGTCGGCGGTGATGTTGATCTTGGCGCCCGGGGCGGGCACGCGCTTCACGCAAACGAGGATGCGCACGATCAGCCCTTGAGACGGGCGTCTTCGGGATCGAAGACGCTGCCCTCGATGGCTGCAACCTTGATCGGGAACAGCTCGTTCATGTACATCACGGTGAACTCGTTGCCGATCTCAGCCATTTCTGTTGGGAGGTAGCCGAGCAGCAGGTGCTTGCCGACCGACGGGCCGGGGCCAGCCGTGCAAACACGTGAGACACGACCGTGCGAGTCGACAATGCGCTCGCCATCCACCGTGCAGATGGGCTCGTTGCCACCCTGCATGAACCGCTTGCGACCCTGGGAGTCCACGTTGCTCTCCACCGTGAAGGTGCACATCTTGGCAATGGGAGCTTCTTCACGAGCCTTGAGGTACGCCTCCTTGCCGATGAAGTCGGCGGCCTTGACCTTCGGGCGAGCGAGGCCGGCCTCCACCGGGGTGTACTCGCTCTCGAGCTCGGCACCCATGAGGCGGTAGCCCTTTTCGAGACGGCCAGAGGTGCCGTAGACACCGCCGCCCGTGGGGCGGAGCCCGTGCTCCTCGCCAGCTTCCATGAGGGCATCCCACAATGCCGGACCGTTGTCCCACGAGGTGTAGATCTCCCAGCCGGTGTCACCGACGTAGGAGATACGGAACAGGGTCGCCTCGATTGGGCCGCTGGCGGTCTGAAGTGTGACGTTGCGGAGGCTGCCGTAGGGGCTGCCTTCCTGGCTGAGGTCGGCGTCGGTCAGCTTGCCAACAACGGCCGGAGCGTTCGGGCCCCACACGCCGAGCGTGGTGGTCTGCAGGGTGATGTCGGTGAAGGTGACCGAACCGTCTTCGGGCAGGTACTTCTTGATCCAGAAGCTGTCGCGACCACCATCGAAGACGCCGGTGACCACACGGATCTTGTCCTCAGCCACCCGCATCATCGTGAGGTCGGAGTGGAAGCCACCATCGGGGGTGAGCCAGGGGGTGTACACGCTGGAGCCGACCGGCTTGTCGACCTTGTTCACAGCGAGGTACTCGGCGAACGCAACCGCACCGGGACCCTCGAGCTCGAAGACCTGGAAGGCGCTGAGGTCGACCATGCCGCAGTTCTCACGCAGGTTGAGGTGCTCACCAACGGTGATCGGACTCCACCAGCGGTTGTCCCACTCGACCTCGCGCTCTTCGAGGCCGTAACGCTCGACGAGGTCGGCGTTGGAGCCGTACCACTGCGGACGCTCCCAGGTGCGAGCGCTGAAGAACATGGCTTCGAGCGCTTCCTGCCGGGAGAAGTAGGGGCTCACCTGGAGGTTGCGGCGGCTGTTCCACTGCTCGGACGGGTGGACGATGCCGTAGGTCTTGATGAAGTGCTCGTCGGCCCGGGCCCAGATGTGCTCGTCTGACTTCTCCTGCTCATAGAAGCGGGCGATGTCAGACACGTGCGAGTCGATGACTCGGGGGTAGCCGTAGGTCATCCACTCGGCCACGACCTGCGCCATGCCCGGGCCTTCCTTGACCCACACGGCAGCGGCGGACCACAGGTTGCGGACCTCAGGGATCTCACCGAGGCACGGCATGGCGTCTGGCGTGAGGGAGAGCAGGCCGTTGATGGCGTACTTGATCTCGGCGTCGCCGAGGAAGTCCATCAGTTCGATGGCTTCTTCCATCTGCTGATCGAAGTCGTCCGGCGTGAAGGGCATCTCGGTAGGGGAAAGCGCCGCTTCTTCGTTCGAGGGGATGTCGTCCGGGTGATGGAGAATCGCCCGGTGGCCGTAGGAGCCGACTTCCATGGAACCCGAGCTCTGACGCTCGTAACAGAAGGTGTCCATGTCACGAACGATCGGGTAGCCGATCTCGTTGTTGGTCTCGGCCAGGATGTCCATGGGGCCGACGTCGGCCATTTGGTGCACGGCAGGCACGAGGGGGATGTACGCACCGGCCATGTTGGCCACGCGGTTACTCCACACGCCGGAGGCGATGACAACGTACTCGGCCTCGATCGTGCCCTTGTCGGTGACGACGGCCTTGATCTTGGTCTGGCCGGGAACGTGGCTCTCCTCGGTCTCGAGGTCCAGCACCTCGGTGTTGGCGAAGACCTGAAGAACACCCTTGTCGAGTGCCTTCTTGCGCATCTGCGTGCCCGTCTCGAGCGAATCCACGACAGAGACCGTGGGGCAGTGGAAGCCGCCCAGGATCACGTTCTCGTTGATGAACGGGACCTTCTCCTTCACCTCGGCTGGCGTGAGCATCTCGGCCTGAACGCCCCAGCTCTTGGCCGACGTCATGCGGCGAGCGAGCTCGTTCATGCGCTCCTGGGTGCGAGCGACCTCGATACCACCGCTGTCCACACTGAGTCCGAGATCGCGATATTGGTTGGCGCTCTGGACGCCGAGCAGCGCCATTTCTTTGTTGTGGTCAACAGGGAAGATGAAGTTGGAAGCGTGTCCGGTGGAGCCGCCAGGGTTGGGCAGCGGGCCCTTGTCAATCAGGACGAGATCGGTCCAACCGAGTTCGGACAGATGGCCGACCAAACTGTTGCCGACGATGCCGGCGCCGATGACGACAACCTTTGCACTGGTGGGGAAATCGCTCACTTCTGACCTCGTTGCTGACGCTGTCCGAGCTGGACAAGCGGGATGGACGTTCACCGAAACTCGTGATATATCACTGGTGTATCAACCGGATACTAGATCCGGCCAAGGCCCGCCGCAACCCTCGAATGAGTCAGCTGTCACATGCCATCCGAACCCACCACCTCCCTGAGTGAGCAGGCGTATCAACAGCTTCGACAGCTGATCATCACGCTCGAACTCGCCCCGGGTGACGTGCTGCGGGAGACCGAGCTCAGCGAACGTCTGGACGTCGGACGCACCCCACTTCGCGAGGCACTTCAGCGGCTCGCGCGCGAGCACTTTGTCCAGGTGATCCCTCGGCGCGGCATGTTGGTTGGCGGGCTCGACGTCGCGGAACTATCCACACTGCTCGAGACTCGCTTTGTCATGGAGCCCTACGCCGCTCGCCTCGCCGCCGCCCGCGGCTCAGCAGAGCACTGGGATGAGATGGAGTCCACGCTGCAGGCCTCGGAGATCGCCAATCTCGAGCCGCACGAGATGCTCGGGGTTGACCGCCGCTGTCACGAGATCATGTGGGAGGCGGCCGACAATCGCTTCATGCTCGACTCACTCGACATGCTCTACGCCCAGAGCGATCGCCTCTGGCACTTGTACCTGGCCGATGTCAGCAACATGGATCATGCCGTCGAGGAGCACATCGAGATCCTTGATGCCTTGCGTGCCGGCGACGGCGCTGCAGCGGCCTCGCTCGTCGAACGCCACGTACAATCGTTCGATCAGCGCATTCGAGAAGCCGTGACCCGCCACCTCGCTTCACCCCTTGCTGGAGGCTGAACGAGCCGGAGGCTGATCGAGCCCGGCGCCAGCGCAGCTACGTGCCGGTCGCTTCTCTCGCTTCGGACGAGTTGGCGAACTCCACGATCAGTTCCTGTGCCGACAAGCCATCGTCGAGACGCGACTGCCAGAAGTCGCGCCCAGCACTGTCCGACGGCCGAGCCAACAGGTTTCGGTAGAGCAGTTCGATGAGCTCGGAGTCCGAGATGTCCGGATCAAATTCGTCAGACGAGATGAGGGCATTGACAACGTCTTCAGCTGGCGTGCCGGCATCGATCTCCTCAGCCCAGAAGACTCGACCTTGCGAGTCCGACGGTCGACCGAGCACACCGATGTAGAGGCGATGCACTTGCCGCTCAGACGGCGAGAACTCCGAGACGTCGGGCCCTGGCGGCGGGGTTGGCGCTGTCGTTGTTGACACCGTTGTGGTCGGAGCCAGCGTGGTAGCGGTCTCGTCGAGCGGAGGAGCGGTGAGGACAGCCGAGGCTTGCTCAGCTTCAGCGAGCGGAACGGCCTGGGTCTGGCCGATCAGATAGCCAAAAGCCACTGCCGCAGCGAAACCGACGATGGCGAGCACCACACCGACCGCGACGCGGTTCCTCGTGAGTTCCTGACGAGACTCCATGCCAGAGAATACGGCACCGCTGCCACCGAGTTGAGAAGAAGTGACCGAAGCGCGTTCTCACCCAGCACAACTCGGCAACACACCCGTTGTGCGAGACTTCCACCATGTGGGAGGCTTCTACATCATGGAAGTGCTGGGGCGACACAAGTTATGCTCCCTCACGCAATAGTGAGTGTGCCTTACGGCACACTTGCACCTTCCTCGCAGAGTTCTCTGCACCCTGACCTTCGATACGAGGAGCTTCATCGCTCATGGCCTTTCCTTCTGATCTCGAGATTGCCAAGCAGGCAGTACTGAAGCCACTGCCCGAGGTGGCCGAGGCCTCCGGCATTCCGGTCGACATGCTCGAGCCGTATGGCACGGGCGCAGCCAAGATCAAGCTCGACGCCATCGATGCCATGGCCGACCGGCCCCGGGCCAAGTACGTCGTGGTCTCGGCGATCACGCCCACTCCTTTGGGTGAGGGCAAGACGACCACCACCGTCGGTCTGGGTCAGGCGTTCCAGCACATCGGATCCTCGGCCACGATCGCCATTCGCCAGCCTTCCATGGGGCCGACCTTCGGCATCAAGGGCGGCGCCGCCGGCGGCGGCTACTCCCAGGTCGTCCCGATGGAGCTGTTCAACCTTCATCTCACCGGCGACATGCACGCAGTGACCGCAGCCCACAACCTGTGCTCGGCCATGCTCGACGCCCACCTCTACCACGGCAACGACGCCGGCTTCGACATGCACAACATCACCTGGCGCCGAGTTCTCGACGTCAACGACCGGGCGCTCCGCAATGCCGTCATCGGCCTTGGCGGGCGTCTCGACGGCGTGCCTCGCGAGACCGGCTTCGACATCACCGCAGCTTCCGAGGTCATGGCCGCTCTTGCCCTGGCTACGTCCATGCAGGATCTGCGCGAGCGCCTCGGCCGCATCGTGCTCGGCTACTCCAAGGCCGGCACCCCCATTACTGCTGAGGAGATCGGCGCCGCCGGTTCCATGGCTGTCATCCTCATGGAAGCCATCAAGCCGAACCTCATGCAGACGCTGGAGAACACGCCAGCGCTCGTGCATACGGGCCCCTTCGGCAACATCGCCACCGGCAACTCCTCGATCGTGGCCGATCGCATCGGCATCCACATGAACGAGTTCCTCCTCACCGAAGCTGGCTTCGGTGCCGACATGGGCGCCGAGCGCTTCTTCAACATCAAGTGCCGCTACTCGGGCCTCGCCCCCGACGCCGCCGTGTTGGTGGCCACCGTGCGCGGCCTCAAGGCGCACTCCGGCAACCACAAGATCGTGCCCGGCAAACCACTCCCCCAGGCCATCCTCGACGCCAACCCCGACGAAGTGCACCAGGGCGGCGACAACCTCCGCAAGCAGCTCGAGAACATGCAGATCCACGGATGCACCCCGGTGGTCGCCATCAACGTGTTCCCCGGCGATCACGACGAGGACATCAACGCCATCAAGGAGATCGCTGACGAATACGGCGCACGGGCTGCGGTGTCCACCCACTTCTCCGACGGCGGCCGCGGCGCTACCGAGCTCGCGCAGGCGATCAAAGAAGCAGCCGAGGAAGAGAGCCAGTTCGAGGTGCTCTACCCCGACGAGATGCCGATCCGCCAGAAGATCGAGACCGTGGCGACCAAGGTCTACGGCGCCGACGGCGTCGAATTCTCACCCGCGGCCAACAAGCAGATCGACACCTACGAGGCCGCTGGCTTCGGCCACCTACCCGTGTGCATCGCAAAGCAGCACCTCTCGCTCAGCCACGATGCGAAGCTCAAGGGTGCGCCCAAGGGCTGGACGCTTCCCGTGCGTGAGGTTCGAGCCTCCGTTGGCGCTGGTTTCGTCTACCCCATCTGTGGTGACATGCGCACCATGCCCGGCCTGGGCAAGACCCCCGCTGCCCAGAAGATCGACCTCGACTTCACCAACTCCGCCTCGGGCGAGATCGTGAACCTGTCGTAGCCATGGTCCTGTTCCGCAAGAAAGACGCAGCAACGGACGAGTTTCCGGAGTCGGCCGAGGCTCGTGCCCACCGCATCGCATTGACCGAGAACTTCACCATCGAGCTTGTCCCGATGAAGTCACTGGAGGGGGCCCGAGCGCACCTTCCCGCTGGCGCTCCGCTGTCCGTCACCTGCTCACCGGCCAAGGGGATCGAGGAGACTCAGCGACTCACCGAAGAGTTCCTCGCCGAGGGCTTCGCTCCGGTTCCCCACTTCTCCGCTCGCATGGTTCGGGACAAGGCTCACACCGCTGAGCTTGCCGCCTGGTGCCGTTCCGCCGGTGTGTCAAAGATGTTTCTCGTGGGTGGCGACGCCGACCCACCCGGCGGCTACTTCGACGCAGTGGAGTTCCTTCGCGACTTCCTCGACACCGATCACGGGCTCGACGCCATCGGCGTCACGTCCTACCCCGATCACCACGCCTTCATCTCCGACGAGAAGTTGCACGATGCACTGCACGCCAAGCAGGCGCTGCTGGCCGAGGCCGGTGTACCCGGCTGGTGCAGCACACAGATGTGCTTCGACGCTGCGGTGATCGAGGATTGGATTCGGGCCGAGCGGGCGTCTGGCCTCACGCTCCCCATCCATCTCGGCATCTCCGGCGTTGTCGACAAGACCAAGCTCATGAGCATGGGTGTCCGCATCGGACTCGGTCAGTCGCTGGGCTACCTGAAGAAGAACCGGGCGGCCATCACAAAGATGATGACCAGCACGGCATATGACCCGAACGACCTGCTGCTGCCGCTGAGCGAGGCCAATCTCGATCTCGGCGTCGAGGGCGTGCACATGTACACCTTCAACCAGGTCGAGGCGACCGAAGCCTGGCGGGCCGAGGCCCTCGCAAACGCCTGACCGTCCGCCCTCTCGAGGCTGATCGAGGACCGGGTGCTCGCTGCCAACGCAGCGATCGCCCGGTCTTCGTCGTTTTGCACCCGCGCCGCCGGCTCGGTTGACAGGCTCGCGCCGGCCTCAACCTCGCCACGATCCCGCCGCCGCCCGCAATTGCCCATGCTCGATGCCACCGTGTTCGCTGCCCGCGCTCACCACCCGAGTTCGCTGCCCGCTCCACCCCATTCGCTGACTTCTTGGGCGGAAAGTGCACACCCGGGTGTGCGTTTTCCGCCCAGGAAACGCGTGCCGAAGCGTTCGGCGTACTCTCGGCGACCGAACTTCCCCCTCCACCCCTTCTGGATGAGGAAGTCGTACATGCCCCGCTCATTATCTGCCGTTCGCTGGGATCAGCGATTCAGTGCACTCACTCGCTCGGTCAGGGGGCGAGGCGGGTTCATCGGCCCCATCGACCTGGATCGCCACGGCTTCAGCCGACGAGGCATCACCATGCTGCTCGAACGCCGACTCATCGAGCGAGTAGCGCCTGGTTGGTACCGATCGACCAGCCTTGCATGGACCTATGACGATCGCGTCGAGCAGGCCGGCCTCCTCGCCGGTCCGGAGGGAGCCATCGGACTCTCGAGCGCTCTCCACTGGCACGGCCTGGGGCCGGCACCCGATCGAATCGAGTTGATCGTTCCTCGCCACTGCCGGCCCACCGCTCATGGCCGGCGACTCGTTCGAAGTACGGACCTGACCTCCTTGGATCTGACTCGTCTCCGACGGGTTCCGGTCACCACGCCACTCCGTTCCATCATCGACGCTGCTCGCGATCTCACCGTGAGTCAGCTGCACGACGTCATCACGGCGGCCGTCGATGCTGGCCTTGTCACCGAAGAACAGCTCGCCCTGCGTGCGCTGGAGCTGGGAAAGCAGGGGCGGCCCGGCGGCACGACGCTCCGGGCCTGCCTCGCGACCCGAGGTAGTCTGCTGGATCAAGGGACCAACACGTTCGAGCGAGACTTCGACGGGATCCGGCTTCGAGGTGGCTTTCCTCAACCGGTTCGACAGCTCAAGGTCGTGTGCGACAACGGCCGCACCTTCTATCTCGACTTCGCCCGGCCCGAGTTCGGGTGCTGGGGCGAGTGTGACTCGATGCTCGCCCACTCCACACAAGAGAACCTCGCAGCGGATCTCGAGCGCCAGAATCTCATCATCGAGGCCACCGGATGGGATCCCGTTCGGGTGACCTATCGGGACGTCCGCGATCGTCCGGACTATGTCGACCGCAGGCTCGCCGCTCGGCTGCCCCGCACCTCAGCCCCCAGCGCCTGAACCTCTGCGGCCAACCGCCCGATTCTGAAGCCAGCGATCGCGCCAGCATCACCTCATTGCGGCGCGAGCGAATCTTCTTGGGCGGAAAATGCACACCAGTGTGTGCATTTTCCGCCCAGAAAGTAACGACTCGGGCAAACAGCCAGCGGGTGATGCCTGGCGATCAGCGGCCGGTGGTGGACCAGTGCCAGGCCTCGCTTGGAAGGTTCCGCAGGCCATAGTTGGCCGCGTTCGCCCGGAGCCACTGGAAGCCAGAGCTCGACGAGTTGAGGATCGATCCACCTTGAGTGAAGTCGATGGCGAGGCCGAGCTCGTGCTGGGAAGCACCGGGCCGGGCGGTCGGCGGGCTGCAAAGCGCTGCTCGGCGGTCGAAAATCGCGTAGCCACTCGTTCCGCAATGCCCGACCCGAAGTTCGATCTGTAGCTCGCGAGGACGGTAGCCCCAGCCTCGGAGCTCGATCCCGGCCGACTGCGCATCACCGATGAGCTGGGCCACCTGCTCCGCGATCTCAGCGTTCACGATCATCGGCTGGATCTCGATCAGCTCCTCGGTGAAGGGAACATCGGGAATGCCATCGCCGTCTTCATCCGGCAGATCGGGGCCGAGTGGATTTGGCGTCGGGACGAAGTCTGGTGTGGCCGGCTCGGGTGGAATGTCGACGTCGGTCGGCGTATCGGTGGGAGCCGGTTCGTTTGGCGAGTCGTCACCAGTTGCCGGGTCACCAGCGGTGGGCTCGTCCGCAGACGGTTCAGGGTCGGGGGCGGGATCGCCATCGGTGGACGGCACGACCGGTGTGGGGTCGGTGATAACAGGCCCGGCCGGCGGCACCTCACCGACGACAGGTGCGTCGGTGGTCGGGTCGCCAGCGGACTCGTCGATGTTTGGACCGGCGACTTCGCCATCAGCCGGTGCGTCGCCGTCGGACCCGTCTTCGGACTCGGGCTGGGGAATCGGCCGACGAACGATGACCGACACGATGCGCACGAGTTCCACATCGGGACGCTCGGCGACCAGCACGAACTCGGTGCGCTCAGCAATGGCCTCATTGCGCCGGTCAATCAGCGCCTCGAGATCTCGGTCGAGCTGGAATGCTCGATTGCGGAAGGCTCGGAAGCCGGCGAGCTCCTTCTCAGCCTCGGCAAGGCGAGCCTCGTTGACCGAGTGCAGCTCACGAGCCCGCACCAACGCAATGTCGGACGTGGTGATGTTTGCCTCAACCGCGTCGGCGGCATCGCGAATCGGTTGAGTATTTCGGGCCGCAATGAGATCGCCGCCAAGCCGATCGGCGAGCCCTTCGTCGCTCAGAATGAACATCTGGATGGCGAACTTCTCGACCTGGACTTCCAAGGCGTTTCTGGCCGCCAACGCATCGTCGAGCCGCTCACGAGTTCGGTCAGCGGCGGCGGCCGCTCGTTCTCGTCGCTCTTCTGATTGGCGCTCCTGCTCAACCTGGAAGTTTCGATTCGCATCCATGGCCTCACGACGCCACGTGATGTCATCGTCTTCGAGGAACCACAGGTCCACATCGAGCGCATTCTCAGCGATCGCCTCCCACTCTTCGGCCGTCGCTCCATTCAGTGGCAATTCACTCGACACGGTGGCGAGCGCCGGGTCCGTCACGAAGTCCACCTCGGGGCCTTCGAGGAAGTCATCCTGAGCATTCGCCGGCGCGGAGGCAACACCGGCAGCCGCAGTGAGCAACAGCGCGCCGAAGAGGCCAGCCATCAGGCGGGCGATCGGCGGGCGGGAACCTCGGAAGAGCGCGACGAACGGAGACACGACCACCCCCCATCGGCACGTCGTTGTCCCCTGTGAGAGGGTCCGTGATCACAGCAGAAAACTCTCGACGGCAGCACCGGCGATCAATATCGTGCGCGGCGTGCGTCATCTCTCTCTGCCCTGGCCCGAGGCGAACGGCAAATCCGTCTCCGCTCTGTGGCTTCGCGACAACTGTCCATGCGAGGCGTGCCGCGTCGTGGCAACCGACGAGCACCGAGTCGTCATCAGTCAGGTGCGCACCGAGTATGCGGTGGCCACGATCGATGGCAATGATCTCGTGGTGGATTGGGGCGATCACACATCTCGCTACAGCGCCGAGTGGTTCCGAGGCACCGTCGCGACCAGCCGTCGCGACCGTCCCACGCCCGAGCCCTGGACCAACTCCACATTTGACTTGCCACGCTTCGAGCACACAGACATGGACGATCCTGAAATCGTCGCCGACTGCTTCGAGGCATTTGCTCGCACTGGCGTGGTGATGATTCACGGTGTGCCCACGACACCGGGCCACCTCGAGCAGTTCATCCAGCGCTGGGCCCCACCACACGAGGTCGCTTTGGGCCGGGTGCACGACGTACTCGTCGACCCGGCGGGCTACAACATTGCGCACACCGCAGAGCCGCTCCCACCGCACAACGACATGGCAAGCTACGCCACGCCGCCTTCCGGCCAGATCATTCACATGCTTGTCAACGACGCCGCGGGTGGCGATTCCATCGTGGTCGACGGTTTCGCCGTCGCGGAGCAGCTGGCGGAGGCAGACCTGCACGTGCTGTCGACGGTGCGAGCCTCGTTCCGGCAGTTCTCCGATCGAGCCGAGACCTGGACCCGGGCGCCGCTGATTCGTCGCGCTGCCGACGGCACCATGGAGCATCTCCGCTTCTCCAATCAGCTGCTGCAGCCGATGGATCCCTTCGATTCGAACACCGAGTGCTTCTACGAGTCGTACCAGCGCCTGTGTGATCGGGTGCTCGATCCGTCGAATCGGGCACAATTCCGAATGGACGCAGGCGATCTCATGTTGTTGCACGGGCACCGAGTGCTCCATGGACGGACCATGTTCGACCCCTCGACCGGCGGCCGACACCTCCAGGACATCTATTTCGAGTTCGAAGATCTGGTGAACGAAGCGTTCCGATTGCGCCAACGAACGTGACGGCTGTCGGCACCCCGGTCATCCCCGTTCCGGAGCCACGCCCGAGTTCGGCTGCCGCCGCCCTTCTCACCGGTTTCGCCTTTCTCATGGTGGGCAACGGTCTAGGAGGCAGCGTCGTTGGCATCCGCGCCGAGCTCGAGTCGTTCGACACCGTGGCGACCGGCGTGATCATGGCTGCCTACTTCGCCGGTTTCTTGGCGGGATCCCGCCTCGCAATGCGCAGTCTGGCGCAGGTGGGCCATATCCGAGTGTTCGCCGCCCTCGCCTCGCTCGCTTCCACTGCGGCGCTCGTGCACGCAGTCGCGGTCTTCCCAGCTGTGTGGGTCGCCATGCGCTTTCTGACCGGACTGTGCATGGCCGGCCTGTACGTGGTGGCCGAGTCCTGGCTGAACGACATTGCCACGCCTCAGACGAGGGGTCGGTTGCTGGCGCTGTACATGGTGGTCTCGATGGGTGGCGTCGCGGTCGGCCAGCTGCTTCTCACCACGGCCGATCCGGGCGAGTTCACGCTCTTCATCGTGGCGTCAGTCTTGGTTTCGGTGTCGCTCGTCCCGGTCTCACTCTCGACCACATCGGCACCCCCGATTGACGAGATTGAGCGGCTCTCCATGCGGGAGCTGATCGCCATCGTGCCCACCGGCACCGTGAGCATGTTCTTCGTCGGTATGAGCGCAGGCACGCTCCTCGGCATGGGCGCCGTCTACGCCACAAGAGTGGGACTCTCGTCAAACGAGGTGGCGCTCTTCATCGGGGCGTCCATCGTCGGCGCCGTCGTGTTTCAGTGGCCGATCGGCATTCTCTCCGACCGTGTGCCTCGACGTGGCCTTCTCGGCATCGTGGC
This sequence comes from uncultured Acidimicrobiales bacterium, assembly GCA_937997485.1. GTDB lineage: Bacteria > Actinomycetota > Acidimicrobiia > Acidimicrobiales > SZUA-35 > SZUA-35. The sequence continues at coordinate 27,471 of CALKTH010000031.1, read as the reverse complement.
GGCCACCGCCTCCGCTATCAGCCTCACCCTGACCATCGTCGATGCTGGCACAGCAGTGGCCACCGGACTCATGCTGCTGTTGGGCGGCACGATGTTCCCTCTCTACTCCCTTTCCATTGCGTACACGAACGACTGGATCCCCAGCTCGAAGATGGTGGCGGCCAGCTCGTCACTCGTGATCATCAACGGCCTCGGCGCCGTCCTGGGCCCGCTGCTCACCGCCGGGGCATTCGTGGTCGTCGGGACGCAGGCGTTCTTCTGGATCCTCGCCGGCACTCACGCGGCGATTGCGACGTACGTCGGCTATCGGGTCGTCGTGCGCGACCCGTTGCCGATGGAGCGGCAGCGAGCTTGGGTGCCGATGCCGTCGCGAGCAACCGCGGCCATCAGCGTGCTCGCTCGCCCTCGCCGCACGAGGGCTCCACAGGACCCCAACTCATCTGACGAGGCCGTGCAAGAACCCGCTGCGGAGTCGACGTAGTTCAAGAAAAACAGTGGCAGATGGCGACGGAGGGAATGTCGCCATCTGCCGAGTGTGAACTCTATGTGAGGATTGGCTCTCGCGAATCGTCATCCTGCGTCATATCCCCTGGGGACAGAGAGACCGGCGGCTCGTGATGCTCACCCTCAACGTTGAGGTTGGGCAGCAAGCGATCGAGCCAGCCAGGAAGCCACCAGTTGCGAGCGCCAAGCAGCTGCATGGTGGATGGAACCAGCAACATACGAACCAACGTGGCGTCGATGAAGACGGCCATCGCCAGGCCAAGACCGAACAGCTTGATGATCCGGTCATCCTCGAACATGAAGCTGCCGAACACCACGACCATGATCGCCGCAGCGGCCGTGATCACTCGAGCCGTCATCGACAACCCATCAGCCACAGAGTTCACCGGGTCGCCGGTGCGCTCGTACTCCTCTTTCACTCGGGAGAGAAGGAAGACCTCGTAGTCCATCGAGAGTCCGAAGACGATGGCGAACATCATCATCGGAATGAACGGTTCGATCGGCGCTGGTTCGATGCCCAGCAACGAGCCGCCCCAACCCCATTGGAATACCGCCACCACGATGCCGTAGGCGGCTCCGATGGACAGCATGTTCATGATCACGGCCTTGAGCGGCACCATGATTGAGCGGAACACCGTCATCAGGAGCAGGAAGCTGAGGAGCAGCACGACGCTGAAGAACAGGATGATGCGTCCGCCGAGGAAGCTGGTGAAGTCGATGTTCGCGGCCGTGGCCCCGGTAAGGAACGGCTCGAGTGTGGTGCCGGCAGTGGCCGCCGGAATCACGTCGGCCCGCAGCGCCTTGACCAGTTCTTCGGTCTCGAGAGCCTGAGGTGAGGTGGTTGGCTGAATCTGAATGATCATCGCTTGCGAAGCAGCAGGATTCACCTGGTCGCTCGGGAAGGGCGGCGAGGCGAACGCCACACCATCGGTGGCATTGATGGCGCCGGACAGAGCTTGCAGCGTGGCCGCATCCTCAGGGCCGCCAATCTCGCTGACCAGGAGAAGCGGGCCGTTCGAACCAGCACCGAAGCCCTCGGCCTTCAGGTCGTACGCCTGGCGAGTGGTGGTCTCCTCCGGATAGTTGCCCTCGTCGGAGAAGCCCATGCGAAGCGAAAGCACCGGAGCGGTCAGCACCAGCAGCAGAGCCGTACCGCCGAGCGCCCACGCCCACGGCTGCGCCTGGATCTTGCGGCTCCAGCGGTACCAGATGGTCTCCCGAATGGGGACCTCCTTGCGAGGCGGCAGCGCCTTGCGGAGGAAGGAGATGTTGAGGGGCTTGATGCCCAGGAACAGCACCACCAAGCCAAGAGGAGCAGCGAAGAGCAACGGTGTAATCCCGAGGCCGAGACCGAGGAGAGAGAATGCGATGAGCGCTGACGCTGCCATTCCTCGGACTCGAGTCAGGTTCACCCGGTCTCGGACGATGCCGAGAGCGGCGGGAAGCAGGGTGACCGAGGCCGCCATCACCACGGCAACGGTGGCCGAAGCGGCGAGGCCAAGCCCGGTGATGAAGGCCAATCCGATGAGGAGTAGGCCGAGGAGCGAGACCACCACGGTCGCACCGGCGAAGACAACAGAGCGGCCGGCCGTGTCGATTGCCACTGCTGTGGCTTCACGGGGCGGGAAGCCTTGGGCCAGCGCCTCGCGGTAGCGGGTGACGATGAAGAGGGCGTAGTCGATACCCACGCCGAGGCCGATCATGAGGCCGATCGAGGTGGCGAACTCTGGCACGGTGGTGAGATGCGAGATGAGGGCGATCGTCATGCCGCCGATCCCGACTCCGAGCACGGCGACACCGATTGTGGTGCCCATGGCGACCACGGAACCCATGGCCACGATCAGCACGAAGACGGCAAACGCCAGACCGAGCAGCTCAGACTCTGGAGGCTCGAAGCCGCCAAGAACGGCGCCACCGATCTCCACTTGCAGGCCATCGATCTCGTTGAGGCCCTGCTCCTCGATGAGCTCCATCATCCGGGCACCCATCTCACCGGCCTCGACCTGATCGACTTCGATCGGAATGTTGATGTCGGCGAACGCGATCTGACCCGCTCGCGGGCCCTGGCTGGCGATGAGGCGCTGGGCGGCACCTTCGTCGTAAGGAGACTGCACCTGCAGGGTGGCGAATTCTCCGTCAGGACCGGTCTCAGCGCGGATCGTGTCGATGAAGGTGCTCATCGCAGCCTGGATCTCCGGATCGGTCACTCCTTGCTCAGCCGCAAAGACGATCGAGCCGGGCTGACCGCTACCGAAGCCCTGGAAGTGTTCTTCGAGCAGATCGAACCCGGAAGCCGACTCGGAGGCCGGGATCTCGAAGCCGCTGTCGAAGGCCGGCCCTCCCAGGGCGCCGAGGCTGCCAACGGCGGCGATGAGGATGACGACCCACCCACCGATGACCTTCCACGAGTTGTCGAAACACCATCGACCGAGTGCTGCATACATGACGTACTCCTGCGGGGAGAGGGAGCGACCTGAGCGGGAATCGGAGGCCGAGTGCGTTAACGCTACGCACAAGTAGCGTTTCTAATCGCGCTCCGATCCGAGTTCAACCCTCTGAGCCCGATGTCACATGGGGTAGGAGATCGTGCATTCCGCTACGGTTCCGAAGCGTCATGGCTCGACCCCTCAGTGAAGAAGCTCGCCAAAAGGCACTCGATGCGGCGCTTGAGATCATTGGCGAGCTCGGAATCGATGGATTCACGGTCGATGCCGTGGCCAAGAGGTCGGGCGTGGCGAAGACAACGATCTATCGCCACTTTGCCAGCGGCAACGAGCTCATGATCGCTGCGGTCGACTGCATGGTGCAGCCGTTCGCCACTCCGAACACCGGCTCGCTTGCCAGCGATCTCGAAGCGTTCATGGAAATCGTGATCCCGATCATGGATGACCATTCCATGCAGCGGACGATGATGAGCGTGCTCAGCGCGGCTGCGTCAGATCCCGAACTCGCTCGTGTCCATCACGAGTTGATGCAAGAACGGATGCTGCCAATTCGCACCATGGTCGAGCTCGCTCAGGGGCGGGGTGAAGTCCTGCCAGAGCTCGATCTCGACCTTGTGATGGACTTCATCGAGGGCCCGTTCTTCTTCCGAAAGATGATCCGTCAGCAAGCGCTGACCGGTGACGACATCCGCTCTATGGTGGATCTGATCGTGAAGGCCTTGACCCTCCCCTGAGGGGAGACACCACACTTGGGGCATGGCCGATGCCGACATCACTCCCCCACCGCCGCCAGAACGCATGTCCATCGGCATGTTCTCCCGAGCCAGCCTGCTCTCGGTGAAGGCCCTCCGGAACTACCACGAAGCCGGGCTGCTCGTGCCTGCCCTTGTCGATCCCGACACCGGCTATCGGATCTACGACCCCGGGCAGCTGGTCGAGGCAGCCACGATCTACAAGCTGCGTTCGCTCGACCTGCCGCTCCAAGACATCAACGAGGTGCTGACCGCACGGGACCCCGACATCACCGGCAAGGTTCTTGGCGAACACGCGATCCGAATGCAGGCCCGACTCGACGAGGTGATGCGCATCGTGAGCGATCTCCATGACGCAACTGAGGCACCGACTCGCCACACGCCGCCTCGCATCGAGACCATCGACCACCAGCACGTGTTGGCCTTCGATGGCAATGTGGACCAAGCCCAGTACGCATCCTTCCTCGATCAGGCCTTCACCACGCTGTACTTCGAACTCGAGCACCGCAGGATCGCCCCGCACGGCGCAGGCGGTGCGCTCTACCCGGAGCGGGTTGATGAGAGCGAGGCTGTGGTGGCGTTCGTGCCAGTGGCCGAGCCATTCGACGTTCCGGCGTCGGCGCCCGTTCGGATTGCCGAGCTCCCGGCGTGCCGAGTGGCGACCCACGCCCACCATGGCTCGTACGACACGATCCACGAGGCATACACCCACCTCGGCCGCTGGGTTGCGTTGAACGAACAGCCAGCGGAGCGGCCCGTTCGAGAGCACTATCTCGTGAGTGTCAACGACACCGACGACCCCGATCGCTACATCACCAACATCCAATGGGAGCTGCAACCATGAAACTCGCACACCTCACCTTCGACTGTGCCGACCCGCTCGCCCTGTCCGCCTTTTGGGCGGGAGCACTGGGCGCCGAGGTCGACGAAGGCGCCAGCAAGTTCTTCGCCCGCATCAGTCGGGCCGATGGCCCCGACTTCATGTTCCTCATGGTCGATGAGGGCAAGACAGCCAAGAACCGGCTCCACATCGACATGGAGACTGAGACCCCAGAGACGGACGTGGAACGGTTGCTCGCGCTCGGCGCGTCGAAGATGGCCGACAAGGCCGAGTGGGGCCACGAGTGGGCGGTGCTGCAGGATCCCGAAGGCAACGAATTCTGCGTCTCCGGTCCCCACGCCTGACCCCGCCTTTCCAGCCCTTCCCTTCTGCAAGACAGCCAGTGGCGCATCCGCAACTGAGCGTCTTGCAGAAAGGGCGGTGGGAGTGCGTGGTGGGCGTCAGTCGGCGGCGACGAGTTCGTCGCGCAACTGGCGCTTCAGGAACTTGCCGTTGGCGTTCTGGGGCAGCGGCTCGGAGCGCCACCACACCTTGGCTGGCACCTTGAACTTGGCGATGCGCTCGATGAGGAACTCGGCCAGGGCAGCATCATCGAGCGACGCACCAGGCTGCAGCACGATGGCGGCAGCCACGTTCTCGCCGAGGCGGTCGTCTGGGATGCCGAACACGGCCGCTTCGGCCACGGCGGGATGCTCGTAGATCGCAGCCTCGACCTCGGAGCAGTACACGTTCTCGCCACCGCGCAGGACCATGTCCTTCGCCCGGTCGACGATGAACACGAAGCCGTCTTCGTCGATGCGAGCGATGTCGCCGGTGTTGAACCAGCCGTCCTTGATGGCCTCGGCCGTGGCCTCTGGCTTGTTCAAGTAGCCCTTGATCACGATCGGGCCCTTCACACAGAGCTGACCAACGGACCCCTCAGGGAGATCGTTGCCCTCGTCGTCGACGACCTTGCCGACCACGGTGGGAACGAGCGGGCCGCACGACTCGGGCTTGTCGAGATAGAACTTGGCCGAGTTGGCGGTGAGGATGCCGTGGGTTTCGGTGAGGCCGTAACCCGTGGACGGTGCACCCTTGGGCAGCGCCTCGTCGATCTTCTTCACGAGGTCGGGCTGCAGCGGAGCGCCACCGCCGCCGAGGCCTTGGAGGCTGGACGTGTCGCGGGTCTCCCAGTCGGGATGCAGCAGCATCTCGCGGCTCATCGTGGGCACGCCGGAGAAGTTGGTGACCTGCTCACGCTCGATCAGCTCGATGGCCCGGGCGGTGTCCCACTTGTAGGTGAGCACCAGCTTGGCGCCGAGCAGCGTGGCCGGATGGAGCAGGCAGTTGCAAGCGGTGACGTGGAACAGCGGCGTGGGCGCCATGAAGCAGGGGTCGGGAGCGACCTCGCCCTCTGCGGGCTGAGCAGCGGCAGCCGCTTCAGGGTCGGCCATGGCTGCAGCCATGCCCATCGCCATCTGCACGAAGGCCAGATTCATCAGGTTGTGGACCGAGCCGCGATGGGTGAGCTGGGCGCCCTTGGGGAAGCCCGTGGTGCCGGAGGTGTAGAAGATGGTGACGTCGTCGTCGGGGTCGATCTCGATGGCGGGCAGCGCATCGGGGGCGTTGGCCGGGTCGATCACGTCGGCCCAGCGGCTTGCGTCGTCGGGCAGATCCGCATCGGTCCGCACCGTGATGATGTGCATCGGCTGCGCCGCTCGGATCGCATCGAGGTGCGGCACGACGCGTTCGAGCCGCTCGCCATCAGCGATGAGCACCTTTGGCTGGGAGTCGGTGAGTCCGTACTCCATCTCCGGGCCCGTCCACCATGCGTTCAGGCCAACGGCGGCAGCACCGAGCGAGGCGATCGCCCAGTAGCTGATGACCCACTCGGGATAGTTACGCATGGCAATGCCGACGCGATCGCCATTGCCGACACCGTGCACCTCGTGCAGGTGGGCAGCCGTGGCTCGCACCGCAGCGGCGATTTCGGCGTAGGTATAGCGCTCGTCTTCGTAGACGATGTACGGCTTGTCACCGTGCAACGTGGCCAGCTCCCACACCGCTCTCATCGTCGGTGGCGCCTGCTCGAACACTTGCATTTCGACGCCACGAACGGTGGTATCAGCGAGGGCAAACCCGCTTCCGGGGGCGGCCAATTGGGTCCATGCTTCTTGCAGCTGATCGATCACACGTCACATGGTGGCCGAGGTCACAGCCCTTCGCCAACATCACCCCACGGGTGGAGGATCCGTGTAGCCCTGCTCGGCCCAGCGTCGGAAGGCGACAAAGTCGAAGATGCCGGTGCCATGACCGTCGTTCCAGCGAAGAGAGACGCCAAACGATCCAGAAAGCTCGGCATCGTCGATTCGCAGCGGGAGGGGGCTGTGGGGCCGTGGCCACACATCTTCGTCCTTCGCTCGCAGGGCCCGGCACTCAGCGCAGGGGCACTGGTTGCGCACGGTCACGAGATCGAATTGGGCGACCATGCCGTCTTCCCACTCGAGCTCAATGCCCTCGTCTCGCTTCACGGTGACATTCGGGGGCGGGACGAACTGCATCGCCGCACGCTATCGCCGGGAGGAAATCGATGGCCGAGCGCATGAAGCTTGTCGTAGCGTCGAGGCCATGATCTGAGCAGCTCCCTCTCCCCCGTGCACCTGCACTCGTCCGTAGACCCGAAACGGCCAACACCGGTCGTTCACTTCACAAGGAGCTCTCCATGACTGCATCAACCACCCAGACGCTCGCCGACGTCGCTCCCGCCTTCGTCGACATGGCACACCGCATCGTGTGGGCAACCGTCGCCACCACGGACCGCAACGGCCGCCCTCGCACCCGAGTCCTTCACCCGATCTGGGAGTGGGACGGCACGAAGCTGACCGGGTGGATTGCCACCGGACCGCGGACGCTCAAGGCCAAACACCTCGAGCACCAGCCCCATATCTCGCTCACCTACTGGAGTCCGGAACAGGACGTGTGCACCGCAGAGTGCCGTACCTCCTGGGAGACCTCTGATGAGCAACGTCGCGCCGGATGGGATCGCTTCGCCAACGCCCCTGAGCCGGTGGGCTATGACCCGAGCATCATTCCGGGTTGGACCGGACCCGACGTGGAAGCCTTTGGGCTCCTACATCTCGAGCCCGAACGACTTCGGGTGTTCCCCGGCACCCTCCTGCTGCAGGGCACCGGTGATCTCCTGACCTGGTCGGCGTAGACCTTGCGGTCCAGGCCCTTCTCGTCGGGTCGCTAGGAGCGCATGCGCGAGCCTTCGGGGTCGAGAAGCGGCGCGGTGAGCAGCGTGGCTGCTCGCCGGATGCCGAGAATCTCGATCTCGAAGGATCCGCCTGCGTTGGCCAAGGCGGCCGGGATGTAACCCATCGCCACTGAGACGTCGGCGTGGTGGGCATAGCCACCACTGGTGACCCATCCGACCACGTCGGCCTGGTCATCACCGCCACTCGATGAACCTGATGCAGCCGGAGCATGCCATATGGGCTCGTCGCCGATCACGTCGGCGGCCTCGTCGCCCTCACCAGTCTTAACCGTGAAGGTCACCAGCAGCTTGTCGGGTCCGGCCGCGGCCTTGGCCACGAGTGCGTCACGTCCGATGAAGTCGCCCTTCTTCTCTGGGTCGAGTTTCACGAAGCGTTCGAAGCCGGCCTCGAACGGGGAGTAGAGCGGCCGGTATTCGCGAGCCCAGGAACCGAAGTCCTTCTCCAGCCGAAGCGAGTTGAGCGCCTGGCTTCCGAACAGGCGAACATCGAATTCCTGTCCTGCCTCGATGAGTTGCTCGAAGACGTAGCGCTGGTCACTGGCCGGCATCCAGAATTCAAAGCCGAGATCGCCCGAGAACGTGACCTTGCCGCACAACACCTTGGTCAGACCGATTTCGATCTCTCGGAACTGCATGAAGCGGAACGCCTCGGCGGAGACATCGCTGCTGGTGAGCTTCTCCAGCAACTTGCGGCTGTCGGGGCCAGCGATGGAGAGGCCGCACATCTCGTAGCCGAGTGCTCGAACTGCGACGTCTTCCCCACCAGCGGCGATGTGGGCGGTCTGTTGCTGTTCGAACCAGCGCTCGTAGTAGCGCTCAGCGATGCCGGATCCGAACACGAGGAACGTCTCATTGGCGCGGGTGTTCGAGGTGGCGCCACCGACGATCGTGCGGAACGGACCGAGAGCCTCGCCCGTGGCGGCCGGGAGACAGGCCACGGTGAGGTCGCCGATGAGGCCTCCGGCTTCGTTGACCATCGGTGCCATCGCCATGCGGCCAGGCTTGGGAACCGTGTTCGTGATGAGACGGTCGAGCAGCGCTCGGGCACCAGGGCCATCGAAGGAGAACTTGGCGAAGCCCGTTGTCTCCATGAGGCCAACGCCGTTGCGCACGGCGAGCGTCTCGGCTCGTACCTGATCCCACGAGTTGGAGCGTTTGAACGTGATGTCCTCGACCGCCTCCTCGCCTGCTTCCTGGAACCACAGGGGAGTCTCCAGTGCGAAGGAGGAGCCCCACACGGCGTTGGCGTCGACCAGACGGTCGTAGATGGGCGAGGTTTTGAGCGGGCGGGCCGCCGGGAGCTGCTCATTCGGGAAGGTGATGCGGAAGCGGCGCCCGTAGTTCTCTCGCACCTTTTCATCGGTGTACGCAAGGGTGGCGAAGTCGCCGTAGCGAGCAATGTCCATGGCCCAGATGTCGAAGCCGGGGTCTCCCTCGGTCATCCAGTTCGCCAGGGCGAGGCCCACGCCGCCGCCCTGCGACAGACCCGCCATCACGGCGCACGCACTCCAATAACCAGGGAGGCCTCGAACCGGGCCGAGGAGCGGGTTCCCGTCGGGGGCGAAGGTGAAGGGACCGTTGATGACCGACTTGATGCCAGCCTCGGCAAAGATCGGGAAGTGCTTGAAGCCGACGTCGAGGGAGTCGGCGATGCGGTCGAGGTCGGGGGCGAGCAGGCGCTGGCCGAAGTCCCACGGGGTTTCCCGAGGCGACCAGGGCTTGCCCAACTTCTCGTAGGTGCCGAGCAGAAGGCCGCCGGCTTCCTGGCGCATGTAGATCTCGCCGCCGAAGTCGATGGCGTGCAACATCTCGCCGTGCTCGGCGTTGAATTCGGCGACGGCCGGGATGTCCTCGGTGAGGAGATACATGTGCTCCATGCCGAGCAGCGGCAGCTCCAGGCCGACCATCCGGCCGACCTCACGAGCCCAGAGTCCGCCAGCGTTCACCACGTGTTCGCAGTGGATCGTGCCCAGATCTTCTCCGGGCTCGCCGAGCTTCTCTCCCTCGGTCTTCATGAGGTGAACGTCCCAGCCACCATCGGCCGCCCTGGTGATGTCACGAGCCCAGGTCTTGCGATAGATCTCAGCCCCGGCCATGCGTGCCGCCTTGGCGTAGGCGTTGGTCACGCCGGAGGGGTCGACGTGGCCTTCGTGGGCGTCCCACATGGCGCCAACGAAGTACTCCTCCTCGAAGATGGGGAGAAGCTTCTTGGCCTCGGCGACGGAGATGAGCTCGGTCTCCATGCCGAGGTAGCGACCACGTGCATGAGACATACGCAGCCAGTCCATGCGCTCGGGCGTGTCAGCCAGCATGACACCACCGGTGATGTGGATGCCGCAGTCCTGCCCCGAGATCTCCTCGATCTCCTTGTACAGCTCGATCGTGTATTGCTGGAGCTTGGCCACGTTCGGGTCGCCGTTGAGCGTGTGCATGCCGCCGGCGGAGTGCCACGTGGAGCCGTGGGTGAGATCGCTGCGCTCGAGCAACACCACGTCCTTCCATCCAGCCTTCGTGAGGTGATAGAGGATCGAGGCGCCGATGACGCCTCCGCCGATCACCACGACCTGCGCCTGTGTCTTCATCTCATGTCTCTTTCGTGCGTTGCTGTCCGAATTGCCGCGCCCATGTACCGGAGAGGTACATCAGCGCGGCAATTCGGAGGGGTGGAGGGCGGATTGGGTCAGAAGTCGGTTTCGACGCCGCCTTCGGCGACGCGGCGAGCGACGAAGGCCTCGAGTTCTTCTCGTCGGCTCGGGTCGAGGGCGGGTGGCGTGAATGAGTCGATGGCGAGGTGGGCGAGGCTGTTGGCCTTCTCAAAGGCGGTGGGCTGGCCCGCCTCGTCCCAGGTTTCGAAGTTGCGCCAGTCAGAAACGAGCGGCTCGTAGAAAGCTTCCTTGTAGCGATCTTGCGTGTGCTGAGTTCCGAAGAAGTGGCCAGCAGGGCCGACCTCAGCGATGGCCTCAACGGCAAGCGTGGCGTCATCCACGATGATCGGCTGCAGGCTGCGCGCCACCATGTGGAGCAGATCGGCATCGATCACCATCTTCTCGTAGGAAGCATGGAGGCCGCCTTCCATCCAGCCCGCTCCGTGCATCAGGAAGTTGGTGCCTCCCATGATGGCGCCCCACAGAGCGAAGACGCTCTCGTAGGCGGACTGAGCATCGACGGCGTTCGCGGCGTTCACGTTGGAGGAGCGATACGGCAGGCCGTAGCGGCGAGCGAGCTGACCTCCGACCATCGCCGTGCGCAAATACTCCGGGGTGCCGAAGGCTGGGGCGCCGGAGCGCATGTCGACATTGGACGTGAACCCGCCATAGACAACCGGGGCGCCAGCCCGCACCATCTGCGTGAAGGCGACCCCGGCGAGAGCTTCGGCATTCTGGAGCGTGAGGGCGCCGGCCAGCGTGATCGGCGCCATCGCTCCGGCCAGCGTGAAGGGCGTGATGACGACCACTTGGTTCCGAGACGACATCTCGATGATGCCCTGGAGCATGACGTCGTCGTAGCGAAGCGGGGATGACGCATTGATGATCGTGGTGAGCGACGGCTGCTCAGCCAGTTCGTCTTCGGTGATGCCCCGGGCGATGCGCGTCATCTCGAGCACGTCGAGGTTGCGCTGCTTGCCCAGTGAGTAGACGTGGTTGACCTTGTCGGTCAGCGTGTAGGCATCAAACGTGGCGTGCAGGTGGCGGACCGAGGCGTGCACGTCAATCGGTTCCACCGGATAGCCCGGTACGAGATGGATGCTGGTGAAGGTCTGACAGAGCCGCAAAAGGTTCTGGTAATCCTCACGGTTGCCGGCCCGGCGGGGAGCACCAAACCCGGCCACGTTCGGAGCCGAGGCCACCGAACAGAACGCCACGCTCTGATCGCCAATGTGTAGATCGTGCGCCGGATTGAGGGCGTGGATGGAGAACGACGAGGGAGCGAGTGAAACGAACTGCTCGATGAGCTCGGCCGAGAATCGGACACGATCTCCATCGACCTCGGCCCCGTTGGCCGCCAGGAGAGCACGCGCCTCAGCGTTCAGAAAGTCGATGCCGGTCTCGGCCAATACCCGCAGGGACGCGTGGTGAATGGCCTCGAGCTCATCGTCGGAAACCGCCTTGGTTGGCTCCAGCCACATCCTCGGCTGGGCGAACGGCGCCTGCTCGGTGAGCACATTCCGAGGGCCAGCTTCGGCTCTTGCCCGTCGGCCGCCCCCGGAACGTCCGCGTCGAGTTCCGCTCATCGAGCGTTCACCGTGCTCTCTCGAGGATCATGCAGGCGTGGTCCCGTTGATCATGTGATAGGCGTCGTAGGTGTTCTCCATGAGGCAGGCGATGGTCATCGGACCGGTGCCTCCCGGCATGGGGGTGATGGCGGCGGCCTTGGCCTGCACCGCATCGAAGTCGACATCGCCGACAATGCCATCGGCAGTGCGGGAAACGCCCACGTCGATCACGGTGGCGCCCTCCTTCACGTGCTCGGCCTTGATCAGGTGGGCGATGCCTGCGGCGCCGATGATGATGTCTGCGTCCTTGCAGGTCTCGACGAGATCAGCAGTGCGAGAGTGGGCGAGGGTGACCGTGGCGTCGGCTCCCTTGCGCCCGAGCAACAGCACCTGGGGTAGACCCACGAGGGTGGACCGTCCGATGACCACTGCCTTCTTTCCGCTGGTTTCGATGCCATAGCGTTCGAGAAGACGCATCACACCACGAGGGGTGCACGGCACATGGCCCGCCTTGCCTCGGACCAGGCGACCCATCGAGCGTTCGTTCAGTCCATCCACGTCCTTCTCTGGCGGGAGCAGATCAAGCACGGGCTCAGCGTCAAGGCCGTCGGGCAGCGGGAGCTGCACGAGGATGCCGTGCACCGTCGGGTCGTCGACCAACGCCTGGACCTCGGCTTCGAGATCGGCTTGGGCGATGTCGCCAGGCAGGCCGACATGACGCGACTGGAGGCCAGCTTCGAGCGCCTTCTTGCCCTTGCTCTTCACGTAGATCTGGCTGGGCTTGTCGTCGCCGACCAAGACCGTCGCCAGGCAGATCTCTGGGTTGCCCTCGGCGTCGATCTTTGCCTTCAGCTCGGCGAGGATCTCGTCCCGCAATGCGTTGCCGTTCATGAAGACGGCGCCGCCGTCGGTGCGGGTGGCAGTGGTTGGTGTGGTTGTCACAGTCATGCTCCGTGAGAGGTCGTGAGCGGGCGACGGTACCAGTCCTCTGCGGGTGCCGGGTGCAGCATCGTCGTGCTCGCATCGCAAGGAAACAAGCGGCTCTCACGGCGAGAGAGGCAGGGAAACTCGCTCGCACGTGCCATCCTCATTGGGTGACAAGAATTGGGCGCCGGACTCCTCTCCTCACTGCTGCTGTCGGCGTTGGTCTGACAGCACTTCTTCTTGGGCTTCCCGCCCTGGCGCAAACTGCCGAAACCAGCACCGACGCCGGCGCCGACGACAGCGTCATCGAGCTCTCCATCGTGGCAGCGATCATCCTTGGCCTCGTCGAGGGCATCACGGAGTTCCTGCCGGTCAGCAGCACCGGCCACCTGCTCGTCACCAACAACATCTTGAACCTGGGTGGCACTCCGGCGTCTGACGCTGCGCTCGACACCTACGCCATCTGCATACAGGCCGGCGCCATCCTGGCCGTGCTCGTGGTGTACCAAGAGCGTGTTCGGCAGATGATCGATGGGCTTCTGGGCCGGAGCGAAGAGGGGCGCCGGGTCCTCATCGCCATCATCGTGGCGTTCATTCCCACAGCGATCATCGCCCGACTCGTGTTCGACGCTGTCCGAGAGCAGCTGTTCGGCGCTCTTCCCATCGCGGTGGCGTGGCTCGTTGGCGGGCTGGGCATCATCGGCTTGCACCGTCAGGGCTACTTCGACCGGGCCGGCCGAGAACTGGCCAACATCTCGATGCAGCAGGCGTTCCTCATCGGTCTGATGCAGACCCTGGCAGTGTGGCCGGGCACCAGCCGTTCATTGGTCACGATCATCGCGGGCATCCTCGTGGGGCTGAACCTACGAGCAGCCGTCGAGTTCTCGTTCCTCCTTGGGCTCATCACGCTCACCGCGGCCACGGCGTTTGCCGGACTGCAAGATGGATCTGGGCTCGTGGAGCAGTTCGGTTGGGTGAATCCTCTGATCGGCCTCGTCGTGGCGTTCGTCTCCGCCGTGGCTGCGGTCCGCTGGATGGTGGCCTGGTTGAACGACCGGGGCTTCGAAGTATTCGGTTGGTACCGAATCGCCATCGGCATCATTGCGCTCGGGGCCATCGGCCTCGGCTGGCTCTAGGCCGCCACCACGTTCTGTCAGCCCCAGCCGAGCTCATGCAGGCGGTCGTCGTCGATCCCAAGGTGATGGGCGAGCTCATGCACGACGGTGATGGTCACCTCTTCGACCAGCTCATCTTCTGACTCGCACATGTCGCACAGCGGGAGGCGGAAGATCGTGATCCGATCGGGCAACTCCAGCCCGCCGTACTCGTCCCGCTCGGTCAGTGGGATGCCTTCGTAGAGGCCGAGGAGGTCCTCCTCACTATCGTCTTCGACGACGATGACGACATTGTCGAGCATCTCGGCAATGGCATCGGGGAGTGCGTCGAGGGCATCACCCACGAGCTTCTCGAACGCTTCTGGACCAACCGGTTGCACTGCTCCACACTACGGCGGGCAGAAAAGTGTCGGCGAACGGGTTGAGAGGACGGGTATGGCTGAGAACGGTGAACCGCAGAGCAACGTGACGCAGGACAACATGAGCGACAAGTCAGAGCAGACGATTTACGACGTGGTGGTCGTTGGAGGAACCGCTGGTGGGCTCTCCCTGGCCATCGACGCCCAGTACGGCGGCCTGCCGCTGGTTCGCATCCTCGAGTCTCGAACCACCGTGGCGTTCCCTCACCTCATCGGCGAGCGAATGCTCGATGTCGGCTTCGGCGAGACGATCTCCTCGGTCGAGCTCGACGGTGACCACGTAGTCGTGACGACGAACAAGCAGAGTTACCGCTCGCGAAGCTGCCTCATCGCCAACCGAGGCGACAACCCCTCGTGGCAACCGCCGGTCCCTGTCGAAGCCCGAACGCCCGACGTTGCTGGCCGCATCGTGGTCGACACGCTGCCGGAGCACGTGGACGAACTCGACGTCCTGGTGATCGGCCACACCGACCATGCGGTGGAACTCACGGCCACCCTGGCTGCTCGCGGTGCTCGGCCGGTGCTTGCTGCCAAGGGCATGGACGCCACGCTGCTCTCCCCCGCCGCCGATGCCATGCTCCGACGTCTTGAGCGTGAGCGCAAAGCTACGCTCCTCTACCGCTCGATCCCCGATCAGATCGGTGAGGCGGCTGGCCTGCCGATGGCGTTCTTCAACGATCGCCGCACGCCTGACCTTCAGTTCGACCACGTGGTCTTCGCCTCGGGGCGCACCACGCCATCGGCCGCCGATGCCAACGTGTCCGACGCTGCCCTCGCCTCCGGTTTGGTGTGGTTCCTTGGCGAGGCCGAAGAGGGCGGCCCAGCCACGGCGGCGCCGGGCGCAAGCATCACCGATGCCATGGCCAACGCGATCTTCACCGATCTCGAGCGGGTGGCTCGCCCTTCGCCGGCGGAGCGACGTCGCCGCCACACAGCAGCAATCGACGAGCTGCGTGAAGAGCACTACAACGCCACGATCACACACTTCGAGCCGAGCCACTCCGACCTCTGGGTGCTGCGGGTGAAGCCCGATCACGGTGATGTCTCTCATCTTCCGGGCCAGTACGCATCGCTGGGCTTGGGCTACTGGGAGGAGCGGATCGATGATGCGGTCGATCCCGGGCTCGACGACAAGTGGGAAAAGCTGATTCGTCGCAGCTACTCGATCTCCAGCCGCATGTTCGACGAGCACGGCTACCTCACCGACGAGGGAGGGCTCAACGAGCTCGAGTTCTACATCGTGCTCGTGCCGCCAACGCCGGACAACGTCCCTGGCCTCACCCCTCGCCTCGCGCTGAAGCGTCCGGGAGATCGCATCTATCTCGGCCCCAAGGTTGCCGGCCGCTACACGCTGAATCCGGTCACCAACCCAAGCGATGCGGTGCTGTTCTTCTCCACCGGAACCGGTGAGGCCCCGCACAACGCGATGGTCGTCGAACTGCTCCGGAAGGGCCACACCGGCCCCATCGTGAGCGCCGTGTCGGTGCGGCAGTGGGCTGATCTCGGCTACCGGGCGCAACACGAGACGCTGGCTGAGCGCCACGCCAACTATCACTACATTCCGATGCCGACACGCGAGTCGGACGTACCGAAGAAGTACATCCAAGATCTGGTTCGGGAGAACGTGTTCGAGCCCTTCGGCGTGGATCTCGATCCGGCGAGCACGCACGTGTTCATGTGCGGCAACCCTGCCATGATCGGCATTCCCGAGAAGGCCGACGGCGCCGACGAGGGAGCGCCCCCCGTATTCCCGGAAACAACTGGTGTCGTCGAGTTGCTCGTCGAGCGAGGATTCACGGTCGACCATCGCAACGAGCCCGGCAACATTCATTTCGAGGAGTACTGGTAGACCCGACGCGCGGCGCTCGCGATGAACGACCGGGTCAGGGACAGCGGCGCATCACCGGATGCAGAGCTGCAGCGCTGCAGCCACGCAAGCGCCTCTCCATCGCCCTCATACTCTTCATCGGCGTTCCGCTCCTTTCTGTCGTCGCTTACGCGACGGCCCAACGAGGTCCGGTCCGGGCTCTTGATTGTTGGCTCGCTGACGACTTCTTCGTGGACGTGCCTCAGACGGAGGTGACCCTGAGCGAGCTTCGAGCGGCGGTCAAGGAAGACACACGAAACTGCATCCATGTCCGTGTGTTCAGCGGCCCGACGGGCGACGAATCGATCGTCGTGCTGCCGAGCCCTGCCAAGTGGGTGTTCTACCGAGGCGAGCATGTCCTCGACGTCCGTACGGTCAGTTGAGCGCGCTGTTCGCACGTCCGTTCTTCGTCGAGAAGTTCTTCGGATTTCTCTCTCCGCTGGCCCGAAACCGGCTCAAAATGTCACACCCCATCGTCATGATGGTGTGTATGCAGACGTTGGCGGACTTCGAGATGGAGATGGCGGGCCTGACCGACGATCTGGCCGTCCTGTCGCCGCTGGCGGAACGCCTCCTCCTGCAATCTGAAGAAGCACGGCGCCAAATCGAAGCGAGCCAGGCACGCCTGGTCGCCATCTTGGATCGACATGTCGAGGCCGGGACCGGACCGGCGCCCGAAGAGGTCTTTGCTGCGACGGGTTGCTCCACCCACGCCGCCCGCGCTGCCGCCGCCCGAGCCCGGATTCTCAACGACCTCCACGCGTCGCTCGACAACAACGACACGGACAACAACGAAACGGCAGGCAACGAAACGGCAGGCAACGCCCATGGCGACCGGGACGCCCACGCAGGCGGGCCAGAGGACCCTTACGGCAGCTTCGGATTCGGCGCAGGAGGTCCGGCCGATCCCTTCGAAGCAGCATCCGGCGAGGGCGCCGGTGCAGGAGGCGAAGATGACGGCTCAACCGACTTGGGCAGCGACCACGATCGACCAAGCCCACCGCCAATCAACCCAGAAAATCTGGACGCGATCCGTCGAGCGGCTGCGCAGTTCAACACCGATGAGGAGCGCGCAGCGTTCGCCAAACGCCAGCCAGAACTCGCTCGGTTGGCAGCAACGTTGTCCGTCAAGGACTTCGCGGCCCGCCTCAAGAAGATCGTCTTCGCCGTGGTGTCCGAGCTCGGCCTCACGATCAAGGAGCGCCAACGGAAGGCCTCGAGCCTCAAGAAGTGGACAGACAAAGACGGCATGCTGAACGTCTTCGCCAAGTTCGATCCGGAACGTGGCGGCACCGTCGCTTCGGCCATCGACCGCGAGATGCAGACAGAAGCCCAGCAGGCGAGCAACGCCGAGGGGATCACGCTGCCCTTCGACGACAACCTCGCCGCCTCTGCCCTCTTCCGCATCTGTGATCGAGCGTTCGATCCGAACCGCAAAGCCTCCCGCCCACTCGTCGGACTCCTCGTCGATGCCAAGACCCTCCGAGACGGCGAACACGACGCGTCCGTGTCTGAAATGATGGGCACCGCAGACTGGGTTGACGGAGCGACGCGCCGGCGCTGGCTTTGCGACTGCGATCTTCAGCGGGTCGTTGTGAACGATGCTGGCGAGCCCATCAACGTCGGCCGTCGCTACCGCACGGCGACGCCGGCCCAACGCCTGGCCATGCGTGCGCTCTACCGCACGTGTGCCTTCCCTGGCTGCGACTGCCAGTTCGACTGGTGCCAGCTGCACCACGTCGACTTCTGGGAAGTAGGCGGCCCGACTGATCTCGACAACCTCGTGCCGCTCTGCTCACGACACCACCACCTCGTACACGAGGGCGGTTGGTCGCTTCGCTTGGAACCGGGCCGCATCGTGGTCGTCCTACGACCCGATGGCTCGTTCCACGCCCGCAGTTCGCCCGACGGGCCTATCCGTAGACCAAACGACGGCTGCGAACCGTGCCCAAGACCGCCCGCTCAACATCCACGTGATGCCGACAGGGCAACTCGTCGAACAGAGAGTGCTGGGCCAGGGCACCGAGCTGCGCTCTTCGACGAACGAGAACCCGTCAACAACTGAAGATCGGGAACGGCCCACTCGGGTCGTTTCTGCGCGTCCACACTGTCCTCGACGGGAGCGGGTTCGGCGTCCGTCCCTTGGATGTGGCCCGGCGTGCCCCGACGTCGGGTCGGGCCTTCGTACCTACTGGTCGGTGAGGCAGACGCCGTCGACGGCGTCGGTCTCGCAAACCGGGAAGCGCTGGATCGAGTTGACGTTCGTAGTACTCACGGTGGCGCCACCGTTGTTGCGGAAGATGTCGGCCTGGATGACAAGCCGCTCACCGCGGACACCCTCGTCTCGAAGCCCAATGAGATCAACGACGACGGTGCCAGCAACCTGGCTCAGCCCTTCGGGCTCTGATGGCAGCGTCACTCGCGCCCGTGCCTCACCGAAGCGAGTCCGACCGATGAGTCGGCCGAGCGCATCAAGGTCACGCGGCGGCACGTCGAGCACAGCCAGCACCTCTTCGAGAATTTCCGTTGGCTCACCGAAGACGGCCACGTTCGAGCGTTCGACCCACGCCGTTGTGCCATTGACCGTCACTTCCCACCAGACGCCGCCGGTAATGGTGCGAGCCACGCCAGTGGCAACGATCGGCGGCGGCTCTGCTGCCCCCATCTCAACAGTCTCGACCACGTCAAAGGAAACGTCTGGAAGCTCGCGGAACTCGATCAGCTCACCAACCTCGAGCCCGAAGGGCTGAAGCTCGGTACCTTCCGCAACCGTCAGTTCGAGCTCAACGCCCGGCATCTCCGTCGTTGTCGTTGTCTCAATCGCATTGCCGGAATCGTCGGCGACCGTCGTCGTCGGGTTCAGCGAGATATCCGGGACAGTGGGCCCGGCCTCGCTGCCACAGGAAGCGGCCAGGAGTGCTGCAGCCACCATGAGTGAGATCGATCGAGCATTCGGACGGAGAGACATCACCCTGCAGTGTGCCCGAACCATGTGTCGGTCTCGACCCTCCGGGACGATTTGCCTCAACAAGCAGGGTCGTTCGACCTCCTCACGAACCACCGGCGGCTTCCCAGTAGGGATCTCTCAGCAATCGCTTCTTCAGCTTCCCGCTCGCCTCTCGGGGCAGCGATGTCGACACATCGATCGAGTGCGGAATCTTGAAACTGGCGAGGCGTTCTCGAGCGAAGGCCAGAACTCCGTCAACGTCGAGGGCTTCGCCCACGGCTTCTGTGGGTTCGACAACCGCCTTGATCGATTGCCCCCAGTCCTCATCCGGAATTCCGAAGACGGCGACGTCGGCGATGTCGGGGTGCTCGCTGAGGGTCGCTTCGATCTCTGCCGGGTAGATGTTGGTCCCGGCTCGCAGAATCAGATCGACGCGACGGTCGGCCAGGAACAGGAAGCCGTCGTCATCGAGCCAACCGACGTCGCCAACAGTGAAGCGGCCGTCGGGCAAAAGCATGGCGGCCGATTTCTCGTCATCGCCGTGGTAGCGAGGCGGCCCCTCCTTGCGAAAGGCGTAGACGGTGCCCACTTCGCCAGGGGGCAGGTCGTTGCCGTCGTCGTCCACGATGGAGAGCGAGAGCGCCGCACTTGCCCGGCCAACGGTTCCCGGCTTCTCGAGCCATTGCTCCGAGGTGCAAATCACCGGCCCCACACCCTCGGAGGAACCGTAGAGCTCGATGATCACTGGACCGAACCAGTCGATCATCGCCCGCTTCGCCCACGGGGGACACGGCGCAGCCGAGTGAAGCACCCACTTGAGACTGCTCACGTCGTAGCGCGCTCGCTCCTCTTCAGAGAGTTTGAGAAGGCGGATGAATTGTGTTGGCACCATGGCCGTGGTGTCGATCGCATGGTCGGTGATAGTGGCGAGCATGGCCTCGGGGGTCCCTCGGGGGAGGATGGACAGTTCGTGGCCGCGGGCGAGCGTCACTCGGACCAGGGCGCCACCGAGGGCGTGATAGGCCGGGGTCGACAGCATTGATCGCCCGTCGCGGGGCATGCCGGTGAGGTCGCCCCAGCGGGGGACGATCGTCCCGAAGTCGCTGGCGTTGCCGCCGAAGTCGCTGCGGATCACACCCTTCGACCGACCCGTCGTGCCGCCCGTGTATTGCAGCGGCGAGCCGAGCGGGCCGTCAGGCAGCGGCGCGTCAGACTGTTCCGCCAGCCACCACTCGTAGTCGTCGCCGAGCACGATCACGTTGTCGACTCCGGCCAGTTCAGCCGCAGCGCGGGCAGCGAGTTCGTTCGTTTCGTCGGTGACGAGCAACCTCGAGCCCGAGTCGATCAGCAGCTCGGCGATCTCGGCCGGAGTGAGGTGCCAATTCAACGGCACGTACTTCGTCCCCGACGTGCTCGATGCCAGCGTCATCTCTGCCCACTCGAGCCGGTTGTGGCACAGCACACCCCAGGCATCGCCCGCGGATACGCCCAGCGCTCGAAGGCCGTTCGCCAGCTGTCGGATCCGGGGTTCCAAGGCACCGAGCGTCAGCTCGCCATCTGGTGTCCACACGGCGCGTCGATCGGGGTGCGCTTTGCTGTGGGGCAGCAGATGTTCCGGTTGCAGAGCCATGGTCTACCTTGCACCACGTGACCGCAGACACACCACTTGACGAGACCTCTTTGCCCAGCGACGGCTTGGACGACTTCCGCAACGAGGTCACCACGTTTCTCGACACGACGCTTCCGACGGCCATGGAGGGCGTGGTCGGCCACCTCGCTCGAGCGCAAACGTGGCGTGCTGCATTGTTCGACGCAGGCTTGGGAGCGCTGGACTACCCGACCGACTTCGGTGGCCGTGACCTCGGTCCTGATGCGCTCGCCGCCTTCGGCGAGATCACACGAGGACGGGTGCCCCGTGAGGACCACGTCTTCGGCATCGGAGTTGGCATGGCCATGCCAACGATTCGAGACTTCGGCTCTGACGAACTGAAGGAGCGCTTCCTCCGGCCAGGTCTGAGGGGCGAGGAGATCTGGTGTCAGATGTACTCCGAGCCGGGCTCAGGTTCGGATCTCGCCTCACTCGCCACCAAGGCTGAGTTGGATGGCGACGAGTGGGTCGTGACCGGCCAGAAGGTCTGGACCTCCGGAGCACAACACAGCGACTTCGCCATTCTGCTGGCCCGGACCGACTCGAACCTTCCGAAGCACCGGGGCATCACCATGTTCATCCTCCCCATGAAGCAGGAGGGCGTCACGGTGCGCCCGCTCGTGCAGATGACGGGCGAGGCGGAATTCAACGAGGTCTTCATGGATGAGGCCCGGATCCCCAAGGATTACGTTGTCGGCGAGATCAACGGGGGCTGGCGAACCGCCGTTGCGCTTCTCGCTCACGAGCGAGTGCAGACGGGCGTGGCCTCCATGGGTGGCGACGACAAGCAGCGCTCGAAAGCGGGCCGTGTACCCATTCCCGTGGCTCAGCTCATCGAGCTGGCCGAGGCCCGTGGACGATCCAAGGATCCCGTTGTTCGGCAGGAACTCGCTCGGTTGTACTCGGGCGAGAAGATCGTGTCGTTTCTGAAAGAGCGGAGCGGCCTGAGTCCGTCGATCGGCAAGTTGTGGCGCACGATTCAAGGACGGGCCGCCGCTGATCTCGCGGCCTCACTCGCCTTTCCAGCGTCGCCCGCATGGGAGGAGGATCTGAGTGTTCCCCGCAATCTGGACGAGGACTACTTCGCCTATCACATCCTCAACTGTCGGGGCATGAGCTTGGGTGGAGGCACCGACGAGATCCAGCGCAACACCTTGGGTGAGCGAGCTCTCGGTCTGCCCCGAGAACCCGGTCCCGACAAGGACACGCCGTACAACGAGCTGCTGCGGAACTGAAGATGAGCGTGATCAGCCGCAGAGCGAAACAGTCCACGGGCGAAACGAGCGTGTCGTGATCAACTTCTCCAATTCCGAGCGAAGCGACGCGCTCGCCGCCCAACTCCGCGCTTTCATCGCTGAGCAAGTCGAGCCAGCCGAGGCTGCCGTGGCCGAGGCCCGGGCCGCACACCCTGGGGAGCAACCAGCCGAGGTCGAGCGCTTGAAGGACACCGCCCAGAAGCAGGGCCTGTGGAACCTCTGCGTTCGTGATCCGCAGTACGGCCCGGGTCTTTCGATGACCGAGTACGCGCCGCTCGCCGAGATACTCGGCACCAGCCGCCTCGCCCAAGAGGCAACCAACTGCGACGCCCCATCCAGCGTCAACGGCGACGCCATGATCATCTACGGATCCGACACCCAGAAGGAGCAGTGGCTCGAGCCGCAGCTCGCCGGACTGACTCGGTCCGCATTCGCCATGACGGAGCCGCAGACGGCGAGTTCGGATGCCAGCAACATGACGATGACAGCCGAGCGAGACGGCGGTGGCGAGGGTGCGGACTGGATCCTCAACGGACGCAAGTGGTGGATCAGCGGAGTGCTCCACCCGAACTGTGCCTACCTGATGACAGTGGCCAATACCGAGGCCCTTTCCGAACACACCGACGTCAGCTCGTCTCGGCATCGCCGTCACAGTCAGTTCATTGTCCCTCGTGATGCCGAGGGGTTGACGGTGGTTCGCAACCTGCCCAAGTTCGGATACCTCGACGCCGACGGGCACACCGAGCTGCTGTTCGAGAACGTGCGGGTGCCGGCCGACGCGCTGCTGGGCGAGGAGGGTGGCGGTTTCGCCATCGGCCAAGCGCGCCTGGGTTCGGCCCGAGTTCAGCACTGCATGCGCACGATCGGAGTGGCCGAGGCGGCGCTCACGCTGATGTGTCAGCGAGCGGGCGAGCGCACCACCTTTGGCCAACTCGTGTCGAGCCGCGCCAACGTGATGGATTGGATCGCCGACGCCCGCATCGAGATCGACGCCGCCCGTCTGATGACCATGCGCACGGCGTGGCTCATGGACGAGCACGGCAACAAGGCGGCCGCGCCACAAATGTCGGCCATCAAAGTGCAGGTGATGCGCATGGCAACCACGGTGGTTGACCGGGCGATTCAGGTGTTCGGGGCGGCCGGCGTTTCCGATGACACACCGCTTGCTCGCCACTACGCCAGCCTTCGAGCCCTCCGCATCGCCGACGGGCCTGACGAGGTTCACCTCATGGCCATCGCCCGCCGAGAGCTCCGCTCCCAGAATGCGAGCAGCGCACAGAACGAACAAGACGCCCAGAACGGGATCACCAGGGAGCACACCTCATGACGTACAACACCCCCGTGATGCAGCGGTTCGGCATCTCATCACCCGTGTTCGGGTTCGCCCACGATGTGGCCACCGTGGCCGCCATCACCAACGCTGGCGGCCTCGGTGTGTACGGCGCGACCCGCCGGTTCCCTCACGAGATCCGAGACGAGCTCGCGGAGATCCGTCGCCTCGTCGGCGACAAGCCGTTCGGCGTCGATCTGGTGCTTCCGCCTGGCATGCCCGAGCACAACAGCCGGGAAGAGATCGAGAAGCACATTCCTGAGGAGCACCGGCAGTTCGTTCAGGGGCTCATCGACCGTTTCGAGGTCCCTCCCGGCAGCGAACCCGGCATGCGCACTCGTTTCATCCGGTCCAAGGAAATCGAGGAAGAGCAGCTCGAAGCTGTGATGGCTTCCGACGTTGACCTTTTCGCCTGTGGCATCGGTGCGCCACGTCCCGCCGTGGAGAAAGCCAAGGAGCTTGGCAAGACCACCGCAGCGCTCATCGGAAGTCCGCGCCACATGCGAAGTGCGCTTGATGCGGGAGTAGAGATCATCGTGGCGCAGGGAGCCGAGGCCGGAGCGCACACCGGCACCATCGGCACGTTCACCCTTGTCCCCCAGATCGTTGACGCTGCGGGCGACGTCCCCGTGCTCGCTGCCGGTGGAGTTGCCACCCACCGCCACGTCCGGGCCTCGATGGAGCTCGGTGCTCAGGGTGTCTGGACGGGAACCGTGTGGCTCACCACCACGGAGCACACCGCCCACATGCCTGCGGCGCTCGTCGAGAAGTTGCTGCGGGCGCAGTCGACCGACACCGTGATCACCCGCAGCGAGAGTGGCAAGACCTTCCGCCAGATTCGATCCGCTTGGAGCGACGAGTGGGCCGCCGAAGATGCGCCGGCCCCGCTCAAGATGCCCTACCAAGACGTGCTGGTGGGTGATCTCCTCGGCGCCATCGATGAACACGAAATCGAGCCGCTGCTCCACTCCGGTGCTGGCCAGGGCATCGGCTACGCCTCCGAGATCCGCTCCGTCGCCGACGTCCTCCGAGAACTCACCTCCGGCGCCTAGCTACCCCCGTGGCACCGATAAGTGACGCCCCAGCGACAACTAACGGTGCCACCACACCCAGATCCCCTCGTGGCACCGATAAGTGACGCGCCAGCGACAACGAACGGTGCCACCAACAGAGGGGAGGGTCAGGAGGGGAGAGAGTCGGTGGCGATGATGAATTCGGGGGACTCGGAGAAGCCGGTCATCAGCGTGCCCCGGGTGACGCCGGTGCTGAGCTCGGCAAGCCAGTACGAACCGCCTGCGGCGTCAACGCTGCGGCCGAGCACGTTGCAGTACACCTGATTCACGAAGGCCGAGTCGCCGAGTGAGCCGTACCGCTCTACGAACTCCGGCGCCGTGATCATTGAGCTGGCGATGTCATCGAGCGACACTCCAGACCGGTACCGGTTGGCCCAGAAGTCGAGACCTGCCTCATCAGGCGCCCGCTGGAACACGGCGGCGTACAAGCGGACAACGGACGAGGCGGCATGGTCTCGCACAGGGTCCCCACCGGTCCGCTCGATGTTCTCGGGCGACTCGGAGAAGGCAGTCATGACATCGCCTCGGCTGGCCCCCGACGCGAGCTGAGTCGCCCAGAAGGAGGCGCCACCAGCATCGGCTGGTCGGAAGAGCACGTTGCGGTACACCAGGTCGATGTACGCGGCATCACTGAGGTCGCCATAGGCGTTGCGGAATTCGTCGGAACCGGCGAAGGCGGTGGCGACATCGGCAACCGAGGCACCGTTGGCTCGCTCCGACATCCAGTGCTGCAGTCCGCCAGCGTCTGGGGCCCGGCCGAAGAACGCTTCGTACAGCCGGCCCACTTGTGCGCTCAGCTGATCGTCGTCGACACCGGCAGCCGCACACGACTGGTTCGATTCGACGAACGGATCGCTGAACCGCTCACCAGTAAGCAACGTGGGATCGCTCAAGGTCTCGAGGAAGGCCACCATGTCGTCGATCTGCTCCTCGGAGAAGTTGCGATTGATGGGCTGACCATCTCCCCCTTGGAGTCGCCGGTGGAGCTGCGGATGATCCTGCACGCCACTCGAGTAGTGCTCCACGACCTCTCGCAGCGTCTCGAAGCGGCCGTCGTGCATGTACGGCCCGGACTCGGCGATGTTCCGGAGCGAAGGCACCTTGAAGGCACCGGTGTCCTGCACTCGTCCGGTCACTTCGAACGCACCCAGATCGACGGTGGACACTAGGTCGAGCCCGTTGTTCATCGGGCCATTGTCCGCATTGATCTGGGCGTCCGTTGTGTGGCATCCAGCGCACGAGCCGGGCCCACCACCGAAGAAGAGGGCTTTGCCTCGATTCTCTGAGGCCGTGAAGTTCGGGAAGGGATCCTGAGCCCGTCCGACGCGTGCCCGACCCTCGTCGTACGGAGCATCGGTACTGACGATGCTGCGAACAAACTGCGACAGCGCCTGTGAGATGCGGTCGGTCGAGACCTCCGAGGAGCCGAACGCATCCTCGAACAGCTCCGCGTAGTACGGCTGGGATTCGACGAGCGAGACAAGTTCCGGCAGCGTCAGCCCCATCTCGACTTCATCGACGAACGGCTGAAGAACCTGGACCTCCAGGGTTTCGGCTCGGGTGTCCCAAAAGAAGGTGCCGGGCTCGAAAAAGGCGGCGTTGGCCAGTGACATTGAATGGCGTCGAGTCGTCTCGCCGTCGAATCTAATGCTGAGCGTGTTCGGGTCCGAGAAGCCAGCCGCCTGGTCATGGCAGCTGGCACACGAGATGGTCCCGTTCGCCGACAGCGAGCGATCGTAGAACAAGACTCGGCCAAGCGTCGCCCCGGCATCCGTCGTCGGGTTCGAGGCGGGAGTGTTGTCGGAGTCAGCCAGGCCCGCCGGAACACCAACGGTGTAGTCATACGGCGTTGCCGGAAGGAGCGGTTCGGGCCCCGGCACGGCCTGAGCGCTCGCTGGCCCGAACGCCACCGTAAGCATGATGGTGAGGCCAATCAGTCCAACCGGAATGGCCCAAAGAGAACGAAATCGAGAACGTGAGGTCGCAGCCACCCCGTATGTATCGGCAACGATTGTTAGGGCAAGATGATGAATCTCGAGGT
This sequence comes from uncultured Acidimicrobiales bacterium, assembly GCA_937997485.1. Classification (GTDB taxonomy): domain Bacteria; phylum Actinomycetota; class Acidimicrobiia; order Acidimicrobiales; family SZUA-35; genus SZUA-35. Next base: position 841 of record CALKTH010000031.1, on the reverse strand, counting down.
TTTTCCTTTGTGACTGCTTCGTCGCTGGGATCTACGGTCTCGCGGCATGACCGGATTGGCAGTTGTCACAGGAGGCGCCCGGGGCATTGGGCTGGCGATCGTTCGGGCGCTCCTCGAGGAGGGTGTTGTTGAGCGAGTCGCTGTGTTCGATCTCGAGGCTGGGGCGATTCCGGCCGACGGTTCGTGGCCCGAGATCCCCATCTACGCCTGCGACGTCACGGACGAAGCCTCGGTCCGGTCGGCCTACGCGTCGGTGGGCGAAGTCCCGACCGTGCTCGTCAACAACGCGGGCGGCGGTCGACTTGATCGCGTGCAAGATGGCGCGGACGGCGATAACGACGCTTTCAATCCGTTCGGCTCGGTGCAGAGCTTCCGGGACATGGTCGACCTGAACTTGACCTCGGCCCACATTGTTACCAGCGTGATCGGTCCGGACCTTGGAGCTGGATCGGTGATCTGCAACACCGCTTCCATCGCCGGGCAGATGGCAAGCTCGCTCTTCTCCTACGGGGCCGCCAAGGCGGGCTTGATCAATTGGACCTCCTCGATGGCGAAGGCTCTTGCGCCTCAGAAGATCCGCGTGAATGCCGTCGCACCCGGCATCATCCGCACACAGTTGTGGGAGGCCATGCAGCCCAGCGAGGACGACTACGTCGCAATGATCAAACAGATCATGCCGATGCAGCAGGACCAGACGCCAGAGAACATCGCCGACGCCGTCGCCTTCCTCTGTTCCGATCGAGCCTCGCAGATCACAGGAGAAGTGATTCGGATCGACGGCGGCCTCACCCTCAACTGAGTCGACGGCCACCCAGGGGCGGGCTCACTTCATGGAACGGGG
>CALKTH010000030.1 GCA_937997485.1 uncultured Acidimicrobiales bacterium | reverse complement strand
CGCAAGGTCTCCACCGAGGAAGCGCTCGAGCGAGAGCTTCAAGACGTCCTGGCTCTCATCCCCTCCGCTGGTGGCACCGTTACTTGTCGCCCTGGCGACAAGTAACGGTGCCACGAAGAGGGAGAGGGCCACGAGGCGTCGAGGCCAACAAAGAGAAGCAGCGCGATCACGGCGGCGGTGTCGAGGCTGCCGCGAGCGGCGGACAGTAGGCGGACGAGCACCACGATGGCCAGCATCGTCACCGCCGGTGATCGACGAGGGGCGGTGAGCACGCCCACGATGACGACGGCGACGATCAACACGCCGGCCAGCAGCATCGGTATCCCCCCGGCCGCTGCGAACTCGATGAGCATGTTGTGGGGCGAGTCCGTCCCCTCGGGCAACCGGGGGGATCCGAGCAGGGTCCACTCGGCGGCCAGAACTTCTGAGGCATTGTCACCCCGGCTGGTCAGCGAGTCGGTGTCACTGAAGAGACGCTCCCCGAGCCCGGAGGCGAGGGTGGAAAGCGCAGCGACGAGCGTGAGCGCCGTAGCGGCGTAGACGGCTGGGTTCCACAGCAGCTCGTCTCTCTTCACGTACAGCCAGACGAGGCCACCAAGGGCAAGTGCCAACATGGCGGACCGGCTCAGGCTGACAACAGCGAGCAAGGCGGCGAAACCAGTCGTCGCCCGGGCCAGACGTCGGGCCGTCGGTCCGAACTCGTGACGGGCGAGCACGATGTGCGCCACCGCCGCCGCAGTCAGGAACCCGAACACGGCTCCGTGGCGAGCACCGAGCAGAACCTGATCTCCGTGAAGCGAACGGATGGCGGGCAAGTGGGCGTCGAACAGGACGGCGCGGGTGTCGCCACGAGCGAACGCAGAGACCAATCCGCCGAGCCCAATCGGCGTTCCAGCGAGAGCGAGAACCCACCACACCATGGCGGCGGCGGTCGTGATGAGGAGCCCGAGGAGGAGCTGAGCGGGCGCTCGTCGGATGCCCTCAAGGAACGCCACGGTCACACCGAGGCCGATCGCCACGTTCGTGAGAAACCGGAACACCTCGGAGAGCCGCCAGTAGCCAGTCCCGAACCAGGCGAGGTTTCCCGTGGCCCCGAACACAATAAGGCCGGCCATGAGAACACCGAGGGCGAGCGTGCGGCCGTCGATTGCTGGCGTTCGGCCCGGCAACAGGATCAGGCCGAGTGTCAAGAACCCAAAGACGTGTGAGGCCCGCAGGTTGAGTCCGCCGGTGTCGAGCACGGCGTACCAGATCATAGGGAGCGATCCGATGGTGGCGCCCGCGGTGAACGCTCGGGCCCGCTCGATCATGCAGAGGTGCCGACCGCGTCGTAGGCGTAGTTGGCCGCCTTGCCGCCCTTGACATTCACGAGCACGACGCCGAGAACTGTGGCACCGGCCTTCTGGAGAAGGTCGAGCGTGCGCTCGAGGTCGGGCCGACGGGTCTGATGGGCCTCGACGACGACCACGATGGCATCAACGAGCGGCGAGAGCGCCAAGGCGTCAGCAACTGGCAGCACCGGTGGCGTGTCGAACACGACGAGGTCGCACTCCGAGCGCAGTTCGCTGGTGAGTTTGGCGAAGGGAGCGGACGAGATGAGGCTTGCTGGGTTGGGGGGAATCGTGCCTGACGGGATGACCACGAGGTCACGGGGGCCGTGCTCGATCGGCCGAGCGACGTCGACGAGACGCGCGCTGCTCAGCACGCTGTCGGCGAGTCCTGGGGTGCGAGCGATCCCGGCTGCTTCGTTAATGCGAGGTCGGCGAAGGTCCGCATCGGCAAGCACGACTTGCTTGCCCGAGCTGGCCATGGCGATGGCCAGGTTCATGGCCAGCGTGGTCTTGCCCTCGGCCCGATTGGCGCTCGTGACCGCCAGCGCCTGTAGATCGATCCCGAGCGAGGCGAACTCGATGGCAGTGCGGATCTTGTGGTGCGAGTCGGCAAAACGGCTGTCGGGTTGATCCAGCGTCATGCGTTCAAGGTGCTCGCTCGAGACGCCGCGAGGAAGCCGCTCGACAACACCGAGGGTGACCACGCCAATGCGTTCGAGGTCCCCCTCGTCCGTGATGGTCCGGTCGAGGCTCTCCGCCGCCAAACCGGCCGCCACGCCGAGCAGCGCTCCCGCGATGAGGGCGAGCGCGAGGTTGCGAGTCAACGACGCATTGGCCCGATTCACGGGCTCGTTGGCCACGGTGATGACCCTGGCGGTGCCGCTGAGCGCCAACTCCCCGCTGAGATCGAGACGAACGATGGAGTCGGTGAGCGAGGCAATCTGAGCGTCGATGACAGCGATCTGGCCAGCGTCGCCATCAGCCGCGGTGCGACGATCGCGGGCGTCGTCGAGTCGGGCCGTGAGCCGTTCGATGGCGCCAGTGATGCTGGCTTCGGCTTCCTGCTGCTTCAACTCCACGTACGTGTCGGCCCACACGTTAGCGGCAGCTGCGGCCGCAACCGGAGTCCGCTCCCGAACGCTGAAACGGAGCACGTCGGCCCGTCCGTCCCGGCTCACGTCGATCTTTGGCAAGTCGTCGACCGGAGCGTTGAGCCGTTCGGCGACCGACAAGCGGGCGGAGTCGCTCAGCGCCAAGCTGATTTCGTTCTCCAGCGAGCGGTCGAGCAAGCCAGTGTTGGTCGCTCCGTCGTCCACCGCTTCCTGGGCGGCCGTGGCCCGCAGCAGGACCCTTGCCGTCGCCACGTAGACATCCGGCCGGGTGATCGTGACGATCGCAATGAGCAGAGGGATGAGGAGCAACGGAATGGCGACCCAAACCCATCGACGGCGCAACACGGCGACGTAGGCTCCGAGTTCGCTCTCATGCTTGGAGGGCGTTGCTGACACCCGGTGATCGTAGGTGGATTCGTGCGACGAGGGGTGCAATCGACTGGGAGACGATTCCGTTGCCGACTTCGCGAGCTCGCAAGATCATCATCGACACCGATCCGGGGCAGGATGACGCCATCGCCATTCTGGCTGCCCTTGGCCGTCCAGATGCGCTCGATGTGCTGGCGATCACCACGGTCGGCGGCAACGTGCCGCTGGAACGGACCACCGAGAATGCGCTGATGATGGTGGAGCTGGCGAATCGCACCGAGGTGCCGGTCCATGCCGGATGCGCCGAACCGGCAGACCGAGCGCTGGTCACCGCCGAGTACGTCCACGGCCCAACCGGCATCAACGGTGCCGATCGCCCAACCCCCACCACGGCTGTCGCCGAATCGCACGCCGTCGACGCCATCATCGAAACGCTCGAGACCGCCGACGACGAGGGCGTCACGCTTTGTGTGCTCGGCCCACTCACCAACATCGGTGCGGTGCTGGAGCGGCGCCCCGACCTCACACCCAAGATCGCAGAGCTGGTTCTCATGGGGGGCGGCCACTTCGAAGGTGGCAACGTGACCCCGTCGGCGGAGTTCAACATTTACGTCGACCCCACCGCGGCAGCAACGGTGTTTGCGTCCGGCGTGCCCCTCGTGATGATGCCGCTCGACGTCACGCACAAAGCGCTGACTTCGCCTGAACGCATTGCTGCCTTCCGCGCCCTCGGCACGGAGGCGGGTGCAAGCGCCGCTGGAATGCTCGACTTCTTCGAGCGTTTCGACATCGACCGCTACGGCTCGACGGGTGGACCGCTACACGATCCATGCGTGATTGCGTACCTCCTCGAGCCGGAGATTTTCAGCGGGCGACACTGCAATGTGGAGGTCGAAACGCAGTCGGAGCTGACCATGGGTGCCACCGTGATCGACTGGTGGGGCGCAACGGATCGAGCGGCCAACTGCCTGGTCATGAACGATCTCGATGCCGATCGCTTCTATGCACTGCTCGTCGATGCCATCGCTCGTCTCTGAGCTGATTCGCTCGTCACCGCTCGAGCTCGTCTCCTCGGGTGAGGGCCGTTTGACCCATCCACGCCTGACCGAATTCTGCCGATTGAGTGAGCATGACCATGGGGCGGCTGTCCAGTGGCGTGATCAAACTCATGGTCGTGGCGTTCATTGTCACGGTGGGATTGGGGATCGCCTCGGCAACGACGATTCGAGCGTTGATTCTCGAGTCGAGCGAGCGCAGCTCTGCGCTGTACCACGCGGCTCAGGCGCGAGCTGACCTGAACGAGCTTCGCCTTGCAGATCTCGAAGCCCGCACCGGTGCAACCGTCGACCAGGCCGCCGTCGATGCACTCGTCGCGAACATCGGGGCCCACGTCATGGCGGCAACGATGGACCTCAACGACGCTGAGGCTCGGACAACCCATGATGCGCTGCAACGATTCCTCGTGAATGCCGGCGAACTCTCCGACGCGCGTGAGCCGACCTCGACCGAGGCGGTCGTCACCCAGGCCCGCTACCGCTCACTTCTTGGTCGTTTGAACACGATCGAGGCCCAAGCCGCACTCGATGCAGAGCAAGCTCGGGAACGAGCCGTGACCGGCACGATGCTGGCGGCAGTGTTGTCGCTCGTTGGCCTGACCGTCATCGTTCTCGCCGCCGTCCGCCTCAACCGTCGCCGATTCATGGATCGGGTCGAGCACCGCTACGTCGATCGCTATCAGGCCATCATCAACGACACGCCCGACTTTGTCTTCGTGATCGAGGAAGACGGCGAGCTCAGCTACACCTCGCCAGCCGTCGATCGCATCTCCGGCTCCGAACACGTCACGAACGTCACCCACCTTCTCGACATGATGGATCCGGGCGACGCTGAGCTCGTCGCCGCTTCCCTGGTCGACCCGAGCATTGCTCCGGACACGGTGGTCTTTCCAGTTCGTACACCCGACGGCGTGGACCGCAAGATCGAGTTCCGACTGAGCGATCAGCGAGCAAACGCCTCAGTCGGCGCCATCGTCGCCACGGGTCGCGATGTCACCGCACAGGTAGAACTCGAAGAACGGCTGCACGCCCAGGCCATGCGGGACCATCTCACCGGCCTGCCGAACCGACGGGCGCTCCGTGTCGAGCTCAAGCGAGCCATCGAACGCTCTCACGACAGGGACCACCCGGTCTGGCTCGTGCTTCTCGATCTCGACGGGTTCAAGGGTGTCAACGACACCCTCGGCCATCCGGTTGGCGACGCGCTGCTCACCGAGGTGGCCTCACGTCTGCGGTCCGAAGTTCGGTCGAACGAGGTCATCGGACGCTTGAGCGGCGACGAGTTCGCACTCATTCTTTCCGACATCGACTCTCCCGAGCTTGCGCAACGCGCTGCCGAGCGTGTGGCTCGGACGGTGGGGCAGCCGTTCGATATCGAAGGGCAATCGCTCGTTCTCGGCGTCAGCGGAGGACTTGTCAGTTCTCGACAACTCGACACCACGCTCTCAACCTCAACCGGCGACGGAGATACCACGGTCGAGGATGCGCAGGACAACTTGTTCCGCCGAGCCGATATCGCCCTGTACGAGGCGAAGAACAATGGCCGCGGTCGAATCGAGGTGTTCGAGCCCTCGATGGAGGATCTGCTGATCGGGCAGGAGCGCCTGAAGCGAGAGATCGAAGCGGCGATGAGCAATCACGAGTTCAGCCTCGTGTACCAACCGCTGCTGACCGTCGATGGCAACGTCGCTGTCGGCTTTGAGGCGCTCATGCGATGGGACAGTCCTGTGCTCGGCACCGTTCCTCCGCTCACGTTCATTCCCGTCTGCGAACGAAGTGGGCTGATCCACGAGCTTGGCTTCTGGGCCCTGCGCACATCGGTGGGTCGACTCATCGAGTGGCAGACCGCCGCGAGCAATCCAGACCTGTCGATGTCGGTCAATGTGTCGGTGGTGCAGCTCTCCGACCGTGACTTCGTCGAGCGGCTCCGCCAGCTCCTCGCCGAAACGGGCCTCGCTCCCGCCACCCTGCAGCTCGAGGTCACCGAGAGCGTCATCGCCGACCGCATCGACGAGATCATCGAACGGCTCACCGAGATCCGAGCAATGGGGGTGCGTGTTGCCCTCGACGACTTCGGCACGGGCTACTCGTCGATGGGTCAGCTGCAATCGCTCCCCGTGGACACGATCAAGATCGATCGCTCATTCATCACTGCGCTGAACTCCAACGACGAACGAGGAGAGCACGTCGTGAACGCACTCGTCGGACTCGGCCAGGCGCTGGGGTTGCAAGTGGTCGCTGAAGGTGTGGAGGAACAAGAACAGCTCACTGCGTTGCTCGGACCGCAATGCGATCTCGCGCAAGGATTCCTGCTCGCTCGACCGCTGGCGGTGGATGACGTGATGCCGTTCCTGATCGAACGAGCCGCCGAGCGAGAGTTCCTACGGGTCGAGCAGCTGTAGGAGCGCTCGAGTTGGTTCCGACGTGGTGATCTCGAGTTCGTAGGTCCCCTCGATCGCCACGACGAAACGGACAGCGCCTCGGTACGAACCGCCGATTGCCGTCGCGCTGCGATCGACTCGAACGTCGGACAACGGGCCCTCAGGGCCAACGATGACGACTTCTTCAAGCGCCACGAACGGCGAGGAACCGAACGGGATGGCTCCTGCCTCTTCCACGACCGGAACCTCGAGCAGCAACGCGAACGTGCCTGGCGGCAACGTTTCGCTGAAGGACCCGGGAACCGGGTGTTCGATGTTGGATGGTGAGAACGTCTCGGGCTCCGCCGAGATCGTGCACCCTGCAAGCCCAACGCCGAGAACAACGGCAACGAATCTCCAGAGCCGGCTCACCGTGGCTCTCATCACTGCTCGCCGGCTCGGTCTTCGGTGCGAGACGACTCAGCCAGCAACGGCAGCGACACCCGCCTGGAACAGCGGCAGGCAGTTGCCGCCACTGGCACGACCCCGAAGGGGGTCCTGTCGGGCGACGATGTGATCCTCCGGGTGCGGCATGAGCCCGAGCACCAGGCCGGAGGAATCGGTAACACCGGCAACACCGGCGGCGGAGCCGTTGGGGTTGGCCGGGTAGGCCTCGGTCGGTTGTCCAACTTCGTCCAGGTAGCGGAAGGCAACGAGAGCAGCCTGTTCGACTTCGCCCAGATCTTCAGCAACGAACCGACCCTCGCCATGGGCCACCGGACAACGCAACGGTTCTCGAAGGTCCTTTGTCCAGACGCTCGTGTCGTTGACAGGATCGAGCGTGACCCAGCGGCACTCGAATCGGCCCGAGAGATTCTCGGTGAGGACGGCCTTGCGATCTTCGCCCGGAAGGAGGCCAGCACGAACCAACGCCTGGAATCCGTTGCAGACACCGAAGATCGGCTTTTCCGCCGCGACGGCGGCCTGGAGTTGCTCGCCGAACCAGCCGGCGAGATCGAGCCCGAGCAAGCGGCCAGCGCCAAGGGCGTCGCCGTAGGAGAAACCTCCCGGCACCGCGAGGATCTGGTAGTCGGCGAGCGAGCGTTCGCCCGTGCGAAGCGCCGTCAACGGAACCTGTTCGGTGTCAGCTCCTGCGGCCTGGAACGCATCGGCCAAATCGCCGTCCCGGTTCGTGCCGAGCGCAACGGGGATGAGGACCTTTGGCTTGGTGGTCATGCCACGCCTCCTTCGCTCTCGCTGGTCGGGCCATTCGTCCAAGCTTCGCCGATCTCATCGAGCGACACTTCGATATCGCCCATGACGACGATCGGATCTGGGAGCACAACACCGAGTTTGACCGCGCCGGGAATTGCCACCAGCAGTGCGGCTTCGTCGTCGGGGTCAACTTCGAGAAGGTAGCGACCGGGGCCCTCACCGAAGAGCACCTCGGGTGTCTCGGGCACATCCAGCGCAAGGCCGAGACGGCCCGCAAAGGCCCACTCAGCTGCCGCGACCGCCAGCCCGCCGTCGCTCAGATCGTGGGCGCTCTTGACGAGGCCGGCACCAATGGCGGCAGCCGTTTGATGATGCCGTTCAAGGGCCGTGAGATCCTTGGCCGGAACCGCTCCCCCGTGGTCTTCGCCGAGGATGGCGTCGAGGTGAGAGCCGCCGAGTGCTCCGCCCAGCGGACCAACGAGCCAAACGTCATTGGCCGCTGCGACCACGCCGGTGAGCGGCACCGTCGCGAGGTTCTTGACGATGCCCATCGCCGTGATCACGAGCGTCGGGGCCACCGGATCGGGTGTGCCATCGGGCCGGACGAACACGTTGTAGAGCGAGTCCTTGCCGCTCACAAACGGGGCATTGAAGTGAATGGCAGCGTCGTGGCAGCCACGACAGGCGGCAACGATCTCCGCCAGCGTGTCGGGGTCGGTCGGGTTACCCCAGGCGAAGTTGTCGAGCAAGGAAAGCTCGGCCGGGTCGGCACCAGCAACCACAACGTTCCGCACCGCCTCATCGATCACATGCCAGGCCATGGCCTCGGGGTCGTGGCGACCAATGAGAGCGTTGAGCCCGATGCCCAACGCCATCGCTCGGGTTCCGGACGTGCCGGGAGGGATGACGGCCGTGCCGTCGGCCGCCCCGTCACCGGCTGCTCCGCCGTAGGGGCGGACCACCGTGCCGCCGAGCACTTCGTGGTCGTAGGTCCGAACCACGTCTTCGTTGGAGCGAATGGAGGGGTGGGCGAGGAGTGCGAGCAGATGCGCAGCCGCATCGAAGGAATCGGGCACGGCGGATCGCTCGGGCCGACTCAAGGAGAGGGCTGCAGCCGTCATCTGCCTCTGCGGTGCACCACCGTGGAGGAACTCGCAGGAAAGATCGATCACGTTCGAGCCACCGCTCGTCGGATCACCATCATTCACGACGATTCGTCCCTCGCCCGTGAAGCGGCCAATAACGGAAGCGCCAACAGACCAGCGTTCGGCGAGGGCGAGGAGCGGCTCAGGATCGGGCGTGGCCACAACCATGCGTTCCTGCGCTTCGCTCAGCCACACCTCCCAGGGGGCGAGGCCGGGGTACTTGCGAGGCACGAGTTGGAGATCGACTTCCGCCCCCAACTCCTCCGCCATCTCACCAACCGCTGAGCTCAGGCCACCGGCACCGCAGTCGGTGATGGCGGAGTACAGCTGCGCATCGCGAGCGGCGAGGATGACGTCGATCAGGCCCTTCTCGACGATCGGGTCACCGATCTGCACGGACGACCCCGCGATCTCCGCAGTCTCGACGCCCATGGTCTGGGACGAGAAGGTCGCGCCGCCGACGCCGTCTCGGCCAACGGCTCCACCGAAGACCACGATCGAGTCACCCGCTTGCGCCCTGGTGGGGTTGGAGCCCTCGGGAAGCAGTCCGAAGCAGCCGGCAAAGACCAGCGGTGTGGTGGTGTAGGCCGGATCGTGCACGATGGCGCCAGCAATGTTTGGGACACCGATCTTGTTGCCGTAGTCACCAACGCCGGCGATCACCCCGTCGCGGATGCGCTGGGGATGCAACACCCCGTCGGGCAGCTCGGACGGGTCGAGATCTTGCGGACCGAAGCAGAGGATGTCGGTGACGGCGATGGGCTTCGCGGAGACGCCAAGGATGTCTCGCACCACGCCGCCGACGCCGGTATTAGCGCCGCCGAAGGGCTCGAGGGCCGAGGGGTGATTGTGGGTCTCGGCCTTGATTGCCACGTCCCACCCGTCTTCGAACGCCACGATGCCGGCGTTGTCGACGAACGCGCTGTGCACCCAGGGGGCGTCGATCTGATCCGTTGCCGAGCGCAGGAACGACTTCATGAGGCCATCGATGACCTCAGGTTCGCCGCCTTCGGCACCCGGCTCGACAGTGATCTTTGCTCGGAAGGTCTTGTGAGCGCAGTGCTCGCTCCAGGTCTGGGCCAACATCTCGAGCTCAGCATCGGTGGGCGCCCGCCCGACCTCTGCGAAGTGTGCCTGAATGGCGACGAGCTCTTCCGGATCGAGACCGAGTCGGCGGGAGCGATTCACCTCGGCCAGACCATCGGCATCGAGTCCGTCCAACGTCACGCTCTGGGTTGCGGGGGCGGTGGCCGTTGGGTCGGTGAAGGCAGCGGGAAGCGAACCGAGCGCCCAGCGCTCGATCACGTCGTTGTGGAGCACCCGCTCGGCCAGCGTTTTGATCTCGGCTTCTGAGAGCTCGCCGCGAATGACCCACCGACGGCCGATGGTTGCCGCCTTGATGGTCAGCCCAATCTCGGCCGCGCTCCGGACGAGCTCTGCGCCTTCACGATCAGTGACGCCGGGTCGGAGCCCGGTTTCGATGACGATGGAGTCCTCTGGAGTGTCCGCATCGGCGGCGAGACTCCACTGTTCGCCAACCGGATCGATCAAGAGTGCATTCGCCAGCGTGGCGAGCTGCGTCGCCTCGAGGTCAGCCTGGAGGTGAACCAGACGAAACTCGGCGATGTCGTGCACGGGCAAGTCGAATCGCTGGGCCTGCGCCAGAGGGCCCTGTGGCCCCCCGTCGACGTGGCCGGGACCGATGACGATGGCGTGTGTGTTCCCCACGTGACCGAGGATGACCTCCGCCTGCAGTCAGAGGGCTGCCCATTCGCGGTTTCAACAAAAAGACAGATTGGCGACCCCGAGCGGGGTGCAGCCAGAGCAGCGTCAGCGGCGAACGCCCGGAACCGAAACCCTGGTTCCGTTGGCCAGTTCGATCATGACGGTCGGAACCTGCTCCGGCACGATGTCGAGGCTCACCTTGGCACTCGGGAAGTGCGTGCGAGCAAGCACGTCGGTCACGACGGCTTGGAGATCGAACGGCACGACGTGATCGACGTCGGGTGTGATGCGGTCAAGGGGGGATACGAACATGACAGTCCTCGTTGGCTGGCGGCAAGAGTCTCTTCGGCACGAATCACCGCCCGGTTGAACCCAACGAGGAGGGTTGCCCACACCATCGAGCCGCCCCGCTACGTTGTCGCCGTGTCCGAGGACTTCGTGTTCGGTGTCGATCTGGATGGCGTCTGCGCCGACTACACCCTTGCCTTCCGAGAAATCGTGGCCAAGGACAAAGGTGTAGATCCCGATTCGCTCCCGTTGGAGCGTTCGTGGGACTTCTCCGAGTGGGGCCTCGATGCGGCCGAATTCGGACGGCTGCATCAGTACGCCGTGACCGATCTGCGATTCTTCGCCACGCTCCCGCAGTTCGAAGGATGCGCCGACGCTCTGTGGCGGTTGTCTGATGCTGGGGTGTGGATTCGCATCATCACCCACCGGCTCTACAACAACTGGGGCCACGCCGCCGCCGTGAGCGACACCGTGACGTGGCTCGACGACAACAAGATCCCGTATCGAGACATCTGTTTCCTGGGCAAGAAGCCACAGGTCGAAGCCGACGTTTACATCGACGACGCCGCGCACAACGTCGAAGCCCTTCGGGCAACGGGCAATCCCGTCATCGTGTTCGATCAGCCATACAACCAGGGACTCGACGGCCCTCGGGCCACCAACTGGGTGGAGGTCGAGGAGATCGTGATGGACCTCGTCGCCAAGAAGAAGGCTGTGCAGCCACAGCTTCCAGGCCTCGACGCGGGAGCTGATCGCCTCACGAGGCGTCGAGGAAACTAGGTCAGGCGCGCTGAACAAGCACGCCACTGCTGCGTCGGGCGAGGTTCACACCCTCCCGCGAGGTTCAGACGGTGAGTTCGTGCTCGCCCATAGCGGCCAGCTCGGTGAGCGTCTCCTGCCACCAGGCGACCTCAACCACGCTCTTGCCCGGCACGTTGCTCAGGCGGGCGTCGATGATCGCCACGATCGCCACGTGACCTTCAGCGGCAAGCCGGAGATCGAGCAAGCGGTCGATGACCTTGCCCTTGTCGATCAGCTGACCGTTGTCTTCGTTTCGGAGATCTTCGATGAGGTTGGTGACCACAGGCGACATGGTGACACGTTGTAGCCGCCTTCGCTGCATCGGCACAGGGCGGATCCGCCTGTTGTGACGACCGACCGGCCCACATTGATCATTAGGCGCACATCAACGCAGGTTGTCTGCGCTCGATCAAGGAATTCCCTTTACTTCGGTCCCGCGACCTGCCGATGAGAAGCAATACCATGACCTCCGTGCGATCTCACCCGCCGCTGCATCGCCTCTTGCTTGCTGTCGCGTCGTTTCTTGCCCTCGTGGTCAGTCTCGTCGCCCCGGGAAGTGTGCTTCCTGCTGGAGCCCAAGAGGAGCCCGCCCCCGACACCTCCGAACTCGACGACCTCGAGTTCGAGGACGCCGAGCGGGTCTCGACGGCGAACATTCGGGTCTCCGCTTCCGGCTCGGCGAATGCTCGCTGGCTCTCCGACCTGTACGAGAACGTCTTCTTCCGGGAGGCGGACGTCGTCGGCCTGGATCACTGGCTCGCTCTGATTCCGGCGGGGGGCGAGGATCGTCGGACCGCACTGACTGATCTCTTCTTGACCTCGATCGAAGGGTCACGGGGCGAAGTTCTCCGGGCCTACGACGACGTGCTCGACCGGGGCACGGACGAATCAGGTGAAGCGTTCTGGACTGAGTACCTGCGGACCAATCCCGTGACCGACCTTCGCTTCGAGCTCTACATCAGCGATGAGTTCTACGACAACGCTGGCGGCACTCCCGAGACCTTCGTGAGCGAGTTGTACCGCCGCATCCTCTTCCGTGAGCCCGACTCGAGCGGCTTTGCGTTCTGGGTTGGCGAGCTCAACGCCGGTCGCCCCCGCTGGGAGCTCGTGCCACTCATTCACTTCAGCGACGAGAGCATGGAGAACCGAACCACGGCGCTCTATGCCGAAGCGTTGGGTCGTCAACCCTCCGCCGCAGAACTCGTCGCCGGTGTCGCCACGATCCGACAAAGCGATGAGCGCGGCCTGCGTGGGCAGCTGCTCGCCTCAGACGAAGCGTTCGAGACCTATCTCGCCGCTGCCCTCGGGAACTGAGCCATGGCGGAGACCGTTCGCGAACTCGCCACCATCGCGGCCGTTGTGCTGGCCGTTCTGCTCGTTTGGGCTGCCGTCGCCAAGGTACGAGCGCCACTCGAGACTGCCGGGAACTTCGAACAGCTTGGTGTTCCGGCCCCGCTTCTCATGGCCCGGGTCGTTCCGGCCGTGGAAGTCGTTGTTGCGCTGCTTCTTCTCGCCGTTCCCGGCTGGGGAGGCGTCGCTGCCTTCGCGCTGCTTGCCTGCTTCACTGTCTTGCTCGTCAGCCTGGTGCGCTCTGGTGCCACGGTCGCTTGCAGCTGCTTTGGAACGGTGAGCGATGAGCCCATTTCCTGGGTCGAGGTCACTCGCAACGTGGTACTGCTGATGATGGCGGCCCTCGCTCTTTCCATTGATCAGCTGGCGGCGCCCTCCTTCGCTGGCGTCGTGGCGTTCTCAGCGCTGGCCGTCGTGGCCGGTGTGGCCGTTCAACTCGTCGCCTTCAAGCGAGACGTTGGCTCCATCTGGACCACCACGCTCGCTGGCGAACTCACGTCCGACGACTCAGCGGACCACGGCTCGGGCGACGGCCTCATCTCGGGAGCAACAGCATGAGCGGCAGCGTCTGGATTGCCAGCTACGTGCTGCTCTGGGTTGCCGTCATTGTCTTGGGGCTGACCGTGATAGCGCTGCTGCGACAGATCGGTGTCCTGCACACTCGCATCGCCCCGATGGGTGTGCACTTCGCCGGTGAGGGACCCGATCGGGACGAACCGGCACCCGACGCCGCTGTCTACGACTACACCTCATCCGAGCTCACCATGGTGGCCTTCACCTCGCCCACCTGCGAACTGTGCGCCACCCTCGCCCCGCAGCTCGAGCGCATGTCTCGCGGCTACCGCGAACTCACGCTCCGCACCGTCTCGTCAGAAACTCATCAGCCCACCTTCTCTGCGTTCAAGGTTCGATCGACGCCCTATTTGGTGCTCGTCGATCAGGAGAACCTCGTCCGCAGCCGTGGTGTGGCCAACACCGTTGATCAAGTCGAAGAAATGCTGGCCGAGGTTCTCGCCCAGCGCACTGGAAACGCAGGGGATCTCACATGAGCACCATCGATCAGAGCGTCGAACGCCTGAGCCGCTGGACCGCCGCCCGCACCAACCGTCGGTCGTTCTTCCACCGAGCCGGACAGGTGGCCCTCATGGTGGCCGCTGGACCCGCCGTGGCCACGGTGTTGATGAAGCGAGCCGAGGCTCGTGTGTGCGGCCAGTCCGGAGTCACGCCCAAGTGCGAGACCTTCGACTGTGTCGGAGCCGACGACGTGTGGGGCTGGTGTTGGTACGCCAACGACGGCTGCTGCCGCAATGAGGGCTTGAAGAAGATCTGCGACTGCTGCACCAGGGACTACCCGAACGTGCACGGGTACTGCCCTTCCGGGACCAACGTGCGTTGCATCGTCGAGAGCTGCGGCAACGACCCCCGAGTGCTGCTCCCCATGACCCCCATCGCGTGGACCGCAGGCGCCGGCTACACGCACAGCGCCATTCTCGCTGGCCACGCATCAGCCCGCTCCATCGTCGTGGCCGACGCCGACGACCTTTGGGCGCAAGTCGTGGCTGCGCCGCTCGCTGGCGTGCTCGGCGTGCCAATGCTGCCGGTGGCTGCCGCTGGCCTCACCTCCGAGGACCTCAACGTCTTCAGCACACTCGGTGTGCAGACCGCTCGGGTCGTTGGTTCGATCGCTCCCGGCACCGATGCGGCCTTGCGAGCCGCTGGCCTCGAGGTCGAGGTCATCGGGTCTGGATCGAATCCGGCAGATCTCAGCGTCGCTGTGGCCACCGCCATCCGCCGCATCAACGACATCAACCGCACCGTCACCGTGGCCCAAACGGGCCTTTCCGGCGATGCCGCGCCCATTGCTGCTGCCTTCGCCGCTCTGAACGGCTTCCCCATCGCCATCGGCAGCGGTGCGGCGGCAGCCATTGGCGCGCCGACGATCTACGTGGGCCCCGAGCCCACCGATGCCGGTCTTGCCGCCTCCGAGCGCACCGGTGCCAGCAACCTGATCGACCTCTCCATCGAACTGGCTGACCTCGCAGCTGCCTCACCGATCGTGTCCGCTGAGCGCATCGTGGTTGCCCCCACCGGCTCAACCGATGTGTTGGCCATGGCCAACCTCGGAGCGCCGATCGTGCTGCATCCCCTCAACGTGCTCGGCCCCATCGCCAAGTGGCTCGAAACCCACAGCCTCCGGTACGGCCTGCTCTCCGGCCTCTACCACGGCACCGGGCCCGGTCAGCTCAGCACCGACGAGTACTGGACGATGCAGGGCATGGTCAACGGCTTCCGTGTCGACCAGCTGACTGGTGTCAGCGGCCAGGGTCTTCCTGTGCGGCGTCAGCCGTTCTCCGAGCGCCCCATCGGCAAGGCCCGCGTCGACGGCGCCCTCGATTTCGGCAGTGAAGGCACGCCCTCCTACTGGACCACCGCCGGTCAGACCTTCCGGTCCTGAGCATGACCGCCAGCCTCGTGCTGACGCTCGGCATTGCCTCCATGGCGGCGGTGCACACGCTTTGGTCTCCCTGAGGCCTTTCGGTCGCTGAGACCCTGCTGCCCTCGGTTCGAGGGCGTGAACGATGGCTGACCGGGGCCCTTCTGCTGGCATCGGGTTCTGGCGCGGCTGCACTGTTGGGATTTGTTGTCGGCGTGCTGGCCGATGTTGGGCTTGGTGTGGCGGGTGCCTCGGCCGACGCCCGCGCCTCCGTTGTTGTTCCGATTGTGCTGGGGCTCGTTGCCGTCGCATTGGACGTTGCCGCTCGGGCAACATCCGGGCCGACCGGTGCCTTCGGGCCGCCCTCGGTTCGGCAGCAGGTGCCGGTTGAGTGGGGCCGCATGTTCTCCGCGCCCGTCACCGCCGTGCTGTACGGGGCTCGGCTCGGCATCGGGCCACTCACGATCCTCTCGACGTGGTTGTGGTGGGCTGCCCTGTTCGCCGGAGCTTGGCTGGGTGTGTGGGAGAGCGTGTTGATCGGTGCATGCTTTGGCATGGTCCGACTCGTGGTCACCGCCGCCGCATCACTTCGAGCCGAGGGCGACCACGTGGGTTGGTTCGGCGCACTTCGTGAGCGGACCAGCAAGGCGTGGCTCGGCTTGGACAGCGCTGCTGCACTGTTCTGCGTTGCTGCGCTCGCGATTCTCCTCGCCGGCTGCACCTCGGGCAGCGATGTGGATGTCGCCGAGGGCGGCAATCCCGACAGCGCATCCACAGCGGCCGGCTCTGGCCCGAACGATGATGATCAGGCAGAGGATGGTGAAGGCTCCGGCGGGCCGACGACCACCGACCCGTCCCTGGTCGACCCCGATGCTCCCACCACTCCCCCAACCGTGACCCTTCCCGACGAGACCACTTCCATCGTGACTTCCCCCGACGACATCGAACAGAAGCCCCCGCTCAGCTCCGACGAACTCTCCGCTCGGCTCATTCCCGATGTGGCCGGGTTCAACCGGCTGACCGATGACGGCGCGGACCGCTTCCTGTCGATCGACGACGCAGCGGCCATTCAGCCCGATCCGACCGAGGAGCTCCCGCTGCTCGAGACTCGGGGATACCAGGGTGGTTGGACTCGGGTGTTTCGCAATGACACGCAGGACGTGCTGGTCAGCACGGTGTACGACTTCGCCAGCGCGCTCGAGGCCGATTTCTACTTGGAGGACGGCACGATCACGATCGACGGCTACGGCGGTTCGTTCTTCGAAGTGGAATCCATCCCGGATGCTCGGGGTTTCCGTCAGGACTCCGCCGATGAGGTGGGGCCGTTGGTGACCTGGGGCATCACATTTACCCGAAACAACCAGTGGTATCTCCTCTAC
This sequence comes from uncultured Acidimicrobiales bacterium, assembly GCA_937997485.1. GTDB lineage: Bacteria > Actinomycetota > Acidimicrobiia > Acidimicrobiales > SZUA-35 > SZUA-35. Next base: position 12,777 of record CALKTH010000030.1, on the reverse strand, counting down.
TTGCTGGGGGACCCCGCCACCGCCACGCCCGACATCCTCCTCGCTGCGGCCGAGAACCAAGCCGCTCTGGCCACCAACTAACACCACACCAACTCCCAGCCACCAGCCGCCTGGTGGAAATCTGGTGTCAGACACCCATCACTCACCAGATCAGCCGCTGGTGGAAACTGGTGTCTGACACCCACCATTCACCAGATCTGCTCATTCCCCGGAGACACCTATGACCGAACCCTCTGACGCTCTCGCCGATCGGCAGTGGGGCTTTCGCACACGGGCGCTGCACGCTGGCGGCCAGCCTGACTCGGCGACAGGCGCTCGCGCCGTGCCGATCTATCAGAGCACCAGCTTCGTCTTCGAGGACACGGCGGACGCCGCCGATCTCTTCGCCCTGCAGAAGTACGGCACGATCTACACTCGCCTCTCGAATCCGACGACGGCAGCATTCGAGGAGCGAGTCGCAAGCTTGGAGGGCGCGATCGGCGCGGTCGCCACCTCGAGTGGGCAGGCGGCAGAATTCCTGACGTTCACGACGCTGGCCGGCGCTGGAGACCACTTCGTCGCTGCGTCGAGCATCTACGGCGGGTCGTACGCCCTGCTCGCCACCACGTTGGCCAGGCTCGGCATCGAGACCACATTCGTCGACAACTCCAACCCCGAGGCCTTCGCCGCAGCGATTCGGCCCGAAACCAAGGCGATCTATACCGAGATCATCGGCAACCCCTCCGGTGCCATTGCTGATCTCGAAACGCTGGCTGAGGTGGCCCACACGCACGGCCTGCCGTTGGTGGTCGACGCCACGTTCGCCACGCCATACCTGTGTCGCCCCATGGAGTTCGGGGCCGACATCGTCCTCCACTCCGCCACCAAGTTCATCGGCGGTCACGGCACCAGCATCGGTGGCATCGTCAGCGAATCGGGCACCTTTGATTGGGCCTCGGGTCGCTTCCCTCGCATGACCGAACCCGTCGGCACGTACAACGGCCTCCAATGGGTGGGGAACTTCGGCGAGTACGCCTTCTGTACCGCACTCCGGTCTGAGCAGCTGCGAGACGTCGGCGCCTCCATCTCGCCCTTCAATGCGTTCCTCATGCTTCAAGGCCTGGAGACGCTCCCGATGCGGATGGACCACCACGTGGCCAATGCGCAGGCAGTGGCCGAGTGGCTCGACGCTGATGAGCGAGTGTCATGGGTGGCCTACGCCGGTTTGCCCGACCACCCCGACCATGCCCTGGCGTCCAAGTATCTCCCGAAGGGTCCCGGTGCCATCTTCACCTTCGGGGTGAAGGGCGGACGCAAGGCCGGCCAGACGTTCATCGAGTCGCTCGAGTTGGTAAGCCACCTGGCCAATGTGGGTGACGCTCGCACGTTGGTGATCCATCCGGCTTCGACCACGCATCAGCAGATGACCGACGAGCAGCTCGAAGCGGCTGGCGTTGGTGCCGACATGGTGCGACTCTCTGTTGGCCTCGAAGATCTCGATGACATTCTGTGGGATCTCGACCAAGCCCTCGCTGCAGCCGCAGCGATCTGAGGAGCACCATGACAAACACCGAAACCAGCCTTGTGGCTCCCTCTGAGACCGGCACGACGACAGGAACGTGGAAGGCTCCGAGTGCGCTCGAACGACGAGCCATCCTCGACCGGACGAAGAGCATTGCCATCGTGGGGGCCTCGGCCAATCCGTCTCGAGCCAGCTACTTCGTGATGACGTACCTGACCTCGTCGCTCTGCGACTTCGACGTATACCCCGTGAATCCGCGCGAAACCGAGATCCTCGGCATGAAGGCCTACCCGTCATTGGCCGATCTGCCCGTCGTACCCGATCTCGTAGACGTTTTCCGTCGTCCCGACGACTGCCCCGGTGTTGCGGAGGAGGCGGTGGCCGCCGGTGCCTCGACCCTGTGGTTACAGCTCGGCATCGTCAGTGATGAAGCGCAGGCCATTGCGACTGAGGCTGGACTCGACGTGGTGATGGATCGTTGCACGAAGATCGAACATGCCCGTTTCGCCGGCGGCCTGCATCTCGCTGGGTTCAATACCGGCGTGATCTCCAGCCGGCGCGCTCGCGGCTAGATCGCCGCACCCCACCTCCTTCCGATGCCCCACACCTCGAGGCCGGTGTCCGAGGGCATTGGCGCGAGGCAGGCGTCAGGCGTCGAACAGGACTGCACCTTCGTGTGGCCGGATTTCCGAAGAATGCCGATTGACTGTGGGGATGCCTCGTACCAAGCGCCGCCTCGCTGCCTTCATCCTGCCCGTGGCCTTGCTGGCCGCTGCCTGCGGAGATGAGTCACCCGATCGCACCGCTTTGATCAACGGCCTCGCCGGGCAAACCGAGCTCACGACCGAAGAGGCCACCTGTGTGGCCGACGAAGTGTTCACCTCCGGCCTCAGCGAAGATGACATCGCCAGTGGTTCTGAGGACCCGACCGGCGACAAGGGCCCCGTGTTCCAGAAGGCATTCGACGACGCCCTCGCCGCCTGCGGCATCGGCTGACCCAACCGTCCCGTGCCCCCGTGGCACCGTTACGTAACGCCAGAACGACAACGAACGGTGCCCCCAACGCGCCCGTGCCGCCAAGGGGCTGGGGCTGGACGCGGAAGGACCCGGCCGGGGCCGGGTCCTTCGACAACGCTCTCGGTTTCGAGAGTGGTGAGTGCTAGAGGCGCTCGATGATCATCGACATGCCCTGTCCGCCACCGACGCACATCGACTCCATGCCGATGGTCTTGTCTTCCTGGATGAGGTTGTTGATGAGCGTGGTCATGATGCGGGCGCCGGTCATGCCGAAGGGGTGGCCGAGAGCGATGCCGCCACCGTTGATGTTGAGCTTGTCATAGTCGATGCCCAGCTGGTCAGCCGAGGGCAGCACCTGCGCAGCGAAGGCCTCGTTGATCTCGACGAGATCGATGTCGTCGATGGTCATGCCGGCTCGAGCCATGGCCTGACGGCACGCTTCGATCGGGCCGAGGCCCATGATCTCGGGGTTGAGACCGGTCACGCCGGAACTGATGATGCGAGCGAGCGGCTTGATGCCGAGCTCGGCAGCGCGGGTGTCGCTCATCACCACGACGGCAGCGGCGCCGTCGTTCAGCGGGCACGCATTGGCCGCTGTGATTCGTCCGTCGGGACGGAACACCGGCTTGAGTCCGGAAACTGCTTCGAGGGTCACACCGGCTCGGGGGCCGTCATCGCTGGCGAAGGTGGAGCCGTCGGAGAGCGTGACGGGGGTGATGTCGTTCTCGAAGAACCCGTTGGCGATGGCGGCCTCGGCGCGGTTTTGGGAGCGCACGCCCCATTCGTCCATGGCTTCGCGGGAGACGTTCTCCTGCTGCGCCACGTTCTCAGCGGTCTGGCCCATGGCGATGTAGATGTCGGGCAAGCCCTCAGGAGCCGTCCACGACGCTGCGCCCTCGCCTGAACGCTCGACGGTGCGAGCCATGGCGTCACCAAAGATCGGGTTCACGGCCGTGCCGGCGTCGGAAGCACCGTTGCCGTAGCGAGACACGAACTCGACGCCGGCGGAGATGAAGGCATCGCCCTCACCAGCCTTGATGGCGTGGGCAGCCATACGAATGGTCTGCAAGGAAGAGGAGCAGTAGCGGTTCACCGTCACGCCGGGCACGTTGTCGAGCCCCGCCATGACCGCAACGACGCGGCCGATGTTGAAGCCCTGTTCACCAGCGGGTGAGCCACAGCCCATGATCAGGTCGCCGATTTCATCCTGAGGAAGCTCCGGGACCTTGGCCAGGGCGGAGGTGACGATCTGGGCGGCGATGTCGTCAGGACGCTCGTCCTTCAACGACCCCTTGAACGCGCGGCCAATACCGCTGCGGGCGGTGGAAACGATGACTGCCTCAGGCATGAGGAACTCCTTGATCGATCGGAGAGAAGATGATCCCACCAACTTGACCGCCCGGTCAAGTTTTCGCCATGCCCCTCCGACCGCTTGGTCTGGGGCGAAAACGGCCGATGGAGACGGGATGGATGACGCTGCCGCCTCTCCCGCTGCCGACTCGAACCCAGCCCTCGATCTGTTCGAGGCTCGTTTGGCGATGATCGGCGCACAGGAACGCGAGCGGCAGGCGAAGAAGAACATGTGGCTCGCCCACCACTACCCCGTGGACTACGGAGAGAAGTGCGTGAAGCTTGGCGGTCGACACGTGTGCCGACGCTGCGCCGCCCTCTATCCCATGGGCATCATCGTGGCGATTGCCTCTGCCGTTGGCTTTGCTCCGTGGCCCGAGAGTTGGGACCCGGCCGCGATCTGGGTCCTCTGCCTGCCAGCGACGATCGCTTTCTGCGGCGAGGCCATCGGTCTCTTCCGCTACAACGCAAAGTGGCAGGTGGCCATGATGCTCATCACCGCCGTGGCCTTCGGTCGTGGGCTCGGCTACGAGTTCGAGGAGCGCTGGCACCCCAACTTCTGGGGCCCAGTCATCATCTTTGGCGCGCTCTGGTTCCTGGCCACGGCGATTGGCTCGACGCGCCGCAAGATCCAACAGGCCTGAACGAGGCTGCTCGTCACGGCGGGCGTCCTCAACACACTCCCGAAGGATTCTCAGACAGGCGGACGATCTCGGTCACAATGAACCGATGAGTCCTCTTGCGCCGCGTCCGTGGCTGTCCGCTGCCGCTGAAGAACGTGTTCAAGACATTGTCGAGTCGATGCAGGGCCGCGACGCCGGAGAACTCGTCGACCAAATCGACGCCATGATCGAGATGAACGGCATCACGCATGAGCGAGACGGTCTGAATCTCAATCCGGCCACCAATGTCATGAACCCCAGGGCCGAGGAGATTCTCGGCAGCGGAATCGGTTCGCGGCCGTCGCTCGGCCATCCCGGCGAGAAGTACGAGATGGGACTCACGTGGCTCGAGGACATCGAGGTGACCGCTCAGGCGCTTGCAGCTGAAACCTTCCGTGCGGACTTCGCCGAGATCCGTGTGGGCTCAGGAGCCATGGCGAACCTGTACGTCTTTATGGCGTGCGCACAGGCTGGCGACGCGGTCATCGTCCCGCCCGCAAGCATCGGGGGGCACGTCACACACCATCAGGCGGGCGCCGCTGGTCTGTACGGACTCGACATTCACGAGGCGCCGATCGACGTCGAGAATCACACCGTTGATGTGGATGGCGTGGCCGACCTCGCTCGTCGAGTGCAGCCAAAGGTGATCACGATCGGCACGAGCCTCAACCTCTTCCCGCATCCGATCGAGGCGCTGCGCGAGATCGCCGACGAGGTGGGCGCGACGCTCATGTTCGATGCGGCGCATCTCTCCGGTCCGATCGCCGGCGGTAGCTGGCCCGATCCGCTGGCCCGTGGTGCGCACGTGATGACCATGAGCACCTACAAGAGCCTCGGCGGACCGCCCTCCGGTCTGCTCGTGACCAACGACGCCACGATCGCGGAGCGCGTCGACGCCATCGCGTACCCCGGGCTCACGGCGAACTTCGACGTCGCCAGCTCCGCTTCGCTCGCCATCGCCCTGCTCGATTGGCGGGACTTTGGCTCGACGTACGCCAAGAGGATGCATGACACGGCCGCGGCCCTCGCCCACGAACTCATCGAGCTCGGCGTACCCGTTCACCGTACCGAACGAGGCGTCACCGAATCCCACGCGTTCGCCATCGACGCATCGGCGCTCGAAGGCAACACCGCAGGTGGCCACGAGCTCGCGCTTCGGTTGGAAGCGTGCGGTCTCCTGGCATCGGCCATCGGCCTGCCGAAGGACATCGGGACAGCAAACGCCAGCGGCTTGCGCATCGGTACGAACGAACTCGTGCGCTGGGGCTATCAGAAGCGCCATATGGCAGCGCTGGCGTCGCTGATTGCCGAGGGCATCACTTCCGAGAATCCCAAGTTGGTGATGAGCCGCGTGGCCACGTTCCGTCGGGGTCATCGTGACGTGCATCTGGTGCACGATCACCGACCACGTGATCGGTATCACGATCACCGAGTGGCCGGGTCCCGCTCGGCGGGACGCCGCCGACGCTGAGCCGGCGGCGCCACTGGCACCCCTCATCGGCACGTGGCGCCCCGTCCACACGACTGAGGTCATGCACGGGCGCCCCGCGCGGGTTCGTTCCGACAGATCAAGCCTCTTGGATGGCAATGACGGACTTGCCCTGGGCATGCCCGTCGAGCTGGTGCTGGAGCGCCTGGCTCGCCTCGTCGAGCCCGAAGCGCCGATCGATCGTCACCGCGAGGGCGCCCTCGGCCATGAGTTCGGCCAGCGTCGCCAGATCTTCGGCGTTCGATTGCGCCACGAACGAGAGCAAGGGCACGCGTCGCAGCTTCGCACCGATCATTTTGCCTATCAGGCTGCGGGCCGGTCCCAAGAGCCCGCCCGCGTGCGGCGCACCTACCAGCACCCATCGTCCATTCGGGTTGAGGAGGGCTCGCCCTTCCTTCAGAGAGAACACGCCGGCGTTGTCGAAGATGACGTCGAATCCGGGTCGTACGGCGGCGACATCGGTGGACGTGTACGAGATGACCTCATCCGCGCCCAAGGCTCGTACCCACTCGACGTTGCGAGTGCTGCACGTCGCCACGACCTCTGCACCCCAATGCTTGGCCAGCTGAACGGCAAGATGTCCGACGCCACCAGAGGCGGCGGTCACCAGGACTCGATCGCCGGCTCGCACCTCCGCCTTGTCTCGAAGGCCCTGGAGCGCCGTCAGTCCTGCCACACCAATGGCACCGGCCTGCTCGAAGTCGACCGATGGGGGCTTGAGGGCCAGGTGCCGACGCTTCGCCGTGGCGAACTCAGCCCACGAGGCACCGATCTCGCCCACGACCTCGTCACCCACCGCGATATCCGTCACACCCGCACCCACCCGTTCCACGACCCCGGCGGCGTCGAGACCGAGCAACGGTTCCTTGGGCCGGAACCAACCGGACGACGGCCGCATGATCTTGGGCTCGCCGAGGCAGAAGTACTTGTCGGCTGGGTTCACCGACGACGACAGCACTCGAATGAGCACTTCATCATCAGCCGGGGTTGGGACGTCGACCTCGTCGATGGTCACCACGGATGGCGGCCCATAGGAGTCTCGCCGGGCAGCACGCATCCGCCCCGGCAACGCCCGTTCGGCGGATGCGCTGATCTCTGGATTCATCGGATCACTCCTCATTGGGTCGCTCTTCATCAGATTGCTCTTCCTCGTTGTCGATTTCTGACGGTCCCCTTCTGGCGCCTGCCCGGTGGCGCTGTGGTTCGCGCTGTGGTTCGCGTTGTCATTGAGCGTTGTCATCGCGTCACCCCTGCAGATGCCAGGCGCTCAGACGACGGATCATCGTCGCTCCCGTCAAGGAGTTGATGCGGCCCGACCTGGTCCAGGCTGCGATCGCCGAACGCTCCACCTTCCGTGCGCTCGTACTCCGGCTCGGGAAGCCCGCCTTCGCCCTCGATGTCCACCGTGGGGAGGAGGCGATCGAGCCAACCTGGAATCCACCAGTTGGCATCACCCATGAGCTTCATCGTGGCGGGCACGAGCACGATGCGAACGATGGTTGCGTCCACGAAGATCGCCGTGGCAAGGCCAAGGCCCATCATCTTGATGACTGGATCGTCGCCCAGTACGAAGCCGAGGAAGACCGAGATCATGATCAGCGCCGCACTCGTGATCACCCGGGCGGTGCTGGCAATGCCGTGGATCACGGAGGCGTCGTTGTCGCCGGAAACCAGGTACTCCTCTCGTACCCGAGAGAGCAGGAAGACCTCGTAGTCCATCGAGAGCCCGAAGAGGATGGCGAACATGAACATCGGGAGGAAGGAGATCACGGGGATCGTTGCCTCGAGTCCGATGAGATCCATGCCCCACCCCCACTGGAACACCATCACGAGCACGCCGTAGGCGGCACCGATGCTCAGCAGATTCAGCAGCGCCGCCTTCAGCGGCACCAGGATCGAGCGGAAGACGAGTGTGAGCAGAAGGAAGCTCAGCACGATCACCGCGGTGATGAAGAGCGGCAGACGATCAGCGACCCGATCCCCGATGTCGGCGAAGCTGGCGGTTTGCCCGCCGACGTGCGCGGTAGCTGGAGTCTCAGCCAGCACGGTCGGGAACACCTCGGCCCGCAGTCGTTCCACCGTGGCAAACGTGGCTTCGTCCTGCGGCGAACTGCCGGGGAAGGCGATCAACGTGGCAACGCCAGCCTCAACGTTCACCTCGGGCGGGGCGAGGGCGACGACACCAGGGTCGGCGGCGATGGCTGCAGCGAGCGGTTCGACGACGGAGACGTCCTGGGAGATGTCGACAGCGATCACGAGCGGGCCATTGATGCCGGGACCGAAGCCTTCGGCAACGAGGTCGTACGCCCGGCGCTCGGTGCGGCTCTCTGGGAGGACACCGTCATCGGGGAAGCCGAGTTGGAGCCAGAGGACCGGCGCCGTCAAGGCGAGCAGAAAGACGGTCACGCCGATGGCGTAGGGCCATGCGTGGGAGGCAACGTGCTGTCCCCAACGCTCCCACCCAGCGGCTGGAGAACCCGTCACACCTCGCAGGGCAGCGGTTGAGGCGCGGGCTTCGCGGCGCTTCGTGCTCAACCCGTTGATGCGATGTCCGGCCAAGCCGAGGAACGCCGGTACGAGCGTGATCGCCGCGACCACCATGATCAACACGACGATCGAGGTCGCGACGCCTGCAGCAGTCATGAACGGAACGCCGGCAAAGGCCAAGCCGAGGATCGCGGTCACGACCGTTCCGCCGGCGAAGATGACCGCCTGGCCGGCAGTGGCTACTGCACGCCCGACCGACTCCTCCACGGTCATTCCCTTGGCCAGGAATTCGCGGTGACGAGTAACGAGGAAGAGTGCGTAGTCAATGCCGACACCGAGACCAACCATGCTGGCCATCTGCGGCGCCCAGCTCGGGATGTCGATGATGTAGGCCACGAGCGGCATGGCACTGACGCCGAGGGCCAGGCCGAAGATCGCCGTGCCGATTGGCAGGCCCATCGCGATGATCGAACCGAAGGCCAGCAGCAAGATGATCACCGCTGCGATCAAGCCAATCATCTCTCCGATGCCCGTCTCCGCTTCCTCGAACGCAAAGAACAAGTCGCCGTTCGTCTCGACTTGGAGTGGCGAGTTCTCCTGAGCGCCCCGCACCTCCTTCAGCTGCTCGAGGTTCTCGGCCGAGAGCTCTTCAACGATCGGGTACTGCACCCGAATGATGGCGATCGTTTGGTCACCGGACAGTTGGGGTTCGCTGGCTTCGATCACGTCAGGGAGGGTTGCGAGTTCGGCTCGGAGGGCATTGAGTTCCGCACGCTCCTCACCGTCGGCGAAGGTGGCCGCAGCATCCACGGGTGTGGCGACGACCTGTGCGGTGAGACCCGCTCGCTCAGACTCGGCCGACGAAAGCAGCTCGAGCGCGATCTGAGAGTCCAGTCCGGGGACCGAGAACGAGTCGTCAAGATCCTTTCCGAAGGCCGATGAGCCCCCGACCGTGAGGACGGCGGCAAACAGCCAAAGGCCGAGCACCCTCCACGGGTAGCGGGCCGCAAGTCGGCCCATTCGATACAACGCATGTGACATGGCAGATCTCCTGTCTGAGGTGTCGGAGACCATCCTCAACCGGCGCGGTCGAGCCTCGGTCGTGCCACGCTGTCATTCCGGTTGAGTCGGCGCAGCGCGACACAACCGGTACACAACTCGGTGACGAGTGAGACACAAGCGGCGAGGGGGAACATCCGACCATGACTCAGATCCGCTTGTTCGGTGGTGTTGCTGCCGTGGCTGACGACGGCCGGATGATCGACCTCGGGCCAGCCAAGTGTCAGGCAGTGCTGGCATCGCTCGCATTGTCGCCCGGTTCAGCGGTTCCCGTCGACCGGCTGGTGACACAGGTGTGGGGCGAGAGTGCACCTCGAACCGCCGACAAAACACTGCAGTCCTACGTCACTCGTCTCCGGAAAGGCTTGGGCCAAGCGTCGATCGCACGCGTTGGCACCGCCTACCGCCTCAACGTTGATCCCTCTGCCGTCGACGTCGTTCGCTTCCAACAGCTGCTCGACGAAGGCAACTCGCCGGAGGCTCTCGCCGAATGGGTCGCCGCACCGCTCGCCGGGCTCGACGCACCCGGGCTCGACCCCGTCGTGCAGGCGCTGACCGAACGCTGGCTGGGAGCGCTCGAAGCGGACCTCTCCGACCACATCGAGACCGATCCGCCCGGAGCGATCAGCACACTCACCGAGCTGACCGCCCAGCACCCGTTCCGGGAGGGCCTCTGGGCCCTGCTCATGACCGCGCTCTACCAAATGGGCCGCCAAGCGGAGGCGCTGGCTGCATATCGGCGCGCCAGAGCACATCTCGTCGAGCATCTCGGGGTCGAGCCCGGCCCGCGGCTACGAGACCTGGAAGCGTCCATCCTCGGCCAAGACGAGGAGCTCACTGTCGATCGCTCCTCGAAGGGCGGCCCGCTCGGTTTGCCGACAGGCACGGTGACCTTCGGCTTCTCCGATGTTGTCGACTCAACCGTGTGCTGGGCATCTCATCGAGGAGCGATGGCTCAGGCGATGGATCGGCATGACCACATTGTCCGGTCGGCCGTCGACCGCCACGGGGGCGCCATCTTCGCTACCGGAGGTGACTCGTTCGGTGTGGCCTTTCATCGGGCGAGCGATGCGGCTCGCTGGGCGGACGAGCTGCAAGACCGCATGCGGGCCGAGCGCTGGCCGGAGCCATTGGAGCTCGCCGTTCGAGTTGGCCTGCACACCGGCGAGACCGAGGAGCGGGGCAAGGGCTACTTCGGACCCGCGGTCATCGTTGCGGCCAAGCTCAGCAGCGTCGGACATCGCCACCAAACGCTCCTTTCAAGTGCGACTGCGGCGCTGCTGGAGGAACGGGCCCTGCAGGACCTCGGCCGCTTCCGGCTCGACGGTGTCGTCCGGGAACAGAGGGTTTTCCAGCTCGGCGACGATGAGCATCCGGCACTGCGCATCGAGCAACGACGCCGCGGCAATCTGCCCGCTCGACTCGGTTCGCTCTTCGGCCGAGAAGACGCCGTTGCTTCCGTGCTTGCCTCGCTCGATGATCGCTCGCTCGTCACGCTCGTTGGGCCGGGCGGGATCGGCAAGACCCGTTTGGCCCTCGCCGCTGCGACCGCCCGGTTGGGCTCCGCGGTGGACGAGGTCTGGGTAGTGGAGCTGGCGGGCTTCAGCGCAGGCAGCGACGTGCCACGCGCCGTGGCCACCGTTCTGGATGTTCGGCAGGTGCAGGGCCGAACGGTGCTGGACTCCATCGTGTCGAGCCTGCACGGTCGGCGAGCGCTCATCGTGCTGGACAACTGCGAGCACGTCATCGGTGGTGCTGCACTCGTGGCTGAAGCCATCGTCAATGGCAGTGCTCAGGCTTCGGTCTTGGCCACCTCCCGTGAAGGGCTGGGGCTGCCGTCAGAGCAACTGATCGCTGTCTCGCCACTCGAGCCCGAGACGTCCGGCGTTGAGCTCTTCAACGAACGAGCCCTGGCCGCAGCGCCACAGTTCGACGTCGCAGCGGAGCGGTCTGCGGTCGCCGAGATTTGCCGGAAGTTGGACGGCGTGCCGCTCGCCATCGAACTTGCTGCCGCACGGATACTCACGCTCGATCCTCATGAACTGGTAGATCGCCTCGACGACCGTCTGCGGCTCCTCACCGGCGGGCGGCGCGGCAGCGTTGAGCGGCATCGCACCCTGCGGGCGACGATCCAATGGTCATACGACTTGCTGGATGCCCACGAGCAACGCTTGCTTCACCGATTGTCCGTGTTCGCTGGACCCTTCGATCTGGCCGGAGCCGACGCCGTGGCCGGATCCGGAACGGCAGGCGGCTTGGACGACGTTGATGCCGCGCTGAGCGGGCTCGTTGAGCAGTCCATGGTCATCGTGGAGTCTGGCTCGTTCGGTCGATCGTTCCGGCTGCTCGAGACGATGCGACAATTCGCCGCTGAGCGGCTGACCGACGACAACGAAACAGACACCGCAGCGCAGCACCATGCCCGCTGGTGTCTCGCCAACGTTGCTTTGGTGCAGGGGCTGCTCGGATCAGCTCGAGAGTTCGAGGGGGTTGCCCGGCTCGATGAACTGTGGCCCAACCTACGAGCGGCGTTCGGTTGGGCCTGTTCCACCGGTGATCTCCAGCTCGCTCGCAAGCTTATGGAACCGATCAGCACGGAGATCTACGCCCGAAGCCGAAACGAGGTGGGCGATTGGGCGGAGCAACTGCTCAGCCACGCTGCAGCGGAAGACCAAGAGCTTCGGGAGTTTGGGCTCACCTGGGCCGCGCGCCGCTACATGCGAAACATGGACCTCGAGGGATACGAGCACCTTGTCGGCCGCTTCGGTGAGCCGGACATTCCCATGCTCCGCTTCGCCCGGGCGTTCATCGACGGCGACCATCAGGCTCGGCTCGCAGCGAGCCATGAAGCGCTGGCTGACTTCAGAGCGGGCAACGACCAATACCAGGCTGACCTCTTCGAGATCGCCGGGCACTCGATGACCTTGCTGATGGCGGGCGATGCCGACGGGGCCACCAACGTGCTGCACGAAGCGCTTGCCAGGCATCGGGTTGGGGGGCCTCCGACGTGTGTCCACTGGGCGCTGACATCGCTGGGATACGCAGCTCTGAGCAGAGGTGATGTAGAGGAAGCCTATGACATGTTCGACCAAGCCGCCGCCGTTGTCGTCCCGGAACGGACCAACTCGCTCAACAATCCGCTGGCGTCACGAATTGCGCTTCGACGCGGGAACCTTCACGAGGCGACGGTGCTGCTGCGTGCTCACGTCGAA
>CALKTH010000029.1 GCA_937997485.1 uncultured Acidimicrobiales bacterium | reverse complement strand
CTGATGCAGCCATCTTCTTGCATCGTGGCGGCCTGCATCACGGCCCACGCTTCGAGGAAGGCAGCGCGGTCTGCGGGGTCCAATGTCAATGTGCCAGCAACAATCACCATGACCGGAAGGTAGTGGACCAAGATCGGTTCTCGCTGCCCGGTTCTCGCAGCCGATTGCGGTCGATACACTCACGGCTCACCTGGAGAGGTGACAGAGTACGGTCGATTGTGCCTCCCTGCTAAGGAGGTGTGGGTTCACGCCCACCGTGGGTTCAAATCCCACCCTCTCCGCTTGGCCCCCCTTCCGCTTCGGCGGTTGGGGGGTCGTTCTTTTTCCGGCCCCTGTCCGGCGCGGTGCGGCACGAAAAAGAAGAAATCTGGGTGAAGGTGAAGTACCTCACAGAGACGGGCACGGCGCCTGCATGACACTCCTCTCATCAACCAACCGATGAGGGGAGCGGACATGCACCACGCAGCCGCAAAGAAGACAAGCACCAAGCAACACACCAACAACCGCAGCCGGCTCGCCCGTCTGATGCTCAGCATCACCGTGATGCTGGCCATCCTCGCCACGATGACCCCAGCGGCCTCAGCCGACGATCGCTTCGTCAGCCCGCCGCTCCTCAGAGAATTCGAGCTCTTCCACGGTCATCGAAGCGACTTCGCGAACCTGGAGATGGCCATGATCCAGAACCCGCTCGATCAGGAGGTTCCGCTTCTCGTCTCGGTCGACATCGCTGGTCCTCGCTTCCGGGAAAGCGCCGTGCTGAATGGCAGCAATGCCGTCAACGCGACCTACCCCTTCCGATTCGAGGCGCTGCCTCCCGGCCAGTACGAAGCCGTGCTCGGCTTCACATATGTGCAGGCGAACCAGAAGCCCAGCATCACCGTCACCTTCGAAGTGCTGTCGATTCCCGGACAGCCGAGGATCTCCCAGACCAATGTCCGAACGACCTTGGTGGAGTGGGACGCACCCGAGGTCGGTGAGGTGCAGGAGTACCGAGTTCACGGCCGAGATGCATTCAGCAACGCGGTCACCGCAACCGTCAACGGAAACACCCGCTCCGCCACCGTGCGGCACAACGCGATTCCAACCACCATCTGGGTGGAGGCTGTGATGAACAGCGGAGACCGTCGGATCTCGCGCTTGTCTCCGAAGCTCGAGGTCGACTTCACTCCGCCGCCGCCTCCGACCCCCAAGCCTCCAGTCGTGATCGTGATCCCGCCTGCCAAGCAGCCCGTACCTCCGACAAGCCCCACACCCGTCCCCCCAGCACCGGCAGCTGACACGATCCCCCCCACCATCTCGACCAACGCACCAGCAACCGTCTCCCGGTTCGGCGCACCGACCTCCGTCACCTACCAGTGCGATGACAACGTCGCCGTCGTGAGCTGCACTGGCAGCATCAGCTCACCCACGACCGGCTCGATCGCAATCGCTACCGGCGCCGTGATCGACACATCGGCGCAAGGCACGCAGACCGTCTCGGTCACCGCCACCGATGCCGCCGGAAACACGGTCACCGAGACAACCGTGATCACCGTGGACTGGAGCCTCACCGGCCGCTACGCCGGGACGAGCGGCAATGAGGCGATCGTTGCTCGCTACTACGTCGCCACCTTTGGCCGTCAGCCCGACGCCGGTGGCTTCCAGTTCTGGTCCGATCGTCTGGCCAACGAACCCGGCGCCAACCAGGCCATCGCCGAGTTCTTCGTCACCTCCAACGAGTTCAACCAGACCTACGGCGGCCTGAACAACGGCCAGTTCATCGACACCATCTACCGAAACATCCTCGGACGAGCACCCGAATCAGGCGGCCGGATCTACTGGCTCGAGCAGATCGAATCGGGCAACCGCACCCGAGGTGACGTCATGAGCTTCTTCGCCAACTCGGACGAGCACAAGGACATCACCGGCACGAACTGAACCGCTGGCCCAACACCACCCACAACCAAAGAAACCGCGAGAGACGCATACCCGCAGGCTGGTGTGCGTCTCTCGTTTTTCTGCGTTCATGGGTGGATATGTCAGTCCAGTTGTCACTGGATGACATGGGTGTCTACGGTGCGGGCTTCACGTGTCAGCACGTCAACTTCCCGCCGCCATCGAACGAGATCGACACACCTTCGTCGCACCTCGATTCACCGTCTCAAACCCAGGGCTCGCCACCGGCGACGCTGCGGTGCTGAGCGACGCGCCTGAGCCTCCACGAACACCTCCGCCCACGCTCCTCGGACCCTGGCTCGCTACCGGTTTCGGCCTTGCGTTGCTGATCGTGATTCCGAACGACGGAGCCACCGACGTGGCTGGAGCGGCGCCGGTGTCAGCCGGGCCAGTCGGCCAGACGGCGCCAGCGTTCGCCTCGTTCCAGAACTCACTGGACCAGCTCACGCCGCTGCCCGACGTTGCGACCGCGGATCACTCGCCCGCCGCGATGCTCACGATGGATGCCGTCCAGGCACCCGCAGGGTCAGAGCATCCCCCGAACACGGCGTATCCCTTCCAGGTCAACGGCACACCCGTGCGAGAGCTGCCTCCGGGATACTCGCATCCGCTGGTTGATCCAGGTGCGGCCATCGGCTTGCGGCCCGATCCGTCACCGGAGCAGTGGGCCCAGCTTCGTTTCTGCGAATCCAGCGGCAACTACGCCGCAGTGAATGCCACCGGTCGCTACCGGGGTGCGTACCAATTCGACGTTCCCACCTGGGAGTCGGTCGGCGGCGCCGGCGATCCCGCTGCGGCAGCACCCGAAGAGCAGGACCTCCGAGCGGCCAGGCTGTATCGGGAGCGAGGCTCCTCACCATGGCCGTTCTGCGGTCAGTACCTCGACACGCCTGTCGACTGAGCAACACGGACCAAGCCACAGGCGGTGATCCGCGGCACACTGGTCGCCATGGCTGGCAAGGGCGGACAGGGCGACGGTTCAGCACAGCTCATCGCCGGCATCTTTGTGCTCTTCTGCGTGCCGACACTTCTTTACGCGAGCCTCGCCTCATCGAGACAGTCGGGCGCCCTCGAGGATCTGCAGGTCCAGGTCACCCCAGGCAACCCCACCGATCAGCCAGGCGAGCAAGCCACAAGCACGATGAGCGGCCACGGGTGTGATGCGCAGCTGCAGTCATTCCCTGGCGATCTGGGTCTCTTCGAGTCGTCGGGCGATCGCCTCACCGGCTTTCTGCTCAACGACGTGAACCTCACACTCATCGAACCCATCCCGGCTGACGTGCTGGAAGCAGCGCCGATCGCCGTGAAGGACGCTCGTCCGGAAGACATCGTCATTGAGCGAGCCGTGGTCGTCGATATGCGGCGCACCAGTGAAGGGTGGTGTGCAACGGATGGCAGCGTCGATGCCACCCTCATTGGCCCCGGCGGCACCCGCTCCAGCTCGGGCGCCTGGCGTCGACTCCTCAGAACGTTCGCCGGCCTTGATGCCACTGACGACACCGATCCTGACGCCGAGCCCACGGACTCCTTGGCCCTTCGAGACTCGACCGTGAACATCGAGACCGACGATGCGGTGGAGGGCTTCGCTGACGCGTTGGCTGCGAGCGAGTTCGCCGAAGCAACGCAAGCACTGGCTGCCCTCGATCTCACGCGAGAGCAAACCAATCTCTTTGAGCGGCTCATTGATGCCCTTCGTTGGCAGGGCACACCAACCGAACCAAAGAATCCATAGATTTCACACTTCCTTGTCACGGATCGATGCGGTCGGTGGCGTCTAAGGGTCAGTGAACATGGCAATCGACCAACGTCAGCGAGCTGAGCGCCTGTATCAGCAACACGCCAAGGCACTCGTTGCCTTCGCTGCGTCCATCGTCGGACCTTCCGACGCTGAAGACGTGGTGGCATCGGTGGCGGGGCGGATCTTCTCCTCCCCCGACCTCGATCGGGCGAACAACGAGCAGGCGTATCTCTATCAAGCCGTGCGCAACGCCGCCCGATCGCATCTGCGATCGCAAGGGCGTCGTTGGCGGCGAGAGCAGCGGACCGCACTCGATCGCGCCCAATCCACTGATTGGAGTGCGCCCGGGCCGGATCTGTCGCTGGCGTTGGACGTGCTGAGTCCCAACCAACGTTCCGTTGTGCACCTCACCTACTGGGAGGAGCTCACCGGGGCCGAAGTTGCGGAACGACTCGGCATGTCAGAAGGCAGTGTTCGCAAACACCTGGCACGAGCCAAGGACACCTTGAGGGGATTGATCAATGACTGACCACATCAATGGCCACGACAACGACCGATCACACGACCCCGTGGATGCCCTGTTCAAGCAGGCGGTCGAGGAACGGGTGACAGCTGCACCCGAGCCCCGCCCCTTCTGGACGCTCGAGCCGGACCCCTCACTCCGAGAACGACAAGGAATCTTCGACATGTTCAAGAACAATCAACGTGGCCTCATGGTCCTGGCCACCGCAGCTGTCGCCATCGTGGCCATCGGTGGCTGGGCCGCCATTTCACGCAACGGCGATGACATCAGCGTCATCACGCCGGCCGACACAACAGCGCCCGCGCCAACGACGACCGATGCGCCATCAACGACAGCTCGCGAGACCACAGAACAACCAACGACGACCCTCGCCGACGACATCGACCTGAACGAGGACGACACCGGTGTGACGCCGACCGAAACCGACCCCGGCGACGCGCTCGACGAGAACCTGGTCGGCGTGCGGATCAGCTGCACCAACGGCGACGAGCCCATCGAGCTCGATCTTGGAGTTGAGAGCACCGATGACATCGACGATGTCGTCAACGGCATCGACGTGTGCGAAGGAGCTGGCGGGTTGGCATCAGTCAGCTATGCCGCGCCATGCGGGGCCGAGTTCCGGCAGACCACGATCGAGGCGATCGACGGTGCGCTTCCGGACTTCGCAACGCTCGATGTGTGCGAGGGCTGAAACCCTCCGGTCAGCCCTCGCTCACAAGGATTTGCCGTCGAGCGCGATCCAAACAACGCGCTCGACGGCGGACTCGCTCTCAGCTGTGGGAATCAGCAACAAGCGAGGTGGGCACGGAGAACGGAACCGATCTCCCGTGACGATCTTCAGCCAGACTTCCCTCCATCAAGTTGCTCCCGATGTGGCCCAGGAAGTTGGCCAGTGGTCGGTCTTCCCTCTTCAGTAGCGACCACACGGTCGTCGCCTTCTCCAACAGGCCGACGGCGAGGCGGGACGCAAGGGTCGAGGCCGGCACATCGACCATGTCCGCAACGCCGGGATCGAGCACCACTCTCGACATCGTGGGAAACAGCCAGGACAGCCAACGGCCGGAATGCTCGTTGGCCGCATGGAGCAGCGCTCGTTCCAGCTCGACACCAGCGGCATTGTGACGGTGCTGTCGTTCCCAGATCAGGGCCTGCAGCTTCTCGGCTGACTCGATCGTGTCGGGGATGTACTCAGCGTCGATGCCGAGCATGGTGGCAATCACCCGCCAGAGATGGAAGTAGGCCTCGCGATCCTCGGCAGCGCTGACCACTCCACAACGGTCGAATCCATTGAAGACCACGGTGGTGAAGGTCAGGAACGTGCCGGCAAGATCTTCCTGATTGATGGGCACGCCCCACGTTCTGGCCCAGATGGGAGGGGTGTGGGCGACCCTGGGATCTCCGACATCGCGGGTGTAGTGCTTCGGGTCGTTGGCAATGAGCCACCGGACAGCGGCATGCATCAGTCGAATGTGGGCGATCCGGTCAATCGCAATGCCGTCTTCTTCGAACGCTCCAGTGGTGTTGACGTCCATCACGAACTGCGACGTCTCGTTCAGACGGCGGCGAACCTGTTGGGTGAGCTGCGCAGTGAGAATGAGCGGATGCGCACCTTTTGCACTGGCGTACGCCGAGGGGAGCGACGCCAAGAAGAGCATCGCGAAGTGATGCGTGAGGAAGTCGGCAAAGAACCGCTGGGCTCGTGTGATCTGCTGTTGATCAGCCCACGCAGGTACTTCGCGAACCTTGGCGAGGTACGCCTGAATCGCAGGGTCGGCGTCCTCGATCTCAACCCTCAACTCACTCACAAGCCGGTGAAACAGACGGCTCGGGTCGTCCTCCTCCAGGTGACGCATGAACAACGCAACCGCATCGTCTGCAAGGGGATCGGCTCGATACCGAGCCTCGTCCAGTTGTTGGTTGTTCCACCTGGCCGTCATCTGAACTCCGAGGGGTTAGAGGCTGTGTCGAGCGGAGCGGCGGAAGCCGCGGTCGAGGCTGGTGGCAACCTGGAGACCGGGCCCCATCAGCTCACGCATCTGGAAAGCGATGCTGTTGTTGCGAGGGTTGGCGTTGAACTTGGTGGCAGTGCGGGAGGTGTTGGGGCGAGACATGAGTGCATTCCTTGGTTCCTTCGACCGCCGTTCGGTCGATGGGTCAAACAATGACTTCCCCGCTTGAGTGACTACTGAGCGGCGCTGAGTGGTCGCTGAGTAAACGCCTGAGTCCGCGTCTGAGCACCGGCCCCGCGTCTCGTTTCACCTGGTCAGAGAGCTGACGAAGACTCAGGGCTCTTTGTCGACAAATTCTGGCCACCATCGAGCCAGCGCTTCGTCGACACTCGGGATGTGGCCGCTATATCGGACCATCGCTGAGTGGAGTCGCCGCTCGTATTGGCCTGACCAAACCGATCGCCACTCTTCGTCGCTCATCGAATCCGGGAACTGATGATGCATGAGCAGGGTGGCGGTGACGGGCGTTTGTCCCATGGCGTCGTCGAGCAATTCGGCTGCCAGCTTTTCCTCGCCGCCCGCTGCAGCGACAAGCCCGAAGGCGATCTGAAAGTCGTCTCGAGCCATGAGGCGGGTGTGTCCCATGTTGCGTCGGGCCGCGGCCACCAATCGTTGACGAGCCCCTTCCACGTCGCCTTCATCGGCGGCGATGACTGCGGCCACCACCTCGATCGTGTCGCTCCAGATGCTCTGGCCGGCTCGGCTGATCAGTCGCCCGATGGCCTCTTTGGCCTCGCGCCTTCGGTCATCCAACTGGAGTGCTACCACTCGGCCGAGCTCGGACCAAAGCACTGTTCCCGACGGTCGATCGGTGCGTCGCAAGACCGACGTGAACGTCTTCGTCGCCGCCCCGTACTCCCGGTTCATGAGCTCGCACGAGCCTCGCCACATCAATGTCTGGGCCACGTTGAGATCTGTGGTTTCGGTGTCACGGGCCCGCTCAACGGCCTGTTCGACCAGGACTCGAGACTTGGAATCGAGGGAAAAGGTGTACATGGCCGTGCCGTAGAAGCCGAGCAACCCAGTCCCCAGATCCGTCGGCTGGCGCTCTTCGATCGCTACGAGCCGTTCGCCGTAGCGAACCATTCGTCCGTAGTCGCCGAGCCGGAAGCGAGCTTCGAGCGCCATGACCGTCGCCGCAGATTCCACTTCGTGTTCGAGCGACCCGGCATGGCGCGCAACTCGCACCAGGTCGAGCACACGTCTCGACCAGTTGTCCAGGTCGGCTCCTGGTCCTCGTCGAGCCCACAAGCCCGTCACCCGCGTGGCCAGATCGATGACGTCGTCGTGGCGGCCGCGCTCGTCAAGCCATTCCAACGCCGGCGCGTACTCCCGGGCATAGCGGGCCACCTCGTCGATCACATCGAGCCACGAGTTCGACTCGGCGTGAGACCACTGACGCATATGCGCAAGGACGTGCCCGGCATGCGCATCGCGCAAGTCGGCAAGCACACCCAATCGATCTGCCTCCCGTGTGGCAAACCGCCGCACGGAGCTCGAGACCGAGAAGTAGCGGCGCCCATCGTCACGTTCCGCGGCCACCAGGTGTTTCCCTACGAGACCAGAGACGAGGGGAAGCGCCTGCGGCCGAAGCTCTTCAATCGCCGTCGTCGCCAGACGCCCGTGAAAAACCGCAAGCAGTTGCAACAGCGCTCGCTCGGGCTCGCTGAGCAGATCCCACGACCAGCGAATCATCTGATCGAGCGAGGAATGCCGCTCGCCCTCCGGCGCCGCAGCGTCCACCGCCGAGTCGAGCCGATCGGCAAGATCGTGAACTCCGAGGTGCGCCAGCTGCGCAGCGGCGAGCTCGATAGCGAGAGGTGAACCATCCAACCGATCACAAATCGATGCCAGCGGGCCAGCAGCAATGTCGTCGATTCCCTGTGCGGCTGCTCGACGGAGGAACAGCGTCTCCGAGTCTGATTGGCCGGGTCGCAAAGGGTCCGGCAGTTCAAGGCCGTCGAGGCCCAAGAGCTTCTCGGCCGCGACACCGAGCGGCTGGCGAGAGGTCACCACGATTCGGCACTGGGTTTCGTTCAGGAGTCGCTCGACGAAGGACGACGCCGCTGCCACCACGTGTTCCGCGTTGTCCAGCACGATCGGCTGCTCAGTGCGGATGAGGTGATCAACGATCTCGTCAATCACCGCAGCAGCCGTATTGCCTTCCGGAGTGAGGCCGAGCTCGGTGGCGATGACGTCGGAGAACCGCTCGCTTGTGGCCGTTTCGGCCAACCGCACGACCGCGGCGCCTGCAAGTTCGCTAGCTGCGTTCTCGACGAGATCGAGCACGAGTGCGGTCTTACCAACGCCACCGGCTCCGGTCACCGTGACCAATCGATGCTCGTCAACGAGGTGGAGCAAGCGTGCTCGATCTTCTTCGCGCCCAACGAGCGTGCTGGGAGCTGGAGTGGCTTCCAGCTCCTGCATCTGATGATCCGATGCTGCAGTCGCCTTCGGCTCCTCCTGAATCCGAGGGCTCGTCCTGTCCTCATCGACGGAGAGCAGGCGTGCTTCCAGGGCGCGGGTTGCTGCGGAGGGTTGCACGCCGATGTCGTCGGCCAGGTTCCGCCGCAGGGTCTCGTAGGCGCGAAGGGCATCGACCCTGCGCCCCTGGGCATCGAGGGCTCGCATCAGCTGGGACCAGAACTGCTCTCGATAGGGATAGCGACGGGCGAGGTCGTCAATGGCGTCCATCGCCTCGGACCCGCCATCACGAGCCAGCTCGGACTCAACCCATTCTTCGGTGATCTTCAGCCGGAGCTCCTGGTGTCGCAGCCGCGCAAGACGTCCGCTTGGCGTCAGTGCTCCGTCCTCAGCCAGGTCGCCAAAGTGGGCCAGTGCTTCACCAAGCGCACTCGAAGCCTCCGCCGGATCCGCACTCTTCGCCTGGCGCCGCAGTTCGTGAACCGCGTCGAGATCGAGTTCACCTGCCTCCAAGACTAGTCGGTAGCCATCTGTCGTCGTCTCGAGCCGGTCTCGATGCGCGCCCAAGGCAGCGCGAACGTCGGCGACGAATCGCTGCACGCTGTTCCTGGCTGTCTTCGGAGGTTCTTCGGGCCAGAGTTCGTCAATGAGTCGCTCGACGCGCACCGGACGGTTGGCCTCCACAAGCAAAACCTCGAGCACGGCGCGTTGACGTCGGCCCGAGAGTGCGGGCGACTCAGTCTGCTCAATCAGGTGCTCGCCGCCCAATAGAAACAGTCTCACCGCTTCAACCTAATGGTGGGACGCGTTCAGCACGAACGTCTCGCTGCGTCGGAGCAGCCCGGTCGCGATCAACCTTGGCCGAGAGCCTCATCACGCAGCATGACCTTGGCCGTATTGCGACCGGAGGCGCCCCACACACCCGCACCGGGGAACGTTGCCGCCCCCGTGAGATAGAGGCCTTCGATGGGTGTTTGGTACCGAGTCAGCTCTCGGTCTCGGCCGAGGAGCGCAGCGAGAGGACCGCCAGCGAAGGATGTGGCGTGACCTTGAGGCATCAGAAACTCTCGCTCGTAGGTGAGCGGCGTGACGGCCCGCCATTCCACGATCGACTCACGGAAACCTGGCTCGAACAACTCTGCGGCCATGTCGAGCCACCGTTCGGGCTCGGCCGAGCCTTCCCAACCACCTTCCAACGCATACGGGGTGAACAAGACCTCGAGGCTCAATACGTGTTCATCTGAGGCTCCAGACGGAACCATCAAGCGGTCTGCGACCGAGGGGATGTTGAGAAACATCATCGGACGGTCGAGCACTTTGCCCTCACCCATCAGCGTGTGGCCCCGAGCGATCTCGGCGAGGGACGGCGCCACGATCGTGGATGGCGTGAGGGGATCCTCGAAGCCAACAGCGGCGAATGCCTCGTGGTCGAGATTGCGCCAGGTTGGGAGGCCGGAGATACGGGCATCGATCTTGGATTCGTAGCCGGCCTGCGGCTGCCGCTTGCGCCACTTCTCCACGAACCCGGCTGCTGGCCCTGGCGTCTTGATGCCGTTGACGATTGCGGCACGGGGATCGCTGGCAACAACGACGTCCTCCGCCTCGATCGCCGTTCCATCAGCGAGCTCAACACCGCGCATGTGCTCACCCGCAGTGAGGAGCGACACCACCTTGGCATCGGTACGGATCACTCCTCCGGCAGCCTTGAAGCTCGCGGCCACGGCATCGGTCAGCGCCCCGCTTCCTCCGACGGGACGGCCGGTGGGACCGACATGTTTGAAGGCCCAGGCCAGCGCTCCAAGTCCGGTGCCGGGAGTTTCGGGTGAGAGGCCCCACACTGCGGGTCCGGCCGCCATGGCCGGGCCAAGGAGGTCCTCAGAGGTGAAGAAGCTCCGCAGCACGTCGCCGACGGACATGCGAGACCATTGCAGCAACGTCTTGATGGCGCGGGCTCGCCGAGGATCGGCGCCGCGGCGGATGAGTCGAAGGGCAGATGGCGGCTCAGCTGAGACTTGAGTGACGAAGTCTGCGACGGGAACGGCGACCTCGGCGTAGCGCCGGTAGTTGTCGACCTCTTCGGGGTGGGTGAGCGCAAGCGCATCGATCGTGCGCTCCACGCTGTGGAAGATCGGGATCGGGCCTGGTGCATCCCAGCCGCGGGCGACCATGCCGGGGTCGTTGTCGATGTATCGCAGGCCGTGCTGATCGAGACGCAGCTCTTGGATGATCGGGATATGGCGGACCATCGTGTGGTCGCAATTGCAGAGGTTGGCTCGAATGCCAACGGCGTCCTCGGTACCGGCGCAGCCGCCGACCTGCGACCGTGCCTCGAGTACGAGCGTGCGAACCCCGGCGCGGGCAAGGTAGGCCGCGCAAATGAGTCCGTTGTGCCCGCCGCCGACCACGATGACATCGAAATCAGCCATCCTCGGATCTTCCCAGATCCCGTCTCACTTCGCCCCTTCAACCACCCCTCCCCACCATCACCCTGTGGGTGCCTGACCCCCACCATCACTGCCCCATGGGGTGCGAGTTGTGAGCGTCAGCGAGCAACTCGGTAGAGATGAGGCGCTAGCCGAAGAACGGCCCTGACCCTCACCATCACTAACCACCACCGCCAGAGGGGATCGGTCAGGTGAAGCGGAAGGCGGCGATCTCGGCGAAGGCAGCCGAGAGATTCGCCACGGCCGCCTCGAACATGGTCTCGCCCCGCTCCGGGGTCGCTCCCGTGGGATCACCGATGTGGCCGTCGGGGCCGAAGTCGCTCGCCAACCAGCCAAAGCTCACTGAGCCGCCGAACTTCACGTGGTCGTTGTCGGCGAGGTGCTCGGGCACATTGCGGGAGGCGAGTTCCATGCGCACGAGTTCGGGTCGGAGGTGCAGCATGAGCGAGGTTTCGTCGATCCCGCCATGGATGCCGAAGCCCAACTCCTCCTCGGTGGAGGCGCCACCCTGATCCGGCGGGACACTGGGGTGGAGAAGGAACGTCTCGAGCCCGTGATGGAGGCGGAGTTCGCGGCAGGCCACGTTGAGCAACGAGGAGTTGCCGCCGTGCCCGTTGAGGAAGGCGACTTTGGTGGCCGACGTCGCCGCGATGGATCGGCCGATGTCGTCCAGCACTCGCAGCAACGTTTCCGGTCCCAGCCAAATCGTGCCTGGCGTGCCTGCGTGCTCGTTCGACTTCGAGAAGGCGAGCGGCTCGAGCAGCCAGAGATCGAGCAGGGCTCCGACGTGATCCATCACGGCCTCGGCGCACTCCATCGCTATGACGAGATCTGTATTGAACGGCAGGTGCGGACCATGCTGTTCCACTGCTCCGATCGGCAGCACCAAGATGGATTCAGCGTTGAGGTGATCGGCGAGATCGGAGGCTCTCAATTCACTCAGGCGGCGACTGGGCGGTGCGGACGTGGCCATCCCCCGAAACTACCTCTCCTCCGCTCCCCGACCATCGCTCCTCTCGAATACAAGACGCTCGGGACAGTGATGGTGAGGGTCAGGCACCCACAGCAGTAAGGGACAGTGATGTGGTGAGTGATGGTGAGGGTCAGGCACCCACAGCCAAGCGGTGATGATGAGAGTCAGGAACGGAAACGTCCCCGGGCAAGGCCCGGGGACGTTCACAGATATCGGTTGGAACTCAACGGCCGAAGGCCAGCGGGGTTCCTCGGTGCGGAGCCAGCCACGAACGAGGCCGGCCACCACACGGATCCGACTAGAGCCCGATCGACTCGTCGATGAACTCGTTGGTGACGAGGTCGTCGGCGCTGAGTCCTTCGGGGACGTCCATGGACGGGATCTGGTCAGCGGCGATCTTGATGACCTCGTTGACGCGATCGGCGTCGAAGTCGCCAATGGTTCCGTTGCTGCCGTTACCCACGATGTTCAGACGACCCATCTCGACCACGGTGTTGGCCACCGATTCCTCGCTCAGCTGCCAGAAGCTGTCCAGGTCGATCACGGCCTGGAGAATGGCGGCGTTGGTCGCTGCCGGGTCGTTCTGGAAGTCAACGATCGACTGCTGGAACAGCGGCACGAAGGCCTCGAGGCAGGAGCGGTTCGCTTCAAGCTTCGAGTCGAGGATGGCGAGCGGGCCCTGGTAGAGCTCGAAGCCAGAGTCGTGGATGAGAAGGCTCTCGACGGGCTTGCCCCACTCGGCGAACACGTTCTCGTAATTGTACGGCTCCTGCGTGGCAAAGCCCTGCTGGATGATGGCGCCACCCTCGGCGATGAACCGGGTGGGCGCGCCGTCGTAGGAACCGTCGAGCTGACCAGCATCAACGATGCCAGCGCCCACGAGGTACTCGGTGTAGACCGCGCCACCGAAGTGGTTGATCACGGCACCGGTTGCCTTCACGTCGTCCCAGCTACCGATGTCGTAGGTCTCGGGATCCCACATGATGATCTGCGGGTTGATGTCGAGCGGTGCAACCACAGCGGTGGTCGGGAACTCGTTGTAGTTCTGAATGGCCTCGTCGGTGTTGACGTAACCCATGAAAATGTCGTCGTCGGTTGCCATCAGCGACACCGTCGGCTGGAAGCCGATGAACGGACCACCAGCCCGGATCTCAACGGTGATCGAAGGATCGGCAGCGAGCGGGCCGCTGAAGCGACCGGACTCGGCGTCGATCGAACCTTCGCCTGCGGTCAGGTTGTAGAGCGCTCCGTGCTCGGGCTCGGGGAACCAGTCGGTCTGGAAGACCATCGGGTTCGGGCAGTCTCCGAGGCTGCCACTGCCTTCCTCCATGGCCTCCTCTTCGCCCTCAGCAGCCGGTGCATCATCAGATGCAGCGGGCTCATCGTCGCCGCCGCAGGCAGCTGCGACGAGACCGAAAGCGGTCAGTAGGGCCAGAAGGCGGAGCCAACTGGATGTGTTGCGGGTGCGGATCATTGCGGTTTCTCCCCTGTGGTGACAGCCAGGGACTGGCTGGTCAGGTTGGTTGACGATCGCCCCTCACGCTGGCGAACGAACGATGGATCGACCTCAGCCTGCGGGCTGATGCCAATCACGGGTGAGCCGACGGCCGAGCCACCCAAAGAACTGAAAGAAGAACAGGCCCAGCAGTGCGGAGAGGATGATCGCAGCGACCAACTCTCCCGGCGACAGGCGGTTCGAGTAGAGCAGAATTCGATTGCCCAGGTCCTTCGGGCCTCGCCCGAAGAAGAGCCCACCGACGATCGCGCCAATGACAGACAAGCCAGCCGAAATCTGGAACCCGGTGAACATTGCCGGGAGCGCGGCAGGAAGTTGCAGCTTCAGCAGCTTGGTCCGCCGGCTGGTGTTGTGGAGCGCGAAGAGTTCGTGCAATCCCTTCTCTGCCGACTTCAAGCCGAAGAGCGTGTTCGTAATGATCGGGAACAGCGAGATGATCACGCACACGACGATGCGAGCAGTGAACCCGAACCCGATCAGGAGGCCGATCAGCGGGACGAGCGCCAGGATCGGCACCGTTTGGAGGAACACGGCGTAGGGGTAGAAGGAGTCCTCGACCCATCGAGCCTGACTCATGAGCACGGCGGCGGTGACACCAATGAAGATCGCGATCACCAACCCAGCGAGGGCAACAATGAAGGTCAGCCACGTCGCACTGAGCAGCTGCCACGGCTGGTCGCCGATCTTGCCGTCCCAGAAACTCGTGAGCACTTTGTGGGGATACGGGAGCGCTGTGTTGCGGCCGTTCTCATCGAGCCCGAATTGGGCATAGGCGTACCACGCTGCGATGAAGACCACGAAGACACCCAGTGGTGGCCCAACGATCTGCAGCGGGGAACGACGGCCGTGCCTCTTGGGGTCTTTCTCGACGACTGTGAGTACCGCTCCGCCGAGCTGGACACCAGCTGGCGGAACTTGACTCGAGCGTTCTCCCAGATCAGTCATGCGTGGGCTCCTCGAAGAGCCTGGCTCAACTCGCCACTGATGCGAGCGAACTCAGGATCGAAACGCAGCTCTGGGACCCTTGGATAGTCGAACGGAATGTCGTACGTCGTCGTGATGCGGCCTGGGCGGGCGCTCATCACATGCACCTTCGTGCTCATGAAGACGGCTTCGGAGATGGAGTGAGTGATGAACAGACCGGCGAACTTCTCAGAGGCAAACAAACGCAACGCTTCCTCGTTCATGACTTCCCGGGTGATCTCGTCCAGCGCACCGAAGGGTTCATCGAAGAGAAAGATCGGAGGCGACATGACAAGCGAACGAGCGAGCGACACACGCATGCGCATACCGCCAGACAGCTGACGAGGGTGGTGCTTTTCGAAGCCAGCGAGTCCGACCTTCTCGATGGCTCGCCCCGCACGTTCGGCTCGTTCGCCCTTCGGGACGTTGTGGAGTTCGGCGATGAGCTCGACGTTGTCTTGCACGGTCCGCCACGGAAGGAGCGTGGCGTCCTGGAAGACATAGCCGATGTTGCTGCGGTCCACCGACAGCGTTCCGCTCGTGGCGTGGTCGAGCCCAGACGCCAGCCGAAGCAAGGTGGACTTTCCGCAACCGGACGGACCGACGACGGTGACAAATTCACCCGGTTCTACGGTGAAGCTGATGTCCTGCAAAGCTTCGGTGCCGTCGGGGAAAATCTTGCCCACGCCGTCGAAGACGAGCGCGCCTGATGGAACGTTTTGGTTCACGGCGGTCAAGTCGATCATGTCTGACACGTTTCCGCCACCTCCCCGTAGCGAACCCTGAGCAGATGCCCTCGGTTGCCTGAACAATCTATGTCCAGATTGGCGACGGAAACCTCTGGATTCACGCAAGTTCACGTCGCGGAAACACGGCGACAAGCACAACCCAGGTTCTCGGTGCCTGAGGGCACGAAGATCGACCAGGACCGGCTTCGAGGACCGGCGGCGTTGCTCCTTTCGACACACTCCACCAGGAGCGGTCAGGTCACGCGCTGACCGTCACGAACGACAACGCGATCAGCAGGCGCAGAGGCAATCGCCTCGCGAAGGGTGGCGGCGCGAATCGCCAGGACATCCGTGGTCGGCGGGAGACCCATGGCCTTTCGAGAGGCGGCGCTCACTCGCTCGTACGCCTGCTCGGGGCGGTCGTGTCCGGCCATCACCATGAGCGCCGCGGTCTCCATCGGATCCGCCCGACCCACGGTGCAGAACGGGTCTTGCAGGTTGTCGGCACCAGCACACACGTTGGCGCCCGCTTCGCCAAGAGCAGCAAGGGCCGTGAGGCCACGGGGCGGCGCCACTCGTTGACCACGGGCCTGCAGGAAAAGGTTCGTCTGCGGCAGGGCAACCACCGACACGCCGGCTGCGGCCACCTTCTCGGCCACCCGACGCTGGACAGACTCGGTCTGCATCCCAAGGCTCACGCAATGACTGGCTGTCGCGCCGAACATGAAGCCGCTTGATGCAACGGCATCGGCAAGCAGCTCGAGTTCAAGATGGGTCGGGTCGAGCGTCTCGTCGGTGTGGAGGTCGATCGGCTTTTCGAACTCGGCTGCGATCTCCAACGCTGTATGAGTGCAGGCTTCGGGGTCCTCGTCGAGGTGAGGACATCCACCAACGACGTCGACGCCCATGTCGAGCGCCTCTCGTAACAAAGCAAGGTTGTCGGCCCCAGCGGCGCCAGATGCCGGTCGACCGGTGAGGGCAACAAGCTGCAAGTCGACTCGACCCGCAAGCCGGGCCTTCACTTCGAGGAGCGCTTCCACACCCGTGGTCCCTGCATCCGTGGCCAGGTCCACGTGAGTGCGAATGGCCGTGAAGCCATTGGCCAAACCCATGAGCGCGGCCCGCTCGGCCCGCTCGATGAAGTCCTCTTTCGAGATCGTGGATCGATGGGCGACCCAACCGCGGATGGCGCCGAGGAGATCGCCCGAAGGGTTGGCAACAAGATCAGCGGTCAGCGCCTTGTCGAGATGAGCATGCGGTTCAGCTGGCGCGGGGAGAAGGAGGTACCCCTCGGACCGCAGCTGCTCAAGCAGCGGTTGGTTCGTCGTATCGATCTCGCCTGCCCGAGCCTCACCGAATTGGCCGATGGCGCCCGCCCCCTCCATCGACTCACTCATTGCAGCTTCGGCATCACTTCTTCGGCAAAGCGCTGGAGCTGCTCGGCGGTGGCTGAGTACTTGTCGCCTGGCATGTTCGGGAAGATCACGAGGTTCTCGAGCCCGCCGAGGTACTCCCGGTAGAACTCGATGCCCTCGAGCACGTCTTCTGCGGTTCCCACCAACCAGGTCTTGTTGTCGATCGACTCCTCGAGCGTCGGGATGAGGCCGGGCGCTGATGGCTTGCCATCGGGGCCCATGTAGCCCCGGCTCCAGCCGTATGGGCCGAGGAACTTCCAGAATTCGTCGTGCCCGTCGCGCACCTCGGCCATGGCCTGCTCTTTGGAGTCGGCAATCCACGGCGTGACAACGAGCGTGCGCTTGGCGCCGGGGGCGAGCGTGCCGCCATGCGCCTCGTCGTGAAGCTCCGCGTAGCGATCCCAGAACATCTTGGCGAAGGAGTAGTGCTTCAACCAGAAGACACCACCCCGGCCCGTGAGCGGTACCGATTCGAGTGTTGGCGGCGAGGTGATCGCCTGCCAGCTCTCGTAGGGATGCATGGGTCGAGGGAAGAGGGTCAGGTCTTCCACGAAGCCGCCACGATCGGGAATGCCGGGAGGCGGAAACTCGAAGACTTCGCCCTTGTAGGAGAAGCGTTCGTTGTTCAAGGCGAGGTCGATGACTTCCATTGCCTCGTTGAACTGCTGGCGGTTGAGCCGATCGGCCTCGGCCGAGTCTGGATTGTCGAAACTGCCGATGTCGGTGCCGAGCGCTTGCGCTTCTCGGGGAACCGTGCCGCGGCCAACGCCCAGGATCGCCCGGCCGCCGGAGATGTTGTGCAACGTGGCGAAGTCTTCGGCCATCCGCAGGGGATGCCACTGACCCACGATGTTGAACATCGTGCCGATCCGAATGCGCTCGGTTCGCTCGGCGAGAATTGCACCGAACATCAGGCCGTTCGGCACGACCTCGTAGCCCTCGTACTGGAAGTGGTGTTCAGTGAGCCAGTAGCTGTCGTAGCCGAGCGTGTCCGCCAGCACGCCCATCTCGAGCATCTGCTCTGACGCACGCCATGCCTCGGCACTGGTGTAGCGGCGGTCGGTGGGAGCGGGCGGGCCAGCGCCCGCATCGTCCATCTCGACTCCACCAAAGAGAAAGGCTCCGATCTTCATGCCACGACGCTAGTACCCCGCTGCTGCGGGACCCGAAGTTGAACATGAAGCCCAGATGAATCACTGATCGGCGACCCGTCTCAACACCCGGCCGAAAGTTTTTCCAAACTCTTCTCAAGCCGACGCCCCGAACGCCGAAAACTTTTATAGCGAGCGGGTGATGCGTCACGCACCAGCCGCAACCAAGCGCTCCTAGCTCAATTGGATAGAGCACCTGATTACGGATCAGGAGGTTTGGGGTTCGAGTCCCTGGGAGTGCGCTCAAAGAAATCCTCGCCCACGGGCGGGGATTTCGAGGTTTTGGCCACTCGCGTGATGCGAGCCTCACGGAGACGGGCCCGGAGCTTTCGCGACCGGCTGGACCGGAAGTCACCCGGAGCGAGCCCGACGGACGCCGCAGAGAAGCCGCCAGCCCGCAAAACGCAGGAAACCGCTGCAAGTGCAGCGGTTTCCTGTTCAGCGCGCCCGTAGGGACTCGAACCCCAAACCTTCTGATCCGTAATCAGATGCTCTATCCAATTGAGCTACGGGCGCCGGAGGCAGACAGTGTAGGGCAGGACGAGCCCGGCGACACTCGCGTTTACGCTGTTCGCGAAGCGAAGTTGGGAAACGGCTGAACACGCGGTGGACACGCCCGCCATGACACCGCACGCGGCCGTTCGAGACGTGTCCCGTTTCCTGCCTCGCTCCGCTAAGGGATCACTTCCCTCCAACACGATTCTGTCGCCTGTTGCTGCAGCAACAGAGTAAGAATTGTCACACATCTGACATCTTTGAGTCTTCACTCGCTTCAAGCCCACCTGCTACCTTCCCCGCTGGGTCTGACTCCGGGGCCACGCCGCCGCCCGCTCCGGAGTCAGACCTTCCTCGCGCCTGGGCTCAGGAGATGATTGAGCCCGTCAGTCCAGGTGCGCGAGTAGGGCCTCGAGGGCGAGACGGTAGGAGTCGGTACCGAAGCCGCAGATAACACCGACGCACACCGGCGCGAGATGCGAGTGGCGCCGAAAGTCCTCTCGGGCGTGCACGTTCGACAGGTGCGTTTCGACGACAGGCAGCTCGATCGCCGACACCGCATCACGCAGCGCGATACTGGTGTGGGTGTAGGCACCAGGGTTGAAGATCACGCCATCGGCCCACGTTCGTGCCTCGTGCAGTAGATCGACCAGTGCACCTTCGCTGTTCGACTGCGCATGCCGCAACTCCACGTCTCGTTCGGTAGCGAGTGCATCCAGCTCACGTGCGACGTCGTCGAGCGTGGCGCTGCCATAGACCTCAGGTTCGCGAGTGCCGAGCAGGTTCAGATTCGGTCCGTTGAGCACGAGGATCCGGCGGGTCATGGCCAGAGGTTAGAGGCGCGCCGGGCCCGAGGCTGGCACCATTGCCGAGCGCGAGGCCACGAGCCTTCGTGGCCGCAGACGAGCGCGCGCCTGTGCCACACTCGTGCACTTGCGGTGGCGGGCCCTTCCTTTCTCCCAGGAGATGCCATGACGGTTGCCGAGTCGATTCCCACCTCCGAAAAGACACCCTCCGCCGAACCCAGGGCCAGCGTGACCCTCCCAGCGAAGAACCGCATCAGTGCTCGCAACGTGGTCCTCACCGGATTCATGGGCACGGGCAAGAGCACCGTCGGCCGCCTCCTGGCGGAGACGATCGACTACCGCTTTGTCGACACCGACACCATGATCGAAGAGCGCCACGGACCCATTCCGGAGATTTTCTCCCAGCACGGGGAAGAACGTTTTCGGGAGATGGAGCGCGAGGTCGCTCGGGAGTTGTCCGAGGCTGAGCACACCGTGATCGCGACTGGCGGCCGCTTCATGCTCGATCCCGCAAACATCGCTGCCCTCGCGACCAGCAACCGAACGTTCGCGCTCGTAGCGACTCCGGAAGAGATCGTCACCCGCGTGACAGCGGATGGCGACGGCCCAGAACGCCCGTTGCTGTCCGGCGAGGGTGATCCGGGGTCACGAGTACGGGCGCTCCTTGATGAGCGAGCCCCGGCGTACGCACGATTCCCCCAATTGGTCACCACGGGCCGAACGCCAGCCGAGATCGTGACGGAGATGGTGGAGATTCTCAGCCTTGAACCCGTCACGTTCCTGGTGGATCGCGAACCCAACGCACTGAAGATCACGGTCGGTGTTGGCGTGTTGGGCTCCGCAGGGTCGATCGCCCGCGAACTCGCTCCCACCGTCTTGCTGACCGAATCCGAGGCTGCCGATCGTTTCGGTTTTCTCGTCGGCGATGTTGACGCCACGCTCCATGTCGAGGCCGGCAACACGACAGCAACCCGGGCGGCGACCACCGACGAGTCAATGAACGCAGCAGCGGCCGCCTCCGCATCATCACCTCGGACGATCGTGGCGGTTGGCGATCTCGGCGTGCTCGAGGCTGCCGTGCGCTCAGCCGACCACGTCGGCGATTGCCGAGTGATCGCCTGTCCCACCACGGTGCCGGCCATGCTCGAATCGATCGATGCCCCCGAACCTGTTGCGCTCGTTGTGGCCGACGTCGCCACGCTGCAACACATCAGCACGTCCCATCTGGAGCCCGGCAGCCTCGTAGAACTACGGGGACATGTCGTTGATGAGCTCCGGGCCATGATCGAAGGCTGATCAACGCTGCCGGCCCAACGCTGCCGGCCCTCCAGGGCCTGGCCGTCCGGAAACGCGACGACACCCGCCCACCGATGTGGTGAGCGGGTGTCGACTTTGCCGCCCAGGAGAGCAACGTTGATCCCCAGAGGCTGATCTGGGGCGAACGGCTGGAAGAACCCGTCCGCCCCAGAGATAACCCGATGCGTTGCCACGCAGCGGGAGAACTGGATCAGACGGCTTCGAGTTCTTTCTCAGAACCCTTCGCTGCGGAGTCCTTCGAAGGCTTGGTCCGCTTGGCCGTGTTGAGGAAGCGACTGCCCGAGGTGGCAACGAGGCGAGCTCGGCCTTCGGCGATGTTGGTCGTGAGCAGCTTCTCGGCCGCGATACCGGACATCCAGTCGAGCACGGCGAACCGTGGGTCGGAGATGGCCCGGCTGAGCGCCTGAGCTTCGATGATGCGGCCGGGTGAGTAGTGCTCCCAATCGGTGTTCATGCGGCCGTCGTAGACACGGTAAGTGTCGCCGTCGAGCAGGGAGACCACATAGGCGGCCAGCTCGCCGTCGAGACGGAGGGAGGCGATTTCGATTTCCCAATCGCCCTGGCCACCCTCGACCACACGGCGCCAGAACTCGCGCTCTGCCGGACGATCGAGATCCGAATCACGACGGTTGTGACGGTCACGTCCGACGTGGACAGCTTCGACTTCATCAATGAGCTCCTGCGAGATCGCACGGCCACGGTCGAAGGCGATGGTCATATCGAGACCTTCGTTCTCGATGCGGTTGCGGGCTCGCTTGAGCTGCTTGCGCTTGCTCTTGGAAAGCACATCGTCGATGGAGTGAGCGGTCGAGAAGACGACTCGGGGCACACGGAGCTCGGGGAGGAGCTGGGAGTGATCGAGTTCGTCGGCGAGATAGAGCAGCGCCGGGTCCATCTCCTGCAGCTGTTCGAGATCGACGGACCAGGGGCCGTCCCACTCGTTGAAGGCTTCAGAGATGCCGTGAGCAAGAGCGCTCGCCGCATCGCTGGAACGGGCAGGCATGGAAGCGTGAAGCGAAGAGCCATGACCCATGGTCACCACTGCGGTGCCCTCAGGACGCTGGTCATAGGCAAGCATGGCCATGGCCATCAGCTGGCTGGTTTCCGCAGAGCGGACTTCCACCATCATCGGCGTCCAGTGATCAAAGGCCTCAGCCCAGTTCCTGAGCCACGGCCAGGAGGCCATGAGCGGAACACCGAGGTCTTCGTTGAGTTCGTCGATGTCCTTGACGACCTCGAGGATCTCCTTGAGGCCGGTGCGGACACCAACATCGAAGATGCGCTTCTGGACGTTCTCGGACGAACGACGCCATGCCTCGAGCGGCTCCTTCTCGTCACCGTGATGCTCCTTGAAGAGCGAGGTGAGTGCCGGAGCAGTGAGCGGACGGCAGTAGTAGAAGCCCTGGCCTCGGTCACAACCGAGCTTGCGGAGAGCCTGCGCCTGGTCGTTGTGCTCGATGCCTTCGGCGACCGTGTAGGCGCCGAGTGCACGGGAGAGGTTGACGACGGCCTCGATGAGTGCGGTCGACGTCGACGAGCGGTGGAGCTCGGAGATGAAGGACCGGTCGATCTTGATGGAGTCGACGGGGAAGGACCGGAGGTAGCTCAGGGAGCTGTAGCCGGTGCCGAAGTCGTCAATGGCCAGCTTCACACCAATGGTCTTGAGCTGGGAGAGGATGCCGATCGAGCGCTCGGCGTCGAGAGCGAGCATGGACTCGGTGATCTCGAGGACGAGATGACGGGCCTCGAGACCGGAGTCTCGCAGCGCGTTCGTCAGGGTGTTGACGAGCTGGTTGTCCTGGAGCTGGCGCATGGACAGGTTGACGGTGATGCCAATGTCCTCGCAGCCCTTGATCTTGTGCCAGGACGCCATCTGCTTGCAGGACTCACGCAGCACCCAGTCACCGATGGGAACGATCAGGCCGTTCTCTTCAGCAAGCGAGATGAAGCGGTCAGGAGCCACCATGCCGCGGGTGGGGTGCTTCCAACGGATCAGAGCTTCAACGAGGCCGACCTTGCCGGTACCAAGATCGAAGATGGGCTGGAAGTTGAGGATGAACTGGTCTTCCTCGATGGCTCGCTGGAGATCGGCCTTGAGATCGAGGCGCTCGATGGCTTCCTCGTGCATCTCGGGCTCGAAGAACTCGTAGCGGCCCTTGCCCCGTGACTTCGAGAGGTACATGGCCACGTCGGCGTTGCGGAGCAGGGAGTCCACATCGTCGGCGGACTCGGTGTCCATGGCGATACCGATGGAGGCGGAGGCCCGCACGGAACGGACATCGAGGTCGATCGGATCGGCGAGCACTTCAAGCACTCGTCGAGCGACGTTGACCGTCTCTCGCCGGCTACCGGCGGAGGTGAGCAGGACGGCGAACTCGTCGCCACCGAAGCGAGCGACAACATCGCCAGGGCGAACGCAGCGACCGAGTCGACGTGAGACCTCGGCAAGAAGCTCATCACCAGCGGCGTGGCCGAGGCTGTCGTTGATGGTCTTGAAGTCATCGAGGTCGATGAAGAGGACGGAGACATGCTCGTCTTCACTGCGGTTGTTCAGTGCAGCGGCGGTGCTCTCAGCGAAGAGCACGCGGTTGGCAAGGCCCGTGAGCGAGTCGTGCTCGGCGTCGTGCCGAAGCCGGTCCTGGCCACGCTCGATGGCCTTGGTCAGGGCGAGCACCCGGACGAGGATGAGCATGAAGAGCAGAGCAGAAGCGAGGATCGTGACGACTCGATCTTCCTGGGTGCCCCACAGGAGATCGATGATCGGAACGGTCAGCGTGGCGAAGAACATGATCGCGAGCTGGGTGGCGGTGAGGCGACCGTGCTCATCCATGGCTTGCGCCTTCTTCAGCATGTCTGGGTGGAGTGCTGAAGCTGCGAAGAGGGTGTAGAAGCCGAGCCAGAAAGCGTCGATCCACAATCCAGTCTCGAAGGCGCCCTCGGCGAGGTAGATGTTGTACGCCGTATCGGCGATCGCCAGTGAGGTAATGGCGACGAGGATGAAAGCGAACGGCCGGTGCTTCAGGTGCACCGTCACCACGAGGCGAGCGGCCACTGCCACCAGTGCCACGTCCATCACCGGGTAGGCGAGGGAGACGACCAAGCTCATGCTCAACCCAGTGCCGACCACGGCGTCGTCGACGTACAGGACCCAGAGGGCACCGAACATCGAGATACCAACGACGGCGGCGTCGATGAAGCTCGCCGTGTCTCGGCCGGGCGCCACCTGTCTCACCAGTTTGGTGAGGCCGACGATGACCAACGGGTACATGCCGAGGTAGAAGGGATCGGCAATCGACGGGAAGGCGATCTCCGTGCCGTTCGCAATCGACTGCCTCTCCAAGAGGTAGTAGATGACGTCAGCCGTGAGGAACGAACTCAAGCCGGCGGCGAACCAGAGCCAGGGGGCTCGATCCTCCCGTTGGAGTTGACGGGTTCCGTACAAGAGAACGCCGAGTGCTGCGAGGCCGAGGCCGTTGTACAGCACTAGCTTCGATTCGGGGGTGGTTGGCACCACGTAGTAAGCGGTTGCTACTGCGACGGCCACCCCAAGCCAGATCTTCCAGAGGTTTTGCATGGTCTCGGTATCGGGACGCCATATCACCCCTTGAGGAGCGCGAGGTGAATGACACACGCGTAGGTCCAAACGACCCAGGGGTCATGGTGTCCGCGTAGCCCGAACGGCCCTGAACTGGGAATACGCGTCATGAAACTCCAACACTTGCGCGCATCTGTCAGCCTCTGAGCGCGCTGTCGCAGGTCGCAGAGTCGCAGAGCGTTCAGGCAACTCGGCCAGGAGGTGTGCTGCGGCGAGGACTCAGTTGCCGACGGCGACAAGCAGCAGTGCGCCGCCTGCCATCACCAGGCCAACGACCTGCCCCGGGGCGAGCTTCTCTTTGAGCACGATGCGGGCGAGCACCACGGTGCTCACCGGGTAGAGCGACGTCAGCGCTGCGACCCACGTGAAGCTGCCGAACTTCAGAGCGGTGAGATAAAGGCTGTTCGCCGCCATGTCGAGCACACCGGCGATCGCCACGGCTGGCCAGGCCGCCTTGGAGAGCGGAGCCCACGTCTTGGTCGCAGTCAGCACGATGGCCAGCCCGGCGATCGAGGCTGCTCGAGCCCCGAGCAAAGGAAAGAGCCCACCGTCTTCCGATGTCCGGCTGAGCGCGATGAAGAAGACACCGAAGCCGATGCCGGCGACGACGGCGAGCGCCCGGGTCTGGTTGGTTTGTCGGGCCGACACGACTCGTTCGCGAGGTGAGTGGGTGATCGATGCCGCGCCCCGAATGCCCATTCCGCCGACCGAGACCAGCACGGCGGCCGGGACGGCGAGGCCGATACCAACGAGCGTGAGCGTGCTGGGAATCTCGCCCAGCAGCAGACCGGTGAGCACAGGAAGCGCAGAACCGATGAGGCCGGTGATCGCCGCAGCCGTGGCAATAGGCCCGAGGGCGAGCGCTCGGTAGAAGGTGGTGAGGGCAACAGCGATCGCCAGACCGCCAACCGCACCCCACAGCAGGTCGGGCACGGTGATCGTGCCGGAGATGAAGACGAGAGCGATGAGCAGGGTGAGGAGCGACACCACCTGCATCGCTGCGGTGACGAGCGTGGCGTCGTCGTCCTTGCTTGCGAGCGCGCCAGAGAAGTCCGATGCGCCATACGAGATCCCAGCGAGGGCCGCGAGGATGACGGCCGTCATCGGAGGCCCGAATCAGCGTCGTTGGCGTTGTTCAACGCAAGCAGTGAGTCATTTGACTTCTTCATCTCCGTTTCACATCGACCGATGGACAGTCGTGGATAAGCACGTCCGATGGCTTCGTAGAAAAATCTTGCGAGACGTCCTGGTTCGAACGGTCGCGTTCTGGGCCATCGTGTCGCTCCTCATCCAGACGCTGGTGATGCTGCAACGCTCGCCAGAGAGCACCCTCAGCTTCTTCGACGTGCTCCCCTGGGCCCTGCTCATCGGCCAATTCGCAGCCGCCGTCCGCCTGGGAGTGGCCCTCGTCGGCAACCCACTCAACTACGGCTACTTGAAGCGCTTCTCGCAGCATCCCTACCGCTTCGTCTCCACCCAGACCGACGGCGAGCTCCATCCAGTCGCCAACGAATTCGCCGGTTGGAACCTGCAGCGGGTCGTCACCGTGAAGGACGCATCAACAGAAGAAGCGCCGCTCTTCGATGTGCTCCAGACGCCAAGCAAGCTCGTGACCGCCGCCATTGGCCGCGAGAGCGGCACTGTCTCCTTGGTCTCGCGCCTGAGCGATGACCGCATCCTGCTCACCACGAACTTGATGATCCCTCCTCGCGAGTCGCTCGTGGTCAACACCGTGCTGGAAGGGGACGCAATGGCCATTGCCAAGGCCCATGCCGTTGTCACTCACCAGCTCGGTGTCGACGGGGTCACCCCGATGGAGGCGCAGCCCACGATCTTCCGAGACGTTATGCAGCTCGAGCATCGCTCCTACGACGATCTCGGTCCGTTCCTCGGTTCGTTCTGCAATCTGGATGCGAGCCGCGGCGCCCACCGGTTGATGGTCAACGTGCAGCCGGACGAAGTTCTGCACCTCTCGCTGACTTGATCGAGGCGGCCTGATCGCCCGGCACGACGGGCACGCGCAACAGGGTTGACGTTTGCGCGTCCTCGCCGTACTTTACACAGAGGTTAATTAACCATTGTGTGAACTATGAGCATCGAACTTGCGATCGACCCCGAACAGAACGAACAGCTGAGCCAAACCTTCGCCGCGCTCGCCAACCCCACTCGCCTGGCGATCCTGGCCCGACTGGGACAGGGCGAGGCCAGCGTGAACGAACTGGCCGAGCCGTTCGACATGACGCTTCCCGCAATCTCGCGGCACATCGCCGTGCTGGAGAAGGCGGGATTCATCGCTCGCGGGCAACGAGCCCAGTTCCGTCCCTGCTCACTCGATGCCCGGCCGCTCGAAGAGATTGCCGCGTGGACCGAACAGTACCGCTCGATCTGGGAGGGCCGCTTCGACCGGCTCGACGCCCGTCTTCACGAACTCACCAACGAGAAAACCCAAGCGAAAGACAATGAATGATGAATGATGCATCCAAGTCCGTAGTCATCGAGCGCACGTTCGACGCCCCCGCCTCACTCGTGTGGCAGATGTGGACCGATCCCGCACACTTCGCCGCCTGGTACGGCCCCATGGGTGCCACGATCCCCGTGGCCAACATGGACGTGAGCGTGGGCGGCAAGCGCCTCGTCGGCATGGCCATGGAAACGCCGGACGGGCCCATGCAGATGTTCTTCACCGGTGAGTTCAAGGAGATCGTGGAGAACGAACGCCTCGTCTACACCGAAGCCATGTCCGATCCTGAAGGCAATCCGATGTCGCCGGAGTCGATGGGCATGCCCGAGGGCACGCCGCCCTTCACGGAAGTGATCGTGGAGCTCGAGGCTGATGGTGATCAGACGAAGATGACCATGACCCACGTTGGTGTGCCGGCGGACTCTCCCGGCGCCATGGGTTGGGGTATGGCGATCGACAAGCTGGAAGCACGCCTCGCCGCGAGCTGATCCGGCAGGCAGCCACCCGCAGCACGTCAGCCGTGGGGTTTGGAGAACACGACGCCCCGGGCCGCGAGATCGGCCCGGGCGTCGGTCCCAATACCGAGCTCGCCGAGAATCTCGTCGTTGTGGCCCCCGAGGTTGTCGGCAACGAGTCCGTCCGGTTGCAGCACGCCGGAGAAGTGAAAAGGGTTCCCCGGAACCGTCATCGGTCCGATGACGGGATCGTCGAGCGTGCGGATCGTGCCCCGTTCGAGAAGGTGTGGCTGCGAAGCCAGGTCCGATGGTGTGTTGACCTTCGTGCAGGGAACGCGATGGGCGTCGAGCGCGGCGATGACCTCATCGTCGGTGTCGAAGCGGGCCATCCAGCTCTCGATCATCTCAGTCAGCTCGTCGCGATGAGCCAAGCGGGCGGGATTGCCGACGAAGCGGGGATCGTCGGCCAGTTCCGGCGTGCCCAACGCATCGAAGAGGAAGGTGATCTGGTTTGCGGTGACGATGAGGACGATCCACCCTTCGGGCCCTCGGAACACTCCGGCCGGCGCCAACGGCTGGTAGTGGCGACCCTTCCGCATGGGCTCGAACTCACCGTCGGTCATCCCCGGCGCATGAACTGACGTTTCATGCATGTGGACCAGCGCATCGATCATGGACAGGTCGATGTGTGTGCCCTTGCCCGTCCGCTCCCGCCGGAAGAGGGCATGGCCCACGGCGGCGAAGGCGTGGACCCCGACGTTCGAGTCCGCCACCGCGATGCCGGCGAACAACGGCGGCCCGTCCTCGTGTCCGGTCATGTGCATGAGCCCGGAATAGCCCTGAGCGATGAAGTCGAAGCAC
This sequence comes from uncultured Acidimicrobiales bacterium, assembly GCA_937997485.1. GTDB lineage: Bacteria > Actinomycetota > Acidimicrobiia > Acidimicrobiales > SZUA-35 > SZUA-35. The sequence goes on along the minus strand of CALKTH010000029.1, from coordinate 34,382 downwards.
GGCCGATTGGCCAGCGGACCGGTCTGACCGAAGCCGGAGATCGAGACCACGATCACGCTGGGGTTCACCGCCCGTAGCTCTTCGTAGCCGAGCCCGTAGCGAGCCATGGTGCCTGGCGTGAAGTTCTCGACGATCACATCAGCCTTGGCTGCCAAGTCGAGGCAGATCGCCCGGCCCTCCTCAGTGCGGAAGTCGATACACAAGCTCCGCTTACCCAGATTCTGCTGAGCGTGGAACCCGGAGCGACGGTTCTTCTTCGGCGCCAGTCCTCGAGCTGGGTCCCCGTGCACGGGTAGCTCGACCTTGATGACCGATGCGCCCTGCTCCACCATCAGCCGGGTGCAGCTCGGTCCGGCCAGGTACTGGCTGAAGTCGAGGACGTGCACACCTTCGAGCAGCATGTCCGCTTCATCGGCTTCGGTGCTCGGCGAGGGCTGTTCCGTCATCGCGGGATCGTAGAACGAAGCGCCGGGCTGGAGCGAGTGGGTGAGCCGCCGTCAGCGGGCGGTGACGGCGGAGAGCCACAGAGCGCCCGCACCAAACGAGCTCGGAGTGAGCACTTCCCCAAGTTGCGCATCTGGAGGCGCGTCGGGCGCAAGGATCACCAGCCGTGGCGTCTCGAGCGACGCTCCCTGGGATGCAAAGACGACAAACTCCCCACTCGCGTCCCAGCCAAGAGGCGTGGGTGCGGGAGCCGGGACTTCGAGGATGGCCTCTCCGTCATCGACGATGAGAAGTCGTCCCCCGCTGAGCCCGCCGAAGCCGTTGCGGGTCAACTGAATCGCGAAGCGATCCTCGTCGACTGGAGATCGAGACAGCATCGCCACTCGGTCACCGTCGTCGAGGAACGGCACGGGGACACCCTCACCGGTCACCGGATCGATGGCGAGTGGCGCCACCTCGAAGTCGGTGAGCAAGAGCGCGTCGCTCGATTGGCCGGGCAGTCGAATCAGCCCGCTGAGGAGGCCATCGGTCTCCAGCACGATCTCGCCGTCTGGCCGCACCAGCGTCGTGCGGAAGAAGCTCAGATCATGGCGAAGGGCGAAACCCCAATCGCCCCAGCGATCCAAGGTGCCGACATCGGGCACAAGCATCGATTCACCATCAACCGGGGCGAAGCTTGGCACCTGGTCTTCGCCATCGATGACGAACTCAGTCAGTACGGCCGTGGTGCCATCGCCCGGGAAGAGCACGGCCAGTCGGTCAGGGTCGGTGTCGTGCCAGGCATAGGAGCTCACCCCCGTGACGAGAGGCTCGACATCCTCACCCACCGCACCAACGAAAACTTCGTATTCCTCCGGCAAGACGGGGCCGTCGCGACGAAGACCGGCCAGACGATCTCCGTCCGCGTTGAAGTCCCAGAACCGAAGGGCAGGCAGGTCGTCGAAGCCAACGGAACCTCCGGGCTGCCAGCTGAACAGCCGCGGCGCCGACCCAATAGGAGAGGACAGGACGGCAAAGAGTGGGACGTCGGGCTCGACGAACGGAGGGTTGGTGAGCGCGGCTCGGGGAATCGCTGGCTCGGTCGTCGATGTGCTGAGGTCGGGCGCTGCGGACTCGAGCGTTGTGGTCGGCGCCGGAACTTCCGTTGGGCTCGATACCTCCGGCGGCGACGTGGTCACTGGCGCGGCCAAGTCGGCTCCTGGACGCAGGATGAGGAATCCCAAACCGGTCAGAGCCAGGGCAGCGACGAGAAGTGGCAGGAAGCCGAACGAGCGACGAACAACAACGGTGGAGACCGTGGCGTTGTCCTCATCCTCAGTTCCGAAGTCGTGCAGTGGCCCACTCACCATGGGGAGTCTGGCCGATGGTCGCGCCGCGCGTGCACGCGGGACGGCTGGCAATGCGAGAACGCTGGTTGTTCAGGTGCGCTGATTCGCGTGCGGGCGATCCGAGTGCCTCGACGAGCTAGTTGCCGGTGTCTTCGGTTGCCAGCCGGGCGACAAGAGCCTCGGCCAATGGCTGGTTCTCGCGAACGGCCGACCAGATCTCGATCTCTTCGTCGGTCGGCATCCGATCTTCGAGGAGCGCTGTCAGAGCAACGAGCTCGCTGCGCTGTTCGGTGAGCTCCCAGAGCTCGTCGCTGTCGGCGAACCAGGCGGCGATGCTGCCGCGGGTGACCGAGCCCTCCTCGAGCCGCTGCAGCCAGTATTGAATGCCCTGGCTGTCCGGCTCGCGGTAGAGGGCGTCTTCGTACAGCTGCTCGAGGAACTCCTCGAACGTCTTACCGCCGTAGCGCTCCTCGAACTCATCGGAGGTGGCGAAGAACTCCGAGATCTCGACGATGTCGGTGCCCTCGGCGAGGTCGTTGATCCAGAACTCGTGGCCACCGCGGTCGGGCAGGCGGAGGAAGTAGATCGTGTAGAGGCGATCGACGCTGGCGCTGAGCGAGTCCCGCGTGATCATGGCCTCGATCGTGGCGTAGAACCCGTCGTCGGTGAGCTGTGCGGCGAGAGCCTCGGCTTCGGCGCGAGACGCGTTGCGGCCCTGGAACGTTTCGAAGACATCAGTGACGAGTGCGTCGAATGTTTCGTACGGGCCGAGGTTCTCCGGATCGACTTCGATCTCGGGCTCCGGTTCGGCGAGAGCGGCAGCGAGGGCAGCGTCCACGCTGAATGTGGGATTGATGTTGTTGCCGTCTGGATCTTCGATCTCGAAGTGGAGATGAGGAACCGTGGCTTCGGCATTGCCGCTGTCGCCCAGATACGCAACGACGTCGCCGGCCTTGACCGTGACGCCCTGCTCGATGCCGGGGGCGAAGATGTACTCACGAGCAGCGGCGCCGTCGTCGGTGCCGGGCGTGTCGTTGTTGATGTGGACGTAGGTGTACTCCCACCCATCGGCATCGGTGATCACGAGGATGCTGCCTCGGGAGTTGCTCTCTCGCATCCAGGAGATCTCGCCATCGGCGGCGGCCAGGAGCGGCACCATTTTCGGGCCGATCATGTCGACACCGAGGTGGCGGCGAGCACAGCCACTGCGGCAGGCGCCGTAGGTGTCAGACCAGTAGACGCCTCCGTCGCGAGCGGCGCCGACGGTCTCGAGCGGAACAGGCAGGTGGATGTCTCGAACTCGGTCCTCGCCTGACTGGGCGCCGGCGGCGGTGCTCCAGAAGCCGAGGGTCAGCAGCGCGAGGAGAGCGATGATCCCGATCCGAGCTTCTGACGAGGAGGACGTGTTGGTGGACCGGCGAGCCGAAGACGGGGCGCTGGTCTGGGAGGGCGCAAGGTGAGGCATGAGTGCGGCGGTGCCTTTGCTGAGACGATGTGAAGGAGGAACGTCCGACGGGACGGCTCCGGGCGTACGAGTTGTTCGGACGGCAATCCGACAGATGTGTGTCGGCATTCCATCGGCGAGGACCAGAGTCCATGACGAGGTTCGTTACCATAACGTCATCTGTTCGTCATGGAAAGCCCCGCGGCGGTCAGCGCACCTGATGTAACGCGACGAGGGTGTGGAAGCGACGGAGAGCGGCGCTATTGTCACTCGGTCCGTTCGCTCTCCAGGAGACATTGTCATGTCGATGGTCTGCCAAGTCACTGGCCGCAAGCCCAGCTTCGGCAACAACGTGTCCCACTCGCACCGCGTCACCAAGCGTCGGTGGGATCCGAATATTCAGCGTCAGCGTTTTTGGCTCGCTAGCGAGGGTCGCTGGATCAAGCTGAACGTGTCCGCAAAGGGCATCAAGACGATCAACAAGAAGGGCCTCGAGACCGTTGTTGCGGATCTTCGTCGCCAAGGAGTGAAGGTCTGATGGCAAAGGCAGGCGAGAAGCGCCCCATCATCAAGATGCGTTCCACGGAAGGCACCGGGTTCACGTACACGACCCGCAAGAACAAGACGAACACGCGTGAGCGTCTCGAGCTGATGAAGTACGACCCCGTGCTTCGTAAGCACGTGCTCTTCAAGGAAGAGCGCTAGTCGCCATTCCGGCCTTCGCGGCTCTAGCGTCGCAATCATGCACTTGGAAACAAGCGTGGTTGCCCGCCAAGACCAAGCAATTGACCAGACGCTCGAAGCCTGCGGCTTCGAGCCGTCTTGGTTTTGCGAGCAGGTTCTGAGTGCCACCAACGACGTGGGGCTGACCTCCTTCATTGACGACGTTGGCTCTCGGGCCGCCGTCATTGTGATCATCCTGCTGGTCGCCTGGATCGCCCGGCGCATTGTGAAGCGGGCCATGCCGCGCCTCACGGCCCTTGTCGTGGCTCGCCACGATGAGGAAGCAAAGGAGCTGGCGAAGCGAGAAGCCGACCTCGACGAGGAGAAGCGGATCGATCTCGAACTGCGGCGCGATCGCGTGCGCCAGCGAGCTGAGACACTCGGCGGTGTCGCCGGCTCGCTGCTTGGCGGGCTGATTATGTTCTTCGGCGTCCTGATGGTGCTCGATCAGTTCGGCATCAACCTCGCACCGCTCATCGCCGGCGCCGGTGTGGTCGGTATCGCCCTTGGTTTCGGTGCTCAGCAGATGGTGAAGGACTTCCTCGCCGGCATCTTCATTCTCCTCGAAGACGAATACGGGGTGGGCGACGTCGTCGACACGGGTCATGCCACTGGCGTGGTCGAGCGCGTGAGTCTTCGGGTCACACAGCTGCGCGACGTTGACGGCACCGTCTGGTACGTACCGAACGGCGAGATTCAACGAGTGGGCAACCGCTCCAAGCTGTGGTCACGAGCGGTGATCGACATCGACGTTTCGTACGACACCGACGTCGATCACGCATCCCAGGTGCTCCTCGATGTAGCGAACGAGGTGTGGCATGCACGACTTCCCGATCTCAGCATCATTTCCGAACCCGAGTACTGGGGAGTGGAAGCGTTCGGCGCCGACGGTGTGACACTCCGCCTTGTGGTTCGGACCGAACCCACCGAGCAGTGGGCCGTAGCCCGCGAGCTGCGTGGTCGGATCAAGAAGGCATTCGATGCCGAGGGCATCGAGATTCCGTTCCCCCAACGAACGCTGTGGATCCAACCCTCCGAATCCGATCCGTCGGGACATCGCGAGCGGCTCACCGGTGCCGCGGTCGAAGGCTCGTCCACCTCTCTCACCACTGCTGCCTCGGCGCCCGCCACACCTCAGGGAGCACAGGCAAAGGAAGAAGGCTGACATGGCCAGACTTCCCCGTCGCCTGGTTTCCTTTCCCGTTGCGTTCGGACTCCTGCCGTTTGGCGTGCTGATCACCCCACTTCTGGCACCCCTCCTGGCTCTGACTGACCTGGTGACCGGGCGCCGCCGCCTGCCCTCGGCTCGGCTCTGGATCTTCTTCCTCGTGTTCCTGGCCCACGAATGGGTGGCCCAGCCGAAGGCGTTGGCGTACTGGCTGACTGGCGGGTTCGGGCGCCGCCTCGATCATCAGAAACACAGCCGCCTGCAGGGCTGGTGGGCTGGCTCGCTCTTCGAGTGGGCGGGGCGCATCCTCAACGTGCATCTCGAACTGCCCGACCACTCGAGCCTTCCCGACGGACCGCTGATCATCCTGAGCCGCCACGCCAGCATGGCCGACGCCCTGATTCCGGCCTACCTGTTGGCCGGCAAGGCCGATCGTCCGATCCACTACGTGCTCAAGAAGGAGCTGCACTGGGTTCCGGCTATCGACGTGTTCGGCCACCGGCTCCGGAATCACTTTGTGACCAGGGGCGGCAACACCGAGAGCGAAGTCGCTGACATTCGAGCGTTGGCCGACACCGCCGAGCCCGGCGCGGCCATGGCCATCTTCCCTGAAGGTACCTATGCCACCGATATCACCAGGGCAAAGGTGCGAGCCTCGCTCGAACGGCGGGGCGATGCCGAACTTGTTGCCTTGGCCGACGAACTCCAACAGCTCCTGCCACCGAAACCGGCGGGCGCATTGGCGCTCATGTCCGAGATGCCAGATGCTCCGATCGTGATCCTCGGCCATGTCGGCATGGAAGGTGTGGCCGAGTTGGATGGCCTTCGCACCCACCTCCCGGCGAGTCGCCCTGTCACCGTGGAGTGGTGGGTGCATGAACGTTCTACGGTGCCACCGCCCGATGATGAGGCTGGGCAGACGCGTTGGCTTCAAGCCCGCTGGCGGGAACTCGACCACTGGGTTCAGCAACAACTCGACCAGCCCAGCTGATCAACACTCCTGAGCTGGGCGTCCAGTCCGCCCAAGATCGGTCCTGAGCTGGAATGATGAGCAGATGGGCTCCACCTCGAACGACCAGCGCCGGCTTCCGCCTGCGGATTACCTGCATCAGCTTCGAGTCGAGTTGGCCCGGATGGGCGGCATCTCCGCCGATCAGCTCGATGCACCCCTCCCCCACATCGAAGGCTGGACCGTGCATGCCGTGGTCGGTCACACCGGTTGGGTTGCCCGCTGGGCCACGCGGTGTCTGCAGACCAGTGCCGATGACCCGCCTCGCCGATCCGAGGTGCCCGAGCCTCCGCCGGGTGCGGAGGTTCTCAGCTGGTTCGCCGAGGGTGTGCAGGATCTCATCGCAACGGTGGAGTCGGCCGATCTCGCCGAACCGCTGCGTCAGACGTGGACGGGTCCACAACCAGGTTCTTGGTGGCTGCGTCGTCTGGCTCACGAGACTGCCATGCACCGCTGGGACGCATACGCCGCGTTCGACAGTCCGGATCCGATCGACAGCGCCCTTGCGCTGGACGGCATCGACGAAGTGTTCGAGAGCTTCGCTCCTCAACGCCTGCAATTCGCCGCCCTGGCCTCCCCCGGCAAGAGCATGCACCTGCATTCGACCGACGTGGATGGCGGCGAGTGGATGGTGCACTTCGAAGACGATGGCATGCGCTGGGAGCACGCCCACGCCAAGGGCGACGTTGCCGCCCGCGGACCCGTCTCCGATCTCCTGCTCATGCTCTGGAGCCGACTCCCCCCGAGCCGGGTCGAAGTCTTCGGCGACACGACGATTCTCGACCGCTGGCAAACCGCCGCCGCCTTCTAACCGGCCACCGGTCGCTCCCCACTGACCCGCTCCTCTCTCCTCGCTCGGCGCTCCTGAATTGCCGCGCTCCTGAACCTCAGAGGTACATGAACGCGGCAATTCTGGGCGTGAACGGCGGCTACAGCGCCGACTCGAGCCGCTGGGCCGCACCGGCCACGAAGTCGTCCGCCAGCGTTGCCGCGTTGGACAAGATGTTCACGTCCTCCAATAGGTGAACGAGTCGCTTGCGTTCCTCCCACTGAGGCGGCGCTCCGTGCACGGCGAGGTACGCCCGCTCGAATGCTGCCCTGACGTTGGGTAAGTCGCGAAAGAGCTTCACCTCGAGTTTGAACCACTCGCCTGCCTGATCCCACAACTCGGGCATGTCCCAATCGAGGATTGCGACCAGTTCGCCCGCGTCGTCGACGAGAAGGTTCGGAGCATGCAGATCTCGATGACAGATCACCGGAGCAGCGGCCTCGGATACGAGATTCGCCAAATGGCGGCTCGCAACGACACCGGCCTCGATCAGCGACGGGTGGGGAGCGGACTCCGCGAGCGCCCGGGCAACGATGCCATCGAGTCGAGCGCTGACGTATCTTTCCCACGAGGGATGGGTTGGCGCCGTGTGATCAAAGCGGGAAGAGAATCCGTCCATGGCATGACAATGAAGCTCAGCGATCGCCGTGCCGAGCGACCGGCCCAGCCGGGCCTGACCCTCGGCATCGGCAGCCAAGGCGATCGCGGGTCTGCCTTCGATCCACTCGAAGAGGCGGACGACAGACCCGTCGATGACATCAATAAACCGACAGGTGGGCACGCAGAGTCCGAGCTGGCGAGCGACGTCGGAGACCTGTGCGGCGGCCCGCCACTTCTCGGCCCGAGACCCTCGACCGACTTTGAGGACAAAGCTCTCCGTGTCACTCCAGACCCGCCAGTTGTGGTTCCCGAACCCGGTGAGGATCTCCTCTACCTCCAGCACGTCTCCACCCGTCGACGTGGTCACGGAAAGAGCAGCGAGTTCGCGGGCACGCTCTTCCGACACACGATCCATCAGCTCACGATAGACATCGCTCGGCGCTCGATGAACGGGCTCCCGCCTCCGACCGGGCCTTCAACGCCGTGTTCATCGCCTCGAACCCGGCCACGGTCTGGGTGTCCAGTGAACGACGGAAAAGCCGGACGAGGAGCCCGGAGAATTGTTCTGTGTGCACAAGGGTCGTGCCACCGGAGACGGAGGGAGAAAGGTCGAACCGGTGACGTCCATCGAAGAGGCCGGGCATACCCAGACGGCCGAGCCACTCAAAGGCGTGAGGGGCGTCGGCGGCGGTGACGACGGGCTTGAACGTCATGGCCTTTCCGCCTGGAGGCGACAGCCGGTTGACCAGCCTGGTTCCGACGGTGGCCTCGCCGCTCGCGCTGGTGATGAACGGGTTCCACTCGTCGTAGCTTTCCAGATCTGTGAGGACGTGCCAAACCGCTTCGGGGCCAGCGTCGATCTCGATCTCGGTGTGCAGAGCATGCCGCATGTTGTCTCTTCCTTCGTGTCGCTTATCGCAACTAGTGTTGCGACAGTAAGCATGAAGGCTCGTTCCGCTAAACGCAACCCTTTTTGCGATAACTTCCTGGTGTGACGAGGCAAGAGAAGCCGAGAGTTGGCGAGCAGCGACCTGGGGGGCGAGCAGAGCGTGTTCGCACTGCCGTGCTCAGCGCCACAAACGACCTGTTGGACATCGTCGGCTACGACGCTCTGACGGTGGACGACGTGGCACTGCGGGCCGGAGTCCACAAGACCACCGTGTATCGGCGGTGGCCGACCAAGCCGGAGCTGATCGCGGATGCCGCTTCGATGCACAGCGAGCAGGCGATCTCAATTCCAGACACTGGAGCTTTGATCGAGGATTTGCGACTGCTCGCTCACGACGTCGTCGACAACATCGGGAGTGCAGGCGGCGCCCAGCGATCGCGATCAATCGCTGCGGCGGCAGCTGCTTCGGATGATCTTTCCGAAGCCATGCAGGGATTCTGGGCGCATCGACTGGAACTCACGGCTGCGGTTGTGGATCGCGCGGTCGATCGAGGCGAGATCTCGCCTTCGATCGATCGCACCCTCGTCATCGAAACCGTGATTGCGCCACTCTGGATCCGGTTGCTGCTCACGGGTGGGCCGATCACCCATGAACTCGCCGATCAAGTTGTCAGCATCGTCACGCGTGGCATTGTGATCAACGAGATCGACGGCCGGGAGGGCTGAAAACGACGAAGGCACCGGCCGAAGCCGGTGCCCATCGTCGGAGTTCTTACAAGTCGGTGGAACTTAGATGTGACCGACGGGGAGGAGGGGCTCCTCCGGAACGTCATAGTCGGTGTCCCAGCGACCGAGGCGGTCTTTCCAGTCAGAAGCGGCACCGACGGAGTCGGCGTAGGCCGCCCGACGCTTGGCCACTCGACCGGAGGGCTCATCCACCGTGTCGTCTTCGTACTGTGCTTCGAGACCAAGCTTCAGACTGCGAAGCGCCTCGGAGCGGAGCTGGCTGATGCGGCTCTCGGTGACACCGAGGAAGCGAGCCAGGTCCTGTGAGGTCTTGCCTTCGAGGAAGTAACCCACGATCACCAAACGCTGGCGCTCGGGAAGGAGCTCCACCGCATCACGCAAGTACGTGTGGAGTTCCCGGGTTTCGAGTTCCTCTGAGGGCTCGACGGCGTTCTCGTCACTGAGCACATCAACGAGGGTGAGTTCTTCTTCGCCCTCTTCAGTGGTCTCGTGATCGAGCGCCAGCACGACGCTGCGGAACAAACGGTCACGGAGCTTGCTCAGCTCTGTGATGTCCACACCAAGTTCGTCGGCCATTTCAGCTGTGGAAGGAACTCGCCCGAGTTCCGACGCCAGCTGCTGTTCGGTTGCTTCCAGGCGGCGGGCCAGGAGCCGGACTGAGCGGGGTGCCCAGTCAGCAGCGCGGACCGCATCGAGGATGGAACCCCGAATGCGTTGTGCTGCGAACCGGTCGAACGGGACGCCTCGGCTCTCGTCGTAGCGTCGAGACGCTTCGACCAGACCAAGAGCACCGGCTCGAGCCAGCTCTTCTCGATCAACGTGCCGAGGGAAGTGCACTGCGACCTGGAACACCACGTGTTTCACCAGGGGCAAGTGCGCTTCAATCCGCGCATTAATCTCCGTTGTTGTTGCATCACCCATTTCGAATCATCGCCTTCTCTTGTCTCCTCCGTACCACGAGGAGTTCTCGACGCACTGAGCCGAAAACTTGAGAAGAAATCTTGATTCTTTCGCCTTACGTATGGATCGGTCACCCCCCGTCGAAACTTGAGTAAAAGTTCCCACGGAGAGTGATGGAATTACATCAGTGTGATGAAAGCTATGCAATCAAGCTACATCCAACAACAACAAGGGTGAATTACTTCTAGGTAATTTGTCCCGTCCCGAGGTGGGCCTGGTGGCCTAGAACCGTTGCCTACTCACACCACACCGAGGCCCTCAAACGTGACCGCCCGGAGACCCAATTCATGCAGCGCGCGCAACACGGCGTGCCCGCGATCCCACTCCGCCAGACCCCACGCTCCTGTCGGCGCACCCCTATCCGGGTGCAAGATCTGGTCCGCAGAAGCCGCGGCAACGGCGCCGGCAGCAGCCGACGGGTGGGCCATGACCCCGAAGATGATGGTTTCGAACGCTCCGTCCCGCAGACCTCGCACCTCGATACGAACCGCGCCCGGCCCACCATCGGCATGTGGTGGCCGCAACATGGGCAGAGGTGAGGTGAAGCGATCCCGGCGCGTGGCAGTAACACGAGCCGAGATCCGCTCCGCTCCTGGATAGACCCGCTGCAGCAAGCGAGGGCTCGGCAGCTCGGCTCGGTAGGAGTCGCGCGCTCCGATCGGTTCAGGGAACCATGCGAGATCCCGTCCGCTCCCGCCTCGGCGACTCTCCCAAGCGCCATCCATCCAATCTTGGCCATCACGCTTCATGGCTCGGTGATGCTGGCGAGCACAGGCCGGACCACCGGTGCCGGACTTCGCCACCGCAATCTCCACCACCTCATCGAGCGCATTCCCCGCATGACGGGCGAGCAGGCAGGTGAACCCCGGAGCGAAGCCCGCACCGATCACAAGTGAGCGGTTCGACGACCGGGCCAGATCATCCAGGTCGAGCAGTTCATCAACTTCGCCGAGATCGTCGGTGACGGAGACGACGTGGACGCCATCGGCCAACAGTCGTTTGGCGGCCGCAACGTGATCTCCCACTGCAGCGGCCAGGATCGCCACCGACCAACGATGCCCGAAGGGAGTGGTGACTACCCGAGCGACTCGGCCGATGCCCGCTGCGACTCGCACCGCCCGGTCGGGGGCGACATCGAAGAGTTCAAGCTGCGCGTCTGGGCGCAGGGCAGCCAAGCGCCGCGCTGTTTCCGCTCCGGTTGCACCTGCCCCGACAATGCCGATGACCTCGGGTGACGCGGACCTGTGAGCGCCGGATGTGTTCTCACTGACCTCAGTCACCGGAGATCGGAATCCGAGACCTCTCGCCAGCCCTCGGTCTGGGGCGGGACGCCTCCGGATCCGCGGACACGGAACAAGGCGGCAACCATGCTGGCCATGGACAGTGCGGCGGCCACGCGTCGGGCGAGAGTCAACATGGGAACAGATTAGTCGAGGCGCACCAGGCGCTGATCGGCAGTGAAGAGACGGCGGCCCAGGCCAAGGGCAATCACGGTCGTGGTCGTCGCCACCGAACCGAGGATCATGTACATCACTGCGGCCTGCACGCGGACGGCATCGATGGGATCCACGCCAGCCAGGATCAGACCCACCATGGCTCCGGGCAGGAAGACGATCCCAACGGCCTTGGTCGTTTCGATCTGGGGAATGAGCGCTGTCCGGAGCGCATTGCGGAGATACGGGCGAGCGGCCTCCACCGGACTCTGACCAAGAGACAGCCGAGCTTCGATCTCGGCCCGCTTGTCACTGAACTCATCGATGATGCGGCGAGACACCAGCACCGTGGCAGAGATCGAGTTGCCGATGACCATGCCGCCGAGAGGTATCAAGGTCGTCGCATTCAGCGGGTAGACCCCAAGCCCGAACAGCAAACCAAGGGCAACCACCGTTGCTGCGGTAAAGGCCATCCCGGCAAGCGGCGCGATGCCCGGCACTTCGGGCGCACGAGATCGCGCCGTCCAGATGGCGAAGGCCAGCATCACGACCACCCACCCGAAGGCGAAGGCCAGTGGTGTGTCCTCATCGAGGAGCACAGCCAGCAGGAAGCCAACGGCGAGCAGCTGAACGGCAGCTCGTAGCGAAGCGACGATCAGGTCGCGCTCGAGCCCGAGCCGCTGCCACAGTGAGATTGCCAAGGCGATGATGACGAGCGTGCTCGCTCCAGCCATGCCGATGAGCCCAATGTCGGCGTTGTTCATTCCGCTCCCCCACCCGCCGGCTTCGCTTCGCCGGATCCTGCTTCAGCCTCGCGAGCCTCCGAGGCGGTTGACCAGAAGCCTTCGTCATCGTGAACGTGGCCCATCGCTGTTGCCTCGCCGGATGCCGTGATCCGGCCGTTCTCCACGGTGACCAGCCAAGTGGCGAGCCGGCGTACCTGATCCCGATCATGGCTGACCCACACGATGCGAACACCCTCTTCAGCGATGGTCTGGGCCAGGTGCTCAATCCGGTGGACACTGTCGACGTCCAAGGCGGAGGTTGGCTCGTCCATCAGGATGACAGCGGGTTCGGTCACCAGCGTCCGGGCCAAGCACAGACGCTGGGCCTCACCGCCAGACAGATCACTGGCGTTGCGATCGGCCAACTCGGCAGCCAGCCCGACTCGTTCAAGTGCTCGAACCGCATTCGCACGAGCAATCCCAGGATCAGCAACTCGAAGATTGTCGAGCGCCGTGCCGTCGAAGATCGTGGGCCGTTGAAACACCATGCCGACGCTCCGACGATGCGCTCGGATGTCCACATCGGTCAGAGAGACTCCCCGAAACTGGATCTCGCCTGACGTGGGCCGCTCGAGACCATTCAGCAAACGGAGCAAGGTGGACTTTCCCGAACCTGACGGGCCGACGATCACAGTGATGCCGTCGTCCGGTAGGTCGAGATCGACACCACGCAGGATGTCCGTTTCGCCAGCCCGGAGCCCAACACCGGCGAAAGAGAAGAGGGCGACCATGCCCGCCCGATCCTAGGCTCCCGCAATCCGGCACGGAGCTACTGAGTCGCGCAGTGTTTGCGCGGTGCAGGGAAAACGAAAGAAGCGAGCGGATTCGGCGTTTCCACCGACTCGCACACTCAACGTGGCGAGTTCCGCTCACTTCTCAACGTGGGGCTAACAAGAATCGAACTTGTGACCTCACCCTTATCAGGGGTGCGCTCTAACCGACTGAGCTATAGCCCCGGAGACTCGCCAACGCTATCGCCTCGGCAAAGCTGCGCCTACCGAGTTTCTCTCGAATGAGCGACAGCACGCACCAACTTGCCAGGGACGTCTCAACGCAGATTGACGGGCTCGGGATCGGTTAGTTGACCGAGACCGGCGGCTCGGTCGGAGCCGGGGCGTTGGTCGACCCATTTCCGTTCGAGGGCGCCGTCGGGGCACTGCGTCCGCCACCAGGAAGCGCACGAACCTTTCGCCCAGCAGCGAGCTGAGCGGGGCCCTTACGGGTCTTCGAGCGAGCGGGAACCCGGACCGACTCTTCTTCGATGACGGTGACCCGAATGCCACCGATGAGGTCCGAGATCAGGTTGAAGATCACAGTCAACAGCACAACGAGAATGGACGAGGCGAGCGTCAGCAGGCCGGCAATCATCACGGCGGCCTGGAACATCACGTCGGCCTTGATCTCAAACGTCTCGTAGTCGCCGAGCTGCTGGATGAAGCTCTCGACATTTTCAACCGTGCCAGTCTCGATGGCCACGTTCCACACGAGGACGCTGCCCAGCAACATGGCGCCGAAGACGCACATGTGGAAGAGCACGGAGAACGTCAGCACTGACCAGGGATCGATATGGCGGATGACGCGACGGCTCTTTCGCGCCCGCATCCGACGACGACGACCGCGACGGCGCTGCACGGGAGCGGCCTTGCCCACAGGAACGGCAGCGGCTGGGGCCGCAGCGACCGCCGTGGCTGGTTGCGTGGTGGTGAGGTCGACACCGCTCAGATCCACCGCACCGAACTCCGCAGCGAGATCCTCGCTCGGAACGGCTCCGGGCTGACCGGACTCCATGACCGCCGGGTCAGCGAAGACCGACGGAGGCGGCGGCATCTCGTCGACAACCGGAGCAACTGCTTGAGTGGGCTCCGAGAGATCGGCCGCGCTCACAAGCTCCGAAGCCTCGTCAGCCTCGGCTTCGATGTCGAACATCGCAGGAGCGGAGGGGTCGTTCGCCGATGCCGGCTCGATGACATCCAGATCATCGTCAACAGCAATCTCGTCGGCAGCGATCCCGTCAACAGCGATCTCGCTTGCCAGGCTGTCCTCGACCAGAAGACCGTTCACGGCCGCTTCGGCGTCGGTTTCGACTGCTTCCACCGGATCGACGTCGAGCGTGAGATCAGGAGCGAGCGCCTCGGGCTCCGTCGAGTCCTGAGAAGCGAGCGCTTCGAGGTCGGCATCGATGAAGGCGGCTTCGGCGTCGTCCTCAAGATCGTCGAAGTCCCCAACGGCAATCTCGTCGACAGCGGGAGCATCGATTGCAACATCGTCTATGGCGGGTTCCGTAGGCAGAACCTCATCGACGATCTCATCAGAGGTGGTCTCGATATCGCTGGTGTCGAAATCGGGCACGATCGACTCAGCAGCGACCAGATCGATCGTGTCAGTCTCAACAGCGCCCGTCTCAACAGCGCCGATATCGGTGCTGCCCGAAACGTCCTGAGTGATGTCTTCGGCAACATCATCCACAACGACATCGTCAACCACGACATCTGCCTCAACGGCGACGTCCTCGATCGCCACCGATTCTTCGACCGACACGTTCTCGATCGCAGCCTCGGCCACGCCAGTGTCGGCTTCGGAGGTGTCGACGACGGCCTCGGGCTGAGCGATCTCGATCTCGGGCGCGACGTCGGGAGCCGCCTCTTCGATCGTGTCCGTCAGCGTTGCGGGCTCCATGACATCTTCAGACGCCTCAGCCTCGACTTCGGTTCCACCATTCGTGGAGCTCTCGACCTCATCGGCAACGGCCTCAACTGACCTCATCACTTCGGACGCATCTTCGAGCTCGAGCTCGTCGTCCATGAGGCTGGCCGAGACCTGGCTTCGGTCGACGGAGTGACCATTGCCATTGGAGCCGTTCGGCGTATAACGGTCGACACTGATTTCGGCCGGCCGGTCCACGGCGAGCCCCATCGAAGACGGGGCATCAGCGGTGGTGATCGGTTCGAAACCGAGGGCTTCAACGAGATCGTCGTCGATCACCGCCGAGTCCTGCGACGTGGGGTCGTCCGCACTCATACCTGCACGAGTCTAGGACGAATATGGCCGAGCCACGGACCACCGGTCGCGTCACCCTCCCTTGGCTGCCTTTGGAGGCGCTTCTGTGCGGTCTCTTCCGATCCACTTCTGCTACCCACACCGGGATGGGACGGATGAGGTGGAAGCCGTGACGCCATCGCACGACGATCTCCTCCACGAGCTCGCAGCCTGACCTCAGTCGAAGCTCAAGCGGCGCTCGGCGTTAGCCACGGCCCGTACGCCGTCTCGCTCGATCACGACATCCACTCGGTTGCCGGTCGAGGAGAAGGAGATCACGATCGCACCGTTCGCCGAAGCGACGCGGGTTGCGGTCGAGCGGCCGTTCATTGCCCCGGCCAACGCCGTGGCATCGGCAGCCGCCTGCGCATCAGCCCGAGCCACCACCCGCTGGGTCACGCCCAGCAAGAGCCAGGTGACGATGAGCAGGCCCGCAAGAGAGAGGGCGATGAGCGGCAGCGCCGCTCCCCGCTCTCCTGCTGGTACTTCCGTCGTGTTCTTGTCGTCCCGCATGCGGGCACCTTCTTCCCTGTCGTGGCGTAACAGGGGAAGAAGTTGGCTGAGCGAGGCTCAGAAGTGCTGGTGCCTCAGCGCTCAGTCGTCTCCGGAGTCGTCTGAGGAAGCGTCGTCGGGTGCAGCATCAGGTGATGCGTCGCCACTGTCCGGGCTGTCTGAGTCGGCTGACGCGTCATCGACTTCCCCAACAACCTCGCCCTCGAGGACATCACCCTCGGGTTCCTCGGCAATGAGCATGCGAGCAACAGCTGCGACTCGATCGCCGGATGCCAGGTTCATCACCGTGACACCAGTGGCGTCTCGACCCTGCTGGGAGACATCGCCAACGCGGGTGCGGATCACGACACCGTTGGTGGAGATGAGGAAGATCTCGTCAAGCGGGGTGACGAACATGGCGCCTGCCACTTGCCCCTTCTTCTCGTTGACCTTGACGCAGCGCACACCGAGACCGGCTCGGCCCTTGCGGGTGACCAGATCGGGATCGGTCCGCTTGCCGTAGCCCTCGGAGGTCACGACCAGCAGCTCGGTTTCGGGCTGGAAGAGGTCCATGGAGACGAGTTCATCGCCTTCACGGAACTTCATGCCTCGAACACCGGCGGCCGTGCGGCCCATCGTGCGGACATCGTCTTGGCTGAACCGCAGGGCCTGACCGAAGCGAGACACCATGAAGATGTCGTTCACGCCGTTCGTGGCCACGACGGAAACGAGCTCATCGCCGTCGTTGAGGTTGATGGCGATCAGACCGGCCTTGAGCGATGAGTCGTAGGCGCTCATCAGCGTCTTCTTCACTCGGCCTTGGCGGGTGGCGAAGAAGAGGTACTGGTTGGTCTCGTAGTCCCGGGTGTCGATGATGGCCTGGACCTTCTCCTCCGGCTGCAGCTGGAGGAGATTGACCAGGGCCATGCCGCGGCTGGTGCGGCTGGTGACCGGGATGGAGTGGGCCTTGATTCGATAAACCTTGCCCCGAGTGGTGAAGAACAACAGGTAGGCGTGGGCTGTGGTGTGAAGGAGATGATCGACGAGGTCGTCATCGTCATCCTTCAACTTTGCGCCGGTGACGCCTCGGCCACCACGGCTCTGACTCCGGAACTCTTCGGCTGAGACGGCCTTGATGTAGCCAGTGGAGGAGAGTGACACGACGAGGTCGTCATCATCGATGAGGTCTTCGATGTCGAGCTCACCCATGTCGAGTTCCAGGCTCGTGCGGCGGTCCTCACCGAACTTCTCTCGGATCTCGCCCAGCTCGTCTTTGATGACCTGATCTCGCTTGACCGGATCAGCGAGGATCGCTTCGAGCTCGGCGATGGTCTCTCGGAGTGCGGCCAGTTCCTCTTCGATTTCGACTCGGGCCAGCCGGGTCAGGCGGCCGAGGGTCATCGACAGGATTGCTTCCGCCTGTTCCGGCGAGAAGCTGAACGGTGCGTTCTCCAATGCATCACGAGCGGCAGGGCGGTCTTCGCTGGCCCGAATGGCAGCGATGATCTCGTCCAGCATGTCTCGGGCCCGGAGAAAGCCTTCGAGGATGTGGGCTCGACGGTTGGCGAGGCGGAGCCGTTCCTGCGAACGACGGGTGATGACCTCTTGCTGATGACCCACATAGGCCACGAGGGCTTCTCGCAGGTTCAGCGTGCGGGGAACCTCGTCGACAAGGGCGACCATGTTCACACCGAAGCTGGTTTGCATCGGTGTGTGCTTATAGAGGTTGTTGAGCACGACCAGGCCGGTGGCGTCGCGCTTGAGATCGAAGACCAGCCGGAGCTTGCCCTTGGCCGATTCGTTGCGGATCTCGCGAATGCCGGTGAGGTCGCCTCGCTCCACCAGCTCAGCGGTCTTGCGAGCGATCGTCTCGACGGAGACCTGATAGGGAACCTCGGTGACGATGATCTGATCGTTGGTCTTGCCTTCGATGATCTCGGCCACCGCCCGCATGCGGACCGAGCCCCGACCGGTCCGGTACGCGTCGCGAATACCAACCCGGCCCAGGATCTGGGCCCCCGTGGGGAAGTCCGGTCCCTTGATGAACTCCATCAAGTCGTCCGGCGTCGCCTCGGGATGATCGATCAGGTGGAGGACACCATCGATGACCTCATTGAGGTTGTGCGGCGGGATGTTCGTGGCCATGCCGACCGCGATGCCCTGCGAGCCGTTGACCAACAGGTTGGGGAATCGGCTGGGGAGAACAACGGGTTCCTGATGCTTGGCATCGAAGTTCTCTTTGAAATCGACGGTGTCCTCGTCGATGTCAGAGAGCAAATGCATGGCCAGGTTGGTCAGGCGGCACTCGGTGTAGCGGTACGCAGCGGGAGGATCGTCAGGCGAGCCGAAGTTGCCGTGGGGATCGATCAACGTGTGGCGCAACGAGAACGACTGACCCATGCGGACCAGCGAGTCGTAGATGGCCTGATCGCCGTGCGGGTGGTACTTGCCGATCACGTCGCCGACGACCGTGGCGCACTTGACATGGCTGCGGTCTGGACGATGGCCGGCGTCGAACATGCTCCAGAGAATCCGCCGGTGCACGGGCTTCAGGCCGTCTCGAGCGTCTGGAAGGGCGCGCGAGATGATGACCGACATCGCGTATTCGAGGAACGACTGTTCCATCTCGGTCTGGATCTCAATGGGTTCGACGTTGTCGTAACCAACGAGGCCATCCGTCGCCGTGTCGACGGCGTCGTCCCCGGTGTCGGGGCTGGTGTTTTCAGGCTCGTCTGGCGTGTCTTCGCCATCGCCGGTGGGCGGCAGATCACTCATGTGGTTCCCCTAGATGTCCAGGAAGCGAACGTCGTCGGCGTTCGTCTGGATGAAGTTCTTGCGGCTCTCGACGTCGTCGCCCATCAACACGGCGAAGACCTCGTCGGCGAGGGCGGCTTGATCAACGGTGACCTGCAGCAGGGTGCGGGTCTCGGGATCCATGGTGGTGTCCCAGAGTTCTTCGGCGTCCATCTCGCCCAGACCCTTCAGTCGAGCGAACTCGGCGTTGGGGTGATCGACCAGATAGGCGTCTCGGGCCACTGCGTCTTTGAGGTAGATCTTGGACTTGCCGACCTCGGTGGAAAACAGCGGCGGCTGGGCGATATAGACGTAGCCCGCTTCGACCATGGGCCGCATCTGGCGGAAGAAGAACGTAAGGAGCAGGGTGCGAATGTGGCTGCCGTCGACGTCGGCGTCGGCGAGCAGGATCACCTTGTGGTAGCGGGACTTCTCGACATCGAAGCCTTCGCCCGATTCCTCGTCGTAGTCGCCCAGACCAGCGCCAATGGCCTGGATGAGGGACACGACCTCGGTGTTCTTGAGCATGCGGTCGGGCCGGGCCCGCTCCACGTTCAGGATCTTGCCTCGGATAGGCAGGATGGCCATGGTGCGCGAGTCCCGCGCTTCCTTGGCTGAACCGCCGGCCGAGTTGCCCTCCACGATGTAGAGCTCGGACTCTGCGGGGTCTTTGCTGCGACAGTCGGCGAGCTTGCCCGGCATGCCAGCACCGTCGAGTGCAGACTTGCGGCGGATGGTCTGGCGAGCCGTGGTGGCAGCGATGCGGGCCTTGGCGGCCATGATCGCTTTGTTGACCATCGCCCGAGCTTCCTTTGGATGCTCCTCGAACCATTCCCGCAGGTGTTCGTTGGTGGCCTTCTCAACGAGGGAGCGGACCGACACGTTGCCCAACTTGGACTTGGTCTGACCCTCGAACTGGGGCTCCTGGATCTTGACCGAGATGATCGCGGTGAGACCCTCGCGGATGTCCTCACCTTGGAGATTCTCTTCCTTCTCCTTGAGGTACTCCCGGTCACGGGCGTAGGTGTTGACGGTGCGGGTGAGCGCCGAGCGGAAGCCTTGCTCGTGCATGCCGCCTTCCAGCGTGCTGATGCCGTTGGCGAAGCTGTGAATGCCGTCGGTCTGGTAGCCGGTGTTCCACGAGAAGGCGATCTCGACTTCTTCGGTGTCACCAATCTCCTCGTAATGCCCAACCTCTTCGAACAGCGCTTCTTTGCTGCGATTGAGGTGGCGAACGAAGTCTCGAATACCGCCGTCGTACTTGTGAATGACTTGTTCAGCGTCGGGGTTGAGCTCGTCGGTGAGGCGAATCTCTACGCCAGCGTTGAGGAACGCCATCATCTGGAAGCGGTCAGCCAGCGTTTGGGCCCGGAATTCGATGCCTTCTTTGAAGATCTGCTCGTCGGGCCAGAACCGGACGGTGGTGCCGGTGCGAGGTTCACCCGTTTCGGCATCGATCGGGGCGTCGCCAATCACACTCAGCTTCTGATCGGGGGCGCCGCCCTCCTTGAACGACATGAAGTGGCGCTTGCCGTGGCGGTCGATCTCAACCTCGACGCGCACGGAGAGGGCATTCACGACAGAGATGCCCACGCCGTGGAGGCCGCCGGAGACCTTGTAGCCGCCATCGCCAAACTTGCCGCCGGCGTGCAGGACGGTGAGGACAACTTCGGCTGCCGTCATGTCTTCGTACTTGGGATGGGCGTCGACGGGGATGCCTCGGCCGTCGTCGGTTACTTGCACCCCGCCGTTGGCCAGAACGGTGACGTCGATGACCGAGCAGTGGCCAGCCATCGCCTCATCGATCGAGTTGTCGACGACTTCCCACACGAGGTGGTGCAGACCGGTCGGACCGGTGGATCCGATGTACATGCCAGGGCGTTTCCGGACAGCTTCGAGACCCTCCAGAACCTGGATCTGGCTGGCGCCGTAATCTGAATCGACAGCGGTGGATGTTGCCTCGCTCGGCGCGTTGGAAACTGCGTCGTTCGAGGTGTCGGAATTGGGTTCAGAATCAGCCATAAGGGTCGCAATCAGCGAAGTTCGATTCTACCAGTCGGGAGGGTCCGCAGATGGGACACCACCCAGGTTTCATGCGGGAATCAGGTCGATGGAAGAGAGCGGCGTCAGCTGCTGATTCTGGCGCTCACGCGGCGAATCTCGAGCCCGTCGAAGACCTCAGCGAAACGGGTCTTGATTTGACCGTCCATCCACCCAATTTGGGAGGACCACATGGCGTCGTCGCACGCCACGACAAGGACACCATCGACCACCTCGACGGGTCGCGTGTTGTTGGCCAGGGCCGGCCCAACGATCTCGGCCCAGCGCGAGGCGAGCGTGCTCACGGTGCTCACCGGCGGTGCACCCATGTGCTCTAAGAACTGTTCGAGCGTGCGACCAATCGGTTTCGGTTCAGCCATCGGTGGATCCGTTGGTTGGGTTCGTGAGGGCGGGTGACAGATCCGAGACAGATTCGGATACGAAGCCGCCGAGTTCGGTGTCGAACCGGAGTATCTGGTCGGGAACGGTACCCGGGGGCAAACCCGATGCGCTGGTGATCACGGTCTGGCCTGGGGGAAGGGTGGACAACAACGCCAAGGCTCGGTCTGGATCGAGTTCGGACAGGACATCGTCCAACAGCAGCAACGGCGCATCATCAAGCTTCTGAGAGATCAGGCGATGCCCGGCCAGCCGCAGCGCCAGCGCAAGTGTTCGCTGCTCGCCCTGGGATGCCTCGGTGCGGCTGTCGAAGCCATCGATGGCGAAACCAACGTCGTCGCGATGGGGGCCGACGGAGGTGCTGCCTCGGCGTACATCGTGCTGGCGCGCCCCTTCCACCGCCTCAGCCATCTCCTCGGTCGACCACGATCGGGCGTAGTACGCCGTGATCTCGGTCTCCTCGCCGGCCAACACGCTGTAGGACGAACCCACGAGCGGCATGACCTCGTGCAGGAGGTTCTCTCGTCGAATCGTGAGGTGGGCCCCAGCTGCGGCCAGCTTCGCATCCCACACATCTAGCGTGGCAGCGGCCGCTTCATCGAGACGACCACCGGCCTGCCGCAACAGCGCATTGCGTTGCTTCAGAATCCGATCGAGATCACTCAGAACGGCATCCACGCGGGGGTCCAGCGCGACCAGCACGTCATCAAGAAACTCTCGCCGCACCGCCGGACCCTCCTTCACCAAGGAAAGGTCGTCAGGGGCGAACACGGTGACCCGGATCGCGCCGAGCAGATCTCGCGTGCGCTGCAGACGCTGCCGGTTGACCTGAGCCCGGGTCTTGCCCTTCGCCAACTCCAACTCGATCAGCACGTCACGATCATCTCGGCGACCTTCGGCGCGTATTACCGCTTGTGCCTGATCTCGCCGCACCAGCCGTTCGGTCGGCGCGCCACGGAAAGACTTCAGTGTGGCCAGCAACCCAAGGGCCTCGAGCAAGTTGGTCTTGCCGACACCGTTCGGGCCGAGGATGGCGGTGAGCCCCTCCCCCAGCGGCAGGTCGAGATGGTCGTAGCTACGGAAATCTTGCAGCCAGAGCCGCGTGATCCGCACGAGGAGACCTGGGGTCGGGCAGCGAGTGAAGTGTCAGCTCAGGACACACGCACGGGCATGAGGAGATACAAGAACTCCTCGTTGCCTGCGATGCGAACCAGCGCTGGCTTCAACTCATCGATGGTGGACAACGTGACCTCTTCGGCCGCGGCAACTTCCACGCCTTCGAGGAGGTACTGCGGGTTGAACGCCACAGTGAGCGGCGAACCGTCGTAGGAGCCTTCGATCTGCTCACGAGCGGTACCAACATCTTGGGTGACGGCCACGAGCTCGAGGCCCTCGGAAGACATCTCAAGGCGAACCGGCGTGGCTTCGCGAGCAAGCAGCTTCACACGACGAAGGGCGTCGAGCAGCTCATCACGATTGAGCGTGAGCACGTTCGGATGCGAATCCGGGATCAGGCCGCGGTAGTTCGGGAACTCGCCTTCGATGAGACGGGTGATGAGTGACACGGCGCCGACTTCGAAGGATGCCTCACGCTCGCCGAGGCGGAGCTGTACCTGGTCGCCCTGGCCCAGGATGCGGTTCAACTCGTTGAGTGCACGAGACGGAATCAGGACCGTCTGGCCTTCACCCAGAATCGATGCACCGGGCACGTCGCGCATGGCCAGCCGGTAGGAGTCGGTGGCCACAAGACGAAGACCGTCAGCTTCAGCCGCCAACAACACGCCGGTCAGAATCGGACGCGAGTCATCCGAGCTAGCCGCCCGCACGACCTGGTTGAGCGCCTGGGCGAGCATGGCTGAATCGAGCGAGACCGCTTCGGACGCGAGCTCGGTGATCTGGGGGAAGTCATCGCCAGCGATCAAGCGAATGGCGAAGTCACTTCGACCAGCGGCAATACGCAGCTCGTCGGCCTCCGCTACGAGGGAGACCGCTCCCGGCTCGAGGGCCCGAACAATGTCGGAAGCCAACCGGGCGGGGATGACGGCAACACCGTCGGCTTCACCGGAGACCGTGACTGACACGGTGATGGTGAGATCCAGATCGCTACCGGTGAGCCGGAGTTGATCTCCTTGGAGGTCGGCGCGAACACCTGAGAGACCGGGCAGACCACCACGACCGCTCACAGCACGCCCGGCAATGCCGAGTGCCTCCACCAACACATCTCGTTCGCAACGGAACTTCACCGTTGTAGCTCCCTGATTCGTTGCCCGGATCCGTTCTGCGGCGCCGGTGAGCCCTGTGGGCTTCTATGTCTACTTTTTTCTTCTTATATGGGTTGTCGTAGTAGTAGGTCCTGTGGATTGTGGACAGACTCGCATTCCCCCTGCTGGGAGCATGTTTTGTTGTCCACGGCACCAACGGCGCCGTCCCCAGGTTTTCAACGAGCTCCCGAGAAGCTGTTGATGAGGGTCGCGTTGTCCACGGCCCATCCCGGAGTTCTCCACACGAGACTCACTACGTTCGAACGCGTCCCATCATGTCGCAGCGGGAGGCCAACCGTGCGGACTTCAGCCGTTTGATGTCGATTCATCGCGAACGGTCTTCTCGAGCTGTGTGACCTGGTCGTAGATCTGAGAGCGCTCTTTCATCAGCGCAGAGATCTTGTCGCAGGCGTGCATCACCGTTGTGTGGTCTCGACCACCGAACTCCTTGGCGATGAGTGGGAAGCTCAGTTCGGTGAGTTCGCGAGTGACATACATCGCCATCTGACGGGCGATCACGAGCGGCCGCCGACGTGACTTGCCCATCAGCTCTTCAACGGTGAAGTTGAATTGCTGGGAGGTGATACCGAGGATCATGTCGACGGTGATCGGGCGGGGCTGACGGTCGCTGATGAAGTCTCGGAGGATTCGCTCGGCGAGGTCTCGGGTCATGGGTTGCTGGTTGAGGTTCGCGAAGGCGGTGACTTTGTTCAGCGCGCCCTCGAGCTCACGGATGTTCGAGGTGATGTTGTCGGCGATGAACTCGCTGACCTCGTTGGGGAGGAAGTAGCCGTCTCGCTCGGCCTTCTTCCGCAGAATGGCCATGCGGGTTTCGATATCCGGCGGCTGGATGTCGGTGAGCAACCCCATCATGAAGCGACTGCGGAGACGGTCTTCCAACGTGGGAATGGCGTCTGGTGGGCGATCGGAGGACAACACGATCTGACGGTTGCTGCCGTACAGCTCGTTGAACGTGTGGAAGAACTCCTCTTGGAGACCGTCGCGCCCGGCGATGAACTGAATGTCGTCGACGAGCAGCACATCAATCTGTCGGTAGTGCCGCTTGAAGTCTGCACCTTGGGAGTTCTTGATCGAGTCGACGAACTCGTTGAGGAAGGTCTCGGTTGAGACGTACTGCACTTTGAGGCGCGGGTACACGTCGTTGACGTAGAACTCAATGGCTCGGAGCAGGTGGGTCTTGCCCAAGCCGGCGTCGCCGTAGATGAACAGTGGGTTGTATGAGCCTCCGGGGCGCTCAGCGACGCTGAGTGCAGCGGCGTGGGCGAATCGGTTCGAGGTGCCGATGACGAATCCCTCGAAGTTGTAGCGACGAACGGGATCGACGCCGTTGGCGTTCGGCGCCGCTGGCTCGGCCGGAGCTTGGGGGAAGACGACGTCGAGCGCATCGTCGTTCTGACCGACGGCATTGGAACTCTCCGCGTCAGACGAGTGAGAGTTGGAGGTGCCGGCATCGTGTTCGGGAGTATCGAGATCGAACAGCGTGGGAATGGCCATCTCGAAGTCGAGCGCGTAGTCGTGTCCGCTGGCCTCGGCCACGGCATCTTCCACCAACGGGCGGTACTTGCCATCAAGCTTTTCTCGAATGATGGCGTTTGGCACCTGAAGTGTCAGCGTGTTGTTGTCGAGTGATGCAGCGCGCAGGTTGGCGAAGGTGCTCTGCCACACCCCATCGGAGATCTGGGCCCGAAGAAGTGCGCCAGCCTCGTTCCAGACGTCTTCGCCGGTCACGCCTCGACCTGCGAACCGATCATCGCGACGGATACGTCGAGATGAGAGGAGGGCCGTGTCGGGGTCGTTCGAGGCATAGGTGTGGAGATCTTTCGGTCGACGTGCCCAGCAAGCTGAGGCACCTGCGCCGGTGTTTCGGGGCGCTGAGCTGGGAATTTGCGTTTTGTCGCAAGAAGGACAATGTCCCCAAATCCCACAGACTTGTCCACAGCACGAGGGGCATTGACCTACAACCAAGAAACTTGGTTGTCGATGAAGCGCACTCGAACCGAACGGACGACCCTGCGGGAAGGGTTGAAGATTCGACGCTAGCAGGGGCCCATCGGGCGCTACCACCGCACCTGTGGAAAAGGTTGGATCGCCCTGGTCAGGCGCCTACCCTGCCCACACTGCGCATCGAGATGTTTGGTGCACGTCCGGGGCGACCCGAACGCATCACACCCTCACACACGTAGGCAGTCCCCTCTGCCCTGGTCGCCGCCATCTGGCTCTGGTCGACCCCCGGTCGGGATTGCGCTGTGCCGGGCCCCTTCCCTGCGCAACCCCATCCGCTCTCGCTCGAGGAGTCGTTCCATGAAGCGCACATTCCAGCCCAACAATCGCAAGCGTTCCACCAAGCACGGATTCCGTGCCCGGAAGGCAACTCGCGGCGGCCGCGCCGTTCTGCGCTCCCGCCGCCTGAAGGGCCGTCACAAGCTGAGTGCGTGATCGCTCCGATCACTCATCGAGCGACCTTTGCGGCGTTGTCCGCGAATGGGAAGCGCGTGCGGTCTGGTTCTGTACGCCTCACCCATTTGGCTGACGCCCCGTTTTGCGCGCCCGACGTGACGAACGTTGGTTTCGTCTTTGGCCGCCGTTTCGGCAACGCCGTGGAGCGGAATCGAGCTCGTCGGCGTCTCCGGGCTGCCCTGCGCTTGGAAACCACTGAGTCGATCGAGGCCCACTCGGTGGGTGGCGCGCTGCTTTTTGGCGGGTCGAGAGCGCTCCTTACCGCGCCGTTCGATCAGATCCGTTCCGACGTTGCCCGCTGTTTGCAGCGGGTTGAGGGCTGATCGTGGTCGGGCGCGGGGCACTGGCGTTGATCCGGCTCTACCAGTCCACAGCACCGGCTCGCACGCCCCGCTGTCGGTACATTCCCACCTGTTCTCATTACGCACACGAAGCCATTACCGACCACGGGGCTGCCCGTGGGTTGTGGCTGTCTCTCCGCCGCATCTCTCGATGCCACCCGTTCGGATCGTTCGGTTTCGATCCTGTCCCGGAACCCAAGAGGTAGATCATGTTTGATCCGTTCATCAGGGCGATCTCCCAGGCGCTGGCAGCGCTGTATTCCCTCCCCGTTGTGGGCGGGAGCTACGGCGTGGCCATCATCCTGCTGACGTTCAGCGTCATGGTCTTGCTCATGCCGCTGACGCTCAAGGCCACTCGCAGCACGATCAAAATGCAGCACATCCAGCCCGAACTGAAGCGCCTGCAAAAGGAACACAAGGACGACCGCGAGGTCATGAACCAAGAGCTCATGAAGCTCTACTCGGAGAATGGCATCAATCCCGTTGGCGGTTGCTTGCCGATGGTGGCTCAGCTGCCTGTCTTCCTCGTGCTCTTCCAGGTGCTGCGTGGTGTGACTCGCCGAGCCGATCAAGCACCGTTCTTCGACGCCATCAACCAGGTTCGCACCCTTCAGGGAAGCGCTCCGCTCGTCGGCGACGAGATCGAGCCGCGCTATCTCAGCACCGACACGGAGATGTACCAAGATCTGCAGGGGTCGACAGAGATGAAGTTCGGTCCCTTCGATCTTGCCTCTCAGGCATGGGACATTCTCCAGAACGACTTTGTCGGTGCACTCCCCTACGTATTGCTCATCGCCTTCGTGGTGTTCACGAGCTACTACCAGCAGCGACAGGTCACGGCTCGTCGCAGTGGCGACACACCAATGCCCGCTCAGCAGCAGCTTCTCCTCCGTTTCCTCCCGCTGCTCTCTGGCTTCTGGAGCTTCCTGTTCCCGGCCGGTCTGGTGCTCTACTGGGCGACGTCCAACGTGTTCCGCATCGGGCAGCAGGCGTACATCACTCGTCAGATCTACGGCAAGGAGGCCGAGTCCGGCACCAATGTGCCGCCCGGGGCCAAGAAGATCGCGGAGCAGAAGACGTCCGGTGATGACGTCTCCGACTCGAACGACAGCGATGCGAGCGCGAAGAACTCCAGCAAGAGCGGGGCCAACAAGAGCAATGGCAAGGCAAGCAAGGGAGCCAAGGCCAACGACGCTTCGAAGGCCAAGAAATCCGGTACTGACAAAGCGGCAACCAATGGCGGCAAGAGCGGGGCCAAGGGTCGCAATGCGGAATGGCAGAAGCTCCGTGCCGAGAAGCAAGCCAAGGCCAAGAAGGCGGAAGCGGCGTCAAGCCGTGTGACGCCAAAGGGCACGAAATCACAACCATCGAAGAAGAAGCGGAAGAGGTAGCACAGCGTGGAATGGGTTGAAACCACCGCGAAGTCCATCGAAGAAGCCAAGGATCAAGCGCTCGACAAGCTGGGCGTAGACGAATCCGAGGCCCAGTTCGAGATTCTCGAAGAGCCCACGAAGGGTTTGTTCGGCCGAACGAGAGGCGAGGCCCGAGTCCGCGCCCGCATTGAGCCGAAAGCGCCGCGTTCAAAGGACGATCGCCGCGACAAGCGTGGCCGCAAGCGCAGCGGACGCAAGCCGGCTGGCGACGGCGGCAATCGCAACGACAACCAGTCTCGCAGCGGTGCGACTGGCGGAACCAAGGGCGGCGGCCGAACCAAGGCCGCGACGAACGATCTTGCCGAGGCCGGCGACAAGCCAGCAGCGAAGAACCGAAACAGCAACCAGCAATCCGATCGTCCGAAGGGCGAGAAGGCTGACGGCAACCGTGGTGGCAAGCGCCGCTCCGGAGGCCAGAAGCCCGACCGGCAACAGAAAGAGGAATCGTCCATGGAAGACGTACGGGACTGCGTGGATTCGTTCCTGAATGGCTTGACCACAGCCTTCGGTATCGAAACCGATGTCACACTCGACACGGATGACGAAGAAATCCGAGCACAAATCGAAGGCAAGCACGGATTGCTCCTTGGTCCAAAGGCTCGCACGCTCGACGCCATCCAGGAACTGACGCGAGTGACCGCTCAGCGGACGGCTCCCTCCTCCATTCGCATCAAGGTGGATGTCGGTGGCTACCGGGAAGCTCGTCGAGAGGCGTTGATCAGCTTCGCAGCCAAGGCTGCGGACAAGGCAGCTGCTGAAGGCGTAGAGATTTCGCTCGATCCGATGACGTCCGCTGATCGAAAGATCGTGCACGACGCCCTCACCGACCACGGAGCCGTGACCACCCGGTCTGCCGGCACCGATCCGCGACGCTTCGTCGTAGTGGTGCCGAATGAGCCCGCAGCGGCCGCAGATGTCGACGATGCCGGTGATGACGACGCGGGAGACTCCGCTGACGACTGAGGACACCCTCCTCACCGTTCTTGAACGGGCTCGGGCCGTGGGTTTCCTCGGCCCGGGCCCGTTTCGCGCTCATCGGGACCACGCTGCGGTGTACACGGCCAATGTCCCGTCTGAGGCGGAGCGGTTCATTGATTTGGGTTCTGGCGGCGGAGTTCCCGGTCTTCCGCTGCTCGTTGATCGCCCGGACATGACCGGCGTCTTGCTGGATGCAGCGCAGAAACGCTGCTCCTTCCTGGTCTGGGCAGCAACGGAGCTGGGTATCAGCGACCGGGTGACCGTGATTCAAGGACGAGCCGAGGAGAAGGCGCACGACGCCGACCTGCGAGCCGCCTTCGATGTGGTCGTTTGTCGAGGCTTCGGGCCTCCTGCAATCACGGTGGAGTGTTCGCTCGGCTATCTGAAGCCTGGCGGGCGACTCCTCATCAGCGAACCTCCTGATTTGCGGCCATGGCCCAAGGACGTGCTGTCCGGGATCGGCCTCGCTCAACGCCCGCCGAGTTCCGAGGCTGGCCCGCGAGAAGACGATGTGGCAGGTATTGCGGTTTTCGAGCGTGTCGGTGATCTTGACCCGTCACTCCCCCGGCCTGCGCGTCAGCAAAAGCGAACGCCACTCTTCCGGTTCGAGTAGTCAGCACCCGCGTCGTTGGCCGCGGACCCGCGGGCAACGGTTCACAAGGGGCGGACCTGGCGCTGCGAATGCACGAAGCGCCGCGGCGGGTGCGAGTGCTGGGCGACCAGGCGCCGATCAACGCGAGGAATTGCTTCTTCGGCCACGTTGACATGGAAGCGCGGCGAGCGGTCCCGCCATGACCTGCAAGGGCGACCCTATGCTCGCCACGATGCTTCCGTAGGGCGCCACGCGCCACGGAAGTGTTTCACGTGAAACATTATGTCGAGCCTCTCTGGCCTGCAGGCACTGTCGTGTCGACGACCAATACCGAGCGGTGGACTCACCGATCTTCCCAAGCAGGTGTTACTCCTCACCTCTCCTGCGCTCCTGAAAGGGCGAGGGGCTCTCAGCGTGGAGACCTTGGGATGCCGTTTGCGGAACGCTCCACTGGGACGCAGCTCGGCACGGCTCGTTCACTCGATGGAGTCGGGAGTGGTGACGTAGAACCCTGGGGCTCTCCGGCCTTCCACGGCGTTCTCGCCTAGGGGCTGCGTTGTCGTTGAGAACGTCCTGCCGAACTAGATCCCCGACGCGAGCAGGTCAGGACGCCGTCGTCTGCAGAGCGCTCAAGATCGGTTTCGAGACGAGATGGAACTGCGGCCCGATTGGTCGTACCTGCTGCGGACGCGCGCAATGACCCTTGAAAGGTGATGTCTTCGGATTGACGCCACGCCTGGTGGACGACGGCAGGAGGCGGCAACGTTCTCCGCTGCTGGGGTCTTCACTCGGTCCACCTCGGTGAGTCGTGGAGCGCACAGCGGAAGCGAGGACGCGATGCCTCCGCTCCATGGCGATCAACCTCAGACGGAATGTCGGAGGAGCTGAGTCAACTGATCGTCGTTCGTGCGCGATCGGTTGGCGCTCTCAGATCGGAGACGGTCTCGATGCTTCTTCGAATGGGACGGGCAATGTTCGATGCAGTTCAAGTGTCCACCGCCTCGCATGCGGCGAGCGACGGCACGATTCGGGATTCGCGACGACCAGCGCTTGCATGGCGCCCGTCTTCAGCATCGGTGACCGTGGATGGCGAGTCTCATAGGCACGCGGAGGTGGGGGCGCGTCGACCGGGTCATCGAAGGGACGATGCGATCCGCCGGCCGGGCTGCGTAGGTGGACCAGGTCCCACTGCCCTGCGCCAGTGGGTTCAGGCTCTTGCTGAACGGCGGAGCGGCGTGAAGATGTCGGTGGGGATTGGGGTTGGAGCGAAGTACCGACGTCTGTCGAGCTCGTCATGGGGAGGTATGTGCTGGTGATGGAGGGAGGAGTGTGCGGTGGCCACCAGGTTGGCGGTCGGCCGAGTGAGGGGGATGGAGAGACGACGACTCGCCGAGGAACGCTCTGGACCGGGCGGGGAGACGGAACGGTGTCTTGGCCAGGGAGTGGGCGTGGCGCGTGGCCGAAGGCGTGCTGTGACTGCCCGCGCCGTACCGAGCAGAGCCGGGGCAGAGGCGATCCATCATGCACTTCCCGCGCATCTCTGGCTGGGGATACGCCTGGTTGTCGACGGCCTGGGATAGCTTGGGTACCCGCCGGTTGTGGGGCCTGATGTTTCACGTGAAACATCGCCGCCGAAGAGCGCACCGGTGCCCAAGGCCGAGTTTGGTCCTTGCATCGCGGTCAGCCGCCGACCAAGATCACAGCACTACGAAGGGGAGGTTCGGTGACGAACTTCGAAGCAGGATCCAGCGGATCCTCCAAGCCCGGTCCAAGAATCATCGCGATCGCCAACCAGAAGGGTGGCGTCGGCAAGACGACGACCACCGTGAACCTCGGTGCTGCGGCGGCTGAGTTGGGCCATCGTGTCCTCATCATCGATCTTGACCCGCAGGGCAACGCCAGTACGGGTCTCGGGATCAATCCCCGCAGCCTCGAGCATTCGATGTACGACGTCTTGCTCCACGACGTTCCCATCGACGATGCGACAGAAGCGGCTGCAGTGCGGAATCTCTTCCTTGCGCCCGCGAACCTGGACTTGGCCGGTGCTGAGATTGAACTGGTTCCAGCGTTCAGCCGTGAGATGCGACTCAAGAACGCGCTCGCCGCCGTGGGAGACGACTACGACCTTGTGTTCATTGACTGCCCACCCTCGCTGGGCTTGCTGACGGTGAACGCGTTCGCCGCGGCAACGGAGGTGCTGGTCCCGGTGCAGTGTGAGTACTACGCACTCGAGGGCCTGGGACAGCTGCTCCGCAACGTTGATCTGGTGCAGCGGAATCTGAACTCAGCGCTGCAGCTCTCTCACATCGTGTTGGTCATGTATGACGCTCGAACCAACTTGGCCGCCCAGGTGGCCAGCGAGGTGCGGGAGCACTTCGGTTCGAAGGTGTGTCGCAGCGTCATCCCACGCACCGTTCGGCTGTCTGAGGCTCCGAGCTTCGGCCAACCCATCACAGTGTTCGATCCGACGTCTCGTGGCGCCCTCGCCTATCGAGACCTCGCCAAGGAGGTCACCGGTGAACCGTCGTAGTGGATTGGGTCGAGGACTCGGCTCGTTGATTCCATCGGAAGCAAGCGGTGACGAGTCGGGTCAGCTCCTTGAGATCCCTGTTGCTGCCATTCAAGCCAATGAGTATCAGCCCCGCTCGCGCTTCGAAGAGGAAGCGCTGGTCTCGCTTACCGACTCTGTTCGCGAGCTCGGCGTCCTGCAGCCTGTACTCGTTCGTCAGTTGGGCCCGGATCGCTTTGAGCTGATCGCGGGGGAGCGGCGCTGGCGCGCTGCCCGTCGAGCCGGATTGCCAACGATCCCCGCCGTGCTTCGCGAAGCCGATGACCGTCGCTCGCTGGAGCAGGCAGTCGTAGAGAACTTGCACCGCGAAGATCTGAATTCGCTGGAAGAGGCGGCGGCATTCCAGCAACTCATCGACGAATTCTCGCTCACGCAGGACGAAGTGGCGAAGCGGGTAGGCAAGAGTCGTTCAGCGGTGGCGAATACGCTACGCCTGTTCCAGCTGCCCGGGTCGGTGCAGCGCATGGTTGCTTCGGGTGAGCTCGCCGCAGGCCATGCGCGGGCGCTGTTGGGTTCGCCAGATCGCGGATTCCAGGAAGCCTTGGCCAAGCGGATCGTGGCTGATGGTTTGAACGTGCGCCAGGTCGAAGAGATCGTGCGCTCAGCGACAGAAGAGCCAGAGGCACCGGGGGACGACGGCGGGGCGATGCCTCGCGCCATTGGTGAGACGAAGCCAGCGGCGCTACTCGAGCTTGAAGAACTCCTTGGCTCTCACCTCGATACACGAGTGCGAGTATCGGGTGGTAAAGGCCGAGGAAAGCTCACAATCGAATACGCGGACCTCGCGGACCTCGAGCGCATCTATCGAGCCATGGTCGAGGGCCGGGCTTCCGAAGAGAGCTAAACCGGGTTTCCCCAGCCTGGGGATAACTCTGTGGGTTCTGTGAACTCTCAATCGAGACTGTACCCCCATGTGGGGATTGAGAGTAGAGGTGTACTTCTCCTCACCGTCTGAGGCAGAGATGACTCGTCGGCGGCGCGCACGTGACGTCGGGGCGGCATGTGATATGCCCAAAACGACGAAAGCGGGCACCGGAGTGCCCGCTTTTGACTCGAACTGAGGTTCGGAAAGGCTTAGAGCCCGATCTCCTCAAGGAGCTGAGCCTTGCCCTTGGCGCCGACGATGCGCTTATCCACTTCGCCGTCTCGGAAGACGAGGATGGTGGGAATCGACATGACGCCGAACCGCTGAGCGATTGAGGGGTTCTCGTCGACGTTGAGCTTGGTGATCTTGACACTGTCACCTTGCTCGTCGGCGATTTCGTCAAGGATCGGAGCGATCATCTTGCATGGACCGCACCAATCGGCCCAGAAGTCGACAACAACGGGTGCGCCAGGTGCGGCGACGGTGTCATCGAAGGTGGCCTCGGTGAGGTTTTCGACAGAATCAGACATGTGGGCCTCCAAATGGATGGTTTCGCAACGCAGGGGTGCGAAGTACGAAGTGTGGAACCGCTGGAGTATCAGCAGTTATTCCCGCCAGGGGAGTGGTTCAGCGGCCGCGCTTGCGCCAGAGGAACATGCCCACGAGCGTGAACAGGGCTCCAAGAATCCAGTAGGCAAGCCACGTCTCGCCACTGTCGACGCTTGGCACGTAGGCGGTGACGTTGACCAGCAGACGGACGAGGATGATCAGGCCGATGATCAGCGCCACGAAGGCGATGAGCCCGATGGCGACGAAATAGACCGCCAAGCGAGAGATGAGCAAGGCCTTGCCGGTGGTGGCGCCTCGGACGGTGTCGACATAGCCGACAATCGTGTTGGCGGCCTTTGCCGGCCAATCTTCTGAGGTCGCCGTCGCCTGTTCCACGTCTGACATTCCGGGGAGCCTAGTGGGCTTGAGCGCTGTCGTCCTCGTTCGTGTCACTCGTTCCCGATGCTCACTCGTGGAGCAGCACGCACGCTTGGTCGACGATGACGGCAGTGAGACCGTCGTCGGTCTCGGCGACGAACAGCTCGCCGAAGCCGTCTTGGGTCACAACGAAGACGAAGCCGACGAGGTCAGCGGGTGCCGCAAGGCCGGCCACGTCCTGGGCCAACGCACACCGACCGTCTTGTGGATCACCGAGCTCTGGGAGCAGCCGAAGGTAGGCATCAACGGCTGACTCGCCGTCCTCGAGCTGGAGTGCGATGGGTGTTCGGGGTTCATCGAGCTCGGGCTCCTCTGCGGCCAGTGTTGTGGTTGTCGCCGGAGCCTCTTCAGCCCCGGTTTCAAGGTCGGCGTCCTCTGCCATGGCGTCTTCCATGGCTTCTTCTTCGATGGCTGGCTCGCTGCTCTCTGCTTCACCGCTCTCGGCGAGCATCGCAGCGCTCTCCTCCATGGCGTCGTCTTCCATTGCTTCTTGCTCCATGGCGTCTTCCTCCATGGCCTCGTCGTCGGCGTCGGCTGCGTCGTCGTTCGTGCGGGAGGCAGAGGCGCTGTCCGCGCCGACCGGCACGCTGGCGGTTTCTTCCGTGCTGTCCTGGTTGTTGAGTGCGAAGACGCTCAGCCCACCCACGATGAGCACGGCAACCGCAGCAGCACCAAGCCAACTCGGCAGCTGGCGGTTGCGACGCTCCCGAGCCTCGCTCAGCGAACGGACGCCGGTGGCTGCCGCCGCCGAGGGAGCGG
>CALKTH010000028.1 GCA_937997485.1 uncultured Acidimicrobiales bacterium | reverse complement strand
GTCGGCCGGTTCAGAGACATGCTCCCCTTCGATCTGACGGGAGCGCAGGAGCGCTCGATCGCCGAAATCGCTCGTGACCTGCAGCGCCCGATTCCCATGCACCGTTTGCTCCAGGGCGACGTCGGCGCCGGCAAGACGCTTGTCGCCGTGGCCTCGATGCTCGCTGCGGTCGATGGTGGACATCAGGCTGCGCTGATGGCGCCAACCGAAGTGCTGGCCGAACAGCACCACGCCGGAATCCGACGTCTCCTGGCCGATCTCACCGTGCCGGACGAGGGGTCACTGCTCGGCGATCGACCACTCAAGATCGAACTCCTCACGAATCGCAGCACCACCCCGGAGCGGCGCCGCATTCTGAACGAGCTGCTGTTGGGCCAAACCGACATCGTCATCGGCACGCACGCCTTGATCCAAGACAAGGTCTCGTTCGATTCGTTGGGCGTCGTGGTGATCGACGAGCAGCATCGTTTCGGCGTCGAACAACGAGCCGCATTGCGAGACAAGTCCCGCGGCGATGCCCTTCCTGATGTTCTGGTCATGACCGCCACACCGATTCCCCGCACCGCAGCGATGACCGTCTACGGAGACCTCGATGTGTCCGTGCTCGACGAACTGCCACCCGGACGAACGCCGATCGTGACCAAGTGGGTGCAGGCCCCTGGCTCGCTCGAGGGCGATGCGCCACTGGATCTCGAAGGCATGTGGGCCGAAGTGCGCTCCGAAATCGCCAACGGACGGCAGGTCTATGTTGTTTGCCCACTCATCGACGAGTCCGAGAAGCTGGAAGTCGCCTCGGCCGAAACGATCCGTGAACGCCTGCAGTACGTCGAGCTCAAGGGGCTGCGGCTCGGGCTGCTTCATGGTCGAATTCCGGCGGCGGAGAAAGACGAGGTCATGGGGTCGTTCCGAGCAGGAGAGCTCGACGTGCTCGTTGCCACCACGGTGATCGAGGTCGGTGTCGACGTCCCGAACGCGACCGTCATGGTCATCCTCGATGCTGACCGGTTCGGCATCGCTCAGCTCCATCAGCTCCGAGGGCGAGTGGGTCGAGGTGAGCACGCATCGACGTGCTGGCTCGTCGGCGAGGCCAATACGTCGGATGGCGAGGCCCGAATGGAAGCGCTCGTCGGGTCGACCGATGGCTTCGAACTGGCCGAGATCGATCTCGATCTTCGAGGTGAGGGCACGATTCTCGGCGAGCGGCAAAAGGGTCAGAACGACCTCAAGCTGGCCTCGTTGCGCCGTGACCGAGATGTCGTCGTCAGCGCCCGTCGAGCGGCCATCGAACTCGTTGATGCCGACCCTGGCCTCGCCCACCATGCCGAGCTTGCCGGGGAGTTGAAACTCTTCTTGGACGACGCTGATGCCGAGTTCCTCCTGAAGGGCTAGGTTCCGCACAATGGCTCGCCGAACATCTGCCGAGATCAAGGAGATGGTGCTCGAGGCAGCCGTCGACCTCGTGTACATCGAGGGTCTTGGGCTCGGGACCGAGGCGATCACGTACGCCAGAGTTTTCCGGCATCTGGAGCAGACCACAGGCGAGAAGGTCACCCGGGCCTCGGTGCACGAGCGCATCTGGACCGATCAAGCCGACTTCCAAGCTGCGCTGCGGGCCCGGCTGGCTTCGTTCGTTCCGAACATCGAAGTGGAAGAGTCGAAGGCCTTCATTCGGTCGGTGATCGAAGCCTCGCTTGAAACCACTTCGGTTCGAGAAACGGTGCGCGCCGTCGTGCAGGGGCTTGCCCTGATCGACGAGGGAGTGGACGATGAGCATCCGTATCGGGCTCAGACCACCATCCGAGGTCTCATGCTCTCGGCCACGCCCGAGGAGCTCAGCGCCAACCCCGAGATCACCGCGGCCGTGGTGGGCTCTCTTGTCCGCCAGGCCGACATGTACGAGGCGATGTACACCGAGGCGCTCGACGCCGTGGGCCTGCATGTCCGACCCGAATTGGGCTTGAGCGAGAAGGAAGCGATTCGGCTCTTCACCCGTCTGCTGAACACGATGTCTGACGGTGTCGGGTTGCGCGAGCGATTCGATGCCGAGCCGATCAAGGACATCTCCGTGGCGTTCGACGGCATCGCAGCGGAGTGGAATCTCGTTGGTGTCGTCGGTTGGGCTCTGATGAATCAGTTCTTTCTCATGCCGGAGCCCGTCTGATGTTCGGCCTCATCACCGGCGCCGGCTTTCCTGACCTGCCCGGCCTCGAAGACCGCTCCGAGCGTGTCGTGGCTACCCCGTTCGGCCCGGTGGCCGTCTCACTCGGCCGCTGGCATGGCACCGATGTGGTCTTCCTGCCTCGCGGTGGACCACAAATCGGAGCCCATCACCTCTCCGAGCAGAACGATCGAGCGAACGTGTGGGGCCTGCATCGCGCCGGCGCTCAGGTGATCTTGACGGCAGTGACGTGTCAGGCTGCGGACGCGTCGATTGCGTCGGGCTCGCTCGTGCTGGTCGACGACTTCGTCGATCGGACCAAACGACGAGATGATTCCTTCGCCGATGTGCACGATCTCACCATCGCCGACCGGCCCTCGATGGACGAGGCGTATTCGCCGGCGCTCCGCTCCTCGCTGCTCGATGCCGCCGAGGCGGAGTCCATCTCGGTCCTTCTGCATGGCACGTACGGCATCGTCGAGGGGCCACGCCAACCCTCGGCTGCGGAGGTCCGCATGTTGGCCAGCGGTGGCGTTGACCTGATCGGCTTCGATGGCTACCCCGAGGTTGCGCTCGCCCGAGAGCGTTCGATTCCGTACTCCGCGGTGGCAGTGGTAGTTGGTCCGGCGCCCGGCGTCGAGGGCAAACAGTTCATGGCCGATGAGCTGGCGGCCGAACTGGGCGCCTGGTCTGAGCCCCTCACTCGCCTCATCGCTCGCGTCGTCGCCGACGCCAGCTGAACCGCCAGGGCTGACACGAGATGGCTCCCAGCGCAGCGTCGTTGGGGCCTGACTTTCGCCGTTTCCTCGGCGCCGCCGCTGCGTCCAACCTGGGAGATGGCATCCGCTTCGGCGCTCTGCCGCTCCTTGCGCTCTCGCTGACGAGCGACGCTCGCCTCATCTCGCTCGTGTCCGCAGCGACGGTGCTGCCCTGGCTGATCCTTGGACCACTTGGCGGGGCATTGGTTGACCGGGGAGATCGGCGACGCTTGATGATTGCTGGCCAACTGGGCCGGGCGGTCGTTGTCGGAGGCCTTCTGCTCCTCCTCGCCTTTGATCAAGCGACCATCTGGGCGGTCATCCTCGTTGCGTTCGGTCTGGGAGCGGGGGAAGTCATTGTCGACTCCGCTTCTCAAGCGGCGGTGCCCCAGCTCGTCGAAGAGGGACAACTCGACCGGGCGAACGGCCAACTGATCAGGGCGATGACGGTGCTCGACAATGTGGTGGGTGTCGCGCTCGGCGCCATGCTGTTCTCGGTCGCCACAGCGCTCCCGTTTGCCATTGATGCCGCCACCTTCGCCATCGGTGCCGTTTTGATTGCGAGCGTCCGGCGGCCGTTGCAGGGCGAGCGCGAGCGCACCACGAGCGTCCGGGCCGACATGGCAGAAGGAGCTCGATTCCTGTTCGGGCATCCGTTGTTGCGGGGCATCATGGTGGCGGTTGCTCTCTCGAATCTCGCAGGCAACATCGCCTTCGGCGTGCTCGTGCTGCTTGTCGTGGAGGAGGTCGGTGCCAGCGAGTCGACCTTTGGCCTGGTGCTTGGCGTCGGTGCTGTGGGCGGCGTTCTCGGCACTCTCTTTGTGGTTCGTCTCGTGGAGCGGTTTGGTCGGCGAGCGATGCTCAGTGCCCTTCCCGTCGTATTGGTGGCGACCTACCTCATCAACGCGGTGGCCACGTCCGCTTGGGTGCTGGCCGCCTCACTCTTCGTTGCCAGCTTCTCCATCGTGTGTTTCAACGTGCCCGGCCAGTCGATCCGCCAGGCCGTCACGCCCGAGCCGCTGCTGGGGCGGGTCGTCGCTACGTTCCGGATGGTGGGCATGGGGGCGGCGCCGATCGGAGCCGTGATTGGGGGACTCGTCACGCAGGCCAGCAGCGTTCGCACCGCCAATGTGGCGGCGGCCGCGGTCGGAGTCCTGGCCGCTGTCGTGCTCGTCCTGGCGCTCCGTCACCTCGACGAGGATGTCGTGTCGACGGCCTGAGACCGTCGCCGTCAGTCGGGGCGGCCGTCGCCCTCGTTGCCGATGACAACGTCCCAGCGGTCGAGGCAGTCTTTGCACCGGTAGGGGAGCACGGTGCCCTCGTCGAGTTCACCGTCTTCGGGGAACCAGCCAAGCGGGTAGCAGGTGCCACCACAATCGACGCAGACGATCTCGAGATCGGGCATGACCATGCAGCGACGGTAGCTTGCGTTCATGCGCGTGATCGCCGGAACGGCCAGAGGCCGCAAGATCAAGGCCCCCGATGGACGGGGCACCCGACCGATCACGGATCGGGCGAAAGAGGGCATCTTCAACATGCTCGGCCCGATCATCGATCTCGAAGACGTGCGGGTTTATGACCTGTTCGCCGGGAGCGGCTCCTTCGGTCTCGAGTGCCTCAGCCGGGGTGCCGGCCATGTCACCTTTGTGGAGCGAGATCGAGCGGCAGCTCGGGTGGTGCAAGCGAACATCGACACGCTGGGTTTCACCGATCGGGCGCGTGTGTTGAACACCACGGTCGAGAGCGCGGTCGGAGGAATGCCTGAGGTCGAACTCGCTTTCTGCGATCCGCCCTACGCCGACGACGTCTGGCTGGACCTCCTACCTCGGATCCGAGCGGACGTGCTCGTGGGGCATGCCGCATCAGAGGTCGCACTCACCGCCGAATGGGATGCGGTCCGTCGCCGGACCTACGGCCGGGCTGAGATCGTGATTGCCGAAGCTGCGGGAGCCGAGGAGGAGGTCGAGACGGTCAGGGATGATGCAGTCGAGGCGGATCCTGGCCTGAGCGGCTCCGACGGGGCCGGTATCCCGAATCCCTCGTAGGGCCAGGACTACGCTTGGCGACCGATGACGGTCGCCATGTATCCAGGATCTTTCGATCCCGTCCACAACGGACACGTCGGCGTGATTGCTCAGGCTGCGGCACTGTTCGACCACGTCATTGTTGGCGTTGGCCACAATCCGGCGAAGCCATCGGGCCTCTTCACGCCGGAAGAGCGAGCGGAGCTGATTCGTCACGAGGTCGCGGACCTGCCCAACGTGCGAGTCGAGCTGTTCAGCGGTCTTGTCACGGCGGCGGCTCACGAGCTGGGTGCGCAGTGCCTGCTCAAGGGACTGCGCAGCGGAAGCGATCTCGATGTCGAGATGCAGCAGGCGCACATGAACCTGACCACCGGGGCCGTGCCCACTGTCTTCTTGCCCGGAACGGGTGGGGGAGCGCTGGTAGCCAGCACGTATGTCCGACAAATCGCCGCCGGCGGCGGAGACATTTCCGGCGTCGTTTCGGCCTACGTGGCCGATGCATTGCAAGCGAAGTTCACACCATGAGGGTCACACCATGAACGAGATCGATTCCGACTACCCCTTCGAAGTGCTTCAGCCGCTTCCTGTCGACCCGGATACGGGCGAGACCGTGCCTCGAGACTCGAACGTGCTGGACCTCACGGTCGAACCCACCACCGAGATGGCCTTCGACGACGATCTCGAAGATCCGTTGGACGCCGACCCCTACCGAGTGCCCGAAGTCGAAGGTCTGCTGAATCAGGCCATTGATCAGATCGCCGATGCCCGGACCACGCCGATGTCGGCCACCGTCAAGGTGAACCGAGACGAGATTCTCGACCTGCTCGAGGACGCTCGTGATGCGCTGCCTGAGGAGCTGCGGGCCGCTCGCTGGCTGCTCAAGGAGAAGGAATCGTTCCTGGAACGTGCTCGTCAGGAGCGCGAAGACATCCTCGATCAGGGCCGGATCGAAGTCGGTCGCATGGTCGAACGACAGGAGATTGTTCGTCAGGCTGAGGCCAAGGCCCGTCAGATCACCGAAGACGCCCGAGCCGATGCTCGAACGCTGCAGCGGCAGATGGAAGACTTCTGCGATCAGAAACTCGCCGCGTTCGAGGTGCTGATCGAGCGCACGGATCGAACCGTTCGCAAGGGGCGCCAGCAACTCCTCGGGTCAGCGAACCTCGAAGCCGAGAGCGAAACACTCGCCCCACCGCCCCCCGCTCCAACGACGTCGAAGAAGTCACGTCGGGGCAGTTCCATCTTCGACGCCTGATAGAAAGCCCAGATGGGGCGTAAGCCGACCGTTCACCAGGTCATCAACGTCGCTGATCTTCGTCAGCGGATGGGACAACGACAGTTCGTCGATGTCGACATCCTGCTGCCTCCGCTCGAGGTCATTGCCAGCCGGACGGTCGACGAGCCGGTCACCGGCGAGCTGACGATCGAATCGATCGAGCGGGGTGTCAGCGTGACTGGCCACGTTCGTTTCGCCTGGGAAGGCGATTGTCGGCGCTGTCTCGAACCGGTGTCGTCGCACGAAGAGATCGACATTCTCGAGATCTTCCAGACGCACACGCCAGACGACGAAGAAATCAACGATCTCGTCGACAACAGCGTGGATCTTGTCCCGCTCGTGAGGGACACGGTGCTGCTCTCGCTCCCACTCGCTCCGCTGTGCCGTGAAGACTGCGCCGGACCTGACCCGGACCGCTATCCAGCGGTCACGGAAGACGAACGTGAAGCCGAGGCTGCGGCTGCTGGGCCCAAGCCGGATCCTCGCTGGGCTGCGCTCAGCGACCTCCAGCTCGACGACTGAGGTGGATCGCCCCTTTGGGGTGGCAGTCCGTACGCAACCGGTACACTTTCTCGCTCGTGCCCGCCAAACGGCGGGCCCTCGTTCGATTGACGCTCAGGATTCCCGATGGCTGTTCCAAAGAAGAAGACCTCCAAGGCCAAGACCCGCAGCCGTCGTGCCTCGAGCTGGCAGCTCAAGGCTCCGGCTCGCAGCCTCTGCGACCGCTGCAGCCAGGCCAAGCTCCCGCACCGCGTGTGTGGTAGCTGTGGCTGGTACAAGGGCCGTCAGGCTGTCGAAGTCTGATCTTCGCATCTGCCGGACTGACCCGTCGGACAACGTATGAGTGAACGTCTTCCTGTCGCCGTTGATGCGATGGGCGGCGACGACGCGCCAACCTCTGTGGTTGCGGGCGCGCGCATCGCGGTCGAGGAGATGGGCGTTCCTGTTCTGCTCGTCGGCCAGCCGGATGCCATTGCGGCGTGCGATCCGGGTGACATTCCGATCTTGCCTGCCTCCGAGGTCATCGGCATGGACGCGGAGCCAGCGGCGAGCGTTCGTCGGATGAAGGATTCCTCCATCGTGCGGGCGGCCGAGGCCGTGCGCGACGGAAAGGCGTCCGCCGTGCTGAGCGCAGGCAATACGGGCGCCGCGATGGCCGCTTCACTGCTGCGACTGGGGCGCATCCGAGGCGTCAACCGCCCAGCGATTGCCGTGCCGTTCCCCGTGCTCGGCAGTACGCCCTCCACTCTGCTCGACTGTGGCGCAAACGCCGACTGCCAGCCGGAATGGCTTGTGCAGTTCGCTCAGCTCGGCACGGTGTACGCCCGCTCCCGTTTCGGTATCGACAAGCCGCGGGTCGGGATCATGACGATCGGTGAAGAGGCCGGCAAGGGCAACTCACTCGTCAAGGAGACCTGCACGCTGCTCGAAGCCGGTGGGTGGGACGACGTCTGCGGCGCCACCTATGTCGGCAACCTCGAGGGCCGAGACCTCATGGCCGGAACTGCCGACGTGATCGTGTGCGACGGGTTCACGGGCAACATCATTCTGAAGTCGCTCGAGGGTGGCATGGCGATTGCGCTCGACGCAATCAAAGAGAAGCTCGAAGCGATGCCAGGCGCCAACGAATCGCTGGCCGAGCTGTACCACGAGCTCGATCCCAACACTCGCGGCTCGGCCATGCTGCTGGGCTCAAAGCAGGTCAGCATGATCTCCCACGGCTCCTCCACCCCGTTCGCCATAGCGAATGCAATCCGCACGGCAGGCGAGATGGTGGACACGGGCATCGTGGGCGAGCTGCGCGCGATGATCGAACGCAACGCCGCGACCGCCTGACGGTCGTTCGCTCCTCCATCGATTCCGGGATCGAGACGCGCCGGCGCGGCGGAAGCCGTTCGCGTGGTCGCTCCCAAGCGATGCCAAGGTCGGTCAAGCGATGCCAAGGTCGGCTCGCTGAGACGCGCCTGTGCG
Source organism: uncultured Acidimicrobiales bacterium (assembly GCA_937997485.1). Lineage (GTDB taxonomy): Bacteria > Actinomycetota > Acidimicrobiia > Acidimicrobiales > SZUA-35 > SZUA-35. Next base: position 6,900 of record CALKTH010000028.1, on the reverse strand, counting down.
GGTGACCTGCGGAGCTGCGGGCTGTTCGCCGAGCACGTTTGAACCGTTGCCCTCCTTGGCCATGTACAACACCAAGAATACGTTTAACTCTGCAAAAGGACTCTCAATGTGCATGAAAAGTGTTGACATTCGAACAACAGTTCGTAAGATGTTGAGATGGCGGCAAGCGTGGGCCTCACACAGTTGACGGAGGTGATGAGCGAACTTGCCGCGGAGGACGTGGTGGGGTTGACCGATCACGAACTGGCTGAACGGGCCGTTGAACTCGATCGCCTCCGCTCCCTGCTTGAGGCGACCCAGGCGGCCACGCTTGAACAGGCTCGACGACGAGGTGTGGGCCAGATCCTGGGCTACCGATCGGATGCCACCTGGCTGGCCGACGCCACGCGAAACAGTCACCCGCACTGTTCCAAGCAGCTGCGTCGGGCTCGCGTGCTCGATCAGCTCCCGGGCGTCCGGCAGGCTTGGCTCGACGGCGACATTACGACCGCCCACGTCGACACCATTTCGAAACTGGCTCGCCAGCGGAAATACGCCAGGGCAACCGTGCGCGACGAGGTCCTGTTCGTGGAGTGGGCTCGAGAGCAGCAGTGGCCGGAGTTCGCCCAGTTCTGCGACGTGTGGGCCGAGATGAACGATCCGGTGGATCCTTCCGAGATTGAGCAGCGGGCAATGGACGAGCGGGGCATGTGGACCGCCGAAGGTGTGGATCACACCACCCTCATCGAAATCCAGACGCCGAATCTGGCCTGGTCGCAAGCTTGCGCCGTGCTTCAGGCGATCGAGGATCGGCTGTTCGAGATCGAGTGCGATGAGGTACGTGCGGCCGAGGGGCGCACCGACGGCCCGGTAGACGCAGACCGCCTCCCCCGAACGTCGTCGATGCGGCGACACGACGCGATGATGATCGCCCTCCGGCTGGCGGCGACGGCACCAGAAGCAGGCGAGTTCGGTCTCGCGAACGCTGAGACACTGGTGATGGTCGACCTGGACACGCTGCTGGCCGAAGCCGAGCGACTGTACGGAGACCGCGCCCCCGATGTCGTCGGCGACGAGGTCGAGGGTGACGACATCAGCGACATCAGCGACAACGAGACCGGTGGCAACGACACCGGTGATGGCGATCTCGATGGCGACGATTGTGACTCCGACCGAGCTCGGGAAGCAGACCCCGAGACGGCGGAGAGGCAGCGCCGAGTGGAGCTGGATCGGCGGATCCGACGGTTCCGGTGTGAGACCCGAAACGGGTTCCGCATCACACCGACCGCCGCACTTGTTCACTCGATCGGAGGAACGATGCGGCGTGTGGCTTGCACAACGAGGTCGCTCGATCTCGAGGCCTCGGCTGAAGCCAGGTTCTTCACCGGACCGCTCCGCAAAGCCATCCTGGCGCGCTCCCCTCGATGCGTTGGCCCGGGCTGTGGCGCCAACGCCTGGCGTTGCGATGTCGATCACGCCGTCCGGCACACCGACGGAGGCAAGACGGTTCCCATCAACGGGCTCCCGAGTTGTGGGCCCTGTCATCGTTGGAAGTCTCAGCTCGAGATGCTTGGGCTCTGGCCACCGGCGCCCCCGCCCGGGGCCCATTGCACGCCCCCGGCCGAGCCCGAATACGCCGGCGGACCCGTGCGCCCCGGCCCAGACCACCCTGCGCTCATTCGCCCCTGGCAGGCAGATCAAACCGACGCCCGAGCCGACGCCGCTTGACGCGGGCTGCAGTATTCGCCCACCCCGTCCCTGCTCTGGGCGTCGACATCTGCCACGCCGAAGCCGGAGTGGGGCATGATGATCTGCCATGCCATCGTCCTCCGAACCAGATCTCGTCCTCGATGAGCTGGACGAGAAGTTTGCTGCGTTTCAAACGCTGCGCAAGAACGACAGCAAGGCGGCGAACGCCCTGCTTGGCGAACTCGGAGCGACCGACGACGTCGATCGCGACATCCTGCTCCAGGTCTCGTCGATGCGGCCGCTTGGCCGGCCTGATCGATTCTGGGCGGCTCACGCCCTGGCCATGCGATCGCTCGAGGTGCTCGATCGCAACGGTGCTCGTGGTGTCGCCGTGCGGGCCCGTTGGCTCGGCCCACTTCGCGCTGTGGCGTCCTTCCTCGTGAAGCTGGTCACCCAGTTCATCGTCCGGAACTATCAGGCCTCCGTCATCGTCGAGTTGCGCAATCTCTATGCCCGCCGGGAAGCCGCCTGCCCCCTCGACGACCCCTCCCTCCGAGAGCTCGTGCGAGCTCGGACGCAGGCTGACCGCCTCGTGGAGGGCTACAAGCGCAACCCGCTCGGGGTGCCGACATTCCTACTGGGTGGCGCTGTGCTCTCCAGTGCCCTCTCCGCGCTGCAGCAAGTGGTGGTCAACAGTCTGGAATCTGTCATTGCCCAGATCGTGGCCTCTGCGTTGCTGTTCGCTGTTGTCTTGGGCATTGGTTGGACGATCTTGCTGGGGGCGGCTGCGGCTCGTCGACGGATCAACCTGACGGTGGAAACACCGCTGAAAGCGCTCTACCAGACGATTGGGCGGTGTGGCACGCCACCGAAGGACCCGAGTCAGATCTTCGCTCTGATCGCCATCATGCTGATCCTGGTCGCTGGCTTCCTCGTGCCGGTGGTCTTCGGTGTGCTCTGGCTGGTCACGTAGTTATCCACAGGCTCGGGCGATCGGGGGTGATTCCGATAGACTCCGCACGTTCTCAGCACCCTCATCTGTCTGGAACTACGAAGAATGCCAGCCGAAACGCACATGGAGCAGTCGCCAATGACCCGAGACGATGTCATCGCACTCGTTCGCGACCGCCTTGCCGACATCCTCGAGATCGAGCCCGATCAGATCTCCGAAGGCGACTCGTTCGCCGATGACCTCGACGCCGACAGCTTGGCGCTGATCGAGCTCGTCGAGGCGCTCGAAGAAGAGCTTTCCGACCGAACGGTCGGCTTCCGCATTGAGGACGAAGATCTCCAGGATCTGAAGACCGTCCGGGATGCCGTCGACTACGTCTACGGTCAGGTCGGGGCCGACTCCTGACCCTCGACCAGACGTCGCCGGCCGCCGCGTTGGCTGATCGTCTCGGTTACTCGTTCGACAACGAAGAACTGCTGACGCTCGCTCTCACGCATCGGAGCCATTGCGCCGAGACGCTCGATTCGGAACCGAATGAGCGGCTCGAGTTCCTTGGCGACGCCGTGCTTGGCCTGGCCGTCACCGATTTCATCTATGCGAACTACCCCAATCTGCCCGAGGGGCAGCTGGCGAAGCTCAGGGCATCCGTGGTCAACACGGCCACCCTGGCCGAGCTCAGCGGCGATCTCGGTATTGGCCAGCATCTGCTGTTGGGCAAGGGCGAAGATCAATCCGGTGGACGGGAAAAAGAATCGATTCTGGCCGACGCGTTCGAAGCGGTGCTCGGTGCCGTCTTCATCGACGCTGGCTGGGATGAGGCTCGAGAAATCGTGCTCGAGCTGCTCAATGAGAACATCACTTTCGGTGCGGAACGGCCCGGACGGCAGGACTACAAGACTCGGTTGCAGGAACTCACCGCCGCAGAAGGCTTGGGTGCCCCGACCTACCAGATTTCGGGCACCGGCCCGGATCATGACCGGCGTTTCCACGCCGTAGCAATGATCGACGGTGAACCTCGCGGAGATGGCGAGGGCACGTCGAAGAAGCGTGCAGAGCAGGCGGCCGCCCGTGCTGCGTGGCACGCCGTACATTCCGCGACGACCACCGTCGTGAATGAAGCGCCTCCAGGGGCAGACAAGGGAGATGGCGATGTCGGAGTTTGAGCTGCCGGAGATCGAGACGCTCAAGCGCGACCTCGAGCGTGATGCCGTTGGTCGCAAGATCAAGGTCGTCGAGATCGAGGCCCTGAAGTCGATGCCGCATCACCGCACGAAGAAGAGCTTCACCTCGCTGGTTGAGGGGGCGAAGATCGAGATGGTCGAGCGCAACGAGCTCTCGATCGTGATGACGCTCAACAACGAGCACACCATCGTGATCACCCTCGGCAACGGCGCAAGCATGGTGCGCTGCCCCTCAAAGACCAAGACCGAGTCGGGCACGGCGGTCGTCATCACCTTCACCCAGGGCGGCGATCTGCGCATCATCGACCCTGACAACACCAGCGAAGTCACAGCGATCGCCACCGAGGAGCTGGACACGCTGCTTACGCCGGAAGACGAGCGGGGCCTCGATCTTCTGGTACAACCGCTCTCGTGGATCGACTTCGGCCGCTTCATCCTTGGTCACAAGGATCCCTTGAAGGCGGTCCTGATGAACGACAAGTTGTTCGTAGGAATCGGGCTCATCTACTCCGACGAGATTCTGTTCGACGCTGGCCTCCGATATGACCGCAAGGCCAATGCCCTCACCACGCAGGAGATCCGCCGGCTCTACCGCTCGGTTGTCGGCATCCTGTTCGATGCGGTGAAGTACCGCGGGACCTCGCTCGAGAAGCGCCCATTCGTGGATCTCAACGGAGATCCGGGCGACTACGGCGATCACATCTCGGTCTACGGCAAGAACGGCGAGCTGAGCCCCCGCAGCCGTCTCCCGATCGAGAAGGCCCAGTTCAAGGGCAAGCCGGTCTACTTCTGCTCCACGCAGGTCTGACCCGCCCCACCCGCCCAGCTGTGGGTGCCTGACCCTCACCGTCACTCCAGCTGCCCCAACTGAGCTGTGGGTGCCTGACCCCCACCGTCAGCGGTTGCCTGCAGCCGGAGCGAGGTTCCGGCGCGGAGTGAGGGACAGAGCCCGTAGCATCGGCGCTCTGTGTATCTGAAGGCTCTTTCCATCAAGGGGTTCAAGTCGTTCGCCGATCCGGCGGTCCTCGAATTGGAACCCGGCGTCACCGTTGTTGTCGGCCCGAACGGGTCCGGCAAGTCGAACGTTGTCGACGCCATCGCCTGGGTGCTTGGCGCGCAAAAACCCACGTCCGTTCGTTCGCAGAAGATGGACGATGTGATCTTCGCCGGTACGGCCTCCAAGCCAGCGCTGGGTCGAGCCGAGGTGGGACTGACGATCGACAACGGCGATGGTGCGCTGCCCATCGATTTCAGCGAAGTCACCATCACCCGAACCCTCTTCCGCACTGGCGAATCCGAGTACGCGATCAATCAGGTCCCCTGCCGCCTGCTCGATATTCAGGAGCTACTGTCCGACTCGGGTGTGGGTCGCCAGCAGCACATCATCATCAGCCAGGGTCAGATCGATGCGGTGCTCAACGCTCGGCCGGAAGAGCGTCGGGCGATCATAGAAGAAGCCGCGGGCGTCCTGAAGTACCGCAAGCGCAAGGAGCGTTCTGAACGCCGGCTGGGCTCGACGGACGAGAACCTGAACCGACTGCAGGACCTCGTGCGAGAGGTTCGTCGTCAGCTGCGACCGCTGGAAAAGCAGGCAGATGCTGCCCGTCGCCACGGCGACCTGATCAGCGAGCTCACGGCTCTGCGTATCCACCTCACCGGGCGTGAGTTGAACTCACTGACCGGAAAGATCGAGGCCGGGCACCGCCAGCGAGTGGAGTACGACCGCCGTGAGGGCGAGCTGAAGAGCTCGCTTTCTCGCCTCGATGCCGTCGTTCTCGACGCCGAGGCCGAACTCGCCGCCCTCGGTGGCTCCGACGTCGCTGATGTGCTCGCCCGGGCCGAGTCGCTTCGTGAACGCATTCGCGGGCAAGCGAACGTGGTGGGGGAGCGCCGACGCCGTCTACAAAGCGAACTGCAGTCCGCCGTCGATGAAGGCGTGGTTTCCAGCCTTGAAGCTGAAGCCGCTCGTATTGCCGCTGACATCACCCAAGTTGGATTCGATCGCCAGAACCTCGGCCCGGAGACGGCTGAGCTTGAAGCGCTCGAGTCGAAGTTGCTACAGGATCAGGAGGCCTTTGAGGCCACGTGGGGTGAAGGATCTGGTCCGGCCCCCGTGCAGGCCGCCGAGGTCCGTGCCCAGGTGCAAGCGCTTCAAGCAGCCGCGCAGCGAGACCAACAAGAGAGCAGCCGAATCGTCGAGCAGCTCGAAGCTCTGGGCTCGCGTCATGACCGGATCGTGAGTGGTCGCTCCGAGGCGCAGTCCACGGTCGACCGCCTCTCTCCATCCATTCCGGATCTTGAGCAGCGCAGTGCCGACGCCGAAACGGCCGTCACTCGTCTGCAGGAAACGCTCGACCAGGCCACCGAGGCCCGACGCAACGCCGACCACGACTCCAGCCGCTGGACCGCTCGCGCCGACGCACTCCGTCAGGCTCTCGATGCCGCCCGCTCTGCCGCCGGTGCCGATGTGCTGGCCGGCGCCGATGGCGTGCTCGGCACGCTTCTTGACCTGGTTGCCATTGACGATGGCTGGGAGTCGGCGGTTGAGGCTGCAGTCGGGGAAGCCCTCGGTGCCGTTGTTGTCGACAACGCGGCCAACGGTCGAGCCGCGCTCGCCGCTCTGACGGCAAAGGATCTCGCCGGTGCCGTCCTGGCTCTCGGTGCTTCCGGTGCCGTACCTGCATTCCCGATGGTTGGCGATGCCGTGCGCTCCCATGTGCGAGCCACTCGGCCCGACGTCGAGCCGATGCTCGATGCATTGCTGGGATCTGCAGTTGCGGTCGATGGTGATTGGACCGCAGCGGTTGACGTTGCCCTCCAGCACCCTGATCTCACCGTGGTCACCCGCTCGGGTGATCGTTTCGGTCCCGCGGGTTGGCGGATCGGCCAGGCCGGGACCGGAGCGACCGGGGCCGCGCTTGATGAGGCCGAGGCACAAGCGGCGGAAGCAGCGGAGGCTGCCAGTGCCGCTGCGACAGCGTTGACCGACGCAAAGAACGATCTGGAAGCCCAGCGCCGTGAACGCCGCTCGCTGACCGATCAGCTTCGCTCGGCAACGTCAGAACTGGAGAAGGCAGAAGCGGCGCGAGAGCGTGCCGC
>CALKTH010000027.1 GCA_937997485.1 uncultured Acidimicrobiales bacterium | reverse complement strand
GTGTTCGATTGCCAGTCGCAACCGACTGACGGATGCTAGCGCTCAAACGAACAACCATGGCCGGCGGTTCCCGCAAGGAAGGGTTGGGGATACCCTTCCGGCTGTGACCGCCGTCCTTCTCGCCACCGATTCCGACGCCGTCTTCCACGAGATCGACGCCGCACTCGCCAGCTCAGAGACCGAGGTTTGGCGGGTTCGGCGGGGTGCAGACGTGCTCCCGACCATTCAGGCCAAGAACCCCGACCTGGTTCTGCTCGATCTGCAGATCGGCAACATGGGTGGCGTGGCCACGTGCCTCGCCATCCGGCAAGAAGAAGGGTTCGACCGCCTCGATGAGCGCCCGGTCGCCCTTCTGCTCGATCGTTCGGCCGATGTGTTTCTCGCTCAGGAAGCGGGAGCCGATGGCTGGCTGGTGAAGCCACTCGACGCGCTGCGGCTCAAACGACTGGCCGCCCAGCTCCTCGCCGGGGAATCGGTTTTCGAGGGCGTTTCCTCCACGAGCTGAGATAGTCTGTCGGCTCACGTCGAGCCCGCTTCGGTGGGCGCGACGGGCCACACGGGTTGTGGCGCAGCTTGGTAGCGCGCCTCGTTCGGGACGAGGAGGTCGGGAGTTCAAATCTCCCCAACCCGACAACACCGCTGGCGACTCCCACCTCCGAGCGAGTTGGGAGCGCCAGCGAGCAACTCGGAAGAGAGCGCAGCGAACGACGAGGTCGGGAGTTCAAATCTCCCCAACCCGACACATGTTGCTCAACACCTCGGCTCCGTGCCGAGGTGTTGTCGTTTTCCGACCGTGCCGGCCCGCCCAGGCACGAGTCGTCGACCACGCTCCCAAGATTGCGCTTCTCCGTTCCATCGGACGAGCTGGGCTCTTCGGCAAGTCTTGTGATCTGATTCGCATGAATCGTGAACTGATATGCAAAGTTCCTAGGAGAACAGCTCGCAATACTTCGAGGTGTCGGCAAAGCGCCGGCAGACCTCAAACAAAGGACCGCTCATGACTGCTTCCCTCACCGTCGACGTACCCGCTTGGACCGAAGGGGCCCGGGTCCCCGATCGCTTCGCCCTCGGTCGCCTCGGCGATCCGATGGAGATGAGTGACAACGTCAGCCCCGCCATCTCGTGGTCGGCGGCGCCGACCGGCACCAAGTCGATCGCCATCATCATGTCTGACCCCGACGTGCCCTCGGCCGCCGACGACGTCAACATTGCCGGCCGAACCGTGCCGGCCGAACTGCCTCGCATCACCTTCACACACTGGGTGCTCGTCGATCTGCCTGCGAGCACCGAGGGCATTGCCGAAGGCGCCGCATCAGAAGGCATCACGCCAAAGGGCAAGCCGATCGGCCCGTCCCTCGGTGGCCTCACGGGCGCCAACGACTACACGGCCTGGTTCGATGGCGACCCAGAGATGGGCGGCGTGTACGGCAGCTACGACGGACCGTGCCCGCCTTGGAACGACTCCATCGTGCACCACTACACCTTCGAGGTGTTCGCCCTGGACATCGAGACGCTCGACCTTGCAGCAGACGATCTCACAGGACCGTCGGCCCGCGAAGCCATGGCCGGCCACGTCCTGGCGCAGGGCTCCTTCACTTCCACCTACTCGCTGAACCCGGCCGTCGAGGCCTGACGGATCCTCATGCTCGACATCCCCGACGACCTCCACGCCGATCCTGAGCGACCGTCTATGCAGAGCGGGGGCGTGACTGTGATCGACTACATCGCCGAGTCGGCGACTCTGTCGATGCCAGTGGTGGTCACCCGACCCACGATCGTGTTCATTCACGAAGGTCTGAAGGAACTCCGGTCCGGCCCCGACAGCGCAACGCTGTCGGGGCCCGCTGGCCATGCCGTTGTCATGCGCAGCGGCACGCACGTGATGTCGGATCTCCTCCCGATGAGTCACCGCTATCGCAGCACGATCGTCGCCATCGACCGTGCGGCACTCGAGTCGACGCTCGGCACGGCAGCTTCAACGAATGGGACACCGCCCGCCTCGGTCGCCGAGGTCGGCGACGACCTGGCTTCCATGGCGGAAACGCTGAGAGGGCGTCTCGCCAACACGGCAGACACGCTCGAACGAACGCTGGCAGTCAAGAACCTCGTAGTCAGCGCTCTCTTGCATCGCCCGATCAGAGAAGCGATGGCTGCCGATCTCGCCGGCTGGGGGCCCACACCCCACGACCGCGTGCGCTCCATCATCGGCCGCCACGTCTACAGCCCACTGTCGCTCCCCCAATACGCCTCGATGTGTGCGATGAGCGTGTCCACGTTCAAGCGACGATTCGTCGAGGCCTACGGATCCGCTCCGGGTCGGTGGCTGGTTGATACCCGCCTCGACCACGCCGCACAGCTTCTCGCCAGCGAGAGTCGATCAGTGACCGACGTGTGCAATGACTGCGGATTCGGTGATCTCTCCAACTTCATCCGAGCGTTCAAGAAGCGCCACGGCGTCTCGCCATCGATCTACCGCACGCAGTTGGCGAACACATGAGCCGCTGCACGCCTCGCCCCATTCGCTGGCGCCTCGCTCTGGTCACCTGGCTCGCACTCGCCATCGTGGTGACCCTCATCTCGCACCTCGGTCGACCCCTGTTCGACGCCATGCCCACCGTGATCGACATGGTTGCGCTCACCGGAGTGGTGGTCGTGCTCATGACGTGGCTCGTGATGCCACCGCTCACCCGCCGCCTGGCCAGCTTCCTCACCGGACCGGTTCCGTGACCCACATCCCCTGGTCTGGGACCCTCTCCTACCTCTGCCAACTGCAAGACGTTCAGTCTCGCATCCGACACTCAGCGTCTCGCAGAAGGGGAGGAATCAGGCGACCGGCACGATGTCGGTGCGTCCGTCCCAGCTCCCATGCTCGCTGCGGGCCCGGAATCGCAGGGTCGTGAACTCGAAGTGGAAGTCCTTCCGATTTCGTTCCCCCATGGCGACGATGTGGCGGCGGGCGTCCGGCATGTCGGTGTGGCCACGCACCATGTCCGTCATCTCCTGCTGTGACTGCCACACCGTGAAGGTCGAGACCGTGCGAATGGGGTGCATCGCGGCGAGCGCCAGCGTCTGGCCCGGGTGGTCTCGCACGAGTCGCTCCACCGGCTTACCCCACTTGATGAAACGGGGCACCTGGGTGTGCTTGAGCCGGGCGAGCGTGACGGCGACAACGGGCTTGGTTGGATCTTGCTCGCCAACTTCCTCGGGGAGATCGGGCAGCTCACTGATGACGCCCCAGCGCCGCATGAAGTCGAGCCGTACGTACCAGCCCTCAGCGAGCCGCTTCCCCAATGGCGAAGCTGCGAGGTAGTTCTCGAGCGCCTCTTCTGACTCCCACGCAGCAAACACGGCCAGATTGCGGGCCTGGAATCGGGCGGGCGACAACAGTGGTGAGCCGAGCCGCATCGCGGCCATGCACTCGGCGTGGAGCAGCCCGGGCGTGTCGGCAGCCGTCGGCGGCCGGGTGATGGCACGGATGGTGGTGATCGGCGACGTGCGCACCAGGTGGAACGAGAACATGGTCATCTATCGACTCCTTGAGTTCGCTGAGAAGGGATTGAGACGTGCGGGCCCGAGGAAGGCGCATGCCTCAGACGGGAAGGTGGATGCGGAGGACGTCACGGTCGGCGAGTGCATGCTCGACCGTGGGACTGAGGTGACGAAGGCGGGCGATCGGCACCTTGGGGTACGCGTGATGCTCCACATGAAGATGGTGGTTGAACAGCAGGAGGCCGGTGAGCCGGCCTCGCACGAGCATCAATGGCGTCGTCGTCTCCCGGCCGAAGTTGGCCTGCGGCCCCTTTGCCAACAGCACGGCGAAGAGAAAGGTGCCGAGTTGCATGAGTACGACATAGATGAGCGGCACGATCGTGACCGGAGTAAGAGCGATGGCCAGCATGGTGGCCGTGATGTTCACGGCGATCTCGAAGGTGGTGCGCTGACGACGCTGGCCGTGTCGCCAACCCCAGGCCGCAATGCGGAAGCGCCACTTGAGTGCACCGACGGGGAGCTGTGACCAACTGAGGTACTCGATGTAGCCCTCGGGGTCGGGGAGATCGGTGCCGTCTCGGTGGTGCATCACGTGGGTGGCTTGCCAGGCGTGACCGCTCTCGAGAATCACGAGGCCCAGCACCGTGAGCCAGAAGTGACGAGCCCGAGTGCTGAGCCCCACGCTGCCGTGGATCAAGTGGTGCAGTGCGGTCGCTGTCGAACCGTAGGTGAACCAGAGCACGACCGGGGTAGCGATCCACCAGCCCGTCATCGCCATCGCCACGAAGGCAGCAACGCCGAGAACGGGCCGAGCGATCAAGAAGATCGCGACCGGGCGGAGGCCCTGCATGAGATCACCCCGCACCGCGGCGAGGCGAGGAACGGCGATCTGGGGAATGGCCTTGTCGGCCCGTTCGGCCCAGTGGCGGGGTGCGAGGTCGGTTGCGGTGGAGGTGTGGAACGGCATGCGGTTTGTGTTTCCAAGCGTATGTTTCAATAGAGCGTTTCAAACCAGGCTGATCCAGAGATTGACCTTTGTCAACACCTGTTTCAAACAAGTCGATGGAACCGCACTAGGATGCATCGATGGCTACCGATCCCTCGCCGACGAAACGCAAGCGCGGACGCGGCGCAGATCCCGACGAGACTCGAACCCAGCTGGTCGAGGCAGCAGCGGCCAGCCTGCTGGAAGAGGGCTACCGAGGAACCACCGCGCGGTCGATTGCGACAAGGGCCAACTGCAATCAAGCAGCGATCTACTACCACTTCGGGGGGATCGAGCCGTTGCTCATCGAGTCGCTGAAGCGCTCGAGTTCCGCTCGGCTCGAGCGCTATCGCGCCTCACTGACCGAAAACGAGTCGCTCCCGGAGCTGGTGCAGCGTCTCGAACAGCTCTACGTCGAAGATCGAGAGACCGGCCACTTCGCACTGCTCACTGAACTCCTCGGCGGCATCACCGCAAGCCCGGATCTTCAGGCTGGCATCGAGGCCACCACCCAACCATGGCTCGACTTCGTTGAAGAACGCGTCGGCGTCGCCACCCAATCACTTCCGTTCGGTTCGATGCTCCCCGCAGCCGATCTCGCCGACTTGGTCTTTTCGATCGTCATCGGCGTGGAGCTGCGCAACAAGGTCGACGGCAACACCGACCGAGCCGACCGCCTCTTCCGCCTCGCCCAACTTGCCGCCACGCTTGTCCAGTCCCAGGCCAAGCGCTGACCGGACTCCGCTCCGCTCGCCATCCTCATCCGGGGATCATCGAGCGCCCCGTTCTCGGCAAACGGGCTCGGTCACCTAACGTCTTTGAATGACCTCCGGCCCGCTCGACTCGATCCGCACCCGAGGTGGCGACTGGCTGCGTTCGACTCTTGCCGGTGATGAGGAGCTGCGCCAAGACGAACTAGCGAGCCAGGACGATACGGGCCTCTTCGGTCCGGCAAGCGTCGTGTGGCGGGTGCACGGCGACTCCGCAATGCTGATCGGCGGCCTTCGCTCGCTGCTGATCCAGACGCTCCACCCGTTGGCCATGGCTGGCGTGGCCATTCACTCCGACTACAAGAACGATCCCTTCGGCCGGCTCAACCGCACCGGGCGCTTCGTCGGCGCCACCACCTACGGATCGACCGAGGCAGCAGAGGCGGCGATCAAGATGGTGCGCCGAGTCCACGGTCGGGTGAAGGGCATCGCTCCCGACGGCCGCCCGTACTCGGCCAACGATCCGCACCTGTTGCTCTGGGTGCACATCACCGAAGTCGACAGCTTCCTTCGAGCCTTCAACTCGTTCGGCAACGGCAAGCTCACCGACGCGGAGAAGGATCAGTACGTCGCCGAGATGGGCGAGATCGCCGTGCGCCTTGGCTCTGAACCGCCTCCCCGATCCGTCGCAGAACTCGATGCTTGCATGCAAGCCTTCCGCTCGGAATGCAAGGTGGGACCGCAAGCTCGGGAGACAGTGCGCTTCCTGCTCGCTCCACCAGTGCCGCTGGCCGTACGTGGCAGTTACGCCATCATCACAGCCGCCGCGATCTCGCTCCTGCCCCGATGGGCTCGGCGTGAGCTTCGCTTGCCCATGCCTGCCGTGGTCGGCACGTTGGGCGTGAGGCCGGTTGCGCTGGCACTCACTCGGGTAGTGGGCTGGCTCATGAGCGCCCAGTCGAGCTCCCGTGACGCTGAGATCAGCGAACGCATGCTCACCTGAGCGAAGCGCTCGCAGACCCTGCCGAGCCCAGCAGTACGCTCCGGCGATGCAGATCGCGGACTTCCAGACCCTGATGGACGACCTCTACGGCGAGGCCGATCGGGAACGAGGCATGCCGTCGACGGTGGCGTGGCTCTGCGAAGAAGTGGGCGAGCTCGCTCAGGCTGTACGCAAGGGCACCGTGGAACAGCAGCTCCACGAGTTGGGCGACGTGCTGGCATGGCTGTCTTCGCTGGCCAACCAGCTCGGTCTCTCACTGGAAGATGCGGCCCAGCGCTACGTCACCGACCCGCCCTGATCCAGCGCTGCGGTGTGTGATCAGCCCTCGGCGGCGATGAGTTCAGCGATCTGCACCGTGTTGAGCGCAGCGCCCTTGCGGAGATTGTCGCCGGCGATGAACATTGCCAACCCATTCTCCACTGTCTCGTCCTTGCGCATACGGCCCACGATCGAGGGATCGATGCCAGCCGACTTGAGGGGCGTGGGAACGTTGTCGACGATCACCGACGGAGCATCCGCCAGAATCTCGAGGGCCCGCTCGACCGAGATTTCGTCTCGGAATCGGGCGTTGACCGAAAGCGAGTGACCTGTGAAGACAGGAACTCGAACGCACGTACCGGAGACGGCGAGGCCGGGAATATGAAGAATCTTACGGCTCTCGTCCCGCAGCTTCTGCTCTTCGCTGGTCTCGAACAGGCCATCGTCGACCAGTCCGCCGGCCCAGGGCAGGGCGTTGTAGGCGATGGGCTCGACCCAGAGTGACGGCTCGCCCATGTCGACGGCCGTGCCGTCGTAGGTGAGCGCACGGCCATTGCCGGCCTTCTCGACCTGCAGGGCGAGTTCTTCCACTCCAGCAAGGCCGCCGCCGGAGACTGCCTGGTACGTGGAAACCACCAGCGCCTCGAGACCAGCCTCGTCATGCAACGGCTGGAGCACGGGCATCGCCGCCATCGTGGTGCAGTTCGGGTTGGCGATGATGCCCTTGGGACGGTTGGCCACATCACCGTCGTTGACGTCGGCCACGACCAGCGGGACCTCGGGGTCCATACGGAACGCCGAGGAGTTGTCGATCACGACCGCTCCCTGCGAGGCGATCTTCGGCGAAAGCTCCTTCGACGTGCTGCCGCCAGCGGACATCAAGACGATGTCGAGGCCCGTGTAATCCGCCTCGGCCGCGTTCTCGATGGTGATGTCTTCACCCTTGTACGCCAGGGTGGTCCCCGCTGACCGAGAAGAGGCGAAGAGCCGTAGCTCATCCACCGGGAAGTTCCGTTCGGCAAGGATGGCGCGCATCACGCCGCCGACCTGACCAGTTGCTCCGACGATTCCTACTCGCATGACCGAAAAGGCTACGTCATCCCGGGTCAAAGTAGTTGTGAATATTTACGGTGAGCGGCTAGGCGTCCAAGCCGAAGGCCGTGTGGAGGTGCTGGACGGCATCCTCTGCCTTGCTGGCATCGACCACGCAGCTCACACGGATGGCAGACGTCGAGATCATCTCGATGTTGATGTCGTTCGCCGCCAGCGTCTCGAACATGGTGGCCGCCACGCCCGGGTTGCTCTTCATGCCAGCGCCGACGATCGACACACGACCAATCGAGGTATCGGTCGACACGCCGTTGGCCCCGATCTTCGCGGCATCACCAGACTCGAGCAGAGCGACGGTTCTATTCACGTCTTCCATTGGCACCGTGAACGAGATATCGGTGCAGCCCTCGTCGGACACGTTCTGGACGATCATGTCGACGTTGACGTTTGCGTCAGCCATCGCCCGGAAGAGCGTGGCGGAGATGCCCGGCTCGTCCGGCACGTCGGACACCGTGATCTTGGCTTCAGAAACGTCGTGCGTAACGGCTCGGATGATGGGCTGTTCCATGTCGGCTGGCTCCTCAGCGGTAACGAGGGTTCCCGGCTCCCAGGTGAAAGCCGAGCGGACGTGCAGATTCACGCCGTAGTTATGGGCGACCTCGACCGAACGCATCGCGGGCTTGGGGCAGCCCGTCGCGGTCATTTCGAGCAGTTCGTCGAACGTGATCGTGGGCATCTTCTGTGCCTTGCCCACAACGCGAGGGTCGGCGCTGAACACGCCGGACACATCGGTGTAGAGCTCGCACAGATCAGCGTTCAGCGTGTGGGCGAGCGCGACGGCGGTGGTGTCTGAACCGCCTCGACCCAGGAATGTGACATCCCGATCACCGGACACACCCTGAGAGCCCGCCACTACCGGAACAGCTCCCTCGGCCAGGCACTCCCGCACCCGCTCCGGCGTGATCTCGAGAATCTTGGCGTTCCGATGATTGCTGTCGGTGAGGAAACCAGCCTGGCTGCCGGTGAACGATTGCGCAGGCACGCCGGCCTTGGCCAGGGCGATGCAGATCAGGGCACAGGCCTTGCGCTCACCGGCGGTGATGAGCATGTCCATCTCTCGACCCGGGGGCGTATCGGAAAGCTGAGCCGCGAGATGCAGGAGCTCATCCGTCTCCTTCCCCATGGCCGAAACGACCAGAACCACTTGATCGCCACGACGGCGACAGCGAGCCACGTGATCGGCGACGATGCGCATACGGTCGGCGTCGGCCACAGACGTGCCGCCGAATTTCTGAACGACGAGTGCCACGGCGCAACAAGCTAGCGGCACCGCCGCCCGTCAGCCGCGAATTCGCCAGTAGCCTTTCCCGCCGTGAGTGAGAAACGCGAACGCCAAAAGGCCAACCGGCAGGCAAAGGCCGAACAGCTCGAGAAGCAAGAGAACAGTGAGGTCGTACGACAGCGGGTTCTTCTTGGCGTCGTGATGGCCGTTCTGGTCTTCGGCGGCCTCTTTCTCGTCAGCCAACTTGGCGGCGACGACGAGGCCGACTCAGCCACGACCACGCCCACAACCGCGGGCGAAGTCACCACCACGGCCAGCACCGAGCCGCTACCCGACCCCGTCGACCTCGCCGCTCCCGCCGCCGGGGCCGCCATCACCGGGGAAACCCCATGTCCCGCCGACGACGGTTCTGCCGAGCGGACCACCTCGTTCGAGCAAGCACCGCCGATGTGTATCGACGACACGAAGACGTACACCGCCGAGATGACCACCTCCAAGGGCGTCATCACCATCGAGCTCGACGCAGCCCGTGCGCCCCTCACCGTGAACAACTTCGTGGTCCTCTCGCGCTACGGCTACTACGAGAACGTTCCGTTCCACCGCATCATCCCCGGCTTCGTGATCCAGGGCGGTGACGCCGTCGGCGCCCCGCTCGGCACCGGCAACCCCGGCTACGCCGTCGAAGACGAACTGCCCGAGCCCGACGAGTACGAGATCGGTTCGTTGGCCATGGCCAACTCCGGGCCCGACACAAACGGCAGCCAGTTCTTCATCATCACCGGTGAAGCCGGCATGAACCTCAACAACGACTTCTCTCTCTTCGGCATGGTCACCGACGGCCTCGACATCGTCGAAGATCTCGACGCCATCGGCACCCCCGGCGACGGCCGCCCGCTCGAAGAAGTCATCATCGAGAGTGTTGTGATCACCGAGTCCTAATCGGGCTCGTGTGCTCTCCCGGTGGGGCTGCGCCCCGACATCCCTCCGCCACCAGCCAATCTCGTTGGTGCCCGGTTTTCACTGTGGGTGCCTGACCCTCAACGCCAGCCAGATCTGGTGAGAACTTGGTGTCAGACACCCATCACCTACCAGACACCGAACCCATAGTTACCTGCAAGTAACTTACGCTGGGGAAATTCTCCCCTTTTACCGGTGGGTAACTCTCGGTCTAAGATCGTCCGCCATGACGACACGAGTGGGAATCATCGGATCTGGCATCATGGGCTCCGGCTTGGCGGAAGTGGCCGCTCGGGCTGGGTTCGAGACCGTGCTGCGTTCACGCAAGCCGGAAACGGGCGACGCAATGGTCGCCGGGCTGAACAAGTCGCTGAGCAAGCAGGTAGCCAAAGAGCGCCTCACGCAGGACGAGGCCGACGCCATCGCTGGTCGAGTCAGCACCTGCACCGATCTCTCCGCTTTGGCCGAGTGCGACCTCATCATCGAGTCCGTCGTGGAAGACCTCGCCGTCAAGAAGCAGCTGTTCACCGACCTCGATGCCATCGCCAAGCCCTCAGCCATTCTGGCCACCAACACCAGCACGCTGCCCGTGGTGGAAATGGCGATGTCAACCAACCGACCTACGCAGGTCTGCGGCATTCACTTCTTCAACCCGGCCCCGATGATGAAGCTCGTCGAGGTCATCGAGCCCCTCACGGCCGACGCCGCCACGATCGACGCTGCCGTCGAGTTCGCCACCGCCTGTGGCAAGGCTCCGGTGCGGGTGAAGGACCGGGCAGGCTTCATCGTCAACGCCCTCCTCTTTCCCTATCTCAACAACGCGGCAAGAATGCTCGAGATGGGTACGGCCTCCGCAGAGGACATCGACGCTGCCATGCAAGGCGGCTGCAACTTCCCGATGGGACCGCTTGCGCTGCTCGACCTCGTTGGTCTCGACACCTCGGTCTCGATCCTCGATGCGCTCTACGCCGAGTTCGGAGACTCGAACTACGTCGCCGTCCCCAGCCTTCGCCGCATGGTGACCGCCGGCCAACTCGGCCGGAAGTCCGGGCGCGGCTTCTACGACTACGGACGCTGAGCCATCGCTGGGTCCTCGGTACCTCCGTGCTCGTGGACCTTCCCTGACATCCGCGCCCTCCCAAACGAGGAAGACCTCGTGGCGGTTGGAGCGGATCTCGATCCGTCCACGCTGCTTGGCGCGTACCAAGCGGGCTACTTCGCGATGCCGATTCACCGGCGCAAGATCGGGTGGTTCTCGCCCGATCCTCGCGGCGTGCTCTTGCCTGGCAAGCTCCAGGTCAGCCGGTCCCTTCGACGCTCGATGCGGCGCTACCACGTCACCGTCGATCGAGCGTTCCTCGATGTCGTCCACGCCTGCGGCGACCCTGATCGGCCGCACGGATGGATCGATCGCCGCATGATCCGGGCGTACGCAGCCCTGCACCACTTGGGCTGGGCGCACAGCCTGGAAGTGTGGGACGACGAGGGCCTCGCTGGCGGCCTGTTCGGCATCAGCATCGGCGGCTTCTTCGCCGGCGAGTCAATGTTCCATCGTCGGGTTGATGCCTCGAAGGTCGCTCTGGTCCATCTCGTTGACATGCTCGGCGACGAGCCCAATCGACTCCTCGACGTGCAGTGGTCGACACCGCACCTCGCCAGCTTGGGCATCGAGCCCGTTTCCAGGCACGATTACGCCGGTCTTCTCGAGGCGGCGCTGCCCCTCACCAAGCCCACCCCGTTTGTGACACCCCTCGATCTCGAAGCTTCTCCCCTCGAATCCGACCTCGGCGCTGAGACACCTCGCGTCGACGCTGCTCCCCCACCCCCTTCGAAAGCTCGCCACCATGACTGACACCACCGCCGAGGCGCCGACCCCACGCCCCAAGGATCGTCCTTGGATGATGCGTACATACTCGGGACACTCAACGGCTCGGGCCTCGAACGAGCTCTACCGAACGAA
>CALKTH010000026.1 GCA_937997485.1 uncultured Acidimicrobiales bacterium | reverse complement strand
GTGTCGCCGAGGTCGTTGACCGCCACGAAGTCGATGTCTGCGCCGGACTGCTTTGCTGCCCGGAAGAAGTTGCGGCCGATACGACCGAATCCATTGATGCCGACTCGAATGGACATGTGTGTCCGCGCTTTCCCAGGCTGCGTTGGTGCCGCCTGTAATTTTGTGGTTCGTTCGAAGTGAGACTAGTGGGCCTCACTCCCAGTTCTCGTGTGTTCGGGCGCCGATTCTGCGGCCGTGGACAACAGGGTGTAGAGCGCCGCTCCGAGCTTGCTCGGATCATGACCCCAACCATCCGCAGCCGACAGGGCCGCTTGGACTGTTCGCCATGGAGCAGGTACCTCTGGCACTTCCACCCGCTCTGGTGCTAGGACAACATCCACGGGCACGTTGTGCGATGCCAAGGCATCGAGATGGGCAGTGAGATCGAAGCCACGAGCCTCCGCCCGATCGTTCGCCACGTTGCTCACGAACACTCGTTGCGCCTTCGTGCGGTGCAGCGCCGCGTTGATGTCGGGCACCACAGCCGTGGCCAAGACGCTGGTGAAGAGCGATCCGGGTCCGATGATGACTTGATCAGCTTGTTCGATGGCTCGAATCGCAGCCTGCGGTGCCGCTGGCCGGGCCGGATCGAAGCGAAGGTTCTCGATCCCCGCCGACTCCTCGATCGTCACTTGCCCTCGCAGCGGGCCCTTGTCCGAGTCGGCAAGCAACGTCACGGATCCATCGGTGGCGGGGAGGATCGTGCCGACGGCGCCGACAAGGCGAGCAACCTCGGTGATGGCCGCCTGGAAGTCGCCACCGGCCTGGGTCATGCCGGCGATGAGAAGGTTGCCGAGTGGATGTCCCTCCAGCGGGCCGTTGTCGAATCGATGCTCGAGTGAGGCCGCGAGAAGGCTGTCATCGCTGGCCAGGGCCGAGAGGCATCGACGCAGATCACCAGGTGCCGGAAGGCCGAGCTCTCGGCGGATGCGCCCGCTCGATCCGCCGTCGTCGGCTACCGACACGATGCCTACCAAGCCGCCGGCATAGGACTGAGCAGCCCGTAGCGACGCGGCGAGACCGTGGCCGCCGCCCAAGGCGACAACGCTCGGAGTGAAGATGGACAGCTCTTCAGCGCTCGATGTCACGATGATTCACTCTCGGCACCCACGAACGGTTTTCAAGAGCAGCAGCAATGTCTTCCGCTACGGCGACGGAGCGGTGACGGCCACCCGTGCAACCGAACGCAAGAGAGAAGTACGACTTTCCTTCCTCGACGTAGGCCGGGAGGAGGTCGTCGAGTAGGGCCAGCA
Source organism: uncultured Acidimicrobiales bacterium (assembly GCA_937997485.1). GTDB lineage: Bacteria > Actinomycetota > Acidimicrobiia > Acidimicrobiales > SZUA-35 > SZUA-35. The sequence goes on along the minus strand of CALKTH010000026.1, from coordinate 22,030 downwards.
GGTTCTTGATGAAGCGCTGGGTCACATCGCGCTCCAACACGAATTCCTTCACCTGCGGATCACGGCCGGAGAACGGGCGGAGCTCCTCATCCCAGTGCGGATTCGGCAGGAAGCGGCAGTCGATCACCATGTCGACGTCATGGGGCAGCCCATGTTTGAACCCGAACGATGACACCGAGAGGCGCATGGCATCGTTGCCGTCAGTGTCAGCGAAGTGCTCGTTGATCTGCTCCCGAAGCTGATGGGGGTTGAGGTCCGACGTGTCGATGACCAGGTCGGCCACCTGACGAGCCGGCAGCAACTGTTCGCGCTCGGTCACGATCGCCGCTGAGAGCCGGAGGTCCTCACTACTCAACGGATGGCGCCGCTTGGTGCTTTCGTAGCGACGGATCAAGGTGTCGTTGCTCGCCTCCAGAAACACAATGCGAAGGTCATCTAGCTGCTCACGAAGTGCCTCGACCTGGTCAGCCATGTTGAGGTCATACCCGGCAAGAACGAGGCCGACCTTGGCGTAGCTCGTGCTGCTGGACGTCGCGAGCTCGGCCACCTTCGGAACCAGATCAGCGGGGAGATTGTCGATGACGAACCAACCCGCATCTTCGAGCGCCCCGGCTGCGACGGAACGACCAGCACCGGACAATCCCGTGACCACCACCACTTGTGTCATGGGCGCCATCCTCCCACAACCTCGGATGCCCTCGTACCCATGATCAGACTCAAATCTTGGTGGTTCGCAGTACGAGCAGGCGGGGCACCGTGGCCGCATCGGTGTAGTGAGGGGCAAGAGCCAGGAACCCGGGAGGCGGCGCCGGTTCGATCATCTCATCGAGCACCAGGCCGGCCTTGCGCAACGTATTGAGGTAGCGAGAGAGCGGGCGATGAATGAAGCGGATGAAGACGTCTTTCTGCACCTCTTCGATCGTTGCCTGCTCGGTCAGATACGGCCCAATCCGCCAGTACTGCTCAGGCGGCTCGATGATCTGATCGTCGATCCAACCACTGCCCGGCGTTTGCAGCAGCGGGTGATTGAGTAGGAAGAGGAAGGTGCCACCCGGTTGGAGCACCCGCGCCACCTCGCCGATGGCCTCATCCACGGCGTCGATGTGTTCGAACACCAAGCAAGCGACCGCCGCGTCAAACGACGCATCTGGCACAGGCAGTGCGGCCGCCTCTGCCCGGGCAAACCGAACGCCCCCAGCACGGTTCGAGGCCTCAGCGACCATGGCGGCGATGGGATCAACTCCCGTCACCTCCGCTCCCCTGTCGGCCAGCATTCGAGCGACCTGACCCTCGCCCGTGCCGATGTCGAGCACTCGCCTCGCCCCAGCCAGCTGCTGGCCGATGATCGGCAAGATCTGCTCGACGTACTCAGGATCGACCCCGTCGGTGAACTCGCGCTGCCACCACTCGGCCGTCTCCTCCGCCCAAGTGCCATCGTCTCGAACTGGAACATTCATTTGGTGAGACCCTTGATCTTGTCGTAGGTGGCCTTGGCCACGGCATCGGGGAGCCAGCTGAGGCCCAGGAGTTGTTCGAGGCTGCTCTGCTTCACCTTGGTGATGCCGCCGAGTTCTTTGAGCAGGCGCTTCTGACGGGTGGGCCCAAGACCCGGGATGTCATCCAAAATTGACTGGGTCATGCGCTTGTTGCGCAGCGTGCGGTGATAGCTGATGGCGAAGCGGTGGCTCTCGTCTCGGAGCCGCTGGAGCATGTAGAGCGCTTCGCTCTGGCGTGGGATCCGGATCGGCTCGCTCTGATACGGGAGGTACACCTCTTCGAACTGCTTGGCCAGCGAGCAGACGGGGATTTCGTCGAACAGGTCGAGCTTCTCCAGCACCTTCACCGCACTGGAAAGCTGGCCCTTGCCACCATCCACGACCAGCAGCTGCGGGGGATACTGGAACTTGCCCCGTTCGCTCACTGGCTTCTTCCGCTCCTCCAAGTACGCGGTGAGGCGGCGCTCGAGCACCTCTTCCATTGCCGCGTAGTCGTCGTTCTGATCCACTGTGCGAATCTTGAACCGCCGGTACTCCCGGCGAGCAGCAATGCCGTCTTCCACCACAACCATCGAGCCCACGTAGTCGGTGCCCTGGAGGTGGCTCATGTCGTAGCACTCGATGCGCAGCGGCGATTCGGGGAGGTGGAGGTATTCCTGCAGCTCGTTGAGCGCCTTGGCTCGGCTGTTGTGATCGCTCGCCCTCTTCATTCGGTGACGAGTGAACTCCTCTTCCGCATTCTTGGTGACCATGGCGAGTAGCTCTCGCTTGTCACCTCGCTGCGGCACCCGGATCTCGACGTTCGAGCCCCGGAGCTCGGTGAGCCACTCCGCATAGAGATCGGGGTCGGTGGAGTCCTCGGGAACGAGCACCACTTTGGGCATGCCCATGATCGGCTCTTCGTCGTAGAGACCTTCAAGCACCTTGTCGACCAGATCGTTGGTGGTGAGGTCCTCCACCTTGTCGATCACGAAGCTTCGGCGGCCGGTGACGCGGCCCTTGCGAACGAAGAAGATGAAGACCAGGGCTTCCAGTTCGTCCTCGGCGATGCCGATCGCGTCGATATCCTCGGAACGCTCGGCCACCATCTGCTGCTTCTCGACAGCCTTGCGAACCGTGGCGATGCGGTCTCGCATACGCGCCGCGTGCTCGAACTCGAGCTCCTCGGCGGCTGTGTGCATTTCCGTCTCGAGCTTTTCGAGCACTGGCTCTGTGTCGCCTTCGAGGAACTGGCAGAGGTCGTCGACGTAGGTTCCGTAGGTCTCCTTGTCAACCTCGCCGACACACGGACCGGAGCACTTCTCGATGTGGAACAGCAGGCAGGGCTTGCCGAGCTTCTCGTGCCGATTGAACTTGTTGTCGGTACATGTGCGAACTGGGAAGGTCCGAAGCAGTTGATCGAGGGTGTCTCGGATCGCATACGCGTGGCCGTAGGGACCGAAGTATCGAGTGCCCTTGCGCTTCTTGCCCCGCATGACCCGAGGGCGAGGCCAATCGTCGCTGACCGTGACCGCCAGGTACGGGTAGCTCTTGTCGTCGACCAAGCGCACGTTGAAGCGGGGGCGGTGCTCCTTGATCAGGTTGTATTCGAGCATCAACGCTTCGACGTCGTTGCGAACCTGAATCCACTCGACCGACTCCGCCGTGGCCACCATCTGGGCCGTGCGCACGTGCATGTTGCGCGGGTTCTGGAAGTAGTTCGACAGGCGCGAACGCAAGCTCTTCGCCTTGCCGACGTAGATGACTCGACCATCAGCATCTTTGAACTGATAGCTGCCTGGAGCGTCAGGAATCGTTCCGGCGGGAGGGCGAGTGACCATTGCCGTCGAGACTACCCATGAGGTGCGACAGCCGGAGGCTTGGAAACTCGACCAGCCCGGCACGCACTCAATACAGGATGCGGCCGCCGATGCGATGCAGCCGAAGATGTTCGCGGAGACTCAGAGGAGAGCGCTCGACCGGGAGTTTCAACCCGCTGCCGACTTCGCGGCACCACCGGCGAAGGCCACGAGCCCTCACCGACTCCGGCAGAGTCCTGGCGAACCAAGCCAAGACGTGCACCGTTCCGAACGGCCAGGAGAGATGCTGGCGCGCATAGAGCACGCGGTTCCTGGCGACGAAGGCAGGAACCGCGGGAGAGATCTCGCGACCGTGAGCGCTCGGGCGGTGCTCGATGTGGGCCTCGGGTACGTACTGAAGCCGCCAGCCGGCCTTGATCAGCTTGAGGCCGAGATCCATCTCCTCAGTTGAATAGAAGTAGCGATCGTCGTAGCCCCCAGCTGCGATGAAAGCGGAGCGGCGAACGGCGCATGCGCCGCCGAGGAAGTAGGCACACTCCCGATCAGCGAGTGGATCTGGATTCGAGCCTCGGAAGGGAATCTCGGCCGCGACTGTGCGGCCGTCCGAGCGACTGATGCGGAACGCAATCAAGCCCAGGTCGGGTTCGCGAGCGAACCGCTCGCGAACCACCTCAACGATCGGCGACACAGCCACGGCGTCATCATCGAGAAACAGCAGGATGTCTTCCGAGGCTTCCTCGGCGAGCAGATTTCTTCCCCCGCAGACCCCAGCGTTTTCCGCCCTGGTCGCCCATGAAACGCCTTCCACCGGCGCCATCGGACGCAGCGGGCCGTTCTCGAGCACTCGGATGCTGTCAGCGCCCGCCCCAACCGATTCGATTGCGGCCAGGACCTCGTCCGGTCGATCTCTCGTCAGGAGACAGACCGCAACAGACAATCGTGCTGCCGTTGGTGGGGCGACCGCTTTCCGCTTCATATCAATGCCACGCCTGTCGCCGCACAGACGATGGTCGCGATTCGAGCCTGCTCGTGGAAGCGGTACGCGCGCTGCCCGAGTATCCACGCCAAACACAGCAAGATCGCGTAACTCCCAAGTGTCGTCCAAGCTGCACCTTCGGCGCCGTAGCGCGGCACGAGCCACCAGTTAAGCGCAACATTCAGCACTGCGGGCAGCCCAAATATCACGAGCGTCAGCTCAGTCCGTTTCTGATGGCTCAGTCCGATCGCAAGAAGCGATCCTGCGAGGTACGCAAAGTTCCCGAGACCGAGCACCGCGATGAAGTCCAGTCCGCGTTGGTAGTCGGATGCTCCGAGCAACCGGTAGCCCAAAGGGGCCAGGAGTCGGAGGCCAAGAAGCGCGCAGGCGTGGGCCGCCAGGTACGCCTGCACCCGTCGCGTCGACTGAAGGTGGGCGGCCTCATCGGGCTCTCGTTCCATCAAGCGGTAGAAAAACGGAGGCCAATCGACCAGCGCAGCCTGCGTAATCAATGTGACGACTGCGACCACGGCGACAGCGAGGACGTAGTCGGCGACCTCTCCGCCAGTTGAGAGGTGTCGCAGCACCGCCACATCAGAAGAGCTGAGCACCCATCCGACGAGAAAGGTTCCGGTGAGTGGAAGCGAAAAGCGAACGAGCGCCGCAAGCCCCGATCCGTCGTTGTCGCGGGCGGGAGCTTCCTGGGCGCCGGACGTCAGCTGACGCGTCAGTGGCAAGCTGCCGAGGGCGACGGACCACTGAGCCAACCCGAAAATGACGACAGCCCACCAAAGGGTCGACCCAACGCCATTGCCGTCTCCGGCCGCGGCGCCGGAAAGCACCACAAGGCCCACGAGAAGGAGGGTCAACTCAGTGAGCCGATGCGAGAAGTACCGCCAGGGACGATCGACGGTCCGAGCGACGTAGTCGGCGAACGAGACCGCCACCATTCCCGAAGCGCCGGCTCCAATGAAGAGCGCCGTTGCTGGGCTCAGCAGACCGGCGGCTGATCCGAGGGCCCCGGCGATGACCAGCATGGTCGCAGAGATCAGTGTCATCTTTGCCACGAGGGCGACGAGCTCCGCCCGCTTCTCTGTCGTGTCATCTGAGTGCAGGCTCCCGGCATCGAAATAGAACCGCTGGAGTGCGACGGGAAGTGAAAGCGAGACGATGGGAACGAGCAACGCACCGACGATGCGAAGGTAGCCCCAGCTTCCGTAGTCATCGCGCGAGAGCGTGTCGACAAGGAGCCGTAAAACGACAAAGGCGCCGATCGCGGCGACAACCCGCGCGGCCAGATAGATCTGAAACGGAGGGATGCTGCGCTGCTCGCCAGGTTGAACTGCGGGATCGGCTGGTGGCGCCGCCATCGTCACCACAGCACCTCGAGCAAGGGTTCGGAGCTCGGACCTGCGACAGCGGCGCGAAGCGCACTCTCATTGACGTCGAGGTTCGCAGGGGCTGGTGACCAGCCGGCACTGTTCAGCAGTCCATGGGCTGATGTGGGCCAACGCTCCGCAACGTCGTTCAGCCGTCCCCGGGCGCGCTTGGCCAGCGGGCGCGGCGGTAGGTCGGTTACGGCGAACTCCTGATTGGCGGCGACGTCGGAGAACACCGAAGCAAGGCGCTTGGCTGTTTCGCCCCCGCGATGGCAGAACCACTCGTCGAACAGGTTCCAGTTCCCCTCTGGGTGAGCGCCATCTCCCCGCACGAGGTCTTCGACGTCGCTCGGGGACGAGGTCGTCGGAAGGATGCGCTGAACGTCATAGTCGAACGTGTCCGAGTACGGCTGGGGCTCGAGGGAAATGACCGGGGTTTCGGCGACCATGCCCTCCAGGCCTGATGAGCTCGTCCAAACGATGACGAGCTCCGCCTGCGTGATCCAGTTGGCGATGTCGAGTTCGGCGATGACATGGAGGTTCGATCGTTCACGCGATTCCCCGGCGTAGAGCGACTCAGCCTCCACGCCCGACGGGTGCATCCGAAGAATGAACTCTGTGTCGGGGTGCTCGTCTGAGAGCCTCCGCACCATGGGAGTAAAGACGTCGCGGGCCTCGGCGGAGGACTCCCGGAATCCAGGCGGCATCCGAAAGCCGCGAGCGGCCAACTCCGCCACGCGTTGGTCATCCATGTACGCGGCGTTGAAGTTGTACGGGACCAAGATCCATCGCTTGCTCGGCTCGAGCCCGTACCGGGCCGCCATCGTCGCTCGATCTACCAAGAGTTCCGGACGGTGATAGATGTCGAAACGGGGCTGCCCGGTGAGTCGCACGTGCTCCGCTGGAACACCGTTGTCGACGAGGAGCTGCCGAGTCCTGTCGCCCCATGCACAGTGCACCACCTGCTCGCGGGCGAAGCCGGGCGATGGAACGAAGTAGTCACGCGCCGCTTCGATGTGTAGCTGCTCGTACATGAGGTTCACCAGCGGATACCCCACCAGAGGATGACGCCGCAGAAACATCTCGTAGTCGGAGTCGTCGTAGAAGAAGGGGGTCACCACGACCTCCTCCTTGCTCTGTGGCGGCCCCAGCCGATAGATCGTTTCGAGGGTCCAATCGAATCCGGCAGCTTCCGCCTCATGCAGAGCGAGAAGCGCGGCGAGCAGCTCTCGCTGAGTGTGCTCGTACGTCATTCGCAACAGAGGCATACGGTCCCATCGGCAAGACCCGTTTCGATGTGATGCCCACTGAGGATCAGTCCACTCGTTCATGGACGGTGCGCCCAGGCCGATGGGATCTGGTGTTGAGCGCGGACGAGAGAGGCCAGCAAACGATTCATGTGCTCGGACGGGGCGATCATGCCACCGTCGTCATCGACGCCCTCGTCGCTTCGTTTCTCGCCGATGTTCACGTGCGATTCGTCCACGTCGTTCCATCGGTCTCAGCCTCCGATGAAGTCGCTGAGGCGGAACTCTGTCGAAACCCGCCTTCTGGGCTCGTCGTCGTGAACGGCATCGGCTTTGTCGGCGGAGCGAATCGACGAGAGCTGGCCTATCAACAGCTCCGAGCATCTCAGATCGAGATCAGCACCGTCCGCCACCCTTCGGCCGTGGTTGCGTCGAACGCACGACTCGAGCCCGGCGCGCAGGTGATGGCAATCGCCTCCCTCGGTCCCTACGCAACGATCGAAGCGAACGCACTACTGAACACCGGTGCGATTGCTGAACATCACACCACGATTGGCGCCCATGCCCACGTCGGTCCGGGGGCCGTCCTCTGCGGACGGGTCACGATTGGAGCCGGAGCGTTCGTCGGAGCTGGAGCGACGATCGTTCCCGGCGTCAGCGTTGGAGAGCGAGCAGTCGTCGGAGCCGGGTCGACGGTCCTGAGCGACGTTCCCGAGGGCCTTTGCGTTGTTGGTTCGCCCGCTCGCCCGATCGGCTGATGCGAGCGCCCACGATCCTCAGGTTTGGATCATGACTGCCGACTCAAGGGTTTGCTGCGGGAGCCGTGGCGAAGGAGACCAAAGCGATGTCCAACGTGAATTCTGAGAGCACACCTCGCCGTCGAACATCCGATACAGCACGCCGTCTCTGCACCATCTGTGCCAGAGGAGGCTCGCAAGGAGTTCCAGGTAAGAACACGACCCTGATCGCCGGACGACCCCTGATCGCTCACTCAGTGATCCGAGCCCGCGAGTCAGGTCTCTTCGAGCTGGTCGTGGTTGACTCCGATGATCACGCCATTCTCCAGGCCGCACTCGACGCTGGCGCCGACCTCACCCTCGAACGACCCGCCGAGCTGGCGACGAGCGAAGCAGCCAAGATCCCCGTGATCGCTCGAGCTGCCCGAGTTGCGGAGGAGACGTCCGGCCTTCAGTTCGACACCTTTGTCGACCTCGACGCGACATCACCGCTGCGCTCGGTTGGAGACATCGTCGGAGTTGTGGACCTGCTCGAGACTACGGATGCCGAAAACGTCATCTCGGTGTCGCCGGCACATCGGTCGCCGTATTTCAACCTCGTCGAGCGGCGAACGGACGGATTCATCGAACTGTCCAAGAGCTCCGAGATCGTTCGGCGCCAAGACTCGCCGGACTGCTTCGACATCAACGGCTCCGTCTACGCGTGGAAGCGGGCTCCATTCATCGAAGAGCCCTTCCTCTTCGGTGACCGAACCGCGTGCTACGTGATGCCACGGGAGCGGTCGTTCGATATTGATGAGCCGCTCGATCTTGAGATCGTCACGATGCTGTTCGAACGCTCTGAAGCTCGTAGCGCAGAGGCGAGCGCATGAAGACGGTGACGATCGGAAGCCGCTCGATCAGCCGCGACGCTGCTCCCTACGTGATCGCCGAGGCCGGAGTGAACCACAACGGGTCTCCACAGGCTGCCCATGAGTTGATCAACGCCGCCGCCGCTGCCGGGGCGCATGCGATCAAGTTTCAGACGTTCGACCCTTCACTCCTGGTTCGAGCTGGCACCGGCACCGCTGCGTATCAGCAGCAGCAGACGGGGCTGGCGGACCAGCAGCAAATGCTCAAGGACCTCGTACTCCCCGATTCCGTCTGGCCAGAGTTGGTCTCCCACGCCGCAGAACAGAAGGTGGAGTTTCTCTCGACGCCATTCGACGCTGGAAGCCTCGACAGATTGCTCGCGCTTGATGTTCCGGCCATCAAAGCTTCGTCCGCTGATCTCACGAACTATCTGCTGCTGCGAGCGATGCGAGAAACCGGTCGCCCGCTCCTGGTCTCAACGGGCGCTGCCGACCTCCAGGAAGTCGAAGCAGCTGTCAAGGCCATCGGTGGCGACCATGACCTCATTCTCTTCCACTGTGTCATGGCGTACCCAGCACCGCTCGACACGACCAACCTTCGGGCGATCGAGACCCTTGCTCACCGATTCACATGCCCGATCGGCTGGAGCGACCACACCGTGGGAGCCACCGCAGCAACGATGGCAGTTGCGTTCGGCGCCAACGTGTTCGAAAAGCATCTCACGCTCGACCGATCGCTCCCGGGGCCGGACCACAGCGCCTCCAGCAACCCGGACGAGTTCGCCGTGTACGTCTCCACGATCGCCGATGCCTGGAGCGCCCTCGGAACTGGCGAGAAGACGCCCGCTCCCAGTGAACTCGAGACTCGCAAGCTGGTGCGCCGAGGGTTGTATGCAGCACGTGACCTCGCAGTCGGAACAGTGCTGGGGCCCGATGATGTGGTTGCGCTTCGTCCTGTCTCAGCGATCGACGCCACAAACGACCTCACCGGTTCGGTGATCACCTCACCGCTGACGAGGCACGAACCCTTCGATTCCAGCGCCCTGGCATGACGTTCGCATCACTGCTCGTTTTCACCGGTACCCGCGCCGACTACGGCATCATGCGGCCTCTCCTTGCACTCCTCGCCGACGAGGCCATCGAGACATCGCTACTCGTGAGCGGTACCCATCTGTCGCCGCAACACGGCATGACTGCTGATGAGATCGAACGTGACGGACATCGCGTGCAAGCCCGAATCCCGGTGCTGGACGACTCGATGCAAGATGCCGGCACGTCACCGCTCGCCCACTCCATCGGCGTGGGCGTCCAGAGATATGCCGATGAGCTCCGAGCCCGGCGACCAAGTATCGCTCTGGTGTTGGGTGACCGCTTTGAGGCGTTTGCGTTTGCTGTCGCCTGCCACATCGAGCGAATTCCTGTCGCTCACCTACACGGCGGTGAAGTCACGGCGGGAGCAATTGACGATGGCTTCCGACACAGCATCAGCAAGTTCGCCTCCCTCCATCTCGTCGCCAGTGAAGAGTTTCGGCAACGACTACTTCGTCTCGGCGAACACCCCGCGACGGTTCACACCGTCGGAGCGTTGGGCCTGGACTCGCTACGAGCCGAACTCGAACACTTGCCAGCTACAGCTGACCGCCAGCAGATTCTCCTGGCATACCACCCTGCCACGGCAGCCGATGAGCCCCCCGCGGCAACGATCGAGCGACTTGTGACCGCGGCCCGCGAAACCGGCCGACCCATTCTTGCCACCGGGCCGAACGCCGATCCAGGTGGGGATGAGATCCGGGCTGTGCTTCAACGCCACGCAGACTCCGGGCATCTCGATTTCGTCGAGAGTCTCGGCTCCGTCTTGTTCGTTCGATCGCTCAACACGAGCGCCGTCATGATTGGAAACTCCTCGGCTGGCATCATCGAAGCGCCGTTCGCTGGCGTCGCAACCGTCAACGTGGGGGTGCGCCAGCTTGGGCGACCACGGGCATCGTCCGTGCTCGACAGTGACGCCGATGCACCAAACCTTTCAGCTCTCATCGAACGAGCGGCCGCCACCCGGCCGCCTCGTCTGGGCGACACGCCATACGGCAACGGACACGCGTCGGTTGCCGCGCTCCATGCGCTGCTCGACCCCTCTGCCTGGGCTGCACCGACCAAGCACTTCTATGACGGAGCGGGTGGCATGAACGGAGCAGCAGCATGAACACCGACGTCAGCGTCATCACCGTGCCGCACGACGCTTCCGTGCTGCGGACGCTCAAAGCCATCGATCAGGGTGGACTTGGAATCGCGTTCGTCCAAAGAGACCAACGGTTCCATGGCGTGCTCACTGACGGCGACGTTCGGCGAGCACTCATCCGAGGTGTAGCGCTCGACGAGTCAATCACCGACTTCGTCAACACCTCCCCCACCGTCATGACTCCGGCGGAATCCCGAGATGCGGCTCTCGAGCTTCTCCAGGCGCGCGGCTTTACCTCCGTACCCATTGTCGAAGACGGAACCGCAGTGGGCGTGCACACGCTGAGAACCGTCCTTGGCCGCGAGGCCCGTAGCAATCCAGTTGTGATCATGGCAGGCGGCAAAGGCACCCGGCTCGGGGAGCTCACCAAGGACTATCCAAAGCCGATGCTGCCAGTGGCGGGCCGCCCGATTCTCGAACGAATCGTTCACCACCTCGTTGGCTGCGGATTCACCGATATCTCCTTGGCGGTCAACTTCAAGTCATCCATCATCGAATCCCACTTCGGAGACGGCCACGACTTCGGCTGCAACATTCGCTACATCCACGAACGCTCCGACGAACCGCTCGGCACAGCCGGCAGCCTCAGGCGCGTCATCGTTGACCGACCGACGCTCTCGAGCAGCGTTTTGGTTCTCAACGGCGACATCCTCACGCAGGCGCCCCTCGACGAGGCCGTCGGCCGTCACGAGAGCACTGGCGCCGATATCACGGTTGGTGTCACCGCACACGAGTACCGAGTGCCCTTCGGCGTCGTGAATGTCAGCGGCGACCGTGTTGGCGACATCGCCGAGAAGCCGCTCGAACGCTGGCTTGTCGGTGCTGGCGTCAACGTCCTCTCGCCACGAGTCCTACGAGAGATCCCTCACGGCTACTTCGACATGACCGACCTGTATGACGTGGCCCTCGCCAACAAGCTCGACGTCCGTGTCCATTCATTGGACGGCAGCTGGATCGACGTTGGTCGACCGGCAGATCTCGCCACCGCAAGAGGAGAATGATGACTCGTTCACTTGAAGGAAGCTCAGTGCTCGTCACCGGAGCCGATGGCTTCATCGGCAGCCACCTGGTCGAGCGTCTGCAGGCAGAGGGAGCGCATGTTCGAGCGCTCTGTGTCTACAACTCCAACGGTTCGCATGGTTGGCTCGATGGCATTGATGACCGCTCCGGCATCGAGTTCATGCTGGGCGACGTCCGCGACCCTGGCCTGATACACGCCGCAGCCGCGGGCGTTGAGACCATCTTTCATCTCGCCGCCTTGATCGCGATTCCCTACAGCTATGCCGCTCCCCGGTCATACGTCGAGACGAACGTGCTCGGCACAGTGAACGTGCTCGAGGCAGCGCGGTCCCACGGCACGGAGCGCATGATCAACACCTCGACAAGCGAGGTCTATGGCACGCCCGATTCCATCCCGATCAAGGTCGACCACGCGCTGAAAGGGCAGTCTCCCTACAGCGCATCGAAGATCGCGGCCGACAAGATGTGCGAGTCCTATGCGAAGTCCTTCGAGCTTCCTGTGGTCACGCTCCGGCCGTTCAACACGTTCGGCCCTCGCCAGTCCATGCGTGCCGTGATTCCTGTCATCCTCGCTCAGCTGCTGTCGGGCGCTGAGACCGTTCAGCTCGGTTCCGTGACTCCCCAACGCGACTTCACCTTCGTCTCTGACACCGTTGATGGCTTCGTCAAGATGGCGGAGGCAGACGTGGAGCCGGCCGACGTCATCCAACTCGGCACGGGCACCGCCGTTTCGATCGGCGAGCTCTTCGAGGCCTGCTGCGAGGCGACCGGTGTCAGCGCCACCGTCGAACTGGATCCGAAACGCGTTCGTCCTGCCGCCTCCGAAGTCGACGTGCTGTTGTCCGACCCCTCGCAGGCAATGGCCCGACTGGGCTGGAAACCCGAGCGGACGCTGACCGAGGGCCTCGCCGAACTCGCCGAGTGGATGCGAGCACACCCCGTCGCCGACGCCACGCACTACGCGACATGACCTTTTTGCCTCTGAATGAACCCAGCCTCGGAGATTCCGAGCGAGAGATCGTCCTCCGGACGATCGACGAGGGCTTCGTGTCGACGGCAGGGCCGATCGTCGCCGAGTTCGAAGAGACCTTCGCCAAGGCAGTTGGATCCGCGCACGCGGTGGCGGTGTCCAGCGGCACGGCTGCTCTGCATCTCAGCTTTCTTGCGCTGAACCTTGGCCGTGGCGACCTCGTGGCCGTCAGCGACCTCACATTCATTGCGTCGGCGAACGCTGCCGCCTATGTCGGAGCCGATCTGCTCCTCGTCGGCCCCACCCCGACCACGTGGAACCTCGACACGGAACTTCTGTATGAAGAGATCACGCGCCGAGCAAAGGCAGGCGAGCAGCTTCCCTCCGCCCTCGAGCCGGTCCACATTCTGGGCCACCCTGCCGACTGGGAACCGCTGGCTGCCATACGCGCCGAGTTCGGAATTCCGATCATCGAGGACGCCTCCGAAGCACTCGGTGCTCGTCAACTCGTGGGCGAAGCGCTGAGAGACACGGGAACGAACGGTGACCTCGGTTGTTTCTCGTTCAACGGCAACAAGATGATCACCACCGGCGGCGGCGGAATGGTGGTGACGGACGACGGAGCGCTCGCTGAGCGCGTTCGACATCTCTCGACGCAAGCCAAGCTCGCCGGCGTTGGCTACCAACACGACGAGATTGGTTTCAACTACCGAATGCCGGCGCTGAGCGCGGCGCTCGGGCTCGCACAACTTCAGCGGCTGGACGACTTCCTCGAGGCGAAGATGCGAGTGCGCCTGGCCTACGAGGACGCCCTGCGGGACTCACCGATCGAGCTGGCACCTGCGGCGGATTGGGCCGAGCCCTCGCATTGGCTTGTCTCGGCAAGGTTGCGCGCAGCATCCGATGGTCCGAGCTGTCGGGATCGCATGGTCGAGAAGCTGAACGCCGCAGGCATCGGTGCACGACCGATCTGGTCGCCGATGCATCGTCAACTCCCCTATGCGGCGGCGCCGCTCATCGGAGAGCAGGCGTCGGCACACTTGGCCGATACCGCGCTTTCTCTTCCGAGCTCACCATCGCTGACGTCCGGCGACGTCCAACGCGTGGCCGACGAGCTCCTCCGAGCCACCGTCTAAGCCGCTGGCGCCAGCTCCTTGGCAGCCGGGAAGGGCCGGACGAGCCCGAACCAGAAACCAGCAGACCATGTCCAATGCATCGTGAAGGCGGCGGCCGCTGCCACCAAACGCGTGGCAAGCGGGGCTGGCTTGGGCGTGTCAGCGATTGCACCAACCACCACTGCTGCCCCTGAGGCACCGAGCACGCTCGCTCCCCCCAACGGTCCGCCAACGGCGGTGGCAACACCGAGCCCAAGAGGCCCGACGGCAGGGATGATCTGTCGCGGCTTTGCCGAGGCTGGATGACGAGTCATCGTGACGGCCTTCGATCGTCCATATCGGAAGTACTGAATCGCGAGCTTCTTGAAGCTGGTGCGAGGTTCGTAGCCGACAGCGAGGTCCGGATCGAGCCAGACGGTGTGGCCCGCCTGCCGCACCCGGAAGTTGAGTTCATAGTCCTCGTTGACTCCCACGTCTTCCGCCCAACCGCCGAGGTTTTGCACGATGCTTCGTCGAAACGAGCCGAGGTAGACCGTGTCGGCTGGTCCAGCGACACCATCCCGGTGGAAACGGGCAGGGCCGGCTCCCCATCTCGCCTCGTTCGCGAGCGCGATGGCCTGAGCGGTTCGCGACTCAGCGGGAATCGCCCGCATCGTCCCGCCAACAACAGCGGCGTCAGAGGACGCAAAGAGGTCGAGCACCCGTTCCACGTAGTCGTCTGGGATGTGGCAGTGCCCGTCCAGTCGTATCAGCAGCTCCGAGGATGCAGCGGCGAGACAGGAATTGAGGCCGGCGGACTGCAATCGTCGAGGGTTGTCGATGACTCGAATACGAGCGTCCTGCGTCGCCGCTTCAGCGAGGATCGCTCTCGTTCGGTCGGTCGACCGACCATCGGCGAAGATCACCTCGAAGGACGACTCGCTCTGACGCTGGAGCGCCTCAATGACTGCGTGAATCGATCGCTCTTCGTTGAAGACGGGCACGATGATCGATGCCTTCGGTTGGCAGTTGATTGCGTCGGTCATCGACCGCCTCCGAGAAAGATCGTCCTGAGCGTGCGTACGACGATGCGGACGTCGAGCACCGTCGACTGCCGCCGCAGGTAGTAGAGGTCGTACTGCAGCTTCTCCCTCGCATCGCTATCGCTTGCGGCGTAGGAGTACTTCACCTGCGCCCAGCCGGTGAGACCAGGCCTCACCAGATGCCGAATCCCGAAGTACGGGATCTTCTTCTCGAGTTCTTCCACGTAGTGCGGCTGCTCGGGACGGGGGCCGACAACGGAGATGTCACCTCGCAGAATGTTCCAGACCTGGGGGAGCTCATCGAGGTGCGTGCGGCGAAGCACGTTTCCGAACGGCGTGATCCGGGCATCGTCTTCGGCGGTCCATGACGTATCGGTCGTACCGGAGGACATGGACCTGAACTTGTGAATCTGGAAGATGTCACCTCCCTTGGCGACCCTCGGCTGCCCGTAGAACAGTGGCCCCTTGTTTCCGATCCGATTGCCGACGAACACGATGGGCAGGATCGCAACGAGCACCGCCACGCCAACAAGCCCAATCAGCACATCGACGATTCGTTTCGCCCGTACGTAGCGCATGCGATGGAGCTCTCCGATATCGAAGAGCAGGGATACTCGTTGCAGCTCGCTGACCGAGATCTTGCCGAAGTACTCCTCGGTGAAGAGCGACACCGTTCGAACTCGCATTCCTTCAGCGTGCAGTTGGGCGGCCTGCGCCACGATCGTCGTTTCCGCCTGACTCGCTGAGTCCAGCACGATGACATCGGCGCCTCGCTCCCTCGCAAGGGCGACGAGCGGAGCCGAGCCGTCGACCTGACGGATGGCGTCGAGCGTCGACATGTGTCCGACGAGTTCTGCTGGCCGTTCGACCTCACCGACGAGATCGGCTTCGATTGCGCCCCGTTCCTCGTCTCGTCCAACGACCAGAATCCGATCAGCGAGGCGGGCACTTCCGTCTCGGGAAAGATGCCATGCGACGATCGACCAGGGAGTGAGCGTCAGCATCAGACCGCCGACAGTCGCTCGAGGGAGTAGCGGCCGTCCAAAGAGGAGCTGGGCCATCGAGACGACACCGAGCGCAACCACTGCCGAGATCAGAGCGCTGCCGGCTGCGAGCAGACGGGTTCGAGGGAGGTCAGGAAGCCCCGTGGCGTAGGCGCCCACGATGAAGCTCGAAATGAACACGACGGACCAAACGAAGCGTTCGGTGCCGAAAGGGTCGTATGCGGGCGTGGCCAGTACTCGTGCGTGCGCGACAACGAAGAACAACCAGAGCGCGAGGGTGCCGCTCAGGAAGATCAGTCGTGTTGCGCGCCTACTCATCGTGCAATCCGACTCAGAAGGTCATCTCAACGACGACAATCCAAGCGAGAAGCTGAAGCTTCGGCACGGACAGCACGACACGGTCCACCGCAGTCAGCGCACGATTCACCGCTAGGCCACCAGGCTTGCCCAGGATTGGGGCCGAGCCCAACGCTGCCAGGCCGTGATAGCGGGCCTGCAGGGACTGGCAGGCGTTCTCGAGCACATCAAAGTCATGCTGAACAAGCGGGTGCTCGTCCTCGGTTCGCATGCCTGGTGTGCGGTCTCGATACCAGTTGATGAGGGGGTTGTAGCCCATGGGCTCGAGGAAGATTGCCTTGCCGCCGGGCTTGATCACCTTGGTGAGTTGGGCGGCCGCGGTCTCGATGTCGAGGTGATGGAGAATGCCTGACCCGCAGACGAGATCGAACGATGCGGGCTCGAAGGTCAGGGCTTCGGCGTTCATCTCGAGGAACTCAGCACCCAATCCGCGACGCTCTGCTTCCTCCGTTGCCTTGGTGATGGCGACCGGACTGATGTCGATGCCGACCACGTCGCACGACGATGCGAGATCGAATCCCAGTGAGCCGACGCCGCAACCGTATTCGAGCACTCGGCCAGTAGCCGCAGCGCCAACCGCGGCGCTGTAGTCCTGCTTCGCCCCAGGAACGGCGTCGTAGAACTTCCCGGTGGCCTCACGCTCAACGTCGTCTTCGAAGCGCTCGTCATGAAACGCGCGTTCTCGATCGAGCCGTGAAAGGTCAGTGGTCATCCCTTTCCATCGGCACCTGCAGCCCTACTTCAACAACTGTTCAGCTCTTCGGTCCCACAAGGGGGCCGAGCGTCAGCGGCGACCGGCAAGCAGTGGCTTCAGGAACCGTCCTGTGTGGCTCTTCGACATCTTGGCCACATCCTCAGGCGTACCGACCCCGACGACCGTGCCGCCGCCGTTGCCACCTTCGGGCCCGAGGTCGATCAGCCAATCCGACGTCTTGATCACATCGAGATTGTGCTCGATCGTGAGCACCGTGTTGCCCTGATCGACAAGACGCTGGAGCACGGTGAGCAGACGGCGGATGTCTTCGAAATGTAGACCGGTGGTGGGCTCATCGAGCAGGTAGATCGTGTGTCCCGTCGAGCGCTTGGCCAGCTCAGAAGCAAGCTTCACTCGCTGGGCTTCACCGCCGGACAGGGTGGGCGCCGGCTGTCCAAGGCGGACATAGCCCAACCCGACATCGACCAACGTTTGCAGGTGCCGGGCGATCGGTGGCTGGTTCGAGAAGAACTCGAGCGCCTCCTCGATCGGCATCTGGAGGACTTCAGAGATGTTCTTTCCCTTGAAGCGGATCTCGAGAGTGTCGCGGTTGTAGCGGTCGCCCTTGCAGATCTCGCAGGGGACATACACGTCGGGCAGGAAGTGCATTTCGATCTTGATGGTGCCGTCGCCAGCGCACGCCTCACATCGGCCGCCACTGACATTGAAGGAGAAGCGCCCCGGCTGATAGCCACGAACCTTCGACTCGGTCGTTTGGGCGAACAGCTTGCGAACGTGGTCGAACACGCCGGTGTAGGTGGCGGGGTTCGATCGGGGGGTCCGGCCGATGGGTGACTGGTCGATGTCGATGACCTTGTCGAGATACGCCAATCCATCGAGCGATGTGTGAAGCCCAGGCGGAGTCTTCGATCGGTAGATCTTCTGCATCAACGACTTCAGCAGGATCTCGTTGACCAGCGTGGACTTTCCAGAACCAGAAACGCCGGTCACGGACACAAAGCAGCCAAGCGGGATCTCGACGTCGATGTTCTTCAGATTGTGCTCTCGAGCACCCTTGATCGTGATGCGCTCCAACGACGGCTGCCGTCGCTTCTCCGGAACAGGGATCGACTTGCGGCCGGACAGGTACGCGCCGGTCACCGAGCTCTTGCGCTTCTTCAGCCCCGTCACGTTGCCGCTGTAGACCACCTTGCCACCGTGCTCACCGGCTCCAGGCCCGATGTCCACGACGTGGTCGGCGACCTCGATTGTGTCTTCATCGTGCTCGACCACGATGACCGTATTGCCGATGTCGCGCAGACGCTTGAGGGTCTGAATGAGCTTGGCGTTGTCGCGTTGATGCAGGCCGATCGATGGCTCATCCAGCACGTAGAGCACGCCGGTGAGACCCGAACCGATCTGGCTGGCCAGCCGGATGCGTTGGGCCTCGCCACCCGAGAGCGTGGCGGCAGAGCGGCCGAGGGAGAGGTAATCGAGGCCAACATCGAGCAGGAAGCCGATGCGAGCGTTGATCTCTTTGACCACTCGCTCGGCGATCATCATGTCTCGCTCGCTGAGTTCGAGCCCGCCGAGCACCTTCGCCGCCTCGCCGATCGACATCTCGCTCAGCTCGGCCATGGAGTGGCCGTCGACAAGGCACGCAAGAGCGAGCGGATTCAGACGGGCTCCACCACAGGTGGGGCATGCGACCTCCCGCATGTACCCCTCGATCTGCTCCCGCTGCGAGTCTGACTCCGCCTCGGTGTGCCGGCGACGCAGGTAGTTGACGATGCCCTCGAACGTGGCGTTGTAGGTACGCATCCGTCCGTAACGGTTTTGGTATCGGACCGTGACCTTCTTCTTGGTTCCGCCCTCGAGCAGCAGCTTCTTCTGCTTGGCCTTGAGGCTGGACCACGGCTCGGTGAGCGGAATGCCGTATTCCTCACACACCGATTCGACCAGACGACCGAAGTATCGGCTCCGGTTGCCGGCCCACGGCTGGATCGCACCGTCGGCAACGGTCAGATCAGGGTTTGGCACCACCAGTTCGGGGTCGACCTCGAAGCGGGTACCGAGTCCGTCGCACGCCGAGCAGGCGCCGTAAGGCGAGTTGAAGGAGAAGTTGCGCGGGGCGAGTTCCTCGAAACTCTTGCCATCGCTCGGCCGCGAGAGGTGCTGGCTGAAGGTCAGGACCTGCGGCTCGCCCTCTTCGCCCTTGGCTGGGAGCACCTCGATCTCGGCGACACCCTCGGCCAGCTGGAGCGCAGTCTCCATCGAGTCCGTGAGGCGACGTTCAATGCCGTCGCGCCGAACCAGGCGGTCCACGATGACCTTGATGTCGTGCATCTCGTAGCGTTCGAGTTCGGGAAGCTCTCCACCGAGTTCGACGAGCTCGCCATCGACAAGGGCGCGAGCAAAGCCTTGTTGGGCAAGGTCGGCCATCAGCGTGTCGTACGTACCCTTGCGGCCGCGAACCACCGGGGCGAAGACCTGGAACCGGGTGCCATCAGGCAGTTGCAGCACCTGATCCACGATCTGCTGTGGGGTCTGCTTGACCAGCCGCTCCCCCGTCTCAGGGTCGTGCGGAACGCCGATGCGAGCGAACAGCAAGCGGAGATAGTCGTAGACCTCGGTGACGGTGCCGACCGTGGAACGCGGATTGCGTGAAGCCGACTTCTGATCGATCGAGATCGCGGGCGACAGGCCTTCGATGAAGTCGACATCGGGCTTGTCCATCTGACCCAGGAATTGGCGTGCGTAGGCCGAGAGGGATTCGACGTACCGTCGCTGACCTTCGGCGTAGATCGTGTCGAACGCCAGCGATGATTTGCCCGATCCGGAGAGCCCGGTGAAGACGATCAGCTTCTCCCGCGGGAGCTTCAGATCGACGTTCTGCAGGTTGTGCTCGCGGGCGCCGCGAATTTCGATGGTGTTCCCCACCGGCTGGAGGCTAGCGAGTCGCCGAATAGAACGCCTGTTCGAACGAAGAATTCAGCCCTGGGCCATGCGTTCGTAGGTCACGACGTCGAGTTCAAAGCTCAGAAGATAGGGAATCGAACGCTGAGCGGCGATGACAAACCCGTCGAACGTTGGCGGTTCATCCCCTTCCAACACCGCCACGTAGTCGAACGAGTCTTCGGATGAGGGCTGGAGCCACGCGCTCAGCTCGTCGATCGCCGCCTCGTTTCGCGCCGCGACCCAGCGATGTTGAGATGCGATGGGCCCGGCTTCTCGAGCCAGGAAGGGCGAGCGAAAGACCGTGACTCGATCGCTCAACTCATCGAGGGCAACGACGGCGGAGCCCACGTCGCGTGAACGTTCGACCGTCCATTGGTAGCCAACCAGCGTCATGACCATGCCGATCGCCAGGCTGCTCATCACAACGGGGCGAACGCTCGCGCCTCGAAGTGCACACGCCAGAACGATGAGGAGCCAACCCGTCAACAGGAGGTACCGACCTCCCCACTGCGCAGCGAGGGCGCCGATGGGCTGGGCCATCCACGCCAGCGGCAGTGCGACGAGGGCAAGGATTGCCAGCGGTCGCGCTCGTTCGTTCGAGAGGCCCATGACCGCGCCGACGACCGCCGCGGGCCCGACAGCGAAGAGGCCAGGAACGAAACCCTGCCCATTGACCACCGCATTGAGAACCAGCGAGAGGTACACGACGACCACGATCATCAACGGCACCTTCGGCTCCGCGCCGCGAAGCGCCATCACTGTCGCCACTACCAGCCCGGCCACGATGGCAATGGCCAAACCGATGCTGAACGAAGTGACCGTTCCATTCGGAAGAAATGTTGTGAGGAGAATGTCGTCGATTCGGCTGCTGAACCTGGCGCCGAAGCTCGTCGCCGTATTCACCGCACGACTCGTGCGGCTCGCTTCCTCGAACACCGCTCGTTCCAGAAGCTGGTTGGCGAACAGCATCACGGCCGTGCCGAGGACCATCGCCGACCCGGCACCCGCGACGACGCCGAGACGCCGGCCTCTGAGGAGCTGGACCGTGAGAACGACACCGGCGACGAACCCGAACACAAGCGCTTCCTGGCGCATCGTGGCTGCTGCCCCGAAGCAGAATCCAGCGCAGAGCGCCCAGCGCCAGTCTCGGCGTTCGATCGCTCGATACACCGCGACCACCCCCCAGGCCATGAGGCCGAGACCGAGACTGTGTTCCCAGAACGAAAGGCCATAGATCGCCGCCGAGCTTCCGAGTCCGGTGACCCAGAAGGCGAGGCTGCCGTCGTGCGGTCCGAGATCCCGCGCAAGCGAGCGCGCCGCCAATGCTGCCGCAACGGCACCAAGCATCGGGACCAAGAGGGCGAGCCGAAGGCCACCGAGCTCGTACAGGGGAAGCGCCACGTAGAGCATCGGGAGCGTCGTGGCCTGCACGTACTGATCACCGAATTGTTGTGTTCCCCACATCGGGTGGAGCGATGCATCATCGTCCCAGTCCGATGCCCAGTAGCCCACATCGACCGTGCCCTCCGAAGCGAGCACTTCCATCGTCGCGGTCTTTCCGCCCACGTCGGATCCGAGATGCCCCATCATGTCGAGTGGCAGGGACAGCACGAAGTAGACAGCCAGGAGTGTTGCCGCCATCAGTGCGGGCGACGTGGCTAACGCTGAGGTTCGGAGCCGCTCGAGCATCCGTTCCCATCGGCGGGGATCAGACCATTTCGCGCAGTTCCCGCTGGAGATCCCGAATCTCGTCGCGAATCCGGGCTGCGTACTCGAAGCGCAGATCCTTCGACGCTTCCCGCATCTCTTCTTCGAGCGTCAGGATGAGGCGACGGAGCTCGTCTTCCGGCAGTTCAGCCAACTCCTGCAAGCGCTTCGCCTCATCTGGCCGGCGCTTGCGCTTGTCCTTGCCTGGGACCGGCGCCTTCTCTTCCGTCGGCCGAAGCATGGAGAGAATGTCGGTGACCGCCTTCCGTACGGTCGTCGGGTTGATGCCGTGCTCCTCGTTGTAGGTCTTCTGAAGACCGCGTCGCCGATTCGTCTCCGACATGGCGAGCTGCATCGAGTTGGTGATCTTGTCGGCGTACATGATCACCCGACCGTCCACGTTACGAGCGGCACGACCGATGGTCTGGATCAGCGAGGTCTCCGAGCGGAGGAAGCCTTCCT
>CALKTH010000025.1 GCA_937997485.1 uncultured Acidimicrobiales bacterium | reverse complement strand
TCGGGGTGGTCATGCAGCACGAGCCGAGACGGCACATCGAGCTCGTCGATGACCTGTCCGTCGAGCAGCACCCGAACGGGTACCGGACCACCGTCTTCGAGCAGAGGCGCTCCATTGTCGACCAGGCCGAACGGAAGCCGTTGCTCGATTCCTGCCGCAATCACCGTGTCTGAGCTGAAGAGCCGGACGAGTTCGATTGCCCCGGCATCGTTGGTGCTCTGGAAACCAGCGCCCGTGTCCTCTCCCGACGACGTGCAGGAGCCCAGCAGGACGACACCGCCCGTGAGGAGGCTCGCCTCTCGGATGAATTGGCGGCGGGTCCGGATGGGCTGGCGAGGCACGGGGAAACCGTATCCTCAGGCGGTGTCCGATGGTCAGCAGTCCCCCTCCTCCGCGCCGCCGAGCGAACCCTCCTCTGTCGTGCCGACCCGGCAGCTCACGCTGTCTGTCGACGGTCAGCAGCATCAGGTTGAAGATGCCGGGGGAACGCTGCTCGATGTCTTGCGAGATCGGCTGGGCGTCAACTCGGTCAAAGACGGCTGCAGTCCTCAGGGCCAGTGCGGCTGCTGCACGGTGCTCGTCAACGGTCAGGCCCGCGTTGCCTGTGTGACGCCGGCCCGCCGGGCCAACGGCAAAGAGATCACCACGGTCGACGGTCTGGCGGAGGACCGGCAGGAACGTTGGGCCAACGCTTTCTGCGCCACCGGCGGAAGCCAGTGCGGCTTCTGTACTCCCGGCATCATCGTTCGTCTCGATGCGCTGGCTTCGAAAGGCAACGATCCTGACGACCTCGGCCCCGTCGAACAGGCGCTGCTCGCCCATCTCTGTCGATGCACCGGCTGGCAAACGATCACTGAGGCATGGCTGGTCTTTCATTCCGGCGAGGCACCTGGCAATGCGGCAACGACCGGCGGTCGGGATCTCCTGGCCGCTGCTCGTCGAGCGGAGATCGAAGGCGGGGCGGCGCAAACCGTGAGCCCCGAGGTTGCGCTCGGCCGAGGCGGCTTTGCCGCTGACACCGCGCCGGCCAACAGCCTGATTGCCGTGCCCACCGATGATGGTTCCTGGGTGGTGGGGGAGACGTTGGCTGAGGCGCGCCACGCCGCAGGCAAGGTGCAGGGCCGCCGCACCACCATTGATCCCCAGCACCCGATCGAGCTGCCCGAAGCCGGACCGGACGGCCCGTGGGTGGCCACCTTGCGCACCACCTGGGTCGATCCGGCCTATCTCGAGACCGACGCTTCGTGGTGTGAACCCGGTGGTGAACCCGCTTCACCACTGGCCAACGGAGGAGCGTTCGGTGGCAAGACGGAAAGCAAGATCGGCGAGCTCGCTCGAAACCTCGCTGACGAGCACGGGCGGCCAGTCCTTGCGCTCGGCAGCCGCGAATTCACCATTCAGCAAGGACCGAAGCGTCCGCCAGTGTCGGGCGGCGTGCGGGCCGACGGATCCGGAGAGCTGCGCGTGGCGAGCACGCCCGGCATTGCGGAGGCCATCGCAGCCGTTGCGCCCGAGATCACGGTGGTGGAAGTCGAGGTCCCTGGCCCGCCAACGTCTGCCGATATCCGCGCTGCCGGCTGGGCCGAGGCGGTGGTCTTGCAAGCTGGCGCTCGAGGCACCACCGCCCCCGTGGTTGCTCCATCCGGTGCGGTTGCCGAGGCGAAGGTTGACGCCAACGGCATCCACGTCTCGGTTCGATGCGGTCAGCCGCTGGACGACGTCATCCTTCGGTCGTATTGCGTCGGAGCGGCACATATGGCGTGGTCCTGGTTGACCAGCGAAGGCTTGGCCATCGACACCGAAGGCGTGATTCATGACCTGACCGTCAGAAGCTTCGGCATTCTCCGAGCGGTGGACACCCCGACGATTCACGTGACGATCGAGCCGGACGACGGCGAGCCCGTCAACGGCTCCGACGCAGTCTTCGCCGCCGTTGCCGCTGCTGGCTGGCTCGCCGCAGGGCAACCGCAAGACTGGCCTGTCGGTTCGATCGGCTGACGTGGCATCATCTCCCATATGACGAAGCCCGTTGGTCCCTACACCCCCATCGTCCGCGCCGGAGACTGGTTGATTGCCTCCGGACAGGTCGGCATCGCTGACGGTGCCCTGGTCGAAGGAGGCATGGCCGCAGAGCTCGAGCAGGCGCTCACCAATCTCGAGAATCTGCTGGCCGGCGAAGGCGCATCGCTCGCCGACGTCACGAAGACCACCGTCTTCCTCACCACGATGGATGACTACGCAGCGATGAACGAGATCTACATCCGTCGATTCGGCGATCACCGCCCCGCCCGCTCAGCGGTCGCCGTGGCCCAGTTGCCGATCGGCGCTTCGATCGAAATCGAAGCCTCGGCCTACACTCCGGCCTCATGATCGGTGCACTCATTATCGCGTTCGTCGTGATTGTCATGATCCCCGTGGGATTCCTGATGACCATGGCTGCTGTCTCGGCCATCTTCGGCGTGGCGCTGAAGACCAACGCCGATGAGCTCAACGCCGAGAGCGAACTCGTCGCTCACAACTACTGAGCCCACCAGGCAGCAGCGGCCACGAGAGCTCTGACGAAACCTCGTCGGACCTCCGGCGCTGACGCACTAGCTTTTGGCGGGTGATCGACCTCCGCAAGCTTCGCGACGACGCCGACTATCGAGACGGAACCATCCGCAAGGGTGCTTCCGCCTCTGATCTTGATGCGCTGCTCGAGGCGGACGCCTCCCGCCGCGCCGCACTGACGGCGGTTGAGGAGCAGCGGGCCGAGGCCAATGCTGCGTCGAAGGAGATCGGGAGGGCGGCCCCCGAGGACCGTCCGGCAAAGATCGAAGCCGCCGGCCAGCTCAAGGAAGCCCTCAGCGCCACTGAGGAGGAGCTCGCCACCGCAGAGGCAGCAGTCAACGAGCTCGCACTCCAGCTCCCGAACCCAGCCCACGCTTCTGTCCCCGACGGTGGCGAGGATGACTTCCGGGTAGAGAAGACCATCGGCGAAGAGACTCCTGCACCGCCCATGGATCATGCTGCCATCGGCGAACACCTCGGCATCGTGGACACCGAGCGAGCGGTGCGCATGTCAGGCAGCCGGTTCGCCTATGTCTTGGGTGATGCGGTCCGCCTGCAATTCGCGTTGGTGCAGTTCACGATGAACAAGCTCATGGGGCACGGCTTCATCCCCGCCGTGGTTCCGGTCCTCGTGCGCGAAGAGATGATGATCGACGCTGGCTTCTTCCCGACAGACCGCAACCAGGTCTACGAGCTGGAGAAGGACGAGCTGTTCTTGGTTGGCACCGGCGAGGTCGGTCTGGCCGGTCTGCACCGTGGTGAACGCCTCGACGCGACCGACCTGCCGCTCCGCTACGTCGGGTACTCGAGCTGCTTCCGTCGCGAAGCAGGCACCTACGGCAAAGACACGTCCGGTCTCTTCCGTGTGCACCAGTTCGACAAGGTCGAGATGTTCGTTTACTCCGACCCCGAGACGTCCTGGGATGAACTCGAGACGCTGCGAACTCTGGAAGAAGACATCTTCACCGATCTCGGCATCCCGTATCGGGTGATCACTGTGGCCGCCGGAGACCTCGGCAACGCGGCAGCCAAGAAGTACGACATCGAGGCCTGGATTCCCAGCCAGCAGCAGTACCGAGAGGTCACGAGCTGCTCGAACTACACGGACTTCTCCGCTCGACGCATGGGTACGCGGGTGAAGAGCGAAGACGGTACAGCGCTGGCCCACACGTTGAACGGCACGGCCTGCGCCATTGGTCGCACGCTCATCACCATCTTCGAGAACCACCAGCTTCCCGACGGCACCATCTCGGTGCCGGACGTGCTTCGTCCGTACTGCGGCGGGCTCGAGGTCATCGAGCCTCGATAGGCCGCGGGCGCGAACGTCTGTGCTGTTGCAGCCAGGGAGATCCCCGACCCGTCGATGAGAAATGGTGCGCAAGACCCTGGTTTCGTCGCGCGCGGTCCGGCATGCTGTCGCCCATCTGACGTCAACGGCGCCGTCAGGTCAGGAGAAGACACCATGGATGCAGTCAGGCAACGGAGCCTGCACGAAACCGCGGTCGAACAGTTCCAGCGTGCAGCAGAGCTGATCGATGTTGAGGATCGCTACCGGCAGATTCTCACCCATCCCAAGAACGAGGTGATCGTCAACTTCCCCGTTCAGATGGACAACGGTGAGTGGCAGGTCTTCCGCGGGTATCGGATCCAGCACAACAACGTGCTCGGCCCGTACAAGGGTGGCATCCGCTTCCATCCCGACGTCGACTTGGACGAGGTCAAGGCGCTGGCCGCCTGGATGACGTTCAAGTGCGCGCTCGTGGGTATTCCACTGGGCGGGGCGAAGGGCGGAGTCACCATCGACCCGAATCGCCACAGTCAGGCAGAGCTGCAGCGGATTGTCCGGCGGTTCACTCACTCGCTTGGTTCCAACATCGGCCCAGACCACGACATCCCGGCACCTGATGTGGGCACCAACAGCCGCATGATGGACTGGATCATGGACACCTTCGCCAACCTTGCTGGTCCGGCGAATCGGCACGCCGTGAAGGGCGTGGTCACGGGAAAGTCGCTTGTGTGCGGTGGCTCGCTCGGGCGGGAAGAGGCCACGGGCCAGGGCGTGCTGTATTCACTGCGCCACTGGTGCGGTGAGACCGGTGCACGCTTGGATGAACTCACGATTGGCATTCAGGGCTTTGGCAATGTTGGTGGCCACTTCGGCCGCCTCGCCTACGAAGCAGGTTGTCGGGTGTTGGTTGTGGGCGATCACACCGGGACGATTCGCAGCGAGAAGGGCTTCGATATTCCTGCGCTCTGGGATTGGGTCGGAGCCAAAGGCGGTGTGGCCGGTTTCGCCGACAGCGAATTCGGTATCGATGCTGAAGACGTCGACAGCAACGCACTCTTCACCACACCGGTCGACGTGTTCGTTCCCGCTGCGCTGGAGAATCAGATCACCTCGGCCCGGGCCGGCACGCTCGAGTGCCGCGTGATCCTCGAAGCCGCCAACGGACCAACCACCCCGGACGCTGAGCTGATCCTCGAGGCCAGGGGGGTGGACGTGGTCCCGGACATTCTCGCCAACGCAGGTGGTGTGATCGTTTCGTACTTCGAGTGGCTCCAGAACAAGTCCGCCCGGGCGTGGACTGCAGAAGATGTCGACAACCGGTTGCGGACGACGTTGTGGGACGCCAACGATCAGGTCGTGTGTGCCATGAAAGAGCTCGGATGCTCTCGACGCGAGGCGGCCTACGTGGTTGCGTTGCGACGTTTGGTTGACGTGTACGACCGGCGGGACATCTTCCCCTGATGTGAGGGCGGCCTGACCCTTGCAATCTCGGTGACCCCTGGCACACTGGGGGAATGACCACCACACAGGAACTCGACGCCCGAATCGAAGGGCAGAACGTCTGTCAGCGCTTCCTCGCCAACGTTGCCGCACGCGGTGACACCGAAGTCCTGAAGTGGAAAGACAGCTCAGGTGCGTGGGCATCCAAGACCCTCAACGACGTCGCCGAGGACACGGCTCGTCTGACTTCGGCGTTGAAGGAACTGGGCGTCGGTAAAGGTGACCGCGTCGTCCTGATGCTGGCCAACCGGCAAGAGTTCCACGCACTCGATCTTGCCGTGCTCTTCTGCGGCGCCACTCCGGTGTCGATCTACAACTCATCGGCACCGAACCAGATCGAGTACCTCGTCAACAACTGCGGTGCGAAGGTCGCGATTCTCGAGCACTCGGACTTCCTCGAGCGCTTCCTCAAAGTGAAAGAGCAGCTCAACACGCTCGAACACATTGCGGTGATCGATGCCGACGAGCGCACCGGCGACGACGTCCTTCGCTACGCCGATCTTCTCGCTCATGAGCCGGCCGATTTGGCTGCCGAGGCTGGCACCGCCGACGCCGAAGACCTGGCGACGATCATCTACACCTCGGGCACTACCGGCGACCCCAAGGGCGTCATGCTCTCGCACAGCAACATCTGCTGGACCCTCGAGTCCGTTGGCGAAAGCATGCGGGTGCAAGCCGGCATCGATGACTTCGCTGGCTATCGCCACATTTCGTACTTGCCGCTGGCGCACATCATGGAACGCCTGCTCGGGCACTACTACATGGTCGACTTCGCCACGCAGGTCACGCTCTGCCCGAACACCGCCGAGATCGCGGCGTACCTCGCTGAGGTCAACCCCAACGTCTTCATCGGCGTGCCTCGGGTGTGGGAGAAGCTCTACGCCGGCGTCAATGCCGTGCTTGCCGCTGACCCGGAAAAGGAGAAGCCCTTCAACGAAGCCGTGGAAGCGGCGCTCCCCATCATGGAGAAGATGACCAACGGCACCGCGACCCAGGAAGAAATCGACACCTGGAACTTCCTCGACGCGGTCGCCTTCAGCCAGGTCCGGCCGCTGATCGGGCTGGGTGAAGCTGAGATCTGCGTGACCGGTGCTGCCCCAATCCCGGCGGAGATTCTCGCTTGGTTCCGAGCCATCGGTGTTCCGCTCACTGAGGGCTACGGCATGTCAGAAACCACTGCAGTGCTCAGCTGGAGCTACGCCGCCAAGGCCGGCTATGTGGGTCAGGCCGCTGTTGGTGTCGAGATGAAGCTCGGTGAAGACGGCGAGGTGCTTGCACGCGGCGGCAACATGTTCGAGGGCTATCTCGGCCTGCCAGACAAGACAGCCGAAGCCAAGGACGCCGACGGCTGGGTCCACACAGGCGACATCGGTGAGATCGACGACGATGGCTACCTCAAGATCGTCGACCGCAAGAAGGAACTCATCATCACCGCCGGCGGCAAGAACATCAGCCCGGCCAACCTTGAAGCGGCGCTCAAGATGATTCCTCTCGTCGGCCAGGCTGCCGCCATCGGCGAGAAGCGTCCGTTCGTGTCGGGTCTCGTCGTGCTCGACCCTGATGCCTCGGCTGCGTGGGCTGCGTCCCACGGACTCGAAGGTGAGGCCGCCTCGATGGAGTCGCTTGCTCAGAACCCGGAGGTCATCGCCGAGATCGACGCCGGACTCAAGGACGTGATGAGCACCTTCAACAACGCGGAGGCGGTGAAGAAGGTGAAGGTGCTCGGCTCCGAGTGGATGCCCGACTCCGAACTTCTCACCCCCACGGCGAAGCTCAAGCGCCGAGGCATCAACACGGTCTTCGAAGCGGAGATCGAAGAGCTCTACGCCAAGTAGTCCAGCTCACCGCACAAGCAACCTCAGGGGGAGGAGAAACAACGACCGGCTTTGCCGGTCGTTGTTCCGCGTGTGCGTGGGCTGGTGCTGTGCTGGTGCTCCCAGCTACCAGCGGGACTGGCCGAGCTTGTAACCCACGGAGCGCAGCGTCTGGATCATGTGTGCGTGCTCCTCGCCGAGCTTGGCTCGCAAACGACGGACGTGAACATCGACCGTGCGGGCGCCGCCGTAATACTCGTAACCCCACACCCGGTTCAGCAGAGTCTCCCTGGTGAAAACCTTGCCAGGGTGGCTGGCCAAGAACTTCAGCAGCTCGTACTCCATGAAGGTGAGATCCAGCGGGTGGCCTGAGACCTGCGCCTGGTAGGTCTCGAGGTTGAGCGAAAGCGGCCCGTACTCGATCACGTCTGGTCGGACCCCTCGACCGACTCGCCAGAGCAGATGGCGAAGGCGGGCTTCGAGCTCCCTGGGGTGGAAGGGAGAGATCATGAAGTCGTCGAAGAGTTCATCGCGAGCTTGCAGCTCTTCGAGCTGGGAGCCGTTGACCAACAGCAGCAGCGGCTCGACGGGAACATCTCGCTTGCGGAGCTCTCGACAGATGGCCCAGGCCTTCTCGGGGTCTGCGTCGGCGGAGACGATGGCACCGGTCCAGCCGGAATCGGGCTCGACGTCGCTCAGATCCGTCGCGGTGTTTGTGGCCGTCCACGCATAGCCGCTCAAGTCGAGTGTTCGGACCAGATCGGGCGGCGGTGGATCGGGAAAGAGAACGAATTGCTCAGTCATCGGCGCCGCCTACCAGGACGGGAGATAGCGGTCGATCTCCCACTGCGACACCGCAGTCTTGTAGTCGCGCCACTCGCTGCGCTTGTTGCGAAGGAACCACTCAAAGATGTGATCGCCCAGCGCTTCCTGCACCAGCTCTGAGCCCTCCATCACGTCAAGCGCCTCGGCGAGAGAGGCAGGCAGCGGTTGGACGCCGAGCTTGCCGGCATCGGCATGGGAGAGCTCAAAGAGGTTCTCGGTGGTTTCGTCCGGGAGGTCGTAGTTGCCCTCGATTCCGGCCATGCCCGCAGCGAGAATCACGGAGAACGCAAGGTAGGGATTGCAGGCAGGGTCGGGGGAGCGATACTCGATGCGGGTCGAGCTTGGCTTGTCAGACTTTGTGATGGGCACCCGAACCAGGGCGGAGCGATTGTTCTGCGCCCAGCTGACCCACGTGGGAGCTTCGAACCCGGTGACGAGCCGCTTGTAGGAGTTCACCAATTGATTGGTCACGGCCGTGATTTCCCGAGCGTGAACCAGGAGACCAGCGGCGAACTTTCGACCCGTCGGGCTCAGGGAGTAGGCGGCGTCTTGTTCGTGGAACGCATTGCCGTGCTCGCCGAACAGGGAGAGGTGCAGGTGCATGCCCGATCCCTGCACGCCCTGCAGCGGTTTGGGCATGAAGCTGGCGAACTTGCCTCGCTCCAGCGCCAACTCCCGAACGACCAGCCGGAAGGTCATGATCTGGTCGGCCATGGTGAGGGCATCGGTGTATCGCAGGTCGATCTCGTGCTGCGACGGCGAGTCTTCGTGGAACGAGTATTCGACGGGAATGCCCATTGCCTCTAATACAGAGAGCGTTTGGCGCCGGAGGTCGGAAGCGACATCGCTGGTGGTGAGATCGTAGAAGGAACCGCTGTCGAGAGGCTCTGGTGGGGTGCGGGTGTCTCCGTCGGCGAAATAGAAGAACTCCATCTCGGGTGCGGTGAAGAAGGAGTAGCCGGCAGTGCGGGCCCGGTCGAGATTGCGCTTGAGTACGTGGCGTGGGTCGCCGTCGAAGGGCGTGCCGTTGTGGTTCTGGATGTTGCAGAACATCCGACCGGTCGATCCGCCGTCGGCCCAGGGAATCATCTCGAAGGTGGAGGGGTCCGGTAGGGCCAACACGTCAGATTCCTGAATGCGGCTGAAGCCGTCGATGGCCGATCCGTCGAAGTGGACGCCCTCTTCGAACGCCGTTTCCAGCTCCGCAGGTGAGATCGCCACGGACTTGAGCTGACCCAACACGTCGGTGAACCAGAGACGGATCAGTTTCACGTGCCGCTCTTCAACGGCTCTCAGGACATATTCGTTCTGTCGTTCCACGCCAGCATCCATAGCCCATGAGCGTGGCGACTCCACACTCGGGCTGCGAACTGACCGACGCCGTTTCACACGCCGTTCACATTGTGGGCATTGCAGTGGAGGGAATCTGACCGTTGACTGTCACTGACACGCAAGCACAGACCTGGAGTTGACACGTGAAGATTCGCGCTGAGTACATCTGGATCGACGGCACCGAGCCAACCCGAGAGGTTCGCTCGAAGACCAAGATCATGGACAAGGGAGACGAGCCCGGTATTTGGGGCTTCGATGGCTCCAGCACCAACCAGGCCACGGGCGACAACTCCGACGTTGTCCTCAACCCGGTCTTCCAGTGCCCGGACCCCATTCGTGGTGGCGACGACATCCTCGTCCTCTGCGAAACCCTCCTCACGGCCGACATGTCGCCGCACCCCACCAACACCCGGGCCCGCGCCGTTGCCGCCATGGAGAAGTACGGCGATCAGGAGCCGTGGTTCGGTCTCGAGCAGGAGTACACGCTCCTCGATCCGATCACCGGTTGGCCCGCTGGCTTCCCCGCCGGCGGTTTCCCCGCTCCGCAGGGTCCGTACTACTGCGGCGTGGGCGCCGTGAAGATTCACGGCCGTGACCTCATCGAAGAGCACACCAAGGCTTGCATGGATGCCGGTCTCCTCATCTCCGGCACGAACGCCGAAGTGATGCCCGGCCAGTGGGAGTTCCAGATCGGCCCGGCTGACACCGTCACCGTTGGTGATCACCTCTGGATGGCTCGCTACCTCCTCTTCCGTCTCGCCGAGGATCACCTCGTCGAGGTCAGCATCGAAGCCAAGCCCATGAAGGGCGACTGGAACGGCGCTGGTATGCACACCAACTTCTCGACCAAGGCCATGCGTGAGGCATACGAGCCGATCGTGGCTGGTTGTGAAGCGCTCGGTGCCGAAGGCATCCCGGAGCTGCACCTCAAGGAGTACGGCGTTGGCATTGAGGATCGCCTCACCGGTGCGCACGAGACCCAGCGTTTCGATCAGTTCAGCTATGGCGTCTCCGACCGTGGCGCCTCGATCCGCATTCCGTGGCAGGTCGCCCAGGAAGGCAAGGGCTACCTCGAGGATCGTCGCCCGAACGCCAATGCCGATCCGTACAGCGTTGCTGCCGTGATGACCGAAACGGTCTGCGGCGCTGCCGCTGCAAGCTGATCACCCTCAGCACTCTCTGAAATGGAAACGGGCACCCCCTCCGGGGTGCCCGTTTCGCGTCCGCACCCTCCCACGTCGCACCTCCCAGAATGTCCGCGCTCATGTACCTCTCAGGTACATGGCGTCCGCAATTCTGGGTGACGCCTCCCAGAATGTCCGCGCTGATGTACCTCTCAGGTACATGAGCGCGGCAATTCTGCCGGGAGGGGCTTCGTTGAGGGCCGAGGTACGGGGGATGGATCAGTCGAAGAAGTCGAACAACTCTTCGAAGAGATCCTCGACCTTGTCACCCAGGTCCTTCTTCTTCCGCTTCTTCTTCTTGCGAGGCTTGTCGGGTCGCTTCGCCTTTGATTCCTGCGGTCGGGAGGGCGGCGACGAGACAGCAGCGACGGCTCCTGCGCCCGGGCGATCATCGATCGCCTCAGCCGGTGCATGCCCGGCCGGAGCGGGTGGCCGAAGTTCGCCAAGGGAGCTGGCATCGGCCAGCCGGTCGAGCTCGCCCCGGTCAAGCCAGACTCCGCGACAGCGGGGGCAGACGTCGACCTCGATTCCCGAGCGAAACGTGACATCCAGGACTTCATCGACACAGAGGGGGCACTTCATGTGTTCATCGTCGTCGTTTCCGCGTCGAAATCAATACGGGGGCGTCGGTTGAGGCACGGAGAAGGGGGCGCGGCTTTCACCCTCCTTTCTTCGCGAGCCGATGGCGAAGTCCTCACATTCCCCTAACAGGGCACCCGGACACTGGTGATCACTCCCCCCAACACCCCCCTTGAAAGAGGATCACGATGACCACCAACTCCACTCCCTCGAAGACCAAGAAGTTCACCGCTGGCGCAGGCCTCCTCGTCGCCGGCCTCGCCGCTGGCGCCATGTTCAGTCCGATCGGTTTGGCCGGCGCCCAGGAAACCGACACCGACACCGACGCCCCCGCCACCGATGCGCCGGCCACTGAAGATGGCGAGATCCGTGAGGGACGCCGAGGCCAGCGAGGCGAGGCCAAGCGGGCCGTCCTCAACGAACTCGGCGTCTCCGATGAAGCGCTCGAGGCCGGCAAAGAAGCCGACCAGACGCTCTCTGAGATCGCAGCCGCCGCCGGTGTCAGCGAGGCCGACCTCGTTGCCGCTCTGACGGATGCCTCAACCGAGCGCATCGCCGAGGCTGTCGAGTCCGGTCGCATCACCCAGGAAGAGGCCGACGCAAAGCTGGCCGAGCTCGATGCGAAGATCGCCGAGCGCATCTCGACCTCACCGTCTGAGCGACAGGCAGAACGTGAGGCTCGCCGAGCTGAGCGCCAGGAAGCTCGCTTCGCCCCTCTCGAAGGGCTCGGTCTCACGATGGAGCAGGTGCAGGAAGGCCGTGAAGCGGGCCAGACCCTCGCCGAGACAGCTGAAGCCAACGGCGTGGATCAGAACGCCCTGGTTGACGCACTGGTCGAGGCTGCAATGGAGCGAGCCGATGCCGCCGTCGAGGATGGCCGTGCGACTCAGGAAGAGGCCGATGAGCGCCTCGTGGGCATCGAAGAGCGTGTGACTGAGCGGGTCAACAGCGAGCCCGGCGAGCGTGACGGAGGCCGACGTGGCCCCGGTCGTGGCGGCCGCGGCGGCGATGCCCCCGCTGAGGCTCCCGCTGACGCCTGATCTTCGCCCGGGCGGTGACGGCTCTCCCCGTCCGTCTCGTCCTGCCGCCGGTTCCCTGCCGGCCTACGCCACCTCGGTCTCGGCTCCCTCCGCCGCTGATCGGGGTGGCGTTCTCTTTTTCTCACCGTTGGCCCCAGCGGTATCGCAATTTCGGCAGCGCAACGAGGGTCGTACACTCAGCCCATGCGACGGCTCCGGGTAGCAACGTGTCAGATCAACACCGTGATGGGCGACATCGACGGGAATGTGGCACAGATCTTCGACGTACTCGAAGAGCTCGAGACCCAAGACGTCGACGTCGCAGTCTTTCCGGAGATGACCGTCTGCGGATACCCGCCGGAAGACCTGGTGCTCAAGCCGGGCTTCGTCGAAGACTGCATGGAGGCGGCCCAGAAGGTCGCTGCTCGCACCGGCCAGACCGCTGTTGTCTTCGGCTCCGTCGAGGGCGGGCGAGACATCTTCAACACCGCCTACCTGGCAATGGAAGGCCAGATCCAGACGACGTATCACAAGCGTCTGCTGCCCAACTACGCCGTGTTCGACGAGCGTCGCTACTTCACTCCGGGCACCGCCCCTCTCGAGTTGCTCGAGATCAAGGGCGTCAAGGTTGGCCTTGCGATCTGCGAAGACATCTGGAGCCCCACGGGCCCGCTGCTGGATCTGTCTTCCGGTGGAGCGGAGGTCGTGATGGTGCCGAACGGCAGCCCCTATCGCATGGGCAAGGCGCTCGGCCGAGACGTGATGATCAGCTCACGGGCTGCCGACAACTCCTGCGCCATCGTCTACGTGAATCAGGTCGGCGGCCAGGACGAGCTCATGTTCGATGGCGGCTCGGTCATCTTCGATCACGAGGGCCAGATGGTCGCTCGGGCCCCGCAGTTCGTCGAGCACACGTGCATCGCCGATCTCGACATCAAGCCTGCGTACCGAAAGCGCCGCCTCGATCCCCGTGGTCAGGAGCTGCCGACACCAGCGTTGCCGGTGAAGGTGCTCTCAAGCCACGCTCCGGTCACAACGCCACCGATCCGGCCCGAGATCGCCGAGCCGATGGATCCGTTGGAAGAGGTGTGGGAAGCCCTCGTGGTTGGCACACGCGACTATGTGCGCAAGAACGGCTTCTCCGAGGTCGGCGTGGCGTTGAGCGGCGGCATCGACTCCACGGCCGTGGTTGCGCTTGCCGTTGATGCGCTCGGCGCCGACAAGGTTCATGCGGTGCTCATGCCCTCACGGTTCTCGAGCGATCACTCGGTCTCCGACGCCGAGTTGCTCTGCAACAACCTCGGTGTCGAACATCGGACCATCCCGATCGAGCCAGCCCATGCCTCGATGTTGCAGATGCTTGCCCCTTCGTTCGAAGGACTCGAGGAAGACACGACTGAAGAGAACCTCCAGTCACGTATTCGCGGCGTGATGATGATGGGGCTGTCCAACAAGCTCGGCTGGCTCATCCTCACCACCGGCAACAAGAGCGAAGTCAGCGTCGGCTATTCCACGCTCTACGGCGACACCGCGGGTGGTTACGCCGTCATCAAGGACATCTACAAGACCAAGCTCTACGAGATGTGCCGCTGGCGGAACATGAAGGCGGGGCGAGAGATCATCCCCGAGAACGTGATCACCAAGCCGCCATCAGCTGAACTCCGACCCGATCAGCGAGACGATCAGAGCCTTCCGCCCTACGAGGTGCTCGACGCGATCTTGTACGGCTATGTCGAGCAGGATCTCACCGCAACTGAGCTCATCGCCGCCGGGCACGACGAGGCGATCGTTCGGCGCATCGTGCGTTTGGTGGACATTGCCGAGTACAAGCGTCGACAGAGTCCGCCAGGCATTCGCGTGAGCACAAAAGCCTTTGGTCGCGACCGCAGAATGCCGATCACGAATCGATACCGCGGCTGACCCATGGCGGGTGGTGAGTGCGGGAAGGGGAAACGATGCGGGCATTTTCACCTGGCGAGCATGACGCAACACATCCGTAACGTGGCGCTACTCTCTTCACCTACGGGTTGAGACCACACGATGCTGCGTCATTTCACGATCACACGAACCGTCCTCGCCCTCCTGGCGGCCATAGCGTTTGCGGCCGTCTCGCTCCCCGCCGCGTCTCAGCCCACGAACGACGAGATCGAAACGATCCGCGAAGAGCGGCGAGAAGTGCAGGCGGCTGCGGCGGAGAAGGCCAAAGAGGTCGATGCTGGCGCTGACGAGCTGGAGCTCGTAACGGCTGCGCTCGTCTCGATGCAGGCCAGCGTCAACGCCCAAGAAGGCCGAGCGGCCGACGCCCAGCGCCAACTCGTTGACGCAGAGATCCGGTTCGCGGAATCCACCGAAGCGGTGGCGACCAAGCGCGAAGAGATCGTGCAGCTGCGAGAGCTTCTGGCACAACGAGCCATCGTCTCCTTCGTCAACCAAAACGACGAGAGCGTCTTCACTCAAAGCGCCGACGCCAGCCAAGCCATCCGGATGCAGACGCTGGTCGATCAGGTCACGCAGGCCGATGTTGACGTGGCCGAACTCTTCCGGGCGGCCGAGGAAGATCTCCAGATCGAAGAAGAACTGGCCAATCTCGCCCAGATCCGAGCCGATCAGCTGCGAGTTCGAGCCGAAGAAGAACTGGCCCTGCTCGAAGAAGAAGAAGA
This sequence comes from uncultured Acidimicrobiales bacterium, assembly GCA_937997485.1. Taxonomy (GTDB): domain Bacteria; phylum Actinomycetota; class Acidimicrobiia; order Acidimicrobiales; family SZUA-35; genus SZUA-35. The sequence continues at coordinate 9,957 of CALKTH010000025.1, read as the reverse complement.
AGCCCGAGCAGTGCTGACCGCCGAGGCGGAGGAGCGCCTGGAGCGCTTGCTGTTTGAGCGTCAGTCGCTGGCCCAGCTCGACGCCAGCCTTGGCGCGAAAGAACAGGCCGCCGTTGACGCTCTTGCCGCCGAGCTCGCTCGCAAGGCAGCGGCCGCCGCGGCGCCTGCCGGTGGTGGTGGCGGCGGTGGCGGCGGAACCGTCTCGCGAGCCGACATTTCGAACGCGGGCAACGGCATTTGGGTGCACAACTCGATCGTGGGCAACATCCAACGACTGCTCGCCGACGCCGCAGCAGCTGGCGTTCCACTCGCTGGCGGCGGCTATCGAGACCCGGCCGGGCAGATCGCCGTTCGAAAGAACAATTGCGGCACGAGCAACTACGCCATCTACGAAATGCCGTCGAGCCAATGCCGCCCGCCAACCGCCCGGCCTGGGCGCTCCATGCACGAGCAGGGTCGAGCGATTGACTTCACCTACAACGGTCGAATCATCGGGCGGCGCTCCGGTCCGGCCTGGGACTGGCTCAAGGCCAACGCCGCGAACTACGGGCTCTACAACCTGCCCAGCGAGCCCTGGCACTGGTCCACCAACGGCAACTGATCTGTGCTGCCGGTCGGGATGTGCACTCCGGAGTGCACTCCGTGCTGCCCAGCGTCTGCCTTTTCGACCCTGTGAGGGCGCTCGACTAGGGTCCGAGCGCTTCCAGTTCGCATCAGTCCAGGGGGACCGACATGGCAGATCCATCCAAGCCTCGAGCACCGTTCGCGCCGTGGGATCGGCGTGAGCTGCCTGGAGCCTTCTCCGTCGAAGAGACGGCTCGGCGGGTTGGCCACTACAAGTGGATCGAAATGAAGATCTTCGAGCTGATGGGTGGCTGGGTTGCCACCGTGCCCGAGCTCGACGTGAAGCTTCGACTGGGCACGCACTGCTACCACCACGCGTTCCACTCCGAGCTGTGGCACAAGCGTCTCCCCGAATTGCGCGAGATGAACCCGGACAAGATGACGGTCCCGCCGAACGAGGAGATGGAAGCGTTCGTCGAAGCGTTGGGGGCACCGGAAGCGGCTGACCAAACGATCGAGAAGCTCGTTGGGCTCTATCGAGTGCTGCTTCCCGCACTCATTGCGGCCTACACCTATCACCGCAACAACACCTCGACGATCACCGACATGCCGACCATTCGCTCGCTCGGCTTCTGTCTTCAGGACGACATGGAGGAGTGGCTCGAGGGCGAGATGATCATTCAGTCGCTGCTCGACTCTCCGGAGGCGATTGATCGGGCGAGTGCCCATCAGGCCAAGATGACCAAGCTCATGCTCGCCGCTGGCGGCGTGACCGGGCCAGGTTCAGTTGGCTCGTTCGACGTCGAAGATGCGCTGGGTTCGTGATGCTGACGGTCTTGCCGGACACCTTCGAGAAGGTGTTCTTCGACGTCGAGCAGATTCAAGCCGCCTTCGCTGACGCCGCTGGCCGTGTGGCTGGGCTGACATCGGAGTTCTCCGCGACGTTGACAGTGGACGAGGACCTTCCGACGGCGCGCATGGCTGTGGTGTCGCTGGACCCGGTGGCGTTCAGGGCCGAGGGCGGTGCGTTGGAGAACACTCGCGTGCCCCGCACGTTCGGGCACGACGCAGCCACGGCACACTTCACTCGGCTGCTCCTCGAATACATGGATCGAACGAATCCCGACTTCGGAGCGCCACCGCTCGGCGAGACCATCGAGCTCGGCCCCCGGATCGCGTGGGACGTGTCGTTGTTTGGGCGGGCCAGCGCGCTCGGTTGCCGGGTGCACAAGCCCAAGTACCTCTACAACTTCCGCAACCGTTGGGGGTTCACCGATGCCGCAGATGCAGCGTTCGAGGCGCTGTTCTCTGCCGGGCCGACGACCTGGGCGGCGATGCAGGAGCTGTGCGCTCCGCTTGTGACCGATTGACGGACACCATCTGGGCGTTTGCTCAGATCATGCACCTGGGCGTTTGCTCAGATCATGCACCTGGGCGTCAGCCCAGATCATGCATCGTGACGGCTTCGTGGAGGTCGATGTCGGGTGGTTCGGTGAGCAGTCCGGTGCAGGCCTTGGCCATTTCCACCATGGTGTCGCCATCGAAGTGCGCTTGCTGCGCTTCGAGGCTTTCCCATTTTTCGACGATGGTGAAGCGCCCGGGCTTGGTGATCGAGGCGACGAGGTCGATATTGCGCGCGGCGGTGTCCATTCGACTCAGCACGACGTACTTGGAGAGCACGGCGAGCAGGGCGTCGACCTCGTTGGTGACAAAGGTCAGCGTCACCATGACGGGCTCGATTTCGGCGTCTTGAGTGGGTTCTGCGGCGGGAGAATCTGTCATGTTTCTTGACCTTTTCGGGTGTTCGTTCCTCAAGCATCGGGAGCGGACTGCCGTTGGTGGCATCAAGCCCCAGGGCGTCTTCGATGGACAAGGATGTCCCCCGGATACGCTCCGATAGCACAAGAACGGTAATTGGTCGGTACCCTCAAGTACCGATTGCGTGCGGTTGGCAATGGGGTGAAGCCGTCGAGCAGTGAGAGGTTGGGGTCTTGGCCAAGGAACGAGTCGAGCGGGACGAAGAAGATCTCGTCAGGCTGTACCTGACCGATATCGGACAGTACCCCCTCCTGACCAAAGAGGACGAAGTCCGTCTCGCGCAGGCGATCGAGGCTGGCAAAGCCGCCTCGGAAGAGCTGGAATCGGCAGAAGCCGCCACTCCGGCTCGCAAACGCGAACTCCGTCGCACGATTCGCAAGGGCCGCGAGGCTGAACGCACCTTCGTGCAGTCGAACCTCCGCTTGGTGGTGTCCATCGCCAAGAAGTATCAGGCCTCGGGCCTGCCGCTGTTGGATCTCATCCAAGAAGGCAACCTCGGTCTCATGCACGCCGTCGAGAAGTTCGACTGGCGCAAGGGTTTCAAGTTCTCGACCTACGCAACCTGGTGGATTCGTCAGGCGATCACTCGTGGTATTGCCAATACGGGACGGACCATTCGTCTCCCCGTGCACGCTGGCGACACCCTGGCCCGTCTGCAGAAGGCTCGAGCTCGTCTCGAGCTGAAGTACGGCCGCCCGGCAACGCTCACCGAGCTGTCGATAGAAGTGGAGATGCCCGAAGACAAGGTCACCGAGGCCTTGCGTTTCGCGGCCGAGCCGCTCTCCCTTTCTGAGCCGCTTCGAGAAGACGGCGACGCCGAGCTTGGCGATGTCGTGGAAGATCGTGGTGCAGACTCACCGTTTGAGGTCGCCGCCACAGCGTTGCTCCCTGAAGAGATTGCCCGGTTGTTGGCGCCGCTTGACGAGCGTGAGCGTGAGATTCTGAAGCTGCGCTTTGGTCTTGATCGTGGCGAGCCCCGCACGCTCGAAGAGGTTGGCGAGTACTTCAACCTCACCCGTGAGCGGATCCGTCAGATTGAAGCTCGTGCGATGTCGAAGCTGCGTCACCCCAGCTCCGACACCGGCGCCCGAGACCTTCTCGCCGTCTAGCACATCACACCTCACCGACCCACCATGGCCGCCCCGCCTGGTGAGTATCTGGTGTCAGACACCCATCACCTATCAGTTCGCTGCTTGACGCATCGCGTCCCTCCGGCCGATCCTGGCCGGCATGGATGTTGCTGACCGTCTCGAACTGCATGAGCTTCCCGGTCGCTACGGCGACGCGATTGACGATCGGGACTGGGAGGCGCTGCATCGGATCTTCACCGAAGACGCCGTATTCGATCTCACGGACATGGGGGCTCCTCGGTTGGAGGGAATCGAGGCGATCAAGCGGTTCATGGACGTCGATGCGGCTCATCCCAAGACGCACATGATGACCAACATCTACGTTGACGAGACTTCCGACGGCGTGAAGCTGAACTTCCGCATCGTGGCCATGCTGTCCGGGGGAAGGATGGGCACTGCGTCCTACTACGACGATGTGGTCAAGACCGACCAGGGTTGGCGGGTACAGAACCGCGTGTGCACCTTGCGCCGTCGTTCCCGCTTCGACGGTTGAACCGTCGGTGATCGCTCAGCCGTAGTGTCCCCGTTGGTCAGGCGCAGTGGCCGCGATGGAGCGCCACTCGTCGTCGGTCCAGGCTGGGCGGATCTCGGCGGAGATGAAATCAACGGTCCACTGCACCATGTCGAACCACGGCAGGTCCACGCTCATGGCTTCGGTGAACGCCAGTCCTTGGAGGATGAGCGCTGCGTCTTCAAGTTCGAGCTGGATCTCTCGAGTTGGCCCGCTCATGGCTGCCCACTCATCGCGGCTCCACAATTCTTCCAACCGTTGGTCGAGCGCCATCGCTCGGTAGGGATCCTCGGCTTCCATGTGGTCGTCGAGAATTCCTAGCGTTTGTCGGAGCGCGCCTCCCGCCTCGATGGGCAGGGTCACGGTTCGAGGAAGCACGAATCGAGTGTTGCGGAGCGGCACGAGCTGTGAGAAACCGAAGCCGTGGCTCGGCCTGACTGTTGGCCGGAGCCCGGTCGTCACGGCACTAGCTTGTCCGGGTGAACGATCAACTGGTGGACAGCGCCAACTCGGCGTGGCCGGAGCTTGAGGCAGCGATCGAGGCCGCAGGCGATCGGGCCATGCTCTTGATCGGCCCGGATGGTGTTGGGGCCCAGACGCTCCGAGGGCTCGCGGTGACCACGCGCTCATCACTGGGAGCGCTGGCGTATCACACGGGCGGCGTGCTGATCGACGGTGGGTGGCTCCGCCTCCTCGGCGGCGGAAATCCCAGCTTGAACCTGCTCACGGTGAACGGGCTGGACGATCCTGAGCGCAACGCACCAGATCACCTTGTGGTGGCAGTCGATGTCTTGGGCGGCCGATTCGCCATCAACGGTGGCGGTCTACCCGGCGAGCTAGGCGAGGTGCTGTACTTCGCGCCCGATGAGCTCGATTGGATGTCGACGGGGCTCGGTCATGCGCAGTTCGTGCGTTGGACCTTGGCCGGCGAGGTCGACGCGTTCTATTCAGACTGGCGTTGGGACGGCTGGGAAGCCGACGTCAATGCGCTGGCGAACGACCAGGGCCTGCTGTGGTTCCCGCCGATGTTCACGGTGGAGGGGCGAGATCACGCCAATGCCGGTCGCCGCGTTGTGCCGATGCATGAGCTGTTCGGCGTGTACGACGAGTACGCGTTGCAGTTGCGAGAAGTCGCCGCCGAAGCTGACGAGGACGGAGAGACGACATGAACCTCGACGGCTACCAGCAGGCTGCGGCTCGTACCGGCGGTCCGGTGAAAGTCGATCATGCCATCGTGTACCCCACCCTTGGGCTGACGAACGAGGCGGGCGAAGTCGCAGGCAAGGTCAAGAAGATCTTCCGAGACCGAAATGGTGTCGTGACTGATGCCGACCGAGCGGACCTCGTTCTCGAGATGGGCGACGTGCTGTGGTATCTCGCCGAGCTGTGCACGCAGCTCGGTGTGAGTCTCGACGATGTCGCTGAGGCCAACCTCGAGAAGCTGCGGGGTCGTGTCGAGCGCGGCACGCTCAGTGGCGACGGCGACCATCGCTGACGCTTCCCGGCCCTACCGGGTCATCGTTTCGGCGCGCCCGATCAATGCGAGGAGTTCGTCGGTCGAGCGGACGTCTCCGAATGAGCGGTAGAAGGTGTGAAGTGTTGCGTTGAGATCAGCGTCGGTCAGTGCCGCGTTTGCGTCGGCCACCATCACGGTCCGATAGCCGAGCGTGCTGGCATCACGAGCCGTGGACTCGCAGCAGACGTTGGCCACCGTGCCGCTAATGAGCACGGTGTCGATCTCGAGTTGCGTCAGCTCCTCATGCAGCGCGCAGCTCCCAGGAAAGAAGGCGCTGGGGGCCGTCTTCTCCAGCAGTAGATCTCCGCTCTGCATCGCGAGCTCACTCCAGAGTCGGGATCGCAGTTCGCCTTCACCGCCTGATCGTCGGTAGCGCTCGGCAACGTCGGGGCCGAAGAATTCGATACGACTTGGCGCCAGCTCGTTGCTGCTAGGGAGCACCCAAACGGTGGTTCCTCCAGCGGCCCGCAACCCATCAGCGAGACGATTGAGGTTCCCCACGATGCCCCTGGCGTACGGGCTGGACTCACAGAAGAAGGGGACCATGTCGACGACGACAAGAGCCGTGTGTGAGGGGTGGATCTGCTCGAACGCATGCCGTTTTCCTCGTCGTTCTTCATGCCGTGCGTACTGCTCAGGATCGACGCGCCAGATGTGCTGGGCGGTGGTGGTGTCCACGTGATCAGGCGGTCGAGGCCGTTGCCGAACGAATGAGATCAACCGCCATCTCGAGATGGGCGATTCGCTCCGAAGCTGTAGTGCCCTGCGGGCTGACTCGTAGGGCGTTCACTCCGGCATCGGCGTACGCACGGACGCGATCTCGCACCATGTCCGGCGTGCCGATCAGGTAGGACTGCAGGAGCAGCTCATCGGGTACAGCGGCCGCAGCAGCCGCCTTGTCGCCTTCGACCCAGAGGCGCTGCACATCGGCTGCAATGTCGGCAAAGCCTGCCCGAGAGAACGCCGAATTGTAGAAGTTGGTCTTGGCCGAGCCCATGCCGCCAAGGGTGAAGGCCATCGCCGGACGATGCGTGTCGAGAAGTGCGTCGACGTCCTCGGAGGCGGAGATCTGGGCACCAACCATGATGTCGATCTCGTTGATGTCGCGGCCAGCCTTCGCCGCTCCGGCCCGGATGGGGTCGAGCATGATGTCCGCGTGCTCGGGGACGAAGGAGGTGCCGAGCCAGCCATCGGCGAGTTCGCCGGTGAGTTCGAGCGACTTGGGGCCGAGCGATGCCAGGTAGATCGGCAGATCGGGTCGGGGTGGGATGGAGATCTTCAGGGCCTTGCCTTCGCCACCCGGTCTCGGCAGTACGTGGTGCCTTCCGTCGTAGATGATCCGCTCGCCGTCCATCGCCATGCGAACGATCTCCATGTACTCACGAAGGCGACCAAGGGGCTGGGCGAACGACGCTCCGTGCAGCCCCTCAACGACCTGGGGACCACTGACGCCGAGGCCCAAGCTGAATCGGCCGTCGGAGAGGCGGTCGAGAGCCATGGCGGTCATCGCGGTGGCGGCGGGTGTGCGAGCGCTGATCTGCATGATGCCGGTGCCGAGCCGAATGTTCTCGGTCACGGCGGCCAGATAGCCGAGCGAGGCCACCGCCTCCATCCCCCACGCCTCGGCTGACCAGACGCTGTCGAGCCCCATCCGGTCCGCAGCCTTCACATACTCAACGAGGTCGTCCCAGTGATCGCCGTTGTAGTACGCACTTCCGACCGAGATGGAGATTCGCATCGCCCGATCTGATCGGACCTCGCCGAGAAAAGCAATCGGCCCGTGTCCGCACGTGGCGGTTGGGGCGATTGTTTGGCGGAGGTGGACGGGAATCGAACCCGCCTGACAGGGATCGCCTGCCACACCCGCTTTGAAGGCGGGGGAGCCCACCAGGTACTCGGACACCTCCACGAAGCACCCTAACGGTCGCTAAGGTGCCGACCACGGGTGCAGCCTCATGGGCCGCCCGCCCTTCCCCGGATCACTTCCCCCTGTTGCCATCGGCCCGGTCACTCCGAGCCATGGCGAGCGACGTTGATCGGAATGGGGAGCGTGGATTGTGTTGTGCTTTTTCTCGGCCAAGGGCGGTGTTGGGTGTTCGGTAGCTGCGGCTTCGGCCGCGGTGTTGTCCTCGCAGCAGCGGCGAACACTGCTCGTGGATCTGCACGGCGACCAGGGTGACATTCTCGGCGCTGCGCCGGTCGACGAGGGCATCGGCGAGTGGTTCCAGGCCGATGAAGCGCCTCCAGATGCGCTGCATCGAATGGAGGTTTCGCTGAGTGAGGGTCTGTCACTCTTGCCCCGGGGGTCGATCCGATCGGTCACTCGGCCGGACCGCTACCGGCTCCTGGCTGCCATCCTGGCGAACGAGCAGCGGCAGGTCGTTGTCGACGTGGGGACGGCGGGCATCCCGTCCGTCGCCGTGCTCAGCGAGGCGGAGCGCGCCGTGCTGGTGACTCGAGCGTGCTTTCTCGGCATTCAGGCTGCGATGAGGGGGCCGAGGCCGGATGAGATCGTGTTGATCAACGAGCCTGGCCGCGCGCTCGGGCGGTGTCAGATCGCCGATTCGATCAAGGCTCCCGTCTCGGTCCTTGTGCCCTGGGACCAATCGGTGAGCCGAGCGGTGGACTCTGGCGAGCTGCTCAGCCGGCTGCCTCGCTCTCTGCGATCGCTGAACGTGCTGCTGTGATCGACCGGGATGGGATTGACCGTCGACTCGTCGATTGGTTGGCAACGGCTCCCGACGCGGACGAGTCGGCACTGACCGAGGTGGTGCGGCGCGAGGTGCCGTTGGCGTCGAGCAGCGAGGTGGGAGACATGGTGCACCGTGCACTCCGGCGTGCGGCCGGTCTCGGCGCCATCGCCCCGCTGTTCGAGGATCCGGCGATTTCCGAGATCATGATCAACGGCCCGGGTCCGGTCTGGATTGATCGAGGTGGCGAACTGACGATGTCCGGCATCGAGATCGAGTCAGATGATGTCCATGTCTTGATTGATCGGATTGTGAGCCCGTTGGGACTCCGGGTCGATCGCAGTTCACCCATCGTTGATGCCCGGCTCCGCGATGGCAGCCGGGTGAACATCGTGGTGCCGCCGCTGGCGATCGACGGTCCCGTTGTCACGATTCGCCGATTCCGCCAAGGATCGCTTTCGCTCGAGGCCTTCGGTGACCCCGATGTCTGTGACCTCCTCGAGCGGCTCGTGGTGGGTCGGGCCGCCATGGTGGTGGTTGGTGGAACGGGAGCGGGCAAGACGTCGCTGCTCAACGCACTCGGTCGACACATTCCGGATCACGAGCGAGTCGTGACCGTGGAAGACACGGCAGAGCTCCAGTTCACTGGCCGTCACACGGTCCGCCTCGAGTGCCGCCCATCGAACAGTGAAGGGGTGGGCGAAGTATCGATGCGCGATCTGGTGCGCAACGCCTTGCGAATGCGGCCCGACCGCATCGTTGTCGGCGAAACCCGCGGCCCGGAAACGCTGGACCTGTTGATTGCGCTCAACACCGGGCACGACGGTTCGTTGGCGACCTGTCACGCGAATGATCCCTTGGCCGGTCTCGTTCGGTTGGAGACGCTGGCCCTGCTCGGAGCCGGAGGTCTCCCAGCCGAGGCCATCCGCTCGCAGGTTCTGAGCAGTTTGGACATCGTCGTGCATGTGGCTCGCACACGGGGCGGGCGTGCGGTGACCGCGGTCGGCGAGGTATGTCCGAACCGGCTCGGTATCCGACAGTTGTGGCCCCGCCCCGACCAGCCCAAGTGGCCGGTGCGCCCCCGAGTGATCGAGGCCCTTGGATGACCCCGCTGGCCATCGGATTGCTGGCCGTCCTCGTCGGGTGCTGGCCCGCGCCCAAGCCTCGGCGACTTCCTCGCCTAGATGTCTCGACCGAGCCCGCGGACACAGCCACGGCCACGGACGGGGGACGGCCGGTTCGAAGCGATCTCCTTTTGCCGCTCCTCCCTGCCCTTGCTGTCTTGCTCGGGAGTTGGTCGCTGGCGATCGCTGGGCCGGTGGTTGTCGTTGTTGTGCGCCGTGAGCAGCGGCGGTGCAGCGTTCGCCGAGGGCGAGCCGAGTCCGAACGAGCGCTCATTGCCATGGTCGATGAGATTGCACTGCAGCTTCGGGCTGGCCGAGTTCTGGCCGCAGCCGTGAGTGACGCGGTCGCCACTCATGCTCGTTCGCTTCCCGAGAACGTGCGGACGATGATCGATCGCGTTGGCGCCGGCGAGACCCACGAGCAAGCGTTGGCCGACGCGCACGGTCGGGACTCCGCTGCGCCTGAGCTGCCCCCGTCGGCCGTTCTTGTCTTCTCCTCGTTGGCGGTACTGGAGCGCAGCGGTGGTCCGGCCATCCGGGCGATCGATCAATTGAGTGAGACGCTGCGGGCCCGGCATACCGCTCGGGAAGAACTCCGCAGCCA
>CALKTH010000024.1 GCA_937997485.1 uncultured Acidimicrobiales bacterium | reverse complement strand
GTAGCCGGCGTGACCGAGGCCGTCGAGCAACGACATCGAGCCGTTGACCAGGCCGCGCGTGACCTCCACGCCGTGCCACACCGGGATCACCCTGGCGACGTATTGCATGAGGTCGGGCAATTGGGAGATCGGGAAGAACGCGCCGCTGAAGATGAACAGCGGCGTGACCCCGACCCTGATGATGGGCGAGAACGTGACGTCGGAGTCGCGGGTGACGCTGTAGGCGGAGATCGGAGCAGCAAAGGCCAGGCCGGTCAACGCCCCGGTGAGCGGGGCGAGAACGGCGATCGGGCCATCGACCAAGCCGAACAGCGCAAGCACAACGAGATAGAGCGAGGCGCTCACGAGAGTGCGGAAACCGATCCACAAAATGTGACCCGTGGCCAGCTCCCGTGGCGTCACCGGTGTGGCCAGCACCGCGTTGTACGTGCCCTCCCACTTGATGGCACCCAGTGTGGGCCACAGCGAGAGCCCCGTCGCTTGGATCATCGCGGTCGCTGCGATGACACCAGGACCGATGAAGTTGACGTAGTCATCGGTGCCGAGGCTGGACGTGTCTTGGACCTGCGAGCCCAGGCCGAAGCCGATGGCGAACAGGAAGAACATGGGCGAGACCGTGCTGCTGACAAGGGTGGAGACCCACGTCGAGCGATACCGCAGAAAGCTGTATTCGAGGAAGTGCCAGAGCGAGGCGAACGACATATCAATCGATCAGCTGTCGCCCGGTCAGCGCGAGGAAGACGTCCTCGAGCGACGACCGGCGAACAAGGCTGCCTCGGGGATGAATGCCATCGATACGCAGTTTCTCGAGAGCCGCATCACCGTCATCGGCGTAGATCAGATCTCGGTCTGGCAAGCGTTCGATGCGCCAGCCGTATCGCTCGAGACCCTCGGGGCGCTCATCGGCCGGCTGAGTCACGCCGTCCACCAACACGGCGCGGCCATAGCGAAGCTCGAGGACCTCCCTCTTTACGTGCTCCGCAATCAATCCTGCGGGAGAACCCTCCGCCACGATCCGGCCTTGATCCATGATGACGAGGCGATCCGAAAGCTGCTCGGCCTCGTCCATGTAGTGAGTGGTGAGCAGCGTGGTGACGCCCTGCTCCTTCAAGCGGTACAGGCGTTCCCAGAGAAGGTGGCGGGCCTGCGGATCGAGACCCGTGGTCGGCTCGTCGAGGAGCACCAACTCTGGCGTGTTGACCATCGCACGGGCGATCGTCAGCCTCCGTTTCATACCGCCCGAGAGCGGATCGACCTTCGAATCGCCCCGATCCTGAAGCTGCGCGAACTCCAGCAACTCCTTGCCTCTGGCCTTCGCCGCACTCCACGACAGGCCGTAATAGCGGCCATAGATCACGAGGTTCTCCAGAACGGTGAGCTCTTGATCGAGGTTGTCTTCCTGCGGGGCAACGCCCATGCGGGCCCGAATCGATCGCCCTTCGGTCACCGGATCTTTCCCAAGCACTCGCAGCGAGCCTGAGGTGATGGGGCTGACCGTGCTCACCATCTTCATGGTGCTGCTCTTCCCCGCTCCGTTCGGGCCGAGCAGGCTGAACGTTTCGCCGGGCTCAACGTGGAAGTCGATCGAATCCACCGCGGTGAAGGCCTCGTCGCCGCTTCCGAAGCGCTTCGTCAGTTGAGTCGCTTCGACAGGCCGCATTCAGGCAACGCTACTTCGCAACGGGCAGCGAACTGGCCCCTTTTGCTCCTCCCCCGGCCCTTGCTGCGACCAATATGCGACTACCAGAACGTAGCCACACTCTTGCAGCTCAGTTCGGAGTAGCCGTTGCGGAATGCGCAGGGGATGCTCTTCCCGGGGTTCTCACGATGACGATCGACGGCCAGCCCTTCTCCCCCCAAACGGAACTGAGCCTCAGTGAGGCCATCGCCTTGGCCGGTAAGCCATTCGTCATCGAGTTCGACCGCGGCAACATCTGCGTGCGAGCCACCGGAGAAGTCGGTCCACTGCTCACAAGCCGCCTCCCGCTGCAAGAGGACACCGACTGACTCGAACCCCTCGGACTCGACTCGAGAGTCTTCCGGCCCTAGGCGATGCTGGCACCAAGAGCGGTGCCGATCAGCCAAGTGAGCGCGCATGCGGCGGTCGCCCAGCCAACTTGGCGGGCGGCCGTTCGCGTTTTCGACCGCTCGGTGAAGACGGCAAGCGTGACACCGACAGCGGCCGCCGCCACCAGTCCGATCACGGCAGACGCCACGATCGCGCCATTGCCGTCGGAGAAGAACCAGGGCAGGAGCGGCAGAATCGCTCCAACTGCGAACGCCACGAACGAACTGGCCGCCGCCTCGATCGGGTTGCCGACCGACTCCGGGTCGATGCCAAGTTCCTCGCGGGCGTGCACCTCGAGCGCCACCTCGGGATCAGCCATGACCGCCTCGGCCATCGCCTGTGCGTGCTCGGGCTCGATGCCGCGACCCTCGTAGATCGTTGCCAGCTCATGGGCTTCGGCCTTGGGGTGCTCCGCCAGCGACTGCCGCTCGATCTGCAGCTCCCGCTCGACAAGCTCCGCCTGGGCCTTCATTGATACGTACTCACCCGCCGCCATCGACGACGCACCCGCCAGCAAGCCGGCGACACCAGCCACCAGCACCGCGCTGCCGTCGGAAGAGGCCGACGCGGCAGCTGCCACGCCGAGGATCAGCGCCACGTTCGAGACCAAACCATCGCTGATGCCGAAGATGGCAGCGCGAGCCGCTCCACCTTGGACATCACGATGGCGGTGCACCCAGTGCGTTGCTCCGTCGTGGCTGTGCGCATGATGGTGGGAGTGATCGTGCGAATGCTTGTGGTTGGTTCCACCGTCGCTCTCGCGGCGTTGGCGCGAACGTCGCTCCGCTGGTGATGAGGTCACGGGGGTCAGCGTAGGCGACAGGGAGACCCGGTCACCGATCAAAGCCTGCAGCGCCCGGCGTCTCGCTGGTGAGCGTGCCGGAGACATCGGGAGCAGTGGCCGCTCCATCGAAACCTTGCTGACGCCAGGCCTCGTACACCACGATCGACACCGCGTTCGCCAGGTTGAGGCTGCGATTGTGGGGCCGCATCGGGAGCGAGAGCACGCGTTGTTCCTCCCACCTCGCGAGCGTGGATTCGGGCAGCCCGGCGCGTTCAGCGCCGAACACCAGGACATCGTCCGGCTCAAAGGCGACCTGGTCGTAACGGGTCGGGCCTCGAGCCGAGAAGGCGAACCAGCGACCCGGCAGCTCTTGGCGAAGCGCGTCGAGCGATGTGTGCGTGGTCACCGTGGCCAGCTCGTGGTAGTCGAGCCCGCCACGCTTGAGCCGCGCCGCATCCAATGCAAAGCCGAGAGGCTCGATGAGGTGGAGGGCACAACCCGTGTTGGCGCAAAGCCGAATGATATTCCCCGTGTTCGGAGCGATCTCGGGGTGAACGAGCACAACGTGCATCGTGAGCACCGTAGTTGGGTCCAAACGACGTGAATTGCCCAACGATCGGATCACAAATCGGACCGGTTTCCAGCACACCCGTCCGTAGCGTGGTGAGCTTGCCTTTGCGGCCGTTCGCAGCGAGGGCCCACGATGCCCAGGGATGCAACACGTATGAGTGACCAGAACGACCCCAAGAATGCCGTTGAGGAGATCCCGGATTTCGATCCGACCGACCCGCTCGGCCCGCCCGTCGCTGCCAAGGCGGCACCCGGTGGCATGCCGTCCGTGCTCGACATGCTCGCCGACTACGACAGTTCGAAGCAGGATGACACCGCATCCGCGCCGAACGAGTCGACGCCCGATGAGCCCATCGTGATCGATGTGGCCGACGAGCCGTCGCCCGAGCCAGAACCCGCCATCGAGCCCGAGGTTGAGCTCGCCGTTGAGCCCGAGCCCATCGTTGAGCCAGAGCCGATCGTTGAGCCAGAACCCATCGTCGCCGCCGAGCCAGAACCCGCCATCGAGCCCGAGGCCGAACGACCTTCAGCGTCCGAGGTGGTCGCTGAACACGTCACCGAAACGGACGCCGCGATCTCGGTGTCGCCACTCGAGACGACACCGTCAGAACCGGCGGGCACGACACCAGAACCTCACGCCGAGCCCACACATGCGGTCGCTGCTGAGCCTGCAGTCGTGCCGCCCGAAGCTGCCGAGCCTGCGGCTCCCGAAGGGGCGGCAGCCGAAGAAGCGCCATCGTCCGAGGATCAAGCGTCATCCACTCCCGCGAGCTCTGGGGACTCGGTGAACGAATCCGAAACGGCGGTCGGCAACACGTTTGCCGATCTTGGTCTGCGCCAAGAGCTGGTGAGCACCCTCTCCGCAGCCGGCTACGAAGAGCCGACGCCGATCCAGGCTCAAACCATCCCCGTGCTGCTGGGTGGGCGAGATGTACTCGGCCAGGCCGCCACCGGCACCGGCAAGACCGCTGCCTTCGCTCTTCCGATTCTCGATTCGATCGAGCCCGGCAAGCCCAAGGCCCCCGTAGCTCTTGTGCTCACCCCTACCCGTGAGCTGGCGAATCAAGTCAACGAAGCCATGTTCAAGTACGGACGCTCACTCGGTGTGAAGACCGTGCCCGTGTTCGGTGGCCAGCCGATTCGTCGTCAATTCGAAGCGCTCGACCGCGGCTGCCACGTCGTCGTCGCCACACCGGGACGCGCCATCGACCACATCAACCGTGGCTCGCTCGTGCTCGACCAGATCAAGACCGTGGTGCTCGACGAGGCCGACGAGATGCTCGACATGGGCTTCACCGAGGACATCGAGCAGATCCTCGACGCCACACCGTCTGACCGTCAGACCGTGCTGTTCTCGGCCACCGTGCCGCCCCGCATTGGCTCCATCGCCAAGCGCTATCAGAACGATCCGGTCCACATTCGCATCGGCTCGGGCAAGGCCACGCCCGGCGCGGCCAACATCCGACAGTCCGTGTACTTCGTTCCTCGCCAACACAAGCCTTCAGCGCTCGGCCGCATTCTCGATATCGAGGCGCCCGACGCCAGCATCGTGTTCTGCCGCACGCGCACCGAGGTTGATGAACTCACGGCCACGATGAACGGCCGCGGCTATCGGGCAGAGGCACTGCACGGCGGCATGGATCAGAACCAGCGCGACCGCGTCATGGCCCGGCTGCGCGAGGGCACGGCCGAGCTGCTGGTAGCCACCGACGTCGCGGCCCGCGGCCTCGACGTCGACACGCTCACTCACGTCGTCAACTACAACGTTCCGGCTGCGGCCGAGTCCTACGTCCACCGCATCGGCCGAGTGGGCCGCGCCGGACGCGAGGGTGTGGCCATCACGCTGGCCGAGCCGAAACAGCGCCGGTTGCTCGGCAACATCGAGCGGCTCACGAAGCAGAAGATCCAGGTCGGCAAGATGCCGACCGTCGCCGATCTTCGGGCCCGTCAGATCGAGCTGACCGTCACCGCCGTCCGCGAAGCACTCGCTTCCGACGACCTCGACGACTACAACGCAGTGCTCCATAACCTCGCGGGCGAAGACAACGAGCGCAACATTGCACTCGCCGCCATCAAGCTCTACCACGAGGCCACTGTGTCGGCGATCGACGAAGTCGAGATTCCGAACGAAGAGTGGAAGGATCGCAAGAAGAAGGATCGCCACGAGCGGGGCGGGATGGACAGCCGGGGCAAGGGCGAGAAGAAGCCCTTCGATCGGAACAAGAAGTTCGAGAAGGGCCGAAAGGGCCAGCCCACTGGCGACGACACTGGCTTCGTCCGCATCGCGCTGGGTCGTCGTGCGGGTCTCCGCCCTGGAGACGTCGTCGGCGCCGTGGCCAACCACACCGACCTCGTCGGGCGTCAGATCGGACCGATCAAGATCGCCGATGAGTTCACGATCGTGGGCGTTCCGGACGGAAGCGTCGATGAGGTCGTGCAGGCGATCCTCGGCACCACGTTGCGGGGCAAGAAGGCGAAAGCTCGCCGCTACACCACCTGAGATTGCGCAGACCGACGGCCGGCTCGTCATCGGAAGGATCCTGAAATTCCGATCCTCGCCGGCCGAACGGCGAGAAGAATGGTTGGATGGTCAGCATCGATCGCCTCGGTCTCGGGACCAACGACGTCCGTCGAGCTCGCGACACCTTCATCGTGGTGGCCGAGGTCTTCGAGGAACCACACGAGGAACTCAGCGACGACTACATCGTTCGTCTTCTCAACGACCCTGCCTTCTGGGTGCTGACGGCGCACGAGGACGGTGAAATTCTCGGCGGGCTCACCGCTCACACCATTCCTCTCACTCGCCTCGAGGAGCGAGAACTGTTTCTGTTCGACATCGCGGTCCGCCCCGAGCATCACCGGCGTGGGATCGGGCGCCAGCTCATCGACGCGCTGCTCGAACTCGGCAGTGCGGAGGGCATCGGCACGATGTTCGTGGCAGTCGACAATGAAGACATCGAGGCTCTCGACTTCTATCGAGGAACCGGTGGCTCACCGGCCCCGGTCACGATCTTCGACTACCAGCGCCCCTCGAGCACCTAGCCCCGGGCACCCCACCCCTACCCCGCTGGTGGAAAACTGGTGTCAGACACCCATCACTCACCAGGCCGCAAAACCACCACTGGTAGGTAGTGGGTGTCTGACACCAGATACTCACCAGGCGAGGTCAGCATGTACGTTCCTGGGATGCTCCGTCTCTCGCCGTTCTTCCAAGGACCGACCGACAGCGGTCAGGGCGGGTGGACCGCCTCTCGGTTCGCCCAAGCGATCGGTGAGGGCCCATTGACCATGGCCATCCGGGCCCCGATCCCGCTGGAAACGAATCTTCGCGTCGTATCGACTCCGTCTGAGCCTGGCCCATCGGCCACCGACTGGCGTCTCGTTGATCCTGATGACCGCGCCATTCTCGAGGCCCGCAGCTGGGAGCCAGATTTCGCTGACACGGCTCCCGTCACGATCGAGGAGGCAGTGGCCGCTCGCGGCCGGTTCCCTGTGCCCGTCGGTGAGCACCCGGTGCCGTTCTGTTTCTCCTGCGGACTGGGCGAAGAGCACATGCGGGTGCACGCAGGACCACTCACGCCAGCTGCCGGAGCTGCCGGCCGCTTCGCCTGCGATTGGAGCGTCCCGCCCTGGACCGCCAATCACGAGCGAGGGGCGGAGAGCGCATTGTGGGCGGCGATGGACTGTTGCGCTGCGTTCTACGTGGGCTGGTCGGCAGAACGCCGGACGTCCTTCACCGTCCAATACGCAGCGGAGGTGCTGGCACCACTCGATCCCACGGCAACGTACGCATTGGTGTCTGGCGCCTTCGATGGCAATCAAGAGTGGGACGGGCGAAAGCGCCAGGCCTCTGCGGCTGCCTTCGATGCAGAGGGCAACTGCGTCGCTCGGGCTCGATCATTCTGGGTATCGGTCGCCGACGACTGACGGCCGCTCACGTTCGGAAACCCGCTAGGCAGGCTGCTCGCTCGACTCGTCCCCGTCTCGGCGGGTCCGCAGAGCGACCAAGGCCGCAGCGCTCACAGCAACTACCCCTGCAGCGACCAGAACACCGGAGATTGGTGATGCCTCCTGCCCGGTGACTGGGCCTCCGATCGCCAGGTCATCGGCCCCACTCGGAGCCGGAGAGGCAGCACCGTCCGCTGACGACGTGGAGACTGACGGAGCACTCGATGGCGCAGCCGTAATCGAGTCTTCCAGAGAGGTCGGCACTGCCGTGGTCGGCGTCGCCGTCGTTGACGATGTGCTTGAGGCCAACGAGGTCGTCGGCGCGCCGTTCTCGCTCTCCGTCGGTACAGAAGGCTCCGTTGACGCGACCGAGGACGTCGTGCCCGACGGGGCCGTGGCCGGTAGCGCTGGCTCGGTCTCGCCCGCCTCTGAGGCAGCAGCCTCGCCCCCGGGGCCACCGTCTTGGATCACGGTCGCCGACGTAGGGGCGAACTCGGATCGCACGAGGGGGTAACACGCATCCCCCGGGCACGTGGTCTGTGACATGTCGCGGTGCCCTGCGATCGTTGATGTCTCCACAACGGTGCCCGCAGGCCAACGACTGGAGCCGCGCGACGTGAAGGACACCCGTGCAGACGGGTCGAGATCAATGGCGTAGCGATCGGCCAGCCACGCCAACAACCACACCATGGCGAAGCGCGCCTCCTGCGTGGGGGGCTCGGTGGAGTGGTTTCCCAAAAAGCAGCACAACTGGGAAAAGCCCTGATTTCCGCCGGTCGCAGATCCCTGCACGGGTCCGGCGATGCTGCCTTCACGCGCCTCGATGATGCGTCCGAAACGATCGACAAAGAAGTTGTAGGCGGTATCGGGCCACTGCTTTTCTGCGCCGGTGTGGAACCAGTAGATGCTGCGAAGAAGCCGCGCAACGTCGTCCTCGCCGTAGTCATTGCCTGGCTGGGCTGTGTGATGGACGAGAAGAAAGCGTGGCTCCTCGGCTGGAATCGGCCCGGTCGGACCGTTGCCGTCGCTCCACCATGAGCGAGGCAAAATGGGCGGCTGCTCGACAACTCGAGGCCGCGACTGACCGGAACCAAGGGCAGTCTGCGCCAAAACAGCGTGGTCCGCGGCATGGGCCGGGCCGATGGCGATGCCGGTGCCAGCGAGCCCGGCGGCTGCGGCGAGGAAGCTCCGGCGGTCAATCACGGGCCACAGCATGGCAGACCCGCACGGGCGACCTGCGGTACCCCACTGATCCGCGGTCGTCAAAGCTGACCAGAAACTGCCGCATCCAGGCACTTCGAACTGCCGGGTTGCGGCACATTCTCGAATTCTCTAGGCGTTTTCACTCAGCATTCTTCTACAAGCAGCCGATAGGACCTACATGCTGGCGGTTGATGCAATCAAGAGATGGATTTGGGGAGCGTATGAACGAGTGGAAGAAACGATGAGAGAGACGCCGATGACGAGGCCATCCGCAGTTGACGGCACACAAGCGCTCCCAACTTCAGACACCTCGTCCATCTCGATCACGGTCGAGGACATCACCATTACTGAGCCCGATGCGACCCTCGAGATCGGTGCGCTCGTCCCCACCACGCAGCGTCGCCGCCACCTGCATCCGCGCCCCACCCGGCGTGAACGGGCGTGCGCCCCTGTGTGGGCGATGCCAGTAGACACACCGCAATGGCAGGACTACCTCAACGCCGCCAACCTCGATGCTCTTGCCGACGCGCTGACCGAGACGCCGGCCACAGGCTTCGAAGACATCGATCTCCGCTGAGCGTTTCGACCCTCAACGCCTGAACCATCGGCGCCGGGAGCGCTCGGCCCCGGTCGGCCCCTCTGCCATCTCGACCGTCGCAGGCACGACAGGGCAGCCCCAACCCTCGTAGCGAACCGGCGCAGCCACATCAGCTTGGACACAGACCTGATCGATGCGAGCCCTTGCGTCGCGCAGCGCCGCAAGCGTGGGAACATCCGATTCGCTGACCTCCAGGTTCGTTGGAACGACGTGACCGGCCGGCCCTGCGCCGTCCACAACCTGCGCTTCCTCGCCAGCCTCAAACGGCTCCGAGACTTCGAAACCGGCCGCCCCGAGTGCTTCTGCCGCAGCGACGGCCGACTCCTGCGAGGCGAAGCCAACGACGTGATCGATGCGGCGGGCAATGGACATCTGGTCGCCGTTGGTTGCCAACTGTGTGAGCACGTGCACATCGTTCGCCGTACGACGTTCCTCATCAGTGGGCGACACCGCCGAGAGCTGTGAGCGGGACGGGTCCTCCACCATCGACAATTCGGCGTTGAACGAGTGAAAGATCGTGCTCGCCCGCTCGCTCACTGCCTCCGCCCGGTCGGGTCGGACGTAGCCGAGCCATCGCCAATGCTCGACCTCGATGAGGCGACAAACGTCTACCAGCTCATGCCGCTCGAAGGCGGCGGCCAGGCGGTCGCCCTGCTCGTCGAGCTTCTTGACCTTCGTTCGCCCTTCGAGGGAGACCACGATCTCAACTGCAGTGGTGAGCGGACCCAGTGAGTCAACACTGACCTCACGCACCACGCGGGACGACTGGATGGTGCCATCGTCTTCGATGTCCGGGACCACGAGCCAACGCTCATCCGCCAGCGCTTCAAGATCGACTTCGTTCATGTTGCTCCGTCGTTCATGCCCGGCCGTCAATCCACTGGCGTCTCAGTCCTCCGGGCCACCGGCGCCAATCCTGCCCGAAAGACCTACACGAAATGGGTAGGACTGCCTCTTCAGAAGCCTCGAAATCCTGGCGATACATACATCAACAAGATGCAGCGGGGTAGAGAACCCCAGGCCTCCCCTCCCGGAGTTCTTCCCCGCAGCATCACTCTCCGAGCTGCCGCCGGACTTCGCTGGCGCTCACGATGTCGCCCCTCCCTTCGACACCGTGAGCGCCAGTGGTTCTTTTGGGGTGTTGGTGAGACGCTCTGACCAGGGACTTCTCTGGCGTTGACCGGCCAATCAGCGGAGGCGCAGAAAGATCTCAGAAGTTCGGAACTTTCTCGCGACCAAACGCAACCCGTGTACGTCAGAACATCCAGCACGGCATCTTCGTTGGAAAGGGCGACTCCAATGGGGGTCTCGTGCGAGCGGTCTGTTCTCGACGTGGGCGACGGAGGGAACAGACTGCGCCGATGGGCCCCGGGTGAACTTCCCTCCTCTCCCGGGGCCCTTCAGCGCGTCCAGACCACCGACGACACTGCGGAGACGCATCCGGTTATCGAGTGTCACAGGCTCCACGTACCTTGGTTCCTTCGGCGGCTCAGGCCCCTCACCGGCACACCACGCACGCTCCAGCGTGCACGAGCGATACGCACGAGGTACGTCATGTCGCTGCACTCTCCCAGCGCCCGTTCCGGGGCGGTTTCTCCCTTTCGTCCAATGTTCCGAGTGCTCCAGCGCCGGAACGCAGACCTTGATTGGGCCGCACCTTCCGCCAAGGCTCTCTCCCCGCCACCCTGGCTGGACGCTCCCGACGACGATCCCGGTCCCCCTTTGAACGATGGTGGAGACGACCCCCGACAAGCGGTGTCCCCATGGGAGCCCTGGCTCGACGAAGAAGCGTTGTCCCATCCCGATCTTGCGATGCTGTTGGATCATCAGCCCTTCGCCTTCCTCGCCATGGCCGCTCGAACCGTGTCCGAGGCCGGCTCGGCGGCGCTCGACATCATCGAAGACCTCCACTCGTTCGCAACCGATCTCAGCCAGGCCCTCGCTGTGGCGATGAGCTGGTTGGCTGCCTCTCCTCCGGCGCCACATGAGATCCAGCGCGCGCCGTCCTGGCTCAGCTCACTCGATCGGCTGAGCATCACCGCGACGAAACGCCGACGTTTCGATGAAGCGCCCACCATGTCGTACCTCGTCGAACTGCGCTTGCCCGGAGGCGATCTCGGCACCCTGCACCTTCTCTCCGCCGACGAGCACTCACGAAGCGTCTGGATGCTCGATGAGGATTTGGCGTGGACGGAGCCGATCATGCGAGCCGCCGGCCCTCTACGGGCCGGCGGATACCGGCACATCAAACCCGAAACGGCCAGACGAGCGATGAGGCGCAGTCACCGTGCCATGACCGGGCCGTCGGGAAGACTCGATGCGCACGCCCCACCGCTCATGCCACTTGTCGACTTCGTTGCCCGTCTCGGCGACTAACTGTTGCGTTCAGCTCTCTTCGGGAAAGCTCACCAAGATCGCGGCGTTGGCGATGACCATGACATCGCTTCCGTCGGCCGTGGGAAGATCCAAGCCTCCCGGAACGGCCCGCACGGTGACGGTGCCGTAGGGAACCTCAGCCTTAATGGCCTCGACATCCACGTCGTCCGGATCGGCCACGGCGATGATCACCTCGACGTGCATGTCGTCGCGATTCTTGCCAGCGGCCTTGAAGAAGTTCAGACTGCTGTGCCGGAGTGCATCCGACACGGCACGTTTGCCAGCCTTCGTGTGATCGTTGCCGTGGACGTCGACGCCCATGCCCATCTCGGTGACCCATCGAACCAGTGCCATGGCGAGACACTATCGACTCCAAGAATGCGCCCCGCCCGCCGAATGGGCATCTCGGTCGCGACGGCATAACGTCAGACCGGCATGGCCCACCGGATCGAGCTCTCCGAAGATCGTTACAAGACGGCGATGCTGACCATCTTGATCCTGACGCTCTTCGTGCAGATCTTGGATGGCACGATCGTCAACGTTGCGATTCCCACGCTGGCCGACGAATTCAGTGTCACCGACACCCAGATCGATCGAGCCATCATCGCCTACCTCGTCGGCCTGGCCGTGTTCATTCCCACCTCCGGATGGTTGTCGGACCGATTCGGAAGCAGGGTCGTCTTTCTCAACTCGCTTGCTCTGTTCACTGCGGCCTCGGTGCTTTGCGGCCTGGCTTCCACCCTGCCCCAGCTCGTGATCTTCCGAATTCTCCAAGGCGTCGGAGCGGGCGTGATGGGTCCGCTCGGTTCAGCGCTGCTCTACCGAGCGTTCCCTCAAAGCGAGCGCGCCAAGGCCGCAACCGCGGTGATCACGGTGGCGGTGTTGGCACCAGCAATCGGACCCGTTCTCGGCGGCGCCATCCTCGAAGTCACGACGTGGCGTTGGATCTTCTTCGTCAACGTTCCGATCGGTGCCGTAGCGATGCTGGTGGGATGGCTCGTGATCCGCGACTTCCGCATCGACGAGGTGAAGAGATTCGACGGTCGAGGCTTCGTTCTCGCCGGCATGGCCTTAGGTGGAACGCTGTTCGGGGTCACGGTGGCCCGAGATCTCGGCTGGAATTCACCGGTCGTGATTGGCACGATCGGCGCCGGCATCGCGGCGGCGATTGCGCTCCCTCGAGTGGAACGAGCCCGAGAGCATCCGCTGCTCCGCTTCGAGCTGTTCCAAGCGCCCATCTTCCGGTCGATCCAATTCGTCGCGTTCCCCACCTACGCCGCCTTTCTGGGCGCCATCTTCCTCCTCCCCGTCTACCTTCAAACCTTCCGCGGATTCGATCCGCTAACGGCAGGACTCGTTGCTGCGCCTCAACCATTGGGCGTCTGGATCGCAAGCCAGTTCGTCGGCCGTTTGCTCTACGGACGAGTCGGACCACGGCGGCTCATGTTCGGCGGTCTTGTCGGCGCACTCATCGTCGGACTCGCCCTCGCCACGGTCGACGAAACGACCAGCCTCTGGACCTTGCGAGTCCTGATGTTTCTGCGGGGCGCAAGCCTTGCGTTCACCTTCGTTTCGATTCAGACCGCTGTGTATTCCCAAACCAGCGTCGCCGACACTGCTCAGGCCACCACGCTGTTCAGCGCCAACCGCCAGGCGGCACCCGCCTTCGGAATCGCGGCAGCAGCGGCTGTCCTCTCCGGCCTCGCTGTCGATCCCGGCAATCCGCAACTCGGTGCCTACCAGGTCTCATTTCTCGTTTCGGCCCTGTTGTTCATTCCTGCCATCGTTGCGGTGTGGTGGGTCCGAGACGAGGACGCCGCAGCGACGATGAAGCGTCGCTGAAACGGCGACGCCACGCCCACTGAACTCAGGCTGGGCATGGTCACCCATCCAGCGCCACGACGAACGTGCCGTTACATACGTCAACAAGATGCAGCGGGGTCGAGAAGCTCAACCCGCCCCCTTCCCGGGCTTCTTCCCCGCCGCATCATCATCCGAGCTGCCGCCGGACGTGACGGGCGCTTGTATTGCCGGGTCTCCCCTTCCCGCCTTACGAGCGCCCGTCGTCTTTTTGCGACTCCGGGCGCGCCAGTGACGAACAGCAGCCGAACCAACGGTGGAACTGACAGCGAACCCAGTGGCCGTCCCCACATCTAGGGTGCACCTGATGCGTCCTGTCATGGTCCTCGGCTGCACGTCCGATGCGGGCAAGTCCCTCCTCGCCACGGCGCTGTGCCGTTGGTTTGCCCGGGAGGGGATCCGCGTCGCCCCTTTCAAGGCGCAGAACATGTCCAACAACGCCCGCGTTGTCGCCACTCCCCATGGGGCGGGAGAAATCGGCGTCGCCCAGTGGCTTCAGGCTCGAGCTGCCGGCGTCGAACCGGACGTTCGAATGAATCCTGTCCTCCTCAAACCCGAGGCCGACACGCAAAGTCAGGTGGTGGTGCGAGGTCGAGTCGACCGCGTGCTGACGAACACGCCCTGGCAGGACCGGCATGCCGCGCTCTGGACGCCGATGGCGGAGGCGTTTGACGAGCTTCATGCCGAGTTCGATCTCGTTGTGCTCGAGGGCGCCGGAAGCCCGGCGGAGATCAACCTCGTCGATCAGGTGAACAACCGGATGATCGAACACGCCGACGCCGCCGGGCTGCTTGTCAGCGACATCGATCGAGGCGGCTCCTTCGCTCATCTGTACGGGACCTGGGCACTCGTTCCGGATGCAACGCGCCAGCGTCTCGCTGGCTTCGTGTTGAACAAGTTCCGAGGCGATCCCTCGCTGCTCGCCCCTGGCCCGGAGACGCTCACCGAAAAGACCGGCATGTCGGCGCTGGGCGTTGTTCCGATGGTCGCCCACGATCTACCTCGTGAGGAAGGCGCATCGGAGCATTTCCCTCCCGCCGACGCTCAAGATGCCGGACCGACCGGCGAGGATGTCACGACTCGTCGGCCGCAGGTCGTCCTCCCCCGACTCCCATTCGGTTCCAACCTCGACGAGTTTCACCTACTGGCTCATGCAACCAGTGTTCACTGGGCTCAAGGCCCGGGGGTCTTCGCTCGCCTCGATCCGAACCTCGATCTCATCGTGCTTCCGGGTTCAAAACACGTGGCCGCTGACGCAACGTGGATGCAGGCACGTGGCATCGATCGAGCCGTCGTTGCGGCGGCGGCACGAGGCGTTCGTGTTGTCGGTGTCTGCGGCGGCGCCATGATGCTGGGTCGAGAGTTCCACGATCCGACAGGGAGCGAAGGTGGCGGCGAGACCGGCCGTCGCCCATCGGCCATGTTGGGGCTGCTTGACGTTCGCACCGTCATGGCTCCCGAAAAAGCGGTGCACCAGCGGACAGTCACGTTCCAGAATCTGCCGGTGCACTTTCGCTCGCTGGACGGCCTGCGGTGCGACGGCTACGAGATCCGTTACGGGCAGATCTCCTCACTCGAGCCCTCTGAGCAACCTCGCGATGAGCGAGCGTGGTGGGGGCACAGAAACGTCCTGGCTACCACCGTCCACGGGCTGTTCGAGAGCCCGCACTTTCTCGAGCGCCTCCTCGGCATCCGTGTTGATCCGGTTCTCGAGCCCACGTTCGAACGGTTGGCAGACCTCGTTGAGGAACACCTTGACACAGAAGCGCTCCGTCGGATGGTGGGCTGACCGTTCAGGCTCGAGCGAGCGGCGGCGGCTGGTAGCCGCCGAGCACGGGTTCGATCGCTCGGGCGAACGCCATCGATGTGCGGTCGTGGAGAAACGGGGCGACGATCTGCACACCGACTGGCAAACCGTTCGCTGTGCGTCCAATCGGGGTGCTCGTGACGGGTAGGTAGGCGCTGCCGATCAGACCGCACCACCACAGGAGATCGGCGTACGGTCGGTCGTCGTGGTCGGCCAAGACGGAGTGAGCGAAGTTTGACCCCTCGGCCGCTTGCACGTGCTGGAAGGGCGGCACGGGCATGACCGGGCAGAGAAGGACGTCGACGTCGGAGAAGAACTCGCTCCACGCCAGGCGGTAGCCGTCTCGGTCACGACGCAGCAGCTCCAGGTCGATATGTCCGTACTGCGCTCCCGGTTCGTGACGGGTTGCGGCATCCGAGATGTCCGCTGCAGCGCCGATGATGCGCATTCCACACAGCGCCGCCTCACGCGGATCAAGAGCTGGTCGGGCCTCGTGATCGATTCGGGCACCTCCGGCCTCCAGCGAACTGACGGCAGCGTCCATGACGGCCCGGACGTCAGATCCCACGGGACAGAAGTCGTCGTCAAGCCATGCCGCAACCCGGAAGTCCGAGAGCTCCACCGCTCGAGGTTGCGGCAGGTCCAGCCGCCAGCCCGCGGCGTCATGGTCGTTCGGTCCAGCGAGCAATCCGAGAAGCAGTTCGAGATCCTCGAGTGAGCGGGCCATAGGCCCGAAGACATTGACGTCTGCCGTGCTGCGGTGGTGCGATGGATGGTCGAGATAGCCATGGGTCGGCACCGCCCCGAAGCTCGGTTTGTGACCGTGGATGCCGCAGAAGGACGACGGCACTCGTATCGACCCACCAATATCGGAGCCGATCTCGAACGGCGAGAAACCCATCGCTACCGCTGCCGCTGCACCCCCCGATGACCCGCCGGGCGTTCGCTCCAGGTCCCAGGGGTTGGAGGTAGTGCCGAAGATCTCGTTGTAGCTCTGGAAGTCGCCCGACCAGCGAGGCAGATTCGTCTTCCCAAAAACGACGGCTCCCGCGTCACGGATCGAACGCACCACGGTCGCATCTCGCTCGGGCACGTGGTCCCTTAACTCGGTGGCCCCACCGGTCGAGCGGATTCCCTCCGTTGCGATCGCATCCTTGACCGTCACCGGAAGTCCAGCCAGTGGGCCCATCGCTCCGCCACGTACCCGAGCGTCATCGATGGCACCGGCCTCCTCTACGGCTCGGTCGAGTGACAGCGTGCACACTGCGTTGATCTCGCCGTCCAGACGCTCGATTCGCTCGACGTGTGCGGCGAGGAGTTCGCGAGCCGAGACCTCTCGAACTTCCAGCGCGGCAAGCAACGTCGTGGCCGAAGCCAACAGATCGAGATCAGACGGAGCATCGGTCATGAACGACAGTCCACTGCGCCCACGCGCGTCCCGCAAGCGACACCCAATGCATCACTCCGAGACGCGTTCTTCCGAAAGTCGTCCGTGCCCATTGCTCATGTCCGCGACACTGGCAGGCATGACTGATCTCGACCGCGCCGCTGCACTCTCAAGGCTGTCGCTGGACGCCAGCCAGACGGGCCACGCCGACGACGTCGACACTCCCACGGCGAGCTATGCAGCGGAGCTCTCTCCGGACTGGGAGATCTGGGGGCCGCAGGGCGGCTATCTGGCGGCAGTGGCCCTGCGAGCGGCGGGCGAGACGTGTGGACGAGCCCGACCAGCCACCATGCAAGCGCACTTCGTTGGCGCTGGTCGGAGCGGGCCAGTAACTATCGATGTCTGGGAGGAGCGAGTGACGCGAGCGGGAACGTCCCTCCGAGTCCGGGTGGCGCAGGCTTCCGAACGGGGAACCCGGGTCCTCCTCACGGCGATGGTGTGGGGTCTCGACGCCGATCTGCCGGGCATGGTTCACCAGCATGCAGAACCACCGGTTCCCGCCGTCGACGGTCGACTCAGTCCGGCAGGGCTTCTCAGCGTGCGGGAGCGATTGGCGAATCGAGACACGCCTCCTCCCCACTCGTTCTGGCTGAACGTCGAGCAGCGTCCGCTCGAGTGGATCGACGATTGGGAGCATCGGCCTCCAACCGCTCCGCAGCAGCGCAATTGGTATCGCTTCGTCGAGAGCGAGACCTTCCCCGACCCGTGGCTCGACGCCGGACGAGTTCTGGTGGTGCTCGACGTGGACGGCTACGGCGCGGCGACACGACCACATCCCCACGACGCCACCATGATCGCCCCAACGATCGAGCTCAGCGTCCGCTTTACCGCGGACACCAGATCCGAGGCGTGGCTCCTCAGCGCCGCGGAGGCTCCCGTTGCGGCGAACGGAACTGTGGCCCACTCGGGATCGGTGTGGCTGTGCGACGGTCGCATCGCCGCCGTCGGCGGAAGCACCCTGCTCTGGCGACCCGTGCCGAATCCGGCGGCGGTCGCGACCGCCTGACAAAGCGTCGTATGACAGAGCGGGGATCAGACGAATGAAAGTGGACGCCCGAAAACGCACGAGGGGCCGCACAGACGGGGCGACTCGACTGTGCGACCTCTGATGGGATCACTCAGGACCCGCCGCGGGTTCGAGTGATGTCGTCGAAGCCAAACCCCGACTGAGAAGAACCTTAGAACATCCGAGTTGCTTGTCGCTCATTGATGACCAACTTGTCATCTCAACGACATGAATCCGCCGCCATGGAAACACTCGGTGCATCCTCGCCGCCTCCCGCACCACCTTCGCCCTTCCACGGGTTGATCAACAACAACGGATCTGGGCGGCGCTCATTTACTCCTTGTCGCGGAGCTCAGATTCCAGAGCCCGAGCCCGTTCCTTGTTGCGACGCCGCGAGCGCATGAGCCACAACATCCATCCGCCAACGAGAAGACCGACGATCGCCCCGATCAGGCTGCCGCCTCGAAATCCGGGACCGTCGACGTCCAGGATGCGCTCGCCGGCGTGGGCGGCGTTGCCCGAGCCCAGGACGATGCCGAGCGTGAAGAGGTTGGGAGCAGCTACGACAGCGGCGGCCACAAAGAAGGCCGCAATCGACTTCGGACCCCGTCGAAACTTCAGGCCCAAGCGCAGGATCATGAGCGGCACGAAAGTGAAGACGAGCCCGACCCCCAGCCCAACGAAACTGCCCCGCACGAGGCTGCCATCGATGAGATCACTCATTCGCTGAGCCCACCAACGAGGAATGACGGCCGACCCAAGAAGCCAGGAGATGACCAGGCCAACCGCAAAGAGCAGGCCGACCACGAGCCAGCGCATCACATGCCGGTCCTTGGTGCCCTTCGCTTGCGATGAGGCCTCGGAGGGGTTGGCGCCGGAGGAGCTGGCGCCAGAGTCAATCGCCGCAGAGTCGTTCATGCCAACCAGTGTGCTCGATTGCCGGGCGGCATGCTCCTAGCGGCCTGACCGCACGCGCTGCGAACGTTCGCGATGAGAGCATGCACTCAAGCAGCAGCGGGCAGATACGAGTGCGCCTCGATGAACTCCGGCGAGTCAGAGAACCAGAGCAGCACGCCGACGCGATCGAGGTCGGTTCTCATACGTTCCAACCAGTACTCGAAGCCGCCAGCATCGGGCTGGCGGTCGAAGACGTTCCCGTAGGCGATGGTGAGATATCCACCATCGTCGACGTCGCCGTAGGTCTGGCCGAACTCGTCTGAGGTGCCAAAGAAGGCCGCAATCGAGGCAAGCGACGCTCCACCTCGAACCTGTTCGATCCAGAACTTTGCGCCGCCGAGGTCCGGCTCACGGTCGAACACGGCCTGATACAAGCGCAGCACACGCGCGTCTGAGGGGAGGTAGTCGTTGGCGTGCACGACCTCGGCGATGGACCGGGCTTCCCGGAGGGGCCCCACGGCGATCGGCTCTGGCACGGTTGGGTCCGGCACGATTGGGGTCGGAGGTTCGGGGTTGGGTGAGTCCGGAGCGACAGAGTTCGTGACGAGGTAGACGGTGTTGTTGCGCTTGGACGTGATGTACAACTCGCCCCCCGGGCCCTGTCCGAAACGGACATCGGCTCGCGCGGTTTCGTGGGTCGGTTCGTCGTCGAAGACGTCGAACAGCGAGGCTCGGCTGAGCGGCGGCGTGACAGGATCACGATCGTGGTCCAGAAGGATCGAGGCGACGCCGATGCTCGCCTGCGTGAGGTCGCCCGGGTCGTCGTTGCTCGGATCGTCGGCCGTCAGCTCGGTCGTTGCCCCTTCGAGGTCGTCGAGCGAGGCGTGAAAGAGGGTGCCGGTCCGAGGGAAGTCAGCGAAGAAGTAGTGCCCGGACAGATCCGATCCGTTTGCGACTGTGTAGCCACCGGCGACGGACACACCGTTGAAGAACGACCCCACCTCGGCGTCGTGGCCGTATTGCGCAGCCGGGTAGGTGAAGCCGAAGGTCGCCTCGTTGCTGGGAAGCGGGGCAACCCCGGTCACGACACCGCCTGATTCGAGATGAACGAACGTGCCTTCTCGTTGGGGCCAGCCGTAGTCGCCGCCGCGGCGCACGAGATTGATCTCCTCAACGTTGTCTCGCCCCGGCTCAGCCGCAATGAGCACTGAGACGCCCGCTCGACCTCGAGCAAAGGAGAGATTGTGGGGATTGCGGTGGCCGTAGCTCCACACTTCGTCAAGCATCCAATCCACGGCGACGAAGGGGTTGTCAGCGGGCACGGAGTACGGCACAGCACCAGCCTCCAGCGGATCGATGCGCAACACCTTGCCGAGCGCATCGTTGTTCTGGCCGCCGCCGGTGACAGCGGACTGCACGCTTCCGTCCCCATGGGCGACGTAGAGCACACCCCACTCAGACGAGCCCGGCGCCGCGAACGGATCGAACGCGATCTGCTTGATCGGGTGGTCATAGAACGGCATGCCGACCCGGAAGACCTCCCGGTAGGAGAACGGGTTCACCGAGCCGCTCTGGGCGTCCACGGTGAATTCGAGCAGCACGCTGTCCGCCTCGACGGGGTCAGCGACATCACTCAGGTATCGATGATCGCCAGGGTTGGTGGGGCGCGTCTCCATCGCCGATACGTAGAGGCGGCCGTTCTGTGCGAAGTCTGGGTGGAACGCGAGCGAGCGGAGCCCGCCATGAAAGGCATTCGATCGGTCGAGTGATCGGGGAGTCGCCAGCTCGATTGCTGCCCCGACATCAAAGAAGAGTTCCACTCGTCTCGCCTGAGCCGGATCTTGCTCGGCGATCAGTTCGTAGATCAGCCCGTCTCGCTCTTCAACGACGAAGAGGCGTTCGCCCAGCGTGGCCATGGCATTGAGGCGTGGCGGCGCACCGTTCTCGCTGTCAGGAAACGTGGCTACGGCGACCAGTTCGACTTCCAACCCGCTGGGAGCTGGTTGCGGCGTGACCGCGGACGCAGCGAGCACGGGCTGGGCGGTTACCGCCGCCAATCCGAGGGCGACGAGGGTCGCGACGCCCAACCGTCTCATGACTCGGCCGGTGGCAGTTCGGCCAGCATGTCCTCGAACGACATCTCATCGAGCGACGTCCCATCCAACCCGAGCTCATCGAAGGAAAGACCATCGACGGCGCCGGCAGCCGCTTCCGCTTGGGCCTCACGGCTTTCACGGAGGTCGACCTCTCGGAGGGGCACCTGCTCCTCGCGCTCCAACGGCAGCTCGCCGAAGGATGCCGCGACCGCGGCCTTGCCGGCCTCCGAAACGGCGAGGCTCATCGCTCCGAGCAACAGCTCGCCATCTCGCAACTCGAACGAAGGTGCAGGGTCGAAGTCGTCGCCAAGGAACGATGTCGGATCCAGTCGATATCGGCCTTCGGCATCAAGCACCAACGCTTGCTCCATCCACGATGACACGTCGGCCTCTCGACCCGAGACGTCCCAGACCGTGGTGCAGACCACGATCGGTTCGGCCTTCATGTTGAGGATTGGTGTGCGGTCGATGATCTCGCGCAGCCCTTCGAGGAACGGCACCGGCTCGGTCACCTCGTCCATCAAGGCAACAAGATCATCGACGAGCGAAGGGTTGATGACCAGCGGCTCGCGAACGAAGTTGACCGTTTCATCGAAGGTCACGAGTCGAGCGAGCAAGAACTCCAACCCATCCCCCGCTGGTTCTTCTTCGGTCAGCGCGACCTCGTGGCCATGGCGAACGGAGCGGAGCGTGAGGCCGTCCGATGGGTCGGCGTCGGCGACGACCGCATAGAGGTCCCTGCCGTTGGTGATGAGTTGCTCAACCAGCGCCCGCTCCTCAGGAGGAAGAAGCGGGCCTCGCTCGAGGAGGTAATCCGTGATGAGACCACCCTCGAGATGAAGCACATCGATGCCCGTCTCGAAGTTGATGGCCGCCATTGGTTCGGTTTCAGTTAGCGAGAGGATCGCCTCCGACGCCTCGGATCGGTGGGGACGCGAGCCGAAGAGTCCGAGTCGGGCCTCGAGCAGCACGAAACGATCGCTCTCGAGCATCTTCGGATCGACCAGGCAACACGCCTTGTACTTGGGACCTGACCCGCACGGACACGGATCGTTCCGCCCGACGCCATCGAACCGGGACTGAATCGTGTCGTGCATCGCCCGCAACGTGGCCAGCGCTGGCGGGTCCTGCACTCCGTCGAGTGTCCAGGTGTCGATCGCACCAGCGAGGTTGCCCCGATCGAATTGGTATTGAGCGAACAGTTGCGCCGAGGGACCGTGGTTGGGGTTGGCCGTGAGCGCCGTTTGGCATCGGGCGGCTGAGGTCAACACGTCGGCATCCCATTCTGCAATGACCGCTTGCAGATGCAGACCACCAGCAACGGCGACGCCGAGCTCGGAATCAGACATGTCTCGGGCCAGCGCTGTGAGCGCCGTTCGAGCGTCCGCCGTTCGAGCAACCTCTGCCAGCGCTGGGGCAACAGACCCGTGCGAGAGCGCCTTCGCCACCGAGGTCGCGTTCGTCTTGTTGCCGCTGCCGTTGTCGATCTCGCCATCCTCGGCATCGACGCTGTCGAGCCGGACGTGCAGGGCCGCCAGCGCTTCCTCGAACGAGCTGCGGCAGCAGTCGTCGAAGGCAAAAGCACGGCTCAGAGACTCGAGATCCACATCGATGGGCACCCCGCCACGGTAGTGCGCTCCATCCGGACCTTTGCGTGGCTTGCGTGCACGTCGTCACCCTCGCGAAGCAAACACTCTCCGTGGTATCCACCCACTGTGTGAGGCATTCCCGTACGGTTGCAACCACGGAGTTCGGGCGGACCGACCACCGAGGTATCGCCATGACCGACATCGATCTCACCCTGCTGAACAAGGTCCTGATTCACCTCCAGGACGACCTGGTGATCGAAGCGGACAACACGCCACCGGCCGCTGCGATCGCCCTCGACAGCGTCGCTGTTCCGGGCCACATTGACGTCTCCCGCGTGCGGCGGAGTCCGTCGAGCTGACACAAGTCTCCCTCTTCCCAAGCGGCAACCTTGCCGCGTTCCAGACCGAAAAGGCTTGGCGCCATGTGTTGAAGTATCGACCATGGAAACCAAGCAGCAACCAAGGTCGTTGGCCGAACGATTCAGCATCGGAACGCTGAATACCGGGCAGACGGCACACCAACTGACAACAAACGATCTGCGGCCGGGGGACATTCTCGTTGGCCGCCGCGTGAGCTCCTTTCACACGCTCAACCGGCTCTCCGGTGACCCGTGGGGACACGTGGGCATCGTCGTTGAGGTCGACGGTCAGCTCCAGAGCTCCGAGGCCGCGCCAACACTCGGACGATTCTTGCGGCCCCCCGCTGAGTTCGTGGCGTCCTACCGCCACGCGGGCGTGATCCGTCCCAGGTTCTGTGCGCCATGCTCCGAGCGAGTCGCAGAGACCGCAGTGGACCACCTCAACGCCGGATTGAAGTACGAACCGCGAGCCATCTTCGCGGCCGGCGCCGTGGCGATGTTGGCCCGCTGGGCGCCGCAACGATGGCTTCCGGCGGCGGGAGCGATCGCCGCCCGCCTGGCCCGCCCCTGGGCCAGCGACGGGCGAACGATGTGCGTCGGCCTGATCCTTGAGGCCTTTGCCAGCAGCTGCGCCGAGTGCACACCAAAGGTCCGTCCGATCTTGGGCCGAGCTGGACGTCGGAGGGTCGGACCAGAGGAACACGATCCCCTCGAGGATTCCCTCGTGTTCAGCACCCCGTCAGCGATCTGGCGCGCCGTCCCAGCCACACAGCGCCACCTCGTCACCCTCGCTCCCGAGCATGCAGTGCCAGAGCACGTACCAGTCGCGCCGGCCGCGCCAGCGCCACTTCGTGCTCCCGTTCCCGTTCCGGTCGCAGCCGCAGCGTGAGCTCAGGTTTCGGCGCTCTTGCGAGCCACAGCCAGCACGTGGACCGCACTTGCGAAGAGCTCGTCGGTCGAGCGGAATCGATCCCGCTCGGCCTCGAGCGCCTGTGCGAGCTCGACGCTCATCCGAGCCGCATCACTGCCAAACGCAGCGTCGACCGCAGCGAGAGCGGCAAACGACCCTCGCCACTGGTGCTCAACATCAAAGAAGTCCTCTCGCTCCTTGATTGAGCCCATGGCGGTGTGCCGCACATCGAAGGCAATCTCCACCTCGGCCCCCTCCAACTTCTGGAGGTGGCCGAGGAGTTTGCGCCCCATTCCCCGGTCGGGCACTCCATCGAGCTTCTGCGAGATCGACATGATGCTCACCATGTCCCGGGAGTTCGGGTGCGTGACACTCATGGCGTCGTCTGCGCTCCGGGCGTAGAGCGCCCCACCGGGACGCAGGCGCGCCCAGAGCGCCTCGAGCGTGGCATCAGGATCGTCGAGCTCCTCCAGTACCTCGGAGCAAAACACAAGATCGAACGGTCCAATATTCTCGCTTCCCGTTTCGAATCGCCCAGCGCGATACGTAAACGCCTTCTTGCGCCCGTGCAGCTTCTGCGCATGCGAGACCACGGCCGGGTGGATATCTACGCCCAGAACCGAAGCGACCGTCGCCGAGCCCTCGAACCGATCACGGCCGACCACCCCGTTGCCGCAGCCGAAGTCGAGCACATCGAGCCCTGACCCCCTCTCGGCATGGATCTTCTCCATCAAGGGCCGCAACACACGATCATCCGCTTCACGTCCGGCCGAGGCCTGTCGCGCCAGGGCTTCTTTGTTCTCAACAAGCTGGAGTGCGCCAGCGACGGAGACCGTCTCGGCGTCTTCGTTCACGTCCGGGCGAACCAAGACATCGTTGGCGAAGAGACCGACGTGACGGCGCAGACCCTCACGCAGTTCGTCAGCGTCTTCGAACATGATCCGCAGATTCGGTGGCGTCCGGTCTTGGAGCTCGCCGATGGCGACAAGGTCGTCACGATGCCGCGCCGCCACATCTGGCGTGAAACTCGCAGTCTTGAAGCAGGTGACAACCGGACGGCCGAGGCCCTCGAAGAGTTGTGTGGCTTCCAACGTGGAGCCAACACCGGAGGCGGTTGGCAGTCCGCCACTCTTCCACAGGACGGCGATCAGCAGATCACAAGTCTCGGCCAGATCGCGGTTGCTGACCGTCTGCGACGGACGAGTCGGGTCGAGGCGGACCGAGCGCTCGAAGAAAACGGGCTGGAGCGCCATTTCGGTTTCGAGGCTGTGCAGAGCGTTCCACTCTTCGATGGCGTCGACGACGCTCTGTCGTTCATCTTCCAACCCTGCCGTCGCCGCGACAAAGACCCGATACACCCGCGCTGTGAATCCCATATGTGTTGCATCGACAAGCAACAACAAGAATTGAGATCTTCGACAAGGTTTTGTCACGCCGTTCCCGTCAGGGGACAGCAGTCGAGCGACGTCGGCGTCAGACGAAGACCGGACCCACGAGCAACTCGATCAGCAGGACTGCGGCCCCAAACACCACGACGCCGGTGACGACGGCAACCACCCAGCGCAACCACGACAACCGAGAACCGAGAACACCCTGGGCGAAGCCGAATCCGACCGCCCCGCCGCCAAACAACGGCAGGGCCCCGAACCAGATTGGCGCAGAGCCGAGCAAGAGCAACGTGATCAAGAGCAAGAGCGCTCCGCCGATCGCCCACAGCGCCCCCTGCCTCGCCAAGCGCCACCCTTCACGACGCATTCGAGCGGACTCGCTCAGCATCGGGTCCTCGGCCACGCCTTCGGAGAACGAGGCGGTGGCGAGTATGGCATCGAGCGACGGCCTGTCGAGTGGTTGCTCCATGGCCCGGAGTCAAGCCAGTCCCGCCGTCCCCGTCAACGATGGTCATCGCTATCGAACGCCATTCGAACCAACCGACGCCCAGCCCCTCGACCCACGCCCCAGCCAGACGACCCCCGTGGCACCGATACGTAACGCCCCAGCGACACGTAACGGTGCCACGAGATGGGAGGGGTTGAAGGGTTGGGAGCAATTGGTACTGTTTTGCGTTCACCTGCACAGGAGCAGCTGTCGGAACTGCGGTTCCCTTCATCCCGTCGCTCAAGAGCGAGGCAGCCCATGCAGCACCACACCCCATCCGATCCGTTCGATCGCGCGGTCGACGCCACCGAAGACGAAGCTCTGACCGCACAGGACCTTGTTGACTTCTGGCGAGAAGCCGACGCCGACCAGCGCCGCCGGTGTGCCGGGGCCAACGCCATGTTATGGCGCAACCACTTTCCGTCTGAGGCCTCGGCCGAAGAGTTCTGGCAGACCGTGAAGGCTGCGGTCACCAAGCACCTGGGGCCGATGGTCGACAGCGACAGCGAGGCGGGCACGGTGATCCTCGGCAACGGGGGCACGTTGAGCGTGCACAACATCGCCAATGACATTCAGTCCACGACCCCCGAAGAGCAGGCAGAGCACGTTGATTGGTGGGTCCGTCAGCTCGCCAAGCAGCAGCCGGAAGCACTCGAGGCCCATCTCGCTCGGTGGTCCCAGGTCAAAGGAGCGCTCCGCATGCGACTGATGCTGAGCCCCTTCCCTGAGAACATGATCGGCACGGCGATCACCGACGAGCTCATGTGGTGCGCCGCCATCGTGGTTCCCAACGGAGCGGTGCCAGCGCCGAGAGATCACCTCGAACGTTGGGGCGTCAGTGCCGAGACCGTGCTGTTTCATGCCGATCGCAACACCAAGCGCCGACACAAGGTCGGTCACGATCTCACCAGAACCTTCGGCCGACCGGTTCACCGCTTCCGCGGCGATCTGTTCGCTACCGGAGCACTGACTCGCCTCGATCAGCACCTGGGAGCGTTGAGCGAGCACGGCGCCCTGATCATGGCCCCAACCAGCCACTACCTCCTCGCCGTGCCGGTCCGGGACCTCGATGAGCGAATCGCCGAGGACGCGGCTGCGCTCTTCACGTCTGCCGTGCACCTCTGGTCAACGGGATCTCATCAGCTTCCACTGGCCATGATTTGGGTTCGATCACCGCAGGACATGGAGCTTGCCGTCATCCACCGCCCATTTCCCGGACGACCGTTCTTCGTCGACATCGTGGCGCCTGAACCGATGCGCTCCCTGCTCGAGCGAGGCGAGCAGCTGCACTCCCCTGCAGCGTGAGGTTGCCCTTGCTCATGCCGGCAGCACCAGCAACGATCAGGTGCAGTTCACCTCGGCCATGTTCTGTTCGACGAGACCTCGCATGAACTCCGGCGGGTTCAGCGTGTTGAAGATGGCAAGCTCCGCGCACGCGGCCTCGGTGTCGCCCTCGCCGTTGAAAACAATCGTTCGGAACGCACGAGCGTCGGCGAACGACGGATCAATCTGTGTCGCATCCAGCAGGGCGCCCTTCCCCAAGAGAAGGAGTTCCTCGCTCTCATCGGTGCGGCCAAGCCGAGCGGCCTCGGTACTGATGCGCACCAACAGCCACCCTCGGTACGACAACGCCTCGACGTTGCCAGGGTCGATCTCCAAAATGTCGCCGTAGCACTGGTTGGCTTCGTCGGCCCGGCCCTGCTGATCGAGGAACTGGCACTCGAGAAACTGCTCTCGGGGAGAAAGCTCGATGGAACCAGTGATCTGGTCGTTGACGCCTCGCTCGCCGACCGCTTGGGCCAACAGCCAACCAGCGCCTACGGCGAAGACCGTCAGCCCGACAACCCATGAAACGATGCGACCGACCGAGCGACTCGGCGCGGCCGCAGCAATGGCGGTCCGTCGGTTCTCGATCGAGCGAATCGTGTCGGCGGCCCGAGCGGTGTAGTCCGAATGCAGCTGGGTGTAGTCGGCCTCGTCAATGTCTCCGGCCTGAAACTCCGCCTCGAGATCGTCAAGTGACCGCAGCAGGAAGTCTCGTTCTTCCTCCAGCGAAGCGAGCCGGTCCGGATCGAGCTGGCGCCGTGTGGGGGTGGTTGCCTCCGTCACGACGCACCTTCGACCGTTCCATCGTCGATCGAAGCTCGAGCCCGGGCCACGAGGGCCTCGTCGTCCTCCGTGGCGTCACGGCTACCGGATCTCGGTCGAGTGAGCACGAACCCGACTCCGGCACTGCCGCCCACGAGAACCAGGACGGGAAGAATCCAGATGAGCGAGCTCACGCCACCTGACGGCGGCGTGAGCAGCACGCTGGAGGTGTAGCCCACAATGAGCGCGTCACGAATCTCGGTATCGGTCGCCCCGTCAGACACCTCGGCTCGGATGAAGTTGCGGATCTGGGCCGCGACCGCAGCGTTGGACTCGGCCACGCTCTGGCCATCGCACGTGGGGCAGGCGAACGATTCAGACAGGCGCTGGACGCGCTCGCCGTCAGTCTCCGCTCCGCCGGTGTCGAGCGTGGCGACCGCGAGAAGGAAGAGCGCCGAAACGAACAGAGCCGGCCAGAGCATGCGTCGAAGCCGCTTGCGATCAGCCGCCGTTCGTGCGCCCGAGGACGACGCAACGACCGATGGGGCGCCGCCGGAGGAAGAAGGGGTCGACGCGGTCATCCGTCGTTGGCCTCGATCGCCTCGATGATCGGCTCAGCCGCCACGCCACCGACGTAGTGCCGGAAGACGAGCCCCGAGGGAGCGATGAGGAAACTCTCGGGAATCTGAGCGATCTGGAAGCGGACGCTGAGTCCGGCATCATCCAGCACCGGCCACGAACCTCCCTGCTCATCGAAGAACGCTTGCACGCCGTCGGGAGAATCGTTGAACGCGATCGACAGCATCTCGAGCCTTCCGTTCGCCTCGCCCCACTCTTCCAGGCGGACAAGATCCGGATGCTCGGCCAAACACGGCGGACACCATGTGGCGAAGAAGTTGACCACGACCCACTGGCCCCGGAAGTTGTCGATGTTGACAACGCGACCATCGATTGCTTCGGCCTTGATTTCGGGAACCCGGTTCCCGACCAGACGGTTCGCCGCCGCCTCCTGGTCGCCGCCGCCGAACGTAAACAGGGCGACGAGGGCCGCAACAAAGAAGCCGACGACGATCGCCATCGTCCGAGCGATGTTGCCGCCGTTGGGAGCGACGGCATCGTGATCCACCGGATCCAGCGCGACTGCTTCGCCGTCGATGTGCGCTGTCTCAATCGCCCCGGCGACGACGCCATCATCGACCGAGCCGCCGTGACTCGAGCCGCCATCGGTCGTGCCGTTAGACATTGGGAGCAACCTCGGTGCTTGCCACCCCGGCTGGGATCGGTGTCGAGGGGCCCTCTTCGCGTTTGCCCTTGCGGTTGCCACCGACGTCTCGACCAACCGCAGCCGACACCGCCTCGGTGCCTCGGCGACGCGAACCGGGGAAGACCGCGAGCAGCGTGCCAAGCGCCATCAGGATGCCGCCCGCCCACATCCAGCTGATCAGCGGCCGAACGATCACCCGCAAGCGGATTGGCCCTTCGGGATCGTCGGAGAACTCGTCGAGCACCAAGAACAGGTCCTCAGAAAAGCCAGGCTTCACCGATGGGGTGGTCACCGGCTGGCCCAGCTCCCGGTAGATCGTGCGGCCCGGGGTGTAGATCTCGTCGTCGTCGATCCTGATGTTGGCGAACAGGTGGATCCGTCGATCGTTCTCGTTCCCGTCGAAGTTGACGTACTCAAACGTGTGCCCGGCCACGGTCACCGACTCTCCCGGCAGCAGCTCGGTGATTCGATCCGTCTTGTAGCTCTCACTTCCGGCCACGGCCACAGCGATGAGCACGACGCCGAGATGCACGATCATGCCGCCGTTCGTTCGACCAACGAAGCCCCGCCAACCCTGGCGTCGAGCCGCCAGCACGACCTGTCGGCCAGCGGCCCCGGCAGCAAACCCACCGAGTCCGAACGTGAACACCGGGTACAGACCCCGACCGCCGAGGGCCACGGCCAGAACCATCGCGGCCACGCCCAGCACGGCGGGCCAGAACAGGCGCTCGCTCAGCAGCTCGTTCGAGGCCTTCCGCCACGGAAGCACTGGTGCGCTGGCCATCAAGAACAGCATGACGAAGGCGATCGGACGCCCAAGCGAGTCGAAGTACGGCCGACCGATGGTGAGACGGGTGCCGTCGTACGCCTCGGCGAGGAGCGGGAACACCGTGCCCAGGAGCACGACGAACGCCAGCGCTCCAAAGATCACGTTGTTGGCGAGGAAGGCTGCCTCGCGTGAGACCGGCGAATCAATCGCTCCGGGCGAGCGCAGCCGGTCGCCTCGCCAGCCGATCAGCCCGACCGACAGTGTGGCAACTACGGCGAAGAAGGCCAGCAACCAGGTACCGACCTCGCCCTCGGAGAAAGCATGCACGGACTCGACAACACCGGACCGGGTCAGGAAGGTGCCGAGGATCGTGAGGCAGAACGTTGAGCAAAGCAGGGAGAGGTTCCACACCCGCAACATGCCTCGGCGTTCCTGCACCATCACCGAGTGGATATAGGCCGTGCCGGTCAACCACGGGAGCAGCGATGCGTTCTCCACCGGATCCCACGCCCAATAACCACCCCAGCCCAAGACTTCGTAGCTCCACCACGCTCCGAGCACGATGCCGAACGTGAGGAATCCCCAGGCGATGACGGTCCAACGACGAGTCTCCACCAGCCAGCCCTCCCCGACACGACCGGTGATCAGCGCCGCGATGGCGAAAGCAAACGGGACGGTGAAGCCCACGTAGCCCAGATAGAGCATGGGCGGGTGGAACGCCACGAGGACGTGGTTCTGGAGCAGCGGGTTCGGACCACGGGGCTGGAAGTCAGCGGAGACGACCGCCCGAACGAACGGATTCGTCGGCCCCGCCATCAACCCGAAGAAGAACGCCGTCACGGCGTACATGACGACGAGCGCCCAGCCAAACAGCGGATCCGTCACTCGCTGACGGAACTTGACCGCCACGGCCACGAGATAGCCAGCGAGCACCAACGTCCACAGAATGATCGACCCTTCGAGGGCCGACCACAGCGCAGCAAAGTTGTAGAGCGGAGGCGTGAATGGACTGCCAACACTCTGCACAAAGCTGACCGTGTAGTCGCGCTGGAACAGCGCCACCTGCATGACCGTGAACGCGCCAACGGCGGCGATCAGAGCGAGCCAAGTCCACTGCCGCACCTGGCGGAGCAGCCGATGCTGTTTCGTGATCAGGGCGTAGGAGCCCGCGGCCACACCAGCAAGCGAGGTCGTGAGGCCGAGCATGGTGAAGCCATACCCGAGGATCGAGTTCACGGAAGGCCGACCTCGGAACCGTCGACTTCATAGGTGCCGTCGCCGACACCGTCTCGGCCCTCGTTGTCCGCCACATAGCTTTCGGAGTGCTTCACGAGCAGTTGGCTGGACTCGAACTCTCTGCCGTCCCACCGCCCCTCGGCCACAACCGGAATCCCGAGCTCGAACAGTTCGGTGGGTTCTTCGCCGATGTGGCGCACGGTAGCCCGGGCATCGTTGTGGGCAATCGTGAACACGATCGTGCCGTCGTCGCCAGCGGCCGGCTCGTCGACCACGGTGCCCTGGATGCGGAACCGGCGATCGCCGATGTCGTCCCGCTGCTCGATGGCTTCATCGACGTTGTAGAAGAACACGCGTGCGCTGGTGAGGGCCTGGAACAGCACCGCGCCGAGAACGAGGACGAGCGTTCCAACGATGAGGATGTTGCGCCATGAACGCCCCTTCCTGGTATCGCCACGACCCGGGTCAACGGGAGTGAGATCGAGGCCGGCGTCGTCCTGATCGGCGTCGTACTGATCGAAGGAGTCCTGGTCGCTCATGTCTTGTCTGCCTTCTCTGCGAGGAAGCGTCGTCGCTCTTCCGGCACGCGAGCACTGAGGGCGCGGCCCCGCCGCAGCATCTGGAGGGTGTAGCCGCCGATGGCCACCGCGGCGATCAGGTAGCCCGGAATCACGTATTCCCAACCCATCAGACGTTCGCTCCTTCGGCTCGGCGTTCCCGCAGCGCCACATCGAGCCCAGCTTCATCAGCTTGGTGTTCGAGCCAGGCGACCCGGAAACGGTGGATGACAAGCCAAGCGAACACCACGTGCATCGTGATCACGCCGAGCAGCGCCGTGAACAACATGACACCGTCCATCTGGGTGTCGGCCACATCGAAGGTTTGCCCCTGATGAAGACCGCGCCACCACTGCACCGAGTAGCGCACGATGATGAGATTCAGAAAGCTGACGATGCCGAGTACGGCCGCTCGACGGCTGCGCACGACCGGGTCCATGTCGAGTTTGCGCACCGCGAGATAGCCGGCGTAGAGCACAAAGGACACCGCCGTGGACGTCAGGCGCGGATCCCACTGCCAGTACACCCCCCACGTTGGCTTGCCCCACAGCATCCCCGTCACGAGCGTGATGCCGAGGAAGAGCACCCCCACTTCAGCGGCAGCACCGGCCAGCAGATCCCAGAACACGGACTGCTTTCTCAAGTAGATGATCGACCCGACCAGGGTGATGGCGAAGGCAACGTAGAGCGACACGATGGCAGACGGCACATGGAGGTAGAGGAGGCGGAAGGAATCGCGCTGGCTCACCTCGGGTGGGGTGATGACGAGGGCGAAGGCGAGCAGCGACACCAACAGCACGAGAGCGAGGACGCCAAGAACCCGGGTGCTCTTGGAACCCGTGTGGAGGGGGGCGGTACGCGCCGCAAGGGCGCTCTCGAACGCATCCTGAGATGGGGCCGGGTCGTTCACGATTCCTCCACGAGCGTTCCGAAGGCAAGGATCCCCGCCCCGGTGTAAAGGACGGCGAAAGCTCCGAGCAGAAGAGCCCACGGCCACCCGTCTCCGTCGGGGCCAAAAAGTGCGGCCTCGGTGGCGAGAGTGGCTGCCAGCAGGACCGGAGCCAGCACCGGAAGAACGAGGAGCGGAACGAGCGTGTCTCGTACCCGCAATCCGGCAGCCAGTGCGGCATAGAGAGTACCCGCCGCGGCGATGCCGAGCGTGGCCGAGAGGACCGTGGTGACGAGAAGCACAGGGTGGGCGAGTGGAGGTCCGTACAGCGCGAAGCAGCCCAATCCGACCACCAGCTCCAACACAAGAAGCTCCGCCAGCACTGCCGACATCTTGCCGAGGAACACCCCCGCCGGATCGAGCCCTGCCATGCGCAGCGCATCAAGGTTCCCATCCACGGACTCAATCGCGAACGAGCGGCCGATCGCGAGCAGAGTGGAGAACAACACCGCGAGCCAGAACAGCCCGGGCGCAACCTTTTCCAAGATGGCCACCCGTTCGGTGCCTTCACCAGCACCGCTGATCACCTGCTGATCAGGCGAGATGCCGAAGCCGAACAGAATCAGCACAAGCAGCGCGAACGGCAACACTTGGGTGGTCAGCACGCGCGAGGTCGCCTCCACCCGCAAGTCCTTGCTGGCCACCAGCCGGGCGTCGCGCAACACTACGTCGCCTCCCCGTCATCGAGGTCACCACGGCCGCCCAGATCACCATGCGCCGGGGCATCCGAATGCTGCGCCGTGATGTGCCCGCCAACGACGTGCACCACGCGAGTGGCGAGCCCGGCGACTCGATCGAGCTCGTGGCTGGCGACCAGGGCCGTTGCGCCGGAGGCGACGGCTTGGTGCACGAGCTCATCGACAAGATCGCGACCGGCGGCATCGAGTCCAGCGTGGGGTTCATCGAGGAGCCACAAGACT
This sequence comes from uncultured Acidimicrobiales bacterium, assembly GCA_937997485.1. Taxonomy (GTDB): domain Bacteria; phylum Actinomycetota; class Acidimicrobiia; order Acidimicrobiales; family SZUA-35; genus SZUA-35. The sequence continues at coordinate 32,374 of CALKTH010000024.1, read as the reverse complement.
GGCCGGCGGCACACAAGGACCGCCATCGCCGTTCGTCGACGCTGACCGGCCGACAAACCCGAGACCGGCACGGTTCGGAGTCTTCCGCCGACACCAAGTCGATCCATGGCTGGCTCAATCGTTGAAAGATCGCCGTGGTTCGCTGCAGTCCAGAAACGCACATTCTGTTCGACGGTCAGATCGTCATAGAGCGCTGTCCCATGTCCCAGCAAGCCGACCCGGCGGCGGAGCGCTCGTCGTTCGCGACGATCTGAGAGGTCGTGTCCGAGGACAGTGCCGGCTCCTCCGCTGAGAGGCGCCAGGCCCGCACACAAGCGCAGCAAGGTGCTCTTGCCAGCGCCGTTCGGACCTTGCAGCAGCGCCACCTCACCTGTGCCGACAGACAGATCCGCGCCGGCCAGAGCCGGGAATCGGCCGATGAGGCTCACGGCCCCCGCCAGTTCGATCACCGGTGTCGTCACGGCGGATCACGATATGCCCCCAGCGACCGACAAGGAGGATGGGCGGGTGAGCCTTCGCCGAATTGATGAGGTGACGTCCATCGATCGGCGAGCGCCTCTAGCCTTCCCCAACTCCCTCGGCGCTTGTCCAAGCACGCGCTGGCCCTTTCCCCAGGAACCTGCATGACGCACCGCACCGCAACCATCATCGGAGGCCTCGGCCGCACGTTGATCGCTCTCGGTCTCGTGGTGCTGATGTTCGCCGGGTTCCAGCTGTGGGGCACGGGCATTCTCGAAGCGCAGGCCCAGGAAGCGCTGGCCAACGAGTGGGACGACAAGCTGGCCGAGCTCGAGGCCCTCGAGGCCACCTTTGACGACAACCGGGCAGCCGAAGCCGACACTCCAGGGGCGGACGAAACGCTCGCCGAAGCTGACGCCGCGGACGCTGCAGCGGCAGAGGATTCCGACGCTGCCATCGATCCCGGAGACAACCCCGTCCTCGGCGCGCCCGCCGAAACGGATGACGTCGACGCGGCACCGCTGCCCGACGCGGTGCCGGTTGCCTACGACGAATTGATCGTTCCCGCTCCCGGAGAAGTTCTGGGAACCATCGAGATCGAAAAGATCAAGATGGAACGCAACATCATCGCTGGTGTGCGTCGCGGCGACCTCCGCAAGGGTCCGGGCCACTACCCCGACACTCCGCTGCCAGGACAGGCGGGCAATGCGGCCATCGCCGGCCACCGCACCACCTACGGCCAACCGTTTCACGATCTCGATCTCCTGGTCCCCGGCGACATCATCACCGTCAACACCTTGCAGGGTCAGCACTTCTACGAGGTGATGGCGCACACGAACGAAGACGGTGAGGAGGTCGGCCACTTCATCGTCCACCCGTCCGAGGTTGGTGTGCTTGATGACTTCGGCGACAACCGCCTCACGCTCACGGCGTGTCATCCGAAGCGCTCGTCTCGCCTGCGCCTCATTGTCACCGCGCGACTCGTGTCCGAACCTCAGCGCACAACCGCCCGTCCCGCTCAGGTGTTCACCCAACCAGTCGATGATCTCTCTGAGGTCGCCAGCGAAGGCGAAGAGAGCGACGAACTCGCCGACGAGCCGATCGAGGAATACGCCTTCGACGACGAGAGCGCAGTTGGCATCGACGAGAACGCTCTCGAGGAATCACTCGGTTGGAACACCGAAGAGGTCAACCCCACCCTGCTGTGGGGAGGGCTCGCTGTCGCTCTGGCCATTTTCGCCAGCGTGCTTGCGCACTACTGGCGTAAGTGGACGACCTACGCCCTGACGGCTCCGCTCTTCCTCTTCCTCTTGTTCTTTACCTTTGTCCATTTGGACCGCCTGCTTCCGGCGCTCTGATCAGGCACACTGGCGCCGTGCGGAGAGACGGCGCAACGGGAGGGAAGAGCGGCTGGCGACTCGTGGCCGTGCTTTGTGCACTCGCCCTTCTCACATCGAGTTGCAGCTTGTTCTCCGGCGACGACAACGCCAGTACGACGGATGGTCTTGAGACATCAGCGGGAGAAGGGGACGACAGCCCGTCGACCACTGCGGCTCCCGAGGAAACAACGACCACCACACTTCCTCCGGTCGTCTTAGCGTTGAGTCCGAACCTCGCGCTCACACCGGGCCAGTGTTACGACTCGGTGCCCGCTCCCATCGAGACCACGACCACCACCACGCCGTTGCCGGTGGAGTCGATCGCCGGGCAAGAAACCACAACCACGAGCACCACGATCTCCACCACGACAACTGAGCCCCCAGCTCCCACGACCACGCTGCCGAGGCCGCCCACCGTCGCCGTCGTGGACTGCAACGGAACGCGGCGGGGTGTCGTCTACTCCATCATGTGCCTCGGCTCGCTCGCGGCCAAGGACGATCTTGTCATCGACCGTCCCGAGGATCTGGGCCAGGTCGGCTGCCCAGGTGAGATCGGACTCGACTGGCCTGGCGATCGGCTGCTGCGACGGGCCGGGGCTCGCGTGTGCCTTGGCATGTTCGAATCCATCTACGGCGAGACCTACGCCTTGTCGGAGATCACAACCGAAGAGTTCGTGCCCTCGAAGGGTGTGTGGGCGCTCGGCGATCGTCGACTCGTCTGTGCCGCCAGCGAACCGCCACCCTGATGCTCGAGCCCAGCCTGACCATCAACAACTGACGCCGCGGCGCCAATTAGTGTCGTTCGCACTGTGTTGCAGACGATCACTTCCAACGCACTGGTGTACGCCATTGCCTTCGCCATCGGCGGTGGGCTCGGTTTGGCCCGCGGTGGCTCCTTCGCTGCGGTCCGACACGCACGAATCGAAGCTTGGCCCGTCCTCGCCGTCGGCTTGGTTCTTCAGCTTGCGGCCGAGAGCGGCGCACCGGGTGCGGTGTCCCTCGCCATCATCGGCACCTTCCTTCTGATTCTTGGTCTCGGCCTCAACCTGCACCTGCGGGGCACGACCATCACCAACATCGGCCTGATGCTGAACATCACGGTGCTCACACTCAACGGTCACATGCCGGTTCGAGTCAACGCGTTGAAAGAGACCGGCCTCCTCGACCCGTCCGTGAACGAGGCAACAGCAACGATCACCCTCAGCGGCTTCAGTGCCGTGGAGACCAGCGCCACCACACTCCCGTGGCTCGGCGACGTTCTCGGCCGTTCACCGTTGCTGGCACCGATGTCGTTCGGCGACCTCGCCATCCTCGCCGGCCTCAGCATCGTGCTGCAGAACCTCATGCTGGCCAAGCGCACCGCAGGCGTGAGTGTCGACGAACTCTTCGGCGCTGAACATCCGACGGTCGAGAACGTTCACATTCACGACGGTCACATCAACGATGGCAACATCGACGACGGAGAGATCATCGATCTCCGCACGCCGGCAACCGACCCAGCACGCACCCCGGTCCCCGAGCCGGGACGAGGCGCCCCAGCCCCAACACCCTCGCCAACACCGGGCCGCAATGGCCGCAATGATCGAGACGGCGATCTCGTACCCGACTTCCAGCCGTGGGCCGATCCGGTTCCCGTCGGTGTTCCTGCTGGCGTGCGATTCCCAACACACCGAGCAGCGATGCAGCGGCTCAGCCCCCTCCCGTTCGAAGAAGGCGACGTCCGCCTGGTCGCCCTGCGGTCTCAGGAATCCAGCGGCAGAATGCCAAGCCCAGCCCACGTCTGAGGCTGCGCACCCCGACCGGCCCCGGTCACTGGGTTCCAAAACTCCGCCAATTGGCTTTGTCGTGCGCCGTCCGCCAGTTGGCGGCCAAGGGTACGGGCCGCGGGGGAGTTCCTCCCTGTGTGTTGCTCGACGGCCTGCCACGCCAGGTAGCTGAGCTGTGGCCACGCCGGGCCGCGCCAGTACGTGTCCAGATCGAGCGAGACCTCGTCAGCCCGTGCCCCGGCCGGACCGTAGGGAGCACCGAACGCCGCGGGATCAGTCAGCGCTTGCAGCGCGTCTGGCCGAGGATCGACAAGACAGCCCAGCATCGCATCGAGGACCGGACGCTCGTGTCCCGGCCGCCCGGCCGTTGGCCTCAAGCCCTCAGCGTGGCGAGCCATCCACCACTCGGTCGTGGTGACGGGATCGTCGACCCACGTCGCAAGGTTGTCGCTCCACCGGCGACCGATCGCCTCGACCAGCTGCGCCGCCTCGCTCCGAAGGTCTGCTGCTCGCCCTACCGAGAGGAGCTCCTGCACGTTCCAGGCGACGAGGGCATTGAAACCCACGGAGCCCACGGCAAATCGGGTGGACCCAAGTGGCGCTCGGGTGTGGTTCCCGTCCGCATGGCCTGCCGGCCCGGGCCCGAAGGTGAGGGCCTGCACCATCAGGTTCTTGTCCGAGCGCCATGACTCACGACCATCGTTTCGCCACGCTGTCGGCCCGTCAGCGGCCACCGTCGCCCAATCGGCCCATCGAGCGCTGTCGTCGCATCCGGTTTCCCACGGGTGGAAGACGGGCACGAGGCCAGCCGGCGTGCGGGGGCGATCTCGAAGAAGGTGAGCGAGGCCTCGTTCGCAACGAGCAAGAACGTCGTCGGGCACGTCGAAGCCTCGCCGAAGCAGGAACGCCGCAGCGTGGCCGTACATCGGCGGTTGTGTGATGCACGACGTCATGGTTCGCCCCCAGTACTCCGCTCCAGCATCCGGTTCGGTCCAATACGTCATGTGGGGCACGAAGCCGCTGGACGCATCCTGGTGGGCCACGACATTCGAGAGCTCGGTGACAGCTCGGCTGTCGCCCAAGGCCGCCCACACAATCGCGTGGAAGCACGAGTCCCACAGCCACTGATGCGGATACGTCATGGGGTTGGGGACACAGAAACCCGGCTTCCGCCACGCCGCCTCGAACATGTCTCGAACGTCGGCTTCCAGCTTCCTTGCGGGATCGTCTGCGGTCACTCGCTCATCGTACGAACAACGCTACGTTCGAGACCGCATGCCCACCTGTGCGTTCCTTTCCTTCCGCCTCGGCGACACCGACGGCGTGTCGGGAGTTGCGGCGAAATGGCAAGAGCAGTTCAGCGCGCTGGGCTGGGAGACCTTCACCGTCGCCGGACCCTCAAGCGGCCAGGATGATGTTGCCGCAGTGGATGTTGCGATCGAGGGCCTCGAGCTCGGGGCACAGCATGCGCCCGATGTGGACGAGCTGCGGGCAGCGTTGGCCCGAGCCGATCTCGTCGTCGTAGAAAACCTGCTCACGATCCCCATGAACCTGCCGGCGTCCCGAGTCGCCATCCACGTGCTGCGAGGCCGACCGGCCGTACTCCATCACCACGACCCGCCGTGGCAGAGGGCACACTTTGCCCACATCACCGAGCTTCCGCCGGTCGATCCCCTGTGGCATCACGTCACGATCAATCGATTGACCGAGGCCCAGTTCGCCGAGCGAGGCATCAAGGCCACCACGATCTACAACGGCTTCGACGCGACGGCCCGGCTCGGAGACCGCTCGGCGATGCGCGTGGAACTGGAGGTCGCCGATGACGAACGCTTGGTCGTCCACCCGGCCCGAGCCATTCCCCGCAAGGACGTCGGCGCTGCGATCAGCCTGGCCGAGCAACTCAACGCCACGTACTGGCTGACCGGGCCAGCGGAGGACGGATACGACGATGAGCTGGATCGTCTGTTCCAGTCCGCCACGTGTCGCATCATTCACCGCAAGGCGAAGACGATCCCGGAGCTCTACGCCGCAGCAGACGTTGTCGCTTTTCCCAGTACGTGGGAAGGCTTCGGCAATCCGCCGATCGAAGCGTCGATTCACCATCGCCCGGTCGCCGTCGGTCCCTACCCAGTGCGCGAAGAGTTGACGGAACTGGGCTTCGAGTGGTTCGAATCAGACGATGTCGACGGCCTGGAGGCAGAGCTTCAAGCCCCCGACCTCGCACGGCGGGAGCGAAATCGAGCCCGAGCTCAGGAACATCTGAGTGTGGAAGCTCTGCGAAATCGTTTGGAAGACCTTCTCGACAAGGCAGGCTGGGGGCCATGACTGCTCCCGTCGATCCGGTGCGTGTGCAGCGCCAGAAGGTTGCCAATCTCGTTTCCAAAGGGATTCGACTCGGTACTGGGCTGTACGTCGTTGCCAGCGTTGTCTTCTTCGTCGGCTTTGCGACCGGCTTCACTCGCCCGCAGGTTTGGATCATCGTGATTCTCATGATCATCGGCTCGGCGCTTCTCGCCCCGGCCATGGTCTTCAACTACGGCGTGAAGGCAGCGGAACGAGAAGATCGAAAGACCGGCAAGTGATCGACCATTCGGACCGAACAAACGACGCCTCCCATCAGGGCCGGCTACCCGGTCCGGAACGGCGCCGACAGCTTCTTGAGACTGCCCGTCGTGTCTTCGCTCGCCGGGGGTTCCACGAGACGTCGATGAACGATGTCGCCGCAGAGGCGGGCGTCACCAAGCCGGTTGTCTATCAGCGCTTCTCGTCGAAACGAGAGCTCTACCGAGCCGTGCTCGAAGACATCGGCGAACGCCTTCAGGCGGAAGTGATCGAGAGTGCAGCGCTCGCCGTGTCTCCCCGTGAGCAGGTCGAGGCTGGCTTCGCTGCCTACATCGAGTTCGTTCAGCAAGATCCCGACGGGTTCCGGCTCTTGTTCAGCGGCTCCAGCAGGGACGACGCAGAGTGGGCCGCCATCGCCACGCGCATCGAACGGTCAGTCGCCGACAGCATCGCGTCGCTCATCGCCGTGGACGGCATGGGCAAGGACCACCGCATGGCGCTCGCCCACGGCGTGGTCGGCATGGCGGAAGGAATGGTTCGCTATTGGCAGTCCGGCAGCGAGATCGTCGACGAGGACGAACCGTCCAAGCCACTCGAGCCGAACGATCTGGTCCGAGATCTCACCACGCTCGCCTGGGTGGGCCTGCGTGGTCTCGAAGCGCCATGATTTGGGGATGACGAACCTGGCCGAGAACGGCAAGCCCATCGAATCTGTGTGGGACTTTCCTCGGCCACCCGCCATCGAGCGTGTCGAGTGGCGCATCACCGTGATCCACCAGGGCGAACACATCGTCGATGCGCCGTGGGCCTACCGGATTCTGGAAACCAGCCAGCCACCGGCGTACTACCTCAGCCCGGACTTCGTGTCGTTCGATCATCTCCGGCCCAGCGCTCACTCGACCTATTGCGAGTGGAAAGGTCCGGCAAGCTACGCAGATGTCGTCACTGCCCAGGGCGTGACATCGAATGCGGCCTGGACGTATCCGGCCACCTCGCCGGCGTACACAGCAGCGGCTGGCTTCTGGGCGTTCTACGCCCAGACACTCGACGAATGCCGCGTCGACGACGAGCTTGTTGTGTCGAACCCGGGCAGCTTCTACGGCGGATGGGTCACGGCCAACGTCGTCGGCCCAGTAAAGGGCGCGCCGGGGACACTCCACTGGTGACGAGGGCCCACCACTAGAGTTTGTCCGTGGCAAAGCCCAGCGGACGCCCGATTCGAGACGAGCTCGTCGAGGCAGCCCGAGCGCTTGCCCAGGCGAACGGCGTTGCGGAGTTCAGCTACGCCGATCTGGCCAACGACGTCGGCATTCGGGCCGCCTCAATCCACCACCACTTCCCGAAGAAGGAAGACCTGCTGACCGAGGTCGCTCGTCGCTATCGGGAGAACTTTGCGACGTCGCTTCAAGATCTCGAGCAGCGGTCGAGCGCCTTGGACCGCCTGGCCGGCTATCGAGACCTCTTTCGGGTGGCAGCGGTCGAGAGCAACATGTGTCTCTGCGGCTCTGCGGCCGCAGAGTGGTCATCGATCGGGGCTCAGACGCGGTCCGAAGTCATTCGCTTCTTCGATGAACAATTCGTCTGGCTCTCGCGCACCCTCGCTCATGGCGTGACGGTCGGCGAGCTGAACGAGCGTGTGGACCCCGAGGCTGACGCCTCGCTTTTGTTGTCTGCGTTGGAGGGCGCACTGTTGCTGACGAGGGCAGACGGGGCCACCGACGCCATCGACACCGTTTTCAACCGCATCATGGCGCTGGCGACCAAGCGCTAGATCGGTCCCGATTCGCCTCAGCGCAGCGCAGGGTTGGCGAGGCCGGTCACCGTGATCGTGGAATCGATGAAGACCTCCTGGCCATCGACCATGGCAATGTTGTCTTCGCGTTCACACGTCAGCGTCGGTTCCACGCCGCCCCCGGCTCGCACCTGATCAGTCACGAGCGACTCGAGCGCAGCGATCACGTGCGTCACCGCATCCTCGAGCTCCGTGAAGTCCTCCGGGCCGGTGCCCACGTGGGTGCGATAGGCCCGTTTGCCTTTGCGGGTGATGACGGCCGCTCGTTGCACGCGCACCCGGCCGACGACGGCCCCAACGGCGTTGGCCACGCCCGCGTGCTCGTGAACAACAAGCTCCGCACCAAGGCGACGGGCCACCGGCGGATAGTGGATCCCCGCCGAGGCTCCGAGGGCCACGAGCGGGCTGCGCACCCCAATCTCAATGGCCAAATGGCCGTGGGACGTCCCGTTCGCTTCCCGTTGGTCCGAGTCGTCGGGTGTGTCGGGGCGGGCGAGACCGGCCCGAACCAGCGGATGAGACGCCATTGACGGATCGAACCCGTCCCGCTCCAGCAACACGGCGACGAGAGCGTCGACGGTGGCAGCCGTGAGCGCATCCAGTACCCGCTGAGCCGCTTCCTCGGGCGAGGAGGCCAGTAGGGCGCCACGCCGATCCGAGAGCCGGCTGAGGAGATCGCCACCGGCGATCGCTGCTGTCCGGTCGTAGCCGTGTGGAGCGCTCGCTTCCGGATGCAGGACCAACGAAGCGTCAGTGGGAGTGAAGCTCGACCGCAGGACCAGGCCCTGGCTCACCAGACCGTCGAGCTGCACCTCGTGTCGCTTGGTCGGGATGATGTCGCGGAGCGAACGAGGTCCACCAGCGAGGGCATCAAGGAGTCCACGTTCAATGGGTGTGCGAGATGCAGGGTGAGGATCGGGTCGAACCTGCAGCGCGAACGACGCGGACAGCCAACGAGATTGGTAGTCGTGCACTTGGAAATCCAGGGCGGGACGAACCACATCCGGGTACTGATGCGCCAGCAACGAGAGGGGAATCACCCGGCGAGGACCGAGGCGGATCTGCCCATCGCTCGTTCGCTCGTCGAACCAGACCTCGCTATCACCGCCCAAGCCGAAGGTGTGCATGTCCACCGCTTCGACCATCGTCTGATGACCCCCGACGGTGGCTCCCGCAGCGCTGAGACGAGGCATGCCAGCATCGAGAATCGCGATGTCAGTCGTCGTTCCGCCGATGTCGGACACGATGGCGTCTGTTGCCCCTGTCAGGTGTCGAGCACCAACGACGCTGGCCGCCGGACCCGACAGAATCGTTTCGATCGGACGCTCAACGGCGGTGGCAGCGGCGATGAGCGAACCATCACCTCTGACCACCATGACCGGCGCATCCACGCCGAGTTCCTCGAGCAGGTTGGTCGTTGCGGTCACCAGTGATGTGATGAGTCCGATGAGCCGAGCGTTGAGGACCGAAGTCACCGCACGCTTCGGGCCGTTGAGCTTCGCAGTCAGCTCGTGGCTGCAGGTAACCGCTGGCTGGACGCCGTCTCGTGTTCGGTTGGCCTGGATCCACTCCAGCACCGCCAGTTCGTGGGATGGGTTCCGAACGCCGAACTGGCCGACCACGGCATACCCCGCCACGGGGCCGACCTCGGCCATCGCGGCAGCAAGGGCCTCGAGGTCGAGGTCAGCAACTGCCTCGCCGTGGCTGGAGTGACCACCGGCGATGGCCACGATCGGGTCGTTGCCTAGCGCCTCGGGAAGGCCAGCCTTGTCCAACTCGGCTTCGGTGAATCCGACGGCGACAAGGCAGACACCTCCCCCGTGTCGCTCGACCAAAGCGTTGGTCGCCAGCGTGGTCGACATCGAGACGAGACCGATCCGGTCCAAGACGTCGGACGTTTGACCCGAGGCATCGTCCGATGCCGGGAGCTCGGTCAGCCTGGCGATCACGGCGGCAATGGCCTCGCCGATGCCGATCGAGAGATCGTGGCGGGTGGTCAGCGCTTTGGCCGTGGCAACGACGTTGTTGCCTTCCTGATCCACGAGAACGGCGTCGGTATACGTGCCGCCCGTGTCGATGCCCAGGAGCAGCGGAGAGGTGATGCTTTTCGACATTGCGGGGCAGGCTAGGCCCAGTAGCGTCGGCGAGGTGACGATTGACCTTCGAAGCGACACCCTCACCAAACCGACAGCAGAGATGCGGGCCCTCATGGCCGACGCCGAGGTCGGAGACGACGTGTACGGCGAAGATCCGACCGTCAACGAACTCGAGGCGCACGTGGCGCAGATGTTGGGGATGGAAGCGGCGATGTTCGTCGGCAGCGGCACCCAATCGAACCTGTGTGGCATCCTCGCCCACTGCCAGCGTGGCGATGAGTACTTGGTTGGCCAGCACGCACATACGTTCCGCTACGAAGCCGGCGGTGCCGCCGTGCTTGGCAGCATCCAACCGCAGCCCGTCGAGCTCGAAACCGACGGCACGTTCGACTTGGACCTCCTCGAGTCCTACATCAAGCCCGAGCCCAACGGCTATCACTTCGCCCGCACTCGCCTGCTCTGCTTGGAGAACACCCACGACGGTAAGCCGCTCCCCCGCGATTACTTGAAGGACGCGCAGGCTCTGGCCCGCCGCCACGGATTGGGGCTACATCTCGATGGCGCCCGGCTCTGGAACGCCGTTGTCGCCCAGGGTGCAACACCGGCTGAGCTGGCCGATGGATTCGACACCGTGTCGGTTTGCCTCTCGAAAGGCCTTGGTGCACCGGTTGGCAGCGTGCTGGTCGGCCGGGCGGATCTCGTCGAGGAGGCTCGCCGCTGGCGCAAGATGTTGGGTGGCGGAATGCGCCAAGCTGGCATCTTGGCCGCCGCTGGACGGTACGCCGTTGATCATCACGTGGCCCGCCTGGCCGACGATCACCGGCGAGCCGCCCGGTTGGCTGAAGGCCTGGGGCAGATCGAGGGGCTGACCGTGGTCGAGCAGAACACGAGCATGGTCTTCGTCGAGTTCGATCCGGCGGCCGATGGCTCCCCTCGTGACTTGTCCACCATCTCGACCCGCCTTGCCGAGGATGGCGTGATCGCCAGCACGATCGCTCGAACTCGTCTGGTGTGCCATCTCGACATCTCCGACGAGGACGTCGAACACGCCATCGCAGCCTTCTCGTCTGCACTCGCCACCGCCTGACCGGGCGTGGCGTCGCGTCCGGTCTGACGGGACGGAAGAAACCTGCCACGATCTCCGGATGCAACTCGCTCCTTCGAATGGCCTGGAACTCTGTTACGACACCTTCGGCGATCCCGCCGGCGAGCCGCTGCTGCTCGTGATGGGGTACACGGCACAGATGATCGCATGGTCCGAGGGGTTCTGTGAGGAGCTAGCCAGCCGCGGCTTCCACGTCATTCGTTTCGACAACCGCGACTGCGGTCTGTCCACGAAGAGCGACGGGACCCCGCCCGATGTGATGGCACTGATGGCCAAGAACGCGGCTGGCGAGGCCATCTCACCCGACGAAGTTCCCTACACCCTGAGCGACATGGCGCTCGACGCCGTCGGCTTGCTCGACCACTTGAGCATCGAGACCGCCCACGTCGCCGGCGCATCGATGGGCGGCATGATCGTGCAGATGATGGCGATCGAGCATGCGGACCGCTTGCGTTCGGTCACCTCGATCATGTCCACCACCGGCAATCAGGAGGTGGGACAGGCCGACCCAGAGGCGATGACGGCACTCTTGCTCCCGCCGCCGGAGGGTCGAGAGGCGATTCTGGCGCAGAACCTCAAGACAAATCAGATCATCGCTGGGCCGCTGTGGGAACGAGACGAAGCCATGCGACGAGGGGCGGAAGCCTTCGACCGCAGCTTCCATCCAGTCGGTGCGGCGTTCCAGCTGGCCGCGATCGCGGCGACCGGCGATCGGACCGAGCGGCTGGCATCGGTCGATCTTCCGTTCTTGGTGATTCATGGAAAGCGGGATTCACTCATCGGTGTCTCTGGCGGCCGGGCCACGGCGGAGGCTGTTCCTCACGCTGATCTCCTCGAGCTCGATGCGATGGGCCACGACATTCCCGAACCACTGTGGGGACAAGTCGCCGGAGCCATCCACGCGCTGGCTCATCGCGCCGGGCTCTCGTACTAGGGCCTCGAGGAGGCGCTCGTCGACAACCGCTCCTTCGGGAGCGAGGCAGGCGTCAGGAATAGCCGCTGCTTTGGATGTAGTCCTGGATATGGCGCGCCTCGTCTTCCAACTCCGACACCCGCCACTTCACGACGTCACCAATCGAGATCACACCACCAAGACGCCCGTCGTCGAGCACGGGCAGATGCCGAATGCGGTGCTCGGTCATGCTGCCCATGAGCTGAGCGACGGTGTCACTCGGAGCACAGGTACGGACATCAGCTGTCATGATCGAGCGAACCGGCGCATCCAGGATTCGGGCGCCCTCCGCACCGATCGATCGAACGACATCGCGCTCGGAGACGATGCCGTCGATGCTCGCCCCGTCGGCGGAAACGATCAATGCACCAACGCCGAACTCAGCCAGCGCTGCAACTGCGGTGCTCACCGGATCGTCGGGACCAACGGTGGCAACCTCGGTACCTTTTCGGGCCAGAATCTCGGTGACGTGCATAGGTGCGGACCTTCCGTGAGTGGATGAGCCCTTACCAGTGTGTCAGATGTCACTCTCGTTGTCGCCTGGACTCGGCTGCTGACGGATCTGGTTTCGGCGGCGCCGCAACCACAGCGCGCTGGCAACGACGGCGCCGATCGCCGGAAAGATCGACCACCACCAATCGTTCGAGTCCTCCTCGGAGGCATCGTCGTCGTTGATGTCATCGTCGTTGGTGTCATCGTCGTTGGTGTCGTCGTCGTTGATGTCATCGTCCTTGATGTCATCGTCGTCGGCTGGCTCGCTCGTTGGAGGCTCCTCGAGGATCTGCTCGTCGTCGGCCGCGGGAGCGATGACCCGGACCGAAACGCTGCGTTCAGCCCCGAGGAGCGTGAGTGTGATGTCTTCACCCATCGCCTCATCCGTCAGGCAGGCGAAGCGTGCAGGATCGCGCTCGGCGCCGAACCAACAGCGTCCATCTCCGGCCAACAGTGGTGCGACCGGAGGGTCAATCGATGTGGGCAGCGTGCCATTGCATCGGGTCTGCCCGTCCTCCGATGTACAGGAGACCGCCACATCGGCCAGATCGGACAAAACGGCTCGGCCGCTGAATCGGGCAAGGACGGCTTCCACCTGGCGCCGGTTGACCGAACCGAAGATGGGGATTTCCGAGTTCATCAGCGAGTCGCGGTTCGGGCGAATCGCGGTTGCCTCGCCGAAGTTGCCGTAGCAGCCGCCGATCGTCGGCTCGATGCGAACCGCATCAGCCAAGTCGGCACCGAAGTAGGTTTGGTCGAGTTCGAGCTCTCCGAGCTGGCGCCGCAGTGTCCACACCATGGGATCAACGGCACCGATCAACCCATCCCACCACTCACGAGCGCTCGCCTCATCCGGGGCACAGTTGGGAACGGCGGTCGAGACCGGCCGGCCGTCAAAGCCGTAGTACTCGTCGCGGAGAGCGAACAGGCCGTGCCCCCACTCGTGGGTCAGCGTTGGCGCCGCAGACAGCGGATCGAACGCGTCGATTGCGAGTCGGGCATCACCGAACACGAGCCGGGTCGCGGGCGGGACGACCCGCCGGTCGAAGAACGACGTGAACCGGGCATCAGACGCGAACTCGCCCATCCGGCTGTAGAGCGCCGTGACCTGCACGTTGGGCAGATCCCAGCCGACGTGATGGCCGTCGTCCGCGGCGCCAGAGAGAAGGCCAGCTTCGGTTCGCAGCGGCTGCTCGAGGTACCAAAAGTTGAACAAGTGCTCGTTGCCCAGGAGAGGCTCCACAGCGAACGGCCCCCAGACATACCGGCTGTTGCCGGGGCGGTCCTCGGCAGCATCGGGGTCAGTCAGCGAGCCATCCCATTCGAGGCTGATGGGACCGTCCAAGGCCAGCATCTCGCGAGCGATTGCGGGGAGCGAGTCGAGCCCATCTGGCCACTCCGCGCCGGTCGCATCATCTCGGCCCAGTCCAACGCCGACAAAGACGACGTTGATGCGTTCCGCCGTCGGGCGATTGTGGCCCGCCACGAGCTCGAGCAGGGTCGGATCGATCACCTCGAAGCCAATACCCCCAGGCATGACGTCGCAGTCGCTCGGACTGGGTCCCACGCAGAGCCATGATCGATAGAGCCCCGGTTCGAGCGCAATGGTTGGAGCGCCCGGATCTACCGTGCCGGTGAAGCCGCCGAACTCGTCCCAACTGACTCGGTCGAAGACGCGCCGGAGGACTTCCTCACCAGAGCCTCTCTCGGCGATCAGCAGGTGCAGGTCACGTCGCTCCGCGTCGGCGAAACCACCGACTCGCAGGGGACGCCCGGGAAACGCGACCTGATCTCGGTTGACTTGGATCGACACCGGCCCGCTTCCCCAGGACGTGCGGACCGTGGCGACCGGGCCGACGGTCTGGCTGTTGACCCGCAAGAGCAACGTGCGGCCGCCCTCGGCGAAGACATCAGCTCCGACGTCGTCGCATCGAAGCACCTCTTCACTTGGCTGCACCACGCACTGGGTGTCTCGCGTCTCGCCGAACTCGTTGACATCGCTGAACGGGTCCACGATGACGGCGTCATAGATGTCATCGACGGAGACGTTCGTGGCCAGCGGAACAGTGCAGTCGAACCCAACTCCTGGGAGGTGCGGATGGGGAGCGTCGCTCGAGTGCTCGCACCGGCCGGGCAATGTCACGAGCGAGGTCGGATCCGGTTCGGTGAACGCAACGGCTTCGTCTTCTGATGCCTCTGAGTCAGCATCTTGGGCGTGCGCGGGCGCCAAGCCAGAGAGGGCCGAGAAGCCGTAGACGAGCGACCCGAACGCGATGATCACAGGCAACAAGCGAACGGCACGAACCACCGCAGGAGTGTGCCAGCTTCGATCGTGCAGGAACAGGCGGCTCGACGGAATCACGCCTCTTCGGTGATGGCGGCTTCTTACGACAGCGTGATCTTGGACCCCGGGAGGCTCACCCAACGGGCGTCTTCGCCGATCTCGACGTTGGGGCCGAGTCCTGGCCAGACGTCGACCTCTCGACCGGGCCACACTCGGATGATGCCTCTGGTGACGTACGAGCCAGCATTCACGGTCTGGCCACTGCACGCCGCCGTCCCGATGGTGCCAGTCACGATCATCGTCTTGCCGGGCTCGATCCATGGCCAATAGAGCGTGTCGGCTGGACGAGCGGATTGCGTGAGCCCCACCGCAGAGGTAGAGCCGAGCGTGAGATCGAAGCCGGCGCCAAGGTCGAGCGTCCATGTTTGATCAGAGCGGTTCGTGACGACAACCGTCGCCGTCACCGCCTCACCCCGCTTCACCGAGGTCTGGGCCGGGGTGACACGAACGCTCAGCCCGAGGCTGTCGCTCGTGACAAGACCGGAGGGCGGGGCGAGGCACGCAGTCGCAGGGTACAGATCTGGCGTTGCTGCCGCCGGAGCCGCCGGCGCCGGAAGTGGCGCGGTGGGGCCCGGGGTGCCGGGAGCGGGAGGTGCGGCCGGCGCGACTGGCGCGGCCGGAGCGACAGGCATCGTCAGGCCCAGCCGACGGTGGTACTCCTCGCTGGTCAGGAACGCTTCGGCAACGCTGGCCACCGAGGAACCCTCTCGGAGCACTCCAGCCCAGTGTGTGAGGCTCGCCGCATCACCGCTGCGGCTGAGCACCGCAGTGAAGAGTCGAGCAACATCGAGATCGGCCTGGGTTCGATCGGTGAACTCCGGCGAGGCGGAGAACGCCACAATGAGCTCGGACAGCGGCATGCCGTCGTTGAGCCGGGACGCCCAGAATGCCACGCCGCCCCGGTCACCCTCTCGCCCGAGCACGTTGCGATAGACCGTGCGAACTCGAGCCTCATTGTTCTGGCCACCGAGACGGGCTTGACCCTCTGGCGAGGCGACGAAACCATCGCTGATCGACGAGATCGACCGGCCCTCGCGAGCGAGGCCCGCCCAGAACACCCAACCCCCAGCATCGGGCAACCGCCCGAACGCTGCCAGGTAGAGACGGGCGACGGGAAACCAGATGGATGCGTATTCCTCGGAACGGATGAAGGCCTCGATCAGCTCGCCCTGGGAGAGATCCGAATCCAGACGGCTCGACCAGTAGCGCAGCGTGCCCGCATCGATCGGGCGGACGAAGAAGTCGCCGAACTGCTGCTCAACGAACGCTCCGTTGCTCAACGAGACTCGAGCGTTTGCTGCTTGCGATGCCCGTATCGACTCGTCGTCGTCGGCCAACGGTGCGGGAGCGTCAGCAGACTCCAGGTTCGAATCCGACGAGGTGTCTTGTGCCCCCACGGGGGTGGCGAAGAGAACGGAGGACAGGAGGGCGATGAGTGTCAGGCTGACCGCAAGAGCTCTACTTGTCGCCCGAACAAGAACCAGGTACTTCATTGCCGGGGGACCTTAGTGTGAAATCCGCCCGTTGTTGCAGGTCTATGACGAAAGCAGATCCAAAATGACCGCGTGGAGTGACGGATTTGCGCTTGTCACCACAAAACCGCCACCGAGAGGGGCGTTTCCCTGCAAATCCGTGACGCACCCACCGGCCGCTTCCACGATCGGGATCAGGGGTCGGATGTCATATGGTTGCAACTGGTTCTCGATGACAACATCGGCGAATCCGGCCGCAACCAATCCGTAGTTGAGACAGTCTCCGCCGTACCGCGTCAAACGCACCTGAGACGCCACTCGGGCGAACGCGCTGATCTCCTCTGGAGTCACGAACATCGACGGATGTGTGCAGAGCAGAATTTTTTCTGCCACATCGACCCCGGGCCGAGCTCGAAGCGGACGCTCTTCCCGAGCCCCGCCGACAAGCGTGCCGACGCCGTCGATCGCCACGTAGGTCTCATCGAGCACCGGCATGTGCATCCAGCCCGCGACGGGACTCCCCTCGACGCTCAGGCCGATCAGCGTGCCCCACGAGGGCTGGCCCGAGATGAAGGCTCGCGTGCCATCGATCGGATCGATGATCCATTCCAGCGGCCCGCTTCCTGAACGGCCGCGCTCTTCACCAACGATGACGCTGCCGGGGAACGCGTCGTCGATGACCCCGCGGAGCAGATCCTCGACGAAGCCGTCAGCGACCGTCACAGGGTCGAACACACCCTCCGGTGCGCCGCCCGCCGTGCCTTTGTCCTGCACATCGAGGGGCTGACGGAACCACTCGAGCGAGCGCCGGCTGCACGCGACGAAGGCGTCGGTCAGCGCATGGAGCTGTTCCGAGGAGGGAACGCCTGAGCGGCGGACGTGTTCGCTCACGGCCCACTCACCGCCGTCGGCCCGAGGAGTGCGGTGATGTCACGACCCGCGTTCACGACGGCCGCTTCGTAGCGCTCCCCACCGTCGCCGGGGAAGCGATACGCCGGGCCGTGAAGATGCACGGCGCCGATGACCTCTCCCATGCCGCTAAAGATGGGAGCGGCGACGGAGTTGATACCGATCTCCAGCTCTTCCATCGACCACGCAACACCCCGCGCCCGAACGTCGTCGAGCCGAACGCGAATCGCTTCGGGCTTGCTGATCGAGTGCTTTGTCGGCGCAGCGAGTTCACCGTCCAGGTACTGCTCGAGCACCTCACTCGGCCAATGCGCCAGCACC
Organism: uncultured Acidimicrobiales bacterium; assembly: GCA_937997485.1. Lineage (GTDB taxonomy): Bacteria > Actinomycetota > Acidimicrobiia > Acidimicrobiales > SZUA-35 > SZUA-35. The sequence continues at coordinate 14,725 of CALKTH010000024.1, read as the reverse complement.
ACCAGCCCAGAGGACACCAGGTGCATCGGCACTCGGGAGCCCACCCAATCCTGCACCTGGATCGGCTGCACACTGTCGACCTGATCGATGTAGTGCATGGAAAAGCCACTGGCGACCGAAAGACCGGCGGCCTCGTGCACTTCGCCCATGAGCGCCTCGAGCTCGGCGTGAGCGACCGCAGCCAAGCTGACATCGGCATCGACCGTCAGCGCCATCGATGAGATCGCAGGACCAATCCGGTAGAGCCCTGCATCTTCGAGGCGCTCCACCGCACCCAAGCCCTCGAGCGTCCCCAACAAGCGGGACGCAGTACTGATTGGCAACTCGACACTCCGGGCCAGCTCGGTGAGCCCGCTCGGCTCGACGGAGATCGCCTGGAGAAGGCGGAAGGCGCGCTCCACGCTCTGCACGCCACTCATAGAACCCTCGTCGAACGAGCGTCGTCGAGACGGCGAAAACGGACCATCCGTTGCGATGTGTGAGAGGCGGCACAGACCCCTCGCTTGCGCCTTGAAGGGCTCACGACTTCCATGATACGGTAATTTTCCACATCTTGGAAGTCCGCGAAAACTCCCGCTTCGGGCGATTCGCCGTGTTGGAAGCTGATCATGTCTGACGTTGAACCCACCGACGATCTCGGCGAAGAAGAAGCCGAGATCGATCTGTCCGCGCTGAGCGACGAAGAACTCGTGGCCCAAATGCATGATGATCTCTACGACGGCTTGGGTGACGAGATCGTCGAAGGCACCAACATTCTCCTCGGACGAGGTTGGGGGCCGGACAAGACCCTGAACGATGCACTCGTCGAGGGCATGCGGATCGTCGGCATCGACTTCCGCGACGGCATTCTCTTCGTGCCGGAGGTGCTGCTGGCGGCCAACGCCATGAAGGCGGGCATGGAGATCCTCCGTCCGCTGCTGGCCGAGACCGGCGCCGAGAGCGTGGGCAAGGTCGTGATCGGCACCGTGAAGGGCGACATCCACGACATCGGCAAGAACCTCGTGGCCATGATGCTCGAAGGCGCCGGCTTCGAAGTGATCGACATCGGTATCAACACCGACGTGGACGAATACCTCGCCGCGCTGGAAGAACACAAGCCCGACATTCTCGGCATGAGCGCTCTACTCACTACGACCATGCCCTACATGAAGGTGGTCATCGACACCCTCACCGAGAAGGGCCTGCGAGACGACTACATCGTGCTCGTCGGCGGCGCGCCGTTGAACGAAGAGTTCGGCACTGCGGTTGGCGCCGATGGCTACTGCCGCGACGCCGCAGTAGCTGCCGAGATGGCCAAGGCGATGGTCACCGATCGCCGCCAGAAGGCAAACGCGTAGCCCCTGCGATGGCTCGCCGAGGTAGTGCCAACCAAGTCGTCGTTATCTACTGGCGCGACATCCCCACACAAGTCAACGGCATCGAAGGGCGCGAGCGGCATCAGTACCCGCTGAAGCCACGCTTCGAGAAAGCGGCAGACCGGGCGGCCATGCGCGCCGGCCTCAGCGACGCCAACAGCTACGTCGGAGAGGTACGCCGTGAAGCCCGGAAGGCCGGAGCCGACCCGCGGGCTGAGGCCGAGGCGCTGGCGGCAGAACTCGATGCCACGTTCACGCTGGACGTGCTCAATTCGTTTGTCGACAACGGCGGTCATGCGCCGGGCGATGACACCAACCAACTCGAGGGAGACCTCTCATGACCGACACCATCATCAGCTCGGCGACCAAGGAAGTGGTGATCGGTTTCGATCGTCCTTTCGTGATGATCGGCGAACGCATCAACCCGACCGGCCGCAAGCTGCTCGCCGCAGAGATGAAGGAAGGCGACTTCAGCCGGGTCGAGGCCGACGCCATCGCCCAGGTCGAAGCGGGCGCTCAGATGCTCGACGTGAACGCTGGTATCCCACTGGCCGATGAGCCGGCGCTCCTCGCTCGGGCCATCGAGCTCGTCCAGAAGGTCACGGACGTTCCTCTGGCCATCGATTCCTCCATCATCGAGGCACTCGAAGCCGGCTGTGCGGTGTACCAAGGCAAGCCGCTCATCAACTCCGTGACCGGAGAAGACGAGCAGATGGAGCGGGTCCTTCCTCTCGTCGCCAAGTACGGCGCAGCCGTGGTGGCCATCTCGAACGACGAGACCGGCATCTCCGAAGATCCCGACGTCCGCTTCGCCGTGGCCGAGAAGATCGTCAACCGGGCCGCCGACCACGGCATCCCGCGGGCCGACATCGTCGTGGACCCGCTCGTCATGCCCATCGGAGCGATGGGTACCGCCGGCCAGCAGGTGTTCCGCCTCGTAGGTCGCCTCCGCAACGAACTCGGGGTCAACACCACGTGCGGCGCATCCAACGTGAGCTTCGGCCTGCCCAACCGCCACGCCGTCACGGGCACCTTCCTCTCGATGGCGATCGGTGCCGGCATGACCTCCGCCATCATGAGCCCGCTGCATGAAGAGGTGAAGCGAGCCGTCATGGCCGCCGACGTTCTTGCTGGCCACGATCAAGACTGCGCCGCCTGGATCCGGGCCAACCGAGACCCCAACGCACCGGTTGGTGCTGGTGGTGCTCGCGGCGGTCGCCGGCGTCGCAAGGCCAGCTGACACGTGCCTCGCATCGTCTTCACGCCGAGTGGCCTCGAGGGCGAGGTCCCCGAGGGCACCACGGTGCTCGATGCGGCGCGCGAACTCGGCGCCGACATCGACTCTGTCTGCGGCGGACGAGGCATTTGTGGTCGCTGCCAGATCGCTCCGACCGAAGGGTCGTTCCCCAAGTGGGGATTGACCGTCGACGCTGACGCACTCTCCGAGCCGAACACGGTCGAACTCGGCTATGTAGGCAAGCGGCCCATCGGCGAGGGGCAGCGGCTGAGCTGTGCCACCACGGTCTGCGGCGACGTTGTCGTTGATGTTCCTGCCGCCTCACAAATCCATCAGCAGGTGGTGCGCAAGAACGTGGAAGTCGGCGAGATCGCCCTCGATCCCGTGGCGTTCCTCCGCTACATCGAACCGCTCACTGCCGAGCTTGGCGACGACGCGACCGCGGTCGATCTCATCACAGCGGCCCTGGAAACCGAGTGGCACATCAGCGACGCACGAGTCGCGCCGGCAGTGCTGGCCCAATTGCATCCGGCATTGTCTCGCACCGTGCTCGACGGCGACCTGCCCGGAGTGACCGTCGCCGTGCGGCCCGGAAACGACACCTCGCCATCGATGGTCACCGCCATATGGCCCGGGTTCGTTGACACCGCACTCGGTGTCGCCGTCGACATCGGATCGACCACGATCGCCGGCCACCTGTGCGATCTCACCACCGGCGACGTGCTGGCCACGTCCGGCCGGATGAACCCCCAGATTCGGTTCGGCGAGGACCTCATGAGTCGGGTCAGCTACGTCATGATGAACCCTGGCGGCGAGGTCGAGCTGACGACCTCGGTTCGGAGCGCTCTCGACGAGCTGATCGGCGAGTTGCTCGCCGACTGTGCCCGAGACGGTTCCGACGTTGACCGTTCCCATGTGTTAGCCATCACTTTGGTCGGCAACCCGATCATGCATCACCTGCTGCTCGGTATCGATCCCACGCCGCTGGGAGCGGCGCCGTTCCTGCTGGCCACGAGCCAGGCCGTGGACCTTCCGGCCGAGATGCTCGATCTCGACTGTCCAAACGCTGAGGTCTACGTCGCACCCTGCATCGCCGGACACGTTGGGGCGGACACCGCGGCAGCCATCAACGCCGAAGGCCCGCACCGCACCGCCACGACCCAGTTGCTGGTCGATGTCGGAACCAACGCCGAGATCGTGCTCGGCGATGAACGGCAGTTGTACGCCGCTTCCTCCCCCACCGGGCCGGCGTTCGAGGGTGCCCAGATCAGCTGTGGCGTCCGGGCGAGCGCAGGCGCCATCGAACGGGTGCGCATCGATCGAGACACCCTCGAGCCCCGCGTCAAGATCATCGGAAGCGACCTCTGGAGCAACGAGGACGGATTCGATACCGCAGCCAATGACCTCGGCGTCATCGGCGTGTGCGGCAGCGGCATCATCGAGGTGCTCGGAGAGATGTACCTCGCCGGCGTGCTCGACACCGATGGCGTCATTCAGGGCGCACTGGCCGATCCCACCCACCCCAAGCACACGTCGCGCATCGTCGCCGATGAGCGCACTTTTTCTTACGTGCTGATCAGCGCCGATGAGTCGCCGAACGGACTCGAACTGCGAATCGCCCAGAACGACGTGCGCGCCATTCAACTGGCCAAGGCGGCGCTGCGAGCCGGCATTGATCTCCTCATGGAACATGCCGGCATCGACGCCATCACCGACATTCGCCTCGCCGGGGCCTTCGGATCCCACATCGATCCGCTGTATGCCCTCGTGCTCGGCCTTGTTCCCGATTGCCCGGTCGAGGCCGTCGCTTCAACGGGGAACTCGGCGGGGGCTGGTGCTGTCCGCATGCTGCTGTCTGCGGCAGAACGGCGCGATACCGAGAAGACCGTGGCCGCAGTCGAGAAGATCGAGACCGCGACCGAGCCCCGCTTCCAGGAGCTCTTCGTGAACGCCATGGCGTTCCCTCACAAGACCGTTCCTACCCCTCATTTGGCGAGCATCGTCGAGCTGCCCGCCGTGACCACCAGTTCAGCGGGCGATCGCCCCCGCCGACGACGCCGAAAGGCCACCTCATGACTGACACCACCGACTCCCCCGGCGCGGAGACCCCGGCAGCTGCTGCTCCAGCTCGAAGCGGGCGACGCAGCGGCGGCGGCCGCGCCGGCCGTCAGGCCAAGCGTGCCGCTGGCAACGCGGTGACCAAGCCCTATCTCGAGCGGACGATGCCGCCCATCGAGATGCTCGACGAGGCCGGACTCGCGGCAATCGAGGAAAACGCCGAGATCATCATGAGCGAGATCGGCATCGCCTTCCAGGAAACACCGGAGGCCTTGGATCTCTGGCGGGATGCTGGCGCCACCATCGAGGGCGAAGATCTCGTCAAGTTCCCTCGAGGTCTGTGCCGGGAGATCGTGCAACAGCACGCCCCGAAGGAGTACGTCCAGCACGCCCGGAACCCCGAGCGCAACGTTCGTATCGGTGGCAACACCACCGTCTTCGCTCCGAACTACGGATCACCGTTCGTCACCGATCTCGACAACGGCCGTCGCTATGCGACGATCGAGGACTTCGAGAACATCGTCAAGCTGACGTACATGCTCCCCCACCTCCACCACTCGGGTGGCACCGTCTGTGAGCCCGTCGACATTCCTGTCAACAAGCGGCACCTCGACATGATGTATGCCCACCTCAAGTACTCAGACAAGCCGATGATGGGCTCGGTGACTGCGCCGGAGCGGGCCGAAGACTCCGTCGAGATGGCTCGTCTTGCCTTCGGCGGCGATCTCCAGGACCGCACCGTTCTCACCAGCCTGATCAATGCGTCGTCGCCACTCCGGTGGGACGGCACCATGCTCGGAGCCGCCACGGTGTACGCCAGGAACAACCAAGCGTGCATCATGTCGCCGTTCATCCTGGCTGGGGCGATGAGTCCCGTCACGGTGGCTGGCCTCGCAGCGCAGGCACTCGCTGAGGCCTTGACTGGGATGGCGTACTGCCAACTCGTTCGGCCTGGCGCTCCGGTCATCTTCGGCACCTTCGCCTCGTCGATGTCGATGGCCACCGGCGCTCCGACCTTTGGAACGCCCGAAGCGGGACAGGCAATTTCGGTCATGGCGTCGCTCGCTCGCCGAGTCGGTGTCCCGTTCCGCTCCGGAGGTCAGTTCACGTCCTCGAAGGCGCCCGACGCCCAGGCGGCGTACGAGTCGGCGTCCACCATCCTTCCGACCGTTCTGGCCGGCGTGAACTTCGTGTTGCACGCCGCCGGATGGATCGAGGGCGGCCTCGCCATCAGCTACGAGAAGTTGATCATGGACGCCGACCAACTCGGCATGATGGAGATCTACGCCAAGGGCATTGACATCTCCGAGAACGGCCAGGCGATGGAAGCGTTCCGAACCAACCCTCCCGGCCAGCACTTCCTCGGCAACGGCCACACCCTGCAGAACTTCGAAACCGCGTTCTACCGCTCGACGGTCGCAGACAACAACAGCTACGAACAGTGGAGCGAGGAAGGCGAACTCACCGCTGCTCAACGAGCGAACACTCAATGGAAGGACATGCTGGCCCGCTACGAAGCCCCGCCGCTCGACCCCACTGCCGACCAGGCGATGCTCGACTACATGGCCGAGCGCAAGTCTTCCATGCCCGACGCGATTGGCTAGCGCCATGTCGATCTCGTGTGCTCGGGCTGTTCTTTGTCGGGCTCACGACGGCAAGCCAAGTCGCCCGAGGGTTTTGGGGATTCCGTCCCCTGGTCCCCTGCTGGGGGCTGCGCCCCCTCGAACCCCGCACCCGCCTCTGGCTCCCTCTGGTGAGTGATTGGTGTCAGACACCCACTACCTACCAGGGGAACTTTTCGGGGCTGGATACCGTTTGACCTTGCGCTATGAGTGACCTGTTCATGCCCGCCTCGCAACGCCCCAAGCTCGCCGTGCGGCGCGCCCTCGCGCCCCTTCCCGACGGCGACGGTGGGCGGGTCTGGCGTTCGTTCTCTCGTCCGATCGAAACGATCCTGGCCTGGGAACTTCACGACGTCGTTCCGGCACTGCAGCGGGCCGAAGCCGCCGCTGCGCAAGGACACTGGGTCGTTGGATTCGTGAGCTATGACGCTGGCCCGGCGTTCGACCACGCCATCGCTGCCCGGCGGGCAGAGGACACGCCCCTCGTCGCCTTCGGTGTCTTCGATCAGGCAGACATTGACGATCCGACCACCGATCCGGGCGGCATGTACGAGGTCTCCGAGTGGATCCCAGCGATGCAGCGCGACGCATTCGAGGATGGCGTGCAATCGGTCAAGGAACACATCGCTGCGGGTGACACCTACCAGGTCAACCTCACACTCCGGCTGCATGCCAGCTTCACCGGAGACCCGCTGGGGCTGTTTCGTTCCCTGACCCGATCACAGCAGGCCGATCACCTCGTCTACCTCGACCTGGGTGACCGGGTCCTGGCCAGCGCCTCACCCGAGTTGTTCTTCCGGTCGACGCCACTGCCCGACGGTGGCCACCGCCTTCTCTCCAAACCAATGAAGGGCACCCGAGCCCGAGGCGCCGATGAGGAAGCCGACCGGATGCTCGCCGAGGCGCTCGTCGCCAGCGAGAAGGACCGGGCCGAGAACACGATGATCGTCGACATGATGCGCAACGACTTCGGTCGGCTCGCCCGCATCGGTACGGTCGAGGTGCCAGATCTGCACACCGTGGAGACGTATCCCACCGTGCATCAGATGGTGTCGACAGTGACCGCCGAGAGCGACGCATCGTTGGTTGAGGTCTTCCAGGCCTCCTTCCCGCCGGCCTCCATCACCGGAGCGCCGAAGGTCAGCACGTCGCGCATCATCACCCAGCTCGAGAACACGCCACGGGGCACGTACTGCGGCGCCGCAGGACTGATTGCCCCTGACGGATCAGCCGAGTTCAACGTGGCGATCCGCTCGGTCTGGATCGACCGAACGAACGGAACAGCCACCTACGGGACTGGCGGCGGCATCATCTGGGATTCTGATCCGACCGATGAATGGTTCGAGACTCGGACCAAGACTCGGGTGGTCGAACGGGCCCCTGCGAGCTTCGAGCTGCTCGAGACCATGCTGTTCACACCTGGCACCGGCATCGCACTCCTCGATCGACATCTCGACCGGCTCGCTGACAGTGCCAAGACCTTCGGCTTCACCATCGACCGAGAACAGATCGAGCGCCAGCTCCGCGCCATCGACGCACGAGCCTCTCAACGTGTCCGGTTGCTCGCCGCGCCGAGTGGCGCCACGCAGATCACGACCACACCGATCAATCCCACCATCGGCGATCCGTGGATCGTGCCCGTCGACCGCCTCGACGACGGCTCCGCCCCCATTGATTCTCGGGCACTCTTCCTCGGTCACAAAACCACGCACCGGCCGATGTACAACGCAGCGCGTGCCCGCCATCCCGAAGCGCCAGACGTCATTCTCTGGAACGAACGAGGCGAGCTCACGGAAACGACCATCGGAAATCTCGTGCTCGATATCGATGGCCAACTCCTCACGCCTCACGAGTCCTGCGGGTTGCTCCCCGGCACCTTCCGCGCTGAGTTGCTGGAGCACGACAAGATCACCGAGACGGTCTTGCACCTGGAAGATCTCGGTCGGGCTCGGGAGGTCTTCATGATCAACTCAGTCCGAGGCTGGGTCCCGCTCGATCTCATCTGACCGCCACGCCGGCCAGGTCCGCATCCGGGCCGTCTGACTCACTTCTGGCGGTTTCTTGTTGATTGGCTCATTTGTGTCAATCAGCCTGCCGAAAGGTCCCCCGACGTCGCTATCGCCCAGCGGCGCATTTGGAAGGGAACTATGAAACAGCCTCGTCAGGGCCAGCTTCGCCGCGCATTCGTTGCAGCACTGGTCGCCACATCAACCATCGCCTCGCCTTCGGTCGTCGCCGCGATGGAGTCCGGCCCGGCCGACGACTCCTACATCGTCGCCGAAGACTCCGGCCTCTCAACGCTGGACGTTCTTGCGAACGACGGCGGACCCACAGAGATCACCAGTTTCACGCAAGGCTCGAAGGGTGTCGTTGGTGAAGTCATCGTCAGTGATGCCCGGATTCGCCTGATCTACACGCCGAACGCCGACGCCGAGGGTGAAGACTCCTTCAGCTACACCGTGATGAACGGAGATGTCGAGGAGACGCACACCGTCTCGATCACCATTACCCCGGACAACGACGAGCCTCGTCCCGAGAACGACGCGCTGCCGCTGGAAGACGGCATCGAAATCGTGGAGAACGGCGGCGTCGTCGATATCACCGCAGCGCTGCTCGCCAACGACGTCGACGTTGAAGGTACCGAGCTGGTGATCACCGCTGTCGACGACACCGGTGTCGCCGGCTCTCTGATCTTCAACGCGGGCATTGTGACCTACGAAGCCACCAGCGACACCGCTGTGAGCGACGGCTTCAGCTACACGGTCTCCGACGGCGAACTCACCGCCGACGCCACGGTCACCATCACCATCGTTCCGGAGAACGACTTGCCAACACCCGGCTCCTACGGTGTGAACGTTTCCGAGTCCGGCTCAGCCACGATCGACGTGTTGGGCGCCGATGACGACGTCGACGGCGGCGGACACACTCCGATCCTCGGTGAGTTCAGCGGCAGCGGTTCCGTTGAGGTTGTGGACGGCAAGATCGTCTACACCGCACCTGACGACATGAGTGAAGCAACGGCTACCGAGGTCATCACCTACGGTTACTCGGCCGAAACCAGCGATGCTGGATCCATCACGGTCAACCTCACGGCGATCGACGATGCCCCTGTCGCGGTGGCTGACCCCACTACGGGAACGATCGACGTCCCTGAAGGTACCGGTGTCTTCATCCAGCCTTTGACCAACGACACCGACGTCGACGGCGGACCAATCAACATCGTCAGCTACACCCAGCCGGACAACGGCAGCGTGGGCGATGGTGATGCGGACAACGAACTGCTCTTCGTTCACAGCGGTGACGATCTCACCCCGACGTCGTTCACGTACACGCTCAACGGCGGCAGCACCGCAACGGTCACCGTCACGCCCGTGAACAACGACGATGACGCCCCCGTTGTCGACGATGTGGACCTCAACGTCGACGAAGACAGCGCCGACAACCCGGTTCCGATCCTCACCGACGGTCAGACCGACGTCGATGGCCAGACGCTCAGCATCATCGCGATCAACGACGACGACGCCAATGGCTCGGCCACCCTGGTTGACGGCAAGGTGCTCTATACCCCGGCCCCAGACGCCAATGAGGACGACTCCTTCACCGTCACGGTTACCGATGGTGACAACACGGTGGAGAACGACGTGGAGGTCACGGTCAATGTCACGATCAACGCCGAGAACGATGCTCCGGCCGCTGGCAACGACAACTTCACCAACAGCTACGACATGTACACCGACCCGTACTACGGCGGCCCATTCGGTCCGTTCGGCGGAGGCATTGCCTTCTCGTCGGTTGCTGGTCCCACCTCCTACGCAGACTTCGTCGTCTACGAGGACGGCCGCTCGTACATCCTGAACGTGCTCGACAACGATGGCGACGCCGAAGGCACTGAGCTCAGCGTCGACATGGAGTCGGTCAGTCTCGACGAGATGTACGGCACGCTCGAACAGCACGTCGAGGGCCTGCGCTTCACCCCTGCTCCGAACTACTACGGCTACTTCAGCTTCACTTACGAAGCCACGGATGGCGAGCTCAACTCTGAGCCCGCCAGCGTGAGTGTCCGGGTGGTTGCCACCGCTGACCGCACCATGGCCGAGGACGACTACGGCTTCGTCGAAGAAGACGGCGTGACGTACGTGAGCGTTCTCGACAACGACACCGACGCCGACGTCATGACTGGCTACTACGGCGACTACGGCGACGGCGCCCTCCTGATCGGCCCGCCCCGTCCCGGCGGTGGTGAAGGTCTCGAGATCGTCAGTGTTGACCAGCCCGACTTCGGCTACGTCGCCATTGCTGGCGATCGCCTCCGGGTCGAGCCTGATCCCGACTTCCACGGTTACCTCGAGTTCACCTATCAGGTGCGAGGCGAGTGGGACCCGATCATGCAGGGCTACCCGACGAACATCGACTGCGACCAGTACGACCTGTACTACGGCGGCCTCGGTGGCCCACGTGCGGTCCGAACTGCCGCCCTCATCGGCGACTACGAAGACAATGGGCCGCACGAGCCCTGCCAGGTGAGCACGGCCTACGTCGAAGTATTCGTGGCTCCGAAGAACGACGTTCCTGAAGCCACGAACGACTATGCCGAGACCGACGAGGACACCCCGGTGACCATCGACGTGCTCGACAACGACTTCGACATCGACCAGTACCCAATCTGGTACTTCGAAGACGAAGACGAGGACTTCTTCCCGTTCGGCCCATCGATTCTCTCCGTCAAGGATGGCGAGTACATCGAAGACGACGACTACTACGAAGACTTCGACGAGGAGCTCACCATCTGGAAGGTCTCGCAGCCGAGCCACGGTGTGGTCGGGGTGGTCGACGGTCAGGCCGTCTACACGCCCGACCCCGACTTCCACGGCTACGACGCCTTCGCCTACTACGTGACCGATGGGACCGCGACGGCGATCGCCACGGTTGAGGTTGAGGTTGCTCCGGTCAACGACAAGCCCAGCATCGAGGCGCCAGCCGCCATCGAGATGGACGAGAACACCACGGCTACCTTCCAGGTGACCGTGAGTGACATCGAAACGCCGGTCGAAGACCTGCCGATCATCGTCAAGCAGCTCCCGGACGGTTGGACCAGCTCTGTCGAAGGCGACCAGGTCAGTGTGACCCCCGCTGCCGACTTCGTTGGTGAGGCCACGATCCGTGTCCGCACACAGGACGGCGAGGGCGAGGATGCTCGTAACGACGAGGCAAACATCGTCGTCACGGTGAACGACGTCCCCGACGAGCCGGTCGAGGAAGAGGAGCCGGTCGAAGAGGAAGAGCCCGTTGAGGAAGAGGAAGAAGAGGAAGAGCCGCAAACGCCGGTGAACCCCTTCGCTGGTAAGGAAGGCACGGACGGCGAAGTCGTTCGTATCTACTCCGCCATGCTCGGTCGTCTTCCCGACAACGCTGGCTTCCAGTTCTGGGTCGAGTTCCGTGAAGAGAATGGGCTCACCACGCTCATCGCCTACTTCGCTGACTCCGACGAGTTCCAGGGCAAGTTCGGCGACAAGATCACCAACGCCACCGACGAAGAATGGGTCGAGTTCGTGTACAACGAGCTCATGAAGCGCTCCGGCGATGCTGGTGGACGCGAGTACTGGCTCGGTCGGCTCAAGTCCGGCACCATCACTCGCACCGAGCTCGTGGCCTTCTTCGCTCAGTCCATTGAGTACCGGGAGATCACCGAGACGAAGTGATCCTCATCCTCATCCTCGACCGAGTAGCGACACCACCGTGACGCTGCCCGATCGAACATCGTGACAACGGCGAGGGCCGACCGGATTCCCGGTCGGCCCTCCCCCGTTTTCCACCCGAACCTGCGCCGAAAAATCGTGTCCAGCCCACCGTTCCGGTGGGCTGGCGCTGCGAGAACCCGCAAAAGGGCGGCGCACGCTGCCGAAACGACCCGGGCGTTCGAGGAGGGGCAGCGCTTGCTCAGCTACCTCGAGGCGTAGACGGCGCTCTCCATCTCGAAGAACAGGTCGACTGTTCCCGGATCGGCGAAGGGAATCATCTGACTCAGGTAGGCGCCTCCGATCCCGTTTTCGCGATCGATCCAATAGAAGCTGTTGGCCAGGCCAGCCCACATCAAAGTGCCGGCCGGGCGTCCGGTGAAACCGGGCTCCTCGTTGATCTGGAAGCTGAGCCCCCACGACTTCGGCTCGCCGGGGAAGAACTCAGCGTCGAGAGTGAACGCTGGCGAGGCAGTCGGCAGCATCTCCACTCGAAGGTCGCCCATCTGGTTCGTGCACATCTGCTGCACCGTTTCCGGCTGGAGGACCCGAACACCATCGAGCTCGCCGTCATTGAGGATCATACGGATGAAGCGGCCGTAGTCGCCCATCGTGCCATGGAGCCCGCCGCCGCCCATTTCGAACTCCGGGTTTGCCGGTGGCGGAATATCAACCGATGCCAACGACCCGTCCGGCAGGCGGGCGTGGATTCCAGATGCCCGAGCCAGCATCGACTCGCTGTGTGTGAAGGCGGTGTCGGTCATCCCGAGTGGACCGGTGAGGTGTTGAGCGAAGAACTCACCGAGTGTGAGGCCCGACGCCGCTTCGACGAGCTGGCCCGCCCAATCGATGCCGATGCCGTACTGCCATCGTGTGCCGGGCTCGAACATGAGCGGTGACGCGAGCGATGCCTTCTCGAGGCTGAGGATTGTTGGGGTACCCGTGGCCTCGTGCCAGCGGCCGTTGTCGGTGTTCCAGAGGTCGTAGACGAAGCCCGACGTGTGGGTCAGCAGATGCCGGAGTGTGATGGGTGTGCTGACCGGGCGGGTGATGGGCTGCCCGCCTTCGTCGAATCCTTCGAGCACCGTGGCGTCGCCCAGCGCCGGACAGATCTCCGATGCCGGGCCGTCGAGCGTGAGCTTGCCTTGCTCCACCAACTGCATGGCGGCAGCGCTCGTAATGGCCTTGGTCATGGAGAAGATGGCACCGACGGTGTCGGGCTCCATCGGGACGCCGCTGCCGATCACCCGCTCGCCAGCCGCGCCCTCGTAGAGCACGCCGTCTCGATCAACCACAACCGCAGAAACTCCCGCCGCTGCGGAGCGCTCGACACCCGCCTGCAGCAAGGCATCAATCGTGTCCTTCATTTCGTGGTCTCCCATGTGATCGGTTCGGCTCGCTACTGAATTGCTACCACCGCTGCAGCGCTGTGTCCCGTGGCGCAGCCCTCCACCACCCGTAGCCGGGCTGGTGAAGTCGAGGCGCCAGGTGCCTCCTGGCTCCATGTAGCGTCGACTTCCATGGATCTCCGCATCTTCACAGAACCTCAGCAGGGCGCCGGATACGAACGTCTCTCCACCCTGGCGAAGGAGTCCGAGCGTCTCGGGTTCGGGGCCTTCTTCGTGTCTGACCATCTCCTCAAGATGGGCGATGGCAGCGCGCGCCTCGGTCCGACTGATGCCATGACCACGCTGGCTGGCCTGGCCCGCGACACCAGCACGATTCGACTCGGCACGCTGGTCACTCCCATCACCTTCCGTTTGCCCGGAATGCTCGCTATCACGGCGAGTCAGATCGATCAGATGAGCGGCGGCCGACTCGAGCTCGGCTTGGGCGCCGGATGGTTCGAGGCCGAACACCAGGCACACGGCATCCCGTTCCCCGCACTCGGTGAGCGATTCGAACAACTCGCGGAACAGCTGGAGATCATCACCGGCTTCTGGGGTACTGGTGAGGGCGAGCACTTCTCGTACGACGGTTCGCACTACACGTTCGCCGAGGGGCCTGCCCTCCCCAAACCCGTTCAGGGCAAAGGGGTCCGCAGCCGTGGTGTTCCGATCGTGATCGGCGGTGGCGGTCCGACCAAGACTCCAGCATTCGCAGCGCGCTTCGGCAACGAATACAACTTGCCGTTCAACCCGCTCGGTCGCTGGATCGAACAGCGTGATCGTGTCCGGTCAGCGTGTGAGGCCATCGACCGTGATCCCGACGAACTCATCTACTCGGTCGCTCTCGTTCTCTGTGCCGGGGAGACCGAGGCCGATGTCGAGCGACGAGCGGCCCGAATCGGCCGGGAACCGGCCGAGCTGCGGGAAAACGGTGCGGCCGGCACGATCGAGGAAGTGCGAGAGAAGCTGGAGTTGTTCGCAGCCGAAGGCGTTGAGCGGTTCTACCTCCAGGTGCTCGATGAGGACGACCTCGACCAGGTCGCACTCGCGGCCACGCTGCTCTGAGCCGACACCGTCGGTGATCGCCCCCATTGACGCGCCCAATCAGTGACGGTGGGGGTCAGGCACCCACAGGTGGGGATGGTGGTCACCATTGGCGGAGATCGACGGCCCAGCGGTCAATGATGCGTCCGCCGTCGTGCAACCACATGGCATCGTGCTTGGCCACGGTGGGGTCGACGTGAGCGGTGTGCAAACGCACGCGATCACCGACTCGCCACGCCGATGGGTGATCCGGAGCGAGGGTGACGTGCTCGTCAGAACAGAACAG
>CALKTH010000023.1 GCA_937997485.1 uncultured Acidimicrobiales bacterium | reverse complement strand
TCAACAGCGGGCTCGTTCCAGTTGAGATAGAGGTGGGCGAAGGACTCGGTGATGTCGATCTGCTCGTGCTGCATCGCCGATGGGAGCACGATGTCGGCGTAGTCAGCGGTCTCGGTCAGGTAGAGATCCGTGACGACCGTGAAGAGATCGTCACGAGCAAGCCCTGCACGCACCAGCGCGATCTGCGGGTTCGAAACCACGGGATTGGCGCCGGAGATCATCAGCACCTTCACCGGCGGGTCGTCCAGATCGAGCAGATACTGCCCAAGCTTGGTCATGGCCAGCGTCCGCACCGGTCCTGGCCGCAGATCCGGCCGCTGCCGCTTGAACGAGTTCAGGCCGTACGCACCTCCGGTGCTGTACACGAGCCCACCACCTCGCTCGCCGTACGAACCCGTGAGTGCCGGGAGGCACGACACGACGCGAGCCGCCTGGCCGCCGTAGGTATGCCGTTGCATTCCGTGCCCGAGCTTGATGGCCAGCGGACCCCGGTCTGCCGCTGTGAGGAGCTCGACGAGGGCGTCGAACCCATCCGGATCCACGTCGCACTCCGCCAGCGTCGCCGTTCGATCCCAGTGGTCAAGCGAAGCGAGGAAATCGTCGGCGCCCAGGGTTCGCTCAGCCAGGAACGCAGCATTGTGCGCATCCCGATCCACGAGCGCCCGGCACAGGCCAAGGGCCAGCGCACCATCGGTACCGGGACGAGGCGAGAGATGGAGATCGGCCCGCTCCGCCGTGCGGGTCCGAGCGGGGTCGATCACGACGACCGGAACGCCAGCGTCCTTGGCCTGCTGCACGAACGGCCAGAAGTGTTGGTTCGTGATCAGCGTGTTGGAGCCCCAGATCAGGATCAGCCCGGAATGCACGACATCTTCGGGGTC
This sequence comes from uncultured Acidimicrobiales bacterium, assembly GCA_937997485.1. Classification (GTDB taxonomy): domain Bacteria; phylum Actinomycetota; class Acidimicrobiia; order Acidimicrobiales; family SZUA-35; genus SZUA-35. The sequence goes on along the minus strand of CALKTH010000023.1, from coordinate 18,423 downwards.
GATACTCACGGATGTGCCGACCGAGTACCCGAGCCCCAGGTGCCCGCTGGGCGAACAGATCGAGAGTGAGTGGTGAGACGATCCGAGGAGGTTCCACAAGCGAGCACCAGGCTCACCGCTGGCGCCCTGGATCCAACCCATGTGACCGGTTCCGACAAAGGGCCACACGCTCTCTCCGCCGAACTCGTCGCGTGCGTCGAGCACTCGCCCGGCAATCGTCGCCAGCGCATCGTCCCAACTCATGGGCTCAAAGCGTGCGCCGGGACCCTTCGGGCCCACGCGCCGCAACGGTGTCATGAGGCGAGAAGGATCGGCCGCATAGGTCAGCCACGGATTCACCTTCTTGCACAGGCCGCCCTGGGTGAAGGGATGATCGGTGTTGCCCCGAAGCTTGGTGGCCACACCGTCTTGCACGGTCACGATCCAACTGCAGGCGTCGGGGCAGTCGAGCGGACAGGTCCCCACCACGGTGAGCTCGCTGCTCATCGTCGCTCCTTCAGCTTCTGAATTTCGCGCCGATCGCGCTTGGTGGGTCGCCCTGCACCTCGCTCACGCTCGGCAAAGGCGGCGGACTCCCGGAGGGGGCCATCGTGGGCCGGTCGCTCCGGCGGTGGAGGTGAAAGGTCTTCCACCGCATCCGGCACGAGGGCCGCGCCGACGCGCTTGTCGAGCGCCTGTACGACCCGGTAGATGATCGTACGGTCCCTGCGGCGGGCCTCGATCGTGTCGCCAACCTTCACTTTCGTGGCGGGCTTGGCGATCTCACCGTTCACCCGCACACGATTCGAGGTGCATGCGTCGTTGGCCTGGGCTCGGGACTTGTAGACGCGCACAGCCCACAACCATTTGTCGACGCGGACGGTGCCAACCACTGCCATCAGCGCAGGGTACGCCATCCTGCCTGCCCAGGTGCCGGGCCCCGATTGCTCGGAACCCGACACCTGATCTCTCACAGGTTTGCAGCCGTTTGCCAGAACGTTTGCACGCTTCGGAGTTTCCTCCGCGCCCGCGCGCTTGAATCCCAGTTCGTACCGCTGGTCCCTCGCTCCAACCTGGTTTGAGTTCGAACCGAGATCGTGGGGGTTCGAACGGCCTGATCGAATGACCGTGGAACGGACGACCCGCGCCGGGCCCACCGATCCGTGTCGGTCGCGTGCATCGCGTGTCAGACCAGCCAACGAATCGGCCAGCCCTCAATTGCTCCGCTCACTTCCGCATCCCGTTACCAGCGCCGTAATGCGCGGGCCCGCAGAACGAGCCGTTGCTTCACATACCCTCCGCCTTCACAGGACCCTCTTCTTTGTGTCCCCATGGCCCGGAAGAGGCTCGACCCATGTGCGGGCAGGGGCAACGACCGCGAGAACCTCGCGTCCGCCACTTCTGCCGAGGGCAGCGTGTCAGAGATTGCCGCAGCGCGTCACCCTTGTTGCAGAAGCGTCAACGAAAGGTCATACACCCGACGCTTGCTGCAGCCAGAGGCTTCCATCACTGCCCGCACTGCGTCTCGCTTGGTGGCACCTGACGCCAGATGATCCCGAAGTGCAGCGATCAGCGATGCATCGCTCCATTCGTCATCGACGGCGCGTCCGCCAACAACGATGACGAACTCACCTCGAGGTTCGTGCTCGACGAAGTGAGCACGAACCGAAGCCAGAGAACCTCGCACCACGTCTTCGTGCAGCTTGGTGAGCTCCCGGCCAACGGCTACGGGTCGCTCCGGCCCACACGCTTCGGCCAGCGCCGCAAGCGTGGCAACGACGCGTTTAGGAGATTCGTAGAGCACCACGGTTCGCTTCTCGCCCACGATCGATCGGACGATCGCCGTGCGTTCCGTTCCCTTGCGAGGCAGGAACCCCTCGAACACGTATCGGTCCATCGGCAGCCCGCTCAGGACAAGAGCGGCGCTGATCGCGGTGGGTCCGGGAATCACGTCGACGGTCAGACCGGCCTCGATCACGGCGTTGACGAGGGCCATGCCAGGATCGGAAATACCCGGCATGCCGGCATCCGAAACCAGGGCCACGGAGGCCCCGCCCGCGATCTGGTCGATGATCGAGCCCGCCCGACTTCGTTCGGTGTGCTCGTTGGCAACGGTGAGGGGCCGCTTCGGAATGCCGGCCAGTTGCAGGAGACGGCCCGTGCGTCGGGTGTCCTCGCACGCAATGAGATCGGCGGAGGTCAGCGTGGCGACAGCCCGGGGCGAGAGGTCCGCCATGTTGCCGATCGGGGTGCCGACGATGTGGAGTGCGCCGCTCACCGTGCGTCAGTCAAAGGGGTCGGACCCGCGAGGCGGAACGCCATCAACGGGACTCGCGAATCTCGAGCTCGTCGCCGATCTTCAGGCCCCACATGTTGAATGCACCGGCCTCGGCCTCGATCACGGTTTTCACTCGCAGGCGAGGAGCCGTCACCCGGTTCCGGTTCACCCGCATGGTCTTCACGACAACACCGGACGGATCGATGAGCGCCATGTCGATGTCGAACTGCATGCGCACCGTGTGCACGGAGCGAACGGGGTGCAGCAACATGGCACCTTCGAATCGATCACGGCCAAGCAGACCGCGGGCACGCGCTTTGCGCCCGTCGGGCACCTCCAACGAGGCCAACACCTTGCCGTCTCGGACGAGCCAGCAGGCGGAGTGGGCCCGTTCGGGCCGCCAACGATCAGACGTTGAATCGGATGTCGACCACATCGCCGTCCTCGACCACGTAATCCTTGCCTTCCTGGCGGACCTTGCCGATGTCTCTTGCCTTGCTCCACGAACCGATCTCCACCAGCTCATCCCAACGGATCGTCTCGGCCCGGATGAAGCCGCGCTGCAGATCGCTGTGAATCTTTCCCGCACATTCGGGCGCCGTCGAGCCGACCCGGTAGGTCCACGCTCGGGTTTCTTGCTCACCGGTGGTGAGGAAGGTGCGCAGACCGAGCACGTGATAGGCGGCGGTGATGAATCGGGGCAGCGCGCCCTCGCCGAGTCCCAGAGCATCGAGCATCTCGGCCCGATCCTCGGGATCGAGCTGGGCGGCTTCTGCCTCGAGCTGGATGCAGGCACCAAAGACGGGAGCGATGCCGCCCAATTCGGCTTCCACTGGCGCAATGATCTCGTCGACTCGTTCGAGTTGGCCCTCATCGAGGTTCACGATCGCCAGCACCGGCTTGTTGGTCAGCAGGAACCAGGGCTTGAGGAGCAGGCGGTGATCTTCGGAGAGCGTGCTGCGGTACAGCGGCGTGCCCTCTTCGAGGAACACCAGGGCCGCTTCCATGGCTTCGATCTCAGGGAGCAGCGACTTGTCAGCCCTCGAGGCCTTCCGGCGCTTGTCGATCTGGCGCTCGATGGTGTCGAGGTCCGCGAGGGTGAGCTCGATCTCGACAACGCTGAGGTGCTCGAGGGGATCCTTGGGGCCAGGAACGTCGTCGTCTTCGAAGGCTCGAAGCACGAACACGATGGCGTCAACCTCACGGATGCCGGACAGGAACTTGTTGCCCAAGCCCTCGCCTTTGCTGGCTCCAGCGACAAGGCCACCGATGTCGTTGAACTGCACGGTGGCGTGCACGATCTTCTTCGAGTTGCTCATCGCCGCCAGCGCATCGAGGCGCTCGTCGAACACTTTGGCAACACCGACGTTGGGGTCGGTCGTGGCAAACGCATACGGAGCGGCAAGCGCGCCGCCACCCGTGAGTGCGTTGTAGAGGGATGACTTGCCTGCGTTTGGCAGACCGACGAAACCGAACTTCTCCATACCCAGCAGAGGCTATGCCCTGCTGGTCTCCGAAGGCGCGTCGTGCTCGTCTTCATCCGAACCCGGCGCATTGATCGTGATGCCGGACTCGACGAGACCGAGCAGGCTGTCGGAGGTGACCGCACCGGCGTACAGGAAGCCCTGTGCCCGCTTGCAACCCAGTGCCTCGAGGGCTTCGGCCTGCTCGACGGTCTCCACACCGAGGGCCACCACATCAATGCCGGCCTCGACGGCCCAGGCCACGAGTGAGCGAACTCGCTCAGATTCCACTTCTCCGCCGTCGATCAGCGACGTCGTCACGCTGCGATGCAGCTTGAGGTAGTCGATCGGCAGTCCTTCGAGCAGGTCCGCCCGGAGCATGCCGGAACCGAATCCGTCTACGCCGAGCTTGAACCCCGGTCGAATGCGGCTGGCCAGCTTCACGACCTCCGCTCGGTGATCACGGATCACGAGCTCGGGAACCTCAACGGCCAGGCGGCCATCGCCAATGGCGGGATCGGCAACCAGCTCGCCCATGGCGGCCAGAAGCGCGTCATCGGCCATCTGGTTGAGCGACAGGTTGACCATGATCGTGTGGTTCCGGCTGCCGTTCCGGAGGAGCTCGCTGAGCTGATCGTTCACACCTTCGAACACCAGCGTTCCGAGAGCACCCATGAGTCCACTGTGTTCTGCCGCGGCAACAACCTCGACGGCGGACAGGCCAACATCGCCGCCCAGACGGAGCAGCGCCTCGGCGCCGCACACGTCGCCGGTCTCGATCTCGATCACGGGCTGGTAGGCGAAGCGCACGTCTCGGCGGTCGATGGCTCGGCGCAGTTGCCGCTCCACCACCATGAGGCGTTGGGTGCGGGTACGCAGTTCTTCATCGTGGACGGCGATTCGGTTTCGACCTCGCCCCTTGGCCACATACACGGCCGTCTCAGCTGCGGAGAGCAGCACGTCACCGGTCTGGCCCTCTTCAGCCAGGGCCACGCCAACGCTGGCGGTGAGGGCGAGATCGTGTCCAACGTCGGCCAGCGTTGCGACGGCCAGTCGGATTCGCTCCGCCAGTTCCTCTGCGGCGCTCGGATGTTCGAGTTCGCTGGCCACGATCACGAACTCGTCCGAGGCAAGGCGGAAGTGGAGATCGCTGGCTCGAACGGTCGAGGCAATGCGGTGGTTGACCAGCTCGAGAAGGCGGAGTGCCTCCACGTTGCCAACCAGATCATGCACAACCTTGAAGCGGTCGAGGTCGACGTACAGAACAGCGACGACACCCTGGTCGATGGCCGACATGGCGCCGTCGATGATCGAGATGACCTGCTGGCGATCGCTGATGACTGCGCCGCCGGAGTCCTTGTCCAGTGCCACCACCGTCACGAAGTCGACGCCTCGCGAGCTGGAGCCGGAGAGCACAAGCTCAGCCAGTTCTTCGGCACCGTTGGCGAAGAGCAGGGTGCGAGTGCGCTGCCAGGACTCTCCCGGAGGAGGAAGCGGCGATTCACCGAATTCGGTGGCCGAAGGCATGTGCCGGGCGAGCAGGTCCTTTTCTCCGAAGCGGTCGACCCACTCGGGCGACGTCCAGCGAATCAGACCGGTGGACCGCTCGGCAATGGCAACAGGAAGTCGGATCGCCTCGACGGCAAGCGACAGCCCGGCCGACACCATGTCGAGTTCAGATTCCGCATCAGCCGTGATGACCGACGGCGGTTCAAGATCTTCGTAGATTGAGGGGATCGATTGGCGAGAAGGCGCTCGGTTCGCCGGAGGTTGGCTCGGAGCCACGGGCTCGTGGAGATTCTCCTCGAGGAAGGCGGGGATCGTGGGCACCGTGTCACGGCGACGGTCCGACGTTCTCCGACCCAGGTTGTTCTCCTGCGGCTCGTTCTCCTCAACGTCTGGCTGGATGACGGCGTCCACCTCGGTCGAAGGAGCAGCCGTCTCGGCAGCAGGATCTGGCGCACTGGCCGGATCCTCCGACGGTGCGAGATCGTCGGAAGGAACACCCTCGTCGGGTGTGGTCACCTTCTGACTTGCGCCCTTGACTCGGGCGTCCCAACTTCTGGCCACGTGTGTGCTCTCCTCGACATCGGGCATTGATGCCTGCATCACTCTTGTCGGCAATGCCGTCGACGAGATGACGACTTCCCTGCATCACCAGTCTTTTGACCTATTTGGCGGCCTCAGAGACACCTCAGACGCAGGTCATGCCGGTGGTGACACTGCTTGAGCCCGCTAACCTTGCCCGAATGTCCAAGCGTCGGAACAAGAAGCGCCTCGGTGCGCGCAAGAAGAAGGCCAACCACGGCCGCAAGCCCAACTGCGGGCGAAACTGATCCTTTGATCATTCCCGTCTGATGCCGCTGAAGGACCAGCCCACGCTGATCTTCGACGGCGACTGCGGGTTCTGCACCACCTCAGCGAGTTGGATCCAGAAGTGGATGCCAGACGACGTTGAGGTGCAACCGTGGCAAGCACTCGACCTGGATGAGGTCGGATTGACCGTCGATGATGTTTCGTCGGCGGCCTATTTCGCGTCCGCAGACGGGGGTCTCCACCGTGGACACCTTGCCGTCGGCCAGGCACTCCGACACGCTGGCTTCCCGTTGTGCATCGCCGGGGAACTCATGATTCGGCCACCAATCGCCTGGCTTGCCGCGCCCGTGTACCGGCTAGTGGCCACCTATCGCTACAAGCTCCCCGGCTCCACCGACGCCTGCAAGCTCAACTGAGCGCTCGGATGAGCAGGTCGGCGCGACCCGGCATTCAGTCGTCTTCGAGATCGAGGCCGAAGTAGGCCTGAAGTGACCGCTGGGCCTTCGCCAGCCGAGCGTTGCCCCGCACGTAGGCCTCAGCAGCGTGGGCCGGACCGTTCACCTTCTCCACGACCTCGATGTACGCCTTCAGCTTGGGCTCAGTGCCGCTGGGCCGAACGATCACCCGCGTGTCATCATCGAAGAACAGGATCGCACCCGTGGCCGGCGGAAAATGGGTGCCCGCTTGAAGGTCCTCCAGCGAGGTACGGAGCGCTCCCGCCAGATCCTGGGGAGGGTCGGCCAGGACACGAGCCATCATCGCTTCCCGCAGCTCGAGCCCGTCAGGACCATCAAGGCGGATCGTGACCGGCCCGGTGATGTGGGCGCCATGCTCTGCGGCGAGGGCATCGAGACGATCCCAGACCGTGATTCCGGCTTCGGCCAGCGAGGCCAACATCTCGGCCGCGACAAGGGCGGCGCTGATGCCGTCCTTGTCTCGCACGAGGCCTCCCACGCAGTAGCCGAGCGCCTCCTCGTAGCCGAGGAGGTAGTGCCGCTCGGGCATCTCAATCGTTGGCCGGGCCACGAACTTGAAGCCGGTGAGCGTGGTGACGTGCGCGATCCCTGCGGCCTCGGCCATCCGGCTGAGCAAACGGCTGGACACCACTGAGTTGGCGGTCACCCGGCCGCCAACGTTCGCTGCTCCGGCACCCGTTCGGATGAGGTGATCAGCCAGCAATACGCCGAGCTGGTCGCCGCTCAACGGCTGCTGGCGACCATTCCGGTCAGCTACGGCGATCGCCAGCCGATCAGCGTCGGGGTCATTGGCAATGATTCCGTCCGCACCGGCTGCCTCGGCACGAGCGAGTGCGAGGTCGAGCGCTCCGTCTTCTTCCGGGTTCGGGAAGGCGACAGTGGGAAAGTCCGGGTTCGGCTCGTGTTGCTCGGCGACGGTCAACAGCGACGGGAAGCCCGCCCGCTCGAATGCCCGCTCCATATGAGCGCCACCCACTCCGTGCATGGCGGTGTAGACCAGATTGGTGGATCGAGCGGTACCTGTGAGCGCCTGCTGGACGAGTTCGATGTGGCTCGCCGCGATCGTGTCGTCCAGCACCGTGTAGGACGGGTGGCTCTCGTCGGCAATGTCGATGGTTCGCTCCCCTGCGAGCTGCGCCGCGGCAACCTGATCGATGGCCGCCGCAATCTCCCGATCGGCCGGTGAAACGAGTTGGATGCCATCGCCCAGGTAGAGCTTGTAGCCGTTGTCGGCCGGCGGGTTGTGGCTGGCCGTCACCATCACGCCCGCGTCGGCCTCGCGCAGCAGCACCGCGTGGGCCAGCACGGGAGTCGGCAGTGGCTCCGGCAGGATCTCTGCTCGCCCGCCAGCTGCCGCGACCACACCTGCGGTGTCTCGGGCGAAGTCGAGCGAGCCATGACGAGCGTCGTAGCCGATGACAACAAGCGCTCCATCCGGCAGCCAATCCATCAGCCCGGCCGTGGTCTGACGCACGACCAGACGGTTCATCTGCTGCGGTCCCGCTCCGATCGAGGACCGCAGGCCGGCTGTACCGAACGCGATGCGTCCTTCGAACAGCGTGCGCAGTTGTGCCTGCGCCGCTGCTACCTCCGCTTCGTCAGCACCAGCGGCGATCGTGTCGAGCAAGGCAGTCACCGTTTGTGCGGTGCGAGGGTCCGGATCGGCGTCGCGCCAGCGTCGAGCGAGGGCTCGAATCTCGGCATCGTTCAGTGCGCCATCGGAGGCGGGAGAGGTGGCGGCGCTGTTGGACGAAGGAGTCGAGGAGGTCACACTGGCCAGTATGGACGAACTCGACGATGGTGCCGATCTCGTCGATCGAGTTCGGACCTCGTGTGCACGCCTCGCGGCCGAGGCGAAGTGGGTACGGCTCGACGAGGCCCAGCTCGACTCGTTTGCAGCACTTCTTCTGGGTGAAGCAGCCGAGCGTGGAGGCCCGCCCTCGGCGAGACCGAGCGACGCAGCGAGCGAGCCTCCGGCAGAGGACCTGCTGATGTTGACGCTGGCGCTCGATGCCATCAACTTCGGATCCGGCTACCACGATGTGGTTCGCAAGAAGCCCGGCCTGTCTGGCGCTCGCACGATGGCCGCCTCGCTGACCGACTACGTCTCTTGGACCGGCGAGCTCACGCCCGAACGCCTGCAGGCCATCACGGTCGAGGACTGCTCCTCGATCTTTGGCCAGGATTTGGACGGCGGAGCACTGACCGAACTGATGTCCCGGTTTGCCCTGGCGCTGAACGACTTGGGGCGCTTCGTTGCATCACACGGTTCGGCCTCGGCGGTGCTGGAGGCGGCTGACCACTCCGCCGTCCGGCTCGCCGAGCTTCTCACCACGATGCCGTACTACCGGGATGTGGAGCAGGTCGCCCTCGCCGACCGCCCGGCAGAGATCGCCTTCTACAAGCGGGCGCAGATCACGCCAGCCGATCTCGCACGGGATGTGCCCGGTGTGCGGTTCGATGACTTGCATCGTCTCACGGCGTTCGCCGACAACCTCGTGCCGCATGTGCTGCGCATCGACGGCGTGTTGCAGTTCGATCCCGAGCTGGCCGCCCACATCGATCGACGCGAGCGGCTCGAGCCGGGCGGCCGCCCGGAAGTGGAGATCCGGGCGCTCGGCGTGCACGCCGTTGAGCTTCTGTCCGAGCGCACGGGTTGGACCGCGATGGATCTCGATCTCGTCCTCTGGGAACGTGGCAGCGGCGCCCCCTACAAGGCCGTCCCCCGTCATCGGGCCCGCTCCGTCTTCTACTGAGAGCCGCCGAACGAACCGGAGATCCCGGAGGCGACGGCGAGGTATCCGTCGTGCACGGTGGGTTGGGCGGCCACGGCGTTGGCCGGCTCAGGACCAACAATGCGGAAGCGATTGGGGCCGAGGGCACGCACCGAGGGGTGCTCGATCGGCGTCGGCGTCTCCCACACCATTCCATCCGCTTGAGCTGCGAGCGCAGCTGGCGGTCCGGCGAAGGCGACCCGCCCGCCGATGAGCACGATGACGTGCTGACACACGGCGGCCAGCTCGTCCGAATGATGCGTTGCCACGACCGTGGTCCGCTCCCCTGCTGAGGCCGCAATGAGACGGACCACCGTCGACCGGTGGGCTGCGTCGAGCGAGACCAGCGGCTCATCAAGCACCACGAGTCGGGGATGCCCAAGTAGCGACTGGGCGAGAAGAAGCCGTCGCTGCATTCCTCCGCTCAAGGTGCCCATGCGAGCGTCCCGTTTGTCCACGAGATCAGCCTGGTGGAGGAGCCAGTCCGTCCACTGCAACCGAGCGCGTCGAGGGCCAATCTCCTTGAGAGCAGCCACGTAGTCGCAGTACTCCCGCACTCGCATCCGGGACGGCAACCGGTTCTCCTGCGCCATGTACCCGAGCGAACGGCGCACGGTCAGCTGCTGGGCTGGGTCGGAGAGGTCATTGCCATCGACCAAGACGCTGCCCCGGTCAGGGGCGGCGACGGTGGCCAGCATCTCCAACAGCGTCGTCTTTCCCGAGCCGTTGGGCCCCAGCAGCGCGGTGGTTCCGCCTGGCAGAACCGCCCGGTCGATGTCGACCACGGGCTTCGAGCCATACGAACGCTGGAGATTCGAAAGCGCAACGACGGGAGCGGTCACCGGCCGCCTGCCCCGTTGAAGTGCTGGCGGTGCCGGAACAAGGCCCAACTGGCGACCACCGCGAGTGCACCAGACAGACCCTGCATGACGGGACCGAACGTCGCTGCGGTGGAGGCGGCGCCGCTGGCCACCAACACGCCGAGGACCCAGCCGCTCGCGATCACCGCGGCCACTCGCTGAGCGGGCCAGGTGGCCGACAGCCACATCGTGGTGGCCGTGATGGCAAGCGAGGGAAGCAACCAGGCCAGTCGATACGCACCGCCAGCGGGCAGCACCACCGCACAGAGCAGCAGCAGGATCGAACTGGCGATGAGGACCGTGGTAGCTCGGATCAGAAAGACTGCGAAGGTGTCTCTTGGAGCGGCGACCACGAGGTCGTGCGTGGGGTCCACACCCTTGCCAAACGCGAGAGCCACGCCGAGCAGCGGTACGAGCGGCGCGAGCGTGAGGAACACACCGATGCGATCGACACCGACTGCCTGATTGTTGGACGCCGCGCTCAGGGCGAAGAGCACCGCAATCGTGACAGCGGCGAACCACGAGCGGCGCAGGCCGGGCGTCGCCGTCACCAGCGGGATCACCAAGTCGGGCACACCGATACGGCGAAGGAGTCGGGCGAGCCGCGGTTCGGACGGGGCATCGAGCTCAGCGTGCATGGCATGCAGGCCGTTCTCGATCCGCCGGTCGAGCAGCGGGGCGTCACTGCCCGGCCCCGGAATCGGGCCGGCCAGATGCTGAGGGTCGGCGGCGGCTGCGCCGAGCTGGCGTTCGATCTCGTTCATGCCAGGTCCTTCAGGAGAGTACGGGCTCGGGACAGCCGAGACTTGACGGTGCCGGTGGGGATGCCGAGGAGGTGGGCAGCTTCACGGTTGGTGAGGCCATCGAGTGCAGTGGCGGCCAGCACGGACTGGAGTTCAGGCTCGAGGCTGGCGAACGCCTGGCCCAACGGCGTGTGACCGAGGGCGAGGGGCACCTCTTCGCTGATCACGAACGCGAACTGAGCTGCCTCGACAGGAGTGGGTGGAGGAAGCTTGCGGAGTTGGTCGATCAGCCGGCGAATGCCGATCGTCCAGATCCATGCCGCCACCTCGCCGGTGGGCTTGTAACTCGAGGCCTTCCGCCACACGTTCAGGAATGTGTCTTGCACGGCTGTGTCAACAACGTCGGGCTGACCACAGCGACGGGAGAGTCGGGTGGTGAGCCACGGAGCGTGCCGCCGATAGAGCTCATCGAGAGCGAGCCGGTCCCCGTTTGCGATCGCCGCCAGCAGCTGCACGTCGGATGCCACATATCCTGACATGCGCTCCTCCACCCGGCAGACGCTAGTACCCCGACGTGACCGCCGAATCGACGGCTCCTCGATCACCGCTGGCGCCTCACGAGTCAACAAGGGTGCGTTCAGGCGTAGCTGGTTCAAAGAGTGACTGGTTCGTGGACAGGCAACCCGGCGCCGTCTCCCGCTGCACCGAGTGGGTCGGCCTGAACGTCGAGCGCTGGACGTCCTTGGCGATCGACCGCAGCCCGGCGAGGACGGCCCGGGGCCGCATGATCGAACGGGCACCACGCAAGGGGTAGGTGAGCAGGCCGATGAGATGGCGGGGCAGGTACTCATCGACGCCGTAGCGCTGCGGCCGACGATCGGACGAGCGGTTCGGCATGAAGAAGGTGCCGAAGAGCAGGTCCCACTGCGGTAGCGCTGGGGCATAGTTGTGTCCGATCGCGTCGGATTCGTTGGCGTGATGCCAGTGGTGGAACTCAGGGTTGGCCACGATGCGGTCGAGCCAGCGCCACCGAACTCGAACGTTGGCGTGGAAGAAGATGCCAAGGGCAATTTGGATCACGGCCAGGATGCCGGTGACCTCAACATCGAACCCGGCGGCCAGCAGGAAGAAGAAGGCGGGAGCAATCAACACGCCATCGAAGGGGTGAATGCGAACCCCACTGATCCAGTCCATGTGTTCTGGCGAGTGATGCACGGCGTGGAACCGCCAGAGAAGCGGGACCTCGTGGGCCCAGCGGTGCGTCCAGTAGCCGAGGAAGTCGAAGAGGATGAAGGCAACGATCGGGATGAGCGCGGTCGGGATTTCGGCCACGAGCGGGCGCATCAGAAGACCGGGAAGCCAGAAGAGGCTGATGCCTCCGATGATCACGGCGGCAAAGATGCCGACCCCGTTCAGCAGCGGTGCCATGAGGGCGAAGGCGAGGTCCGTGCCCAGCAGGGGGCGCCGAATCTTCTGCCCCTTCTGTCGGGGATACAGCTTCTCGAACGGCGCCACCAGCAGGAAGAAGACGAGGATGCCACCCAGCACTTCCTGATCGAGCAAGAACGAGATGCCGAGACCGGCCGCCACGATCGCTATCCGACAGAACCCTCGCAATGTGAATCTTGAACCCATATGCCGTCTATCGAGAGCACCCGTTCCGATGGTTCACGGCTTCACAAGATTTCTTGAGAGCTTCGCCACTCGCTTGATGGGGACGGCAAACGCTACGTTCCCGACATGCCTGAACTTGAACGACTCATCGTGCAGGACGACCCCGAAGCGTGGAGTCGTGCTGGCTTCACCGTGACCGACCGCAGTAACGGAGCGGCGCTGACGAGCATCGGCACGATCGCCGTTGAGCTGACAGGCGCCCCGGAGTCCGGCAAGGGTGGCATCACGGCGTGGACGTTCCGAGATCTCGGTCCCGGTGCGGGCGAGACGATCGACGGCATCACGACCATCGCTACCCACGCTCCCCCAGCAACGACGACCACGCACGCCAATGGGGCGAGCCGCCTTGATCACGTGGTCATGTTCACCCCGGACACCGGCCGCTCACAAGCAGCACTGGAGGCTGCGGGTTTCGAACTCCGACGCGTGCGGCCAATTCCGGGGGCCGAGCCACCTCGTCAGCAGCTGTTTTTCTGGGCTGGCGAGACGATCATCGAGATGGTTGGTCCCGTGGATCCGGCCGATGACGACAGCGCGAACACGCCAGCCTCGTTGTGGGGCTTGGCCGTGACCTCGGACGATCTGGACGGCGCCGCCGCTGCGTTGGGCGAAGGATTGGGCCGTATCAAGCCAGCCGTCCAGAAGGGGCGCCGAATCGCGACCCTGCGTGGCAAGGATCTTGGCGTTTCGGTCCCGATCGCGTTCATGTCGCCCCATCAGTAGACGTTTCCCGTCTCGTTCCCTTGGTCACGGTTTCGACCACGGAAAGTGACCTATCCGACACAGAGTGGTTGCCGTTACGCTGCCCCGGTGGAATCGCCCGCCACCCCCCTCTCCCGAGTCATTGCGACCCGGCCCGCCGCCACGCTTCCCGTGGTCTCGATGCCGCCGCGTGCCCCGAAACTCGTGCTCCTGCACACGTCGACGCCGGCGTTACGAGCCCGCATCGACGACATCGCCACTCGCTTGTGCGATGCCATCGACCTGCGGTCTGGCGTTGCTTGGATCGACGTACCCGACGCCCGAGCGTGCCTCGAGGCACTACTGACCGCCGTGGTCGGTGCCGAGGAACGAACGTCGGTTCGCGTCGCGGTCGCCCCACCGGCCGCCACATTGGATGAACTAATGCAGGCGGCGATGAAGGCACCGACGTTGACGGAGTTCGCCCTCGCGTTCGAACGAGACGATCTGCGCCGGAATCCGCCGCAATATGACGTGCACTATCAGCCCATCGTCCGGCTCGACACTCGCACGGTGATCGGGTTCGAGAGCCTGCTACGGGCAACCATTCTGGGCGAGGCGCTCGAGACCGAAGATCTCATCGACCGGGCGGAAGCCGGAGCATGGTTGCCCGAGTTCGATCAGCTCGGCCGCAACCTGGCCGTGCGAGGCGTGGGTGAATGGCTCGACGATGGCCTGCTGTTCATGAACGTCATGGCTCCCAACGGTGCATTCGACCTCGAAGCGATCACGACCACGGTGGAGTTGGCGGTTGACGCCGGCCTCGCGGCGGATCAGCTGGTGTTCGAAGCACTGGAGCGCAACCAGTACACCGATGTGACGGCTGCCGCGGAACAGATCGAGCAGATGCGGGCGATGGGCGCACGTATCGCCCTGGACGATGTTGGCGAGGGTCATGCCGATCTGCGGCTCATCACCGAGTTCCGACCCGACATCATCAAGTTGAGTGGGACGCTCGTCCGCCGACTGCCGGAGGCCACAGCGGCGCGAGTGATTCAGGCGCTCGTGGAACTGGCGCACGACACCCAAACCTGGGTGGTGGCCGAGAACATCGAAACGTCGGAGCAGGCCGAGGCGCTGAGCGCGCTCGGTGTGGATTGGGGCCAGGGCCACTTCCTGGGCCAGCCCGCTGCCCGACCTTCCGTCTAGCGCGAAAGAACGTTTCTCTCGATCCCGTCTCCCGAGGGGATGAAGCTTCGGCATCGACGGCCAGCCCGTGGGCGCCAGTGGATGTCAGAAAAAGAAAGGTGGCCGGCGGAGAAGGGGCGACTCTTCACCACCGGCCAGAGACCTTTCTACAACGGATTTCGCCAGGGCGCATCCCCTGTTTTGTCAGTGAGATGCTCTAACCCTTTGTAAGAGCAGTGTTACAGCCGTTTTTCGGCGAAAGAAATTTTCCAGAATCAGGTAAAAAACTGCTGTGCGAGTGCCTCAAGTGAGGTTGCGGGGCGTGGTCCAACGTGCGAAATGACCTCTGCCGCAGCCAGCGATCCGAGCGCTCCAGCGGTCGCCAAGTCCTTGCCTCGGGCCAGCCCATAAAGCACGCCGGCCGCGTATTGGTCTCCAGCCCCGGTCGTATCCACCACCGGGCCGACGGTGACGGCATCGATTTCGACGATTTCATCGGCCGTCACCAGCACCGAACCGCGCTCGCCCATCGTCACACACGCCAATTCGACATCGGCCCGAACAGCAGCGAGCCCAGCATCGAGATCGGTGGTGCCATAGAGCGAAGCCAGCTCGGCATCGTTGGCGAACAGCACATCGACGGATCCGGCAACGAGCTCGCGGAACTCGGCGTGATGGCGATCGACGCAGAAGGTGTCTGAGAGCGTGAGCGCCGAACGGCGACCGGCCTCGGCGGCGAACGCCATCGCTGTGCGGATGGCCTGCTTCGCCGATTCGACGTCCCAGAGGTAGCCCTCACAGAACAGCAGCTGGCCGCGCTGCACCGTTTCGACCTGCACGTCGCTCGGCTCGAGCAGCGAGGAAATCCCGAGGTAGGTGTTCATGGTGCGCTGCGCGTCGGGGGTGACAAGAATGAGGCAGCGGGCTGTGGCTGGGCCGGTGTCGGCGGGCGGTACGTCGAACTCGACGCCGATGGCCCGCATGTCGTGGGCGAACACCTGCCCGAGCTGGTCACCGGCGACCTTGCCGATGTAGGCCGCAGTGCCACCGAAGCTCGCCACGCCAGCCATCGTGTTGGCGGCCGATCCACCGCTCGCTTCGATGCCGGGCCCCATGAGGTCGTAGAGGGAGTGAGCCCGCTCGTCGTCAACGAGCGTCATCGAGTTCTTGACGAGGTTCTGGCCTTCGATGAACTCATCGGTGGCGGTCGCGATCACATCGACGATCGCGTTCCCAACCCCCACGACGTCGACCGGCGAGTGCATTGCAGACTGTTCGGACACGGCGAGGGACGGTAGCGGACCCAAGTAGCCTTTGACGGGTGACTGATCCGCATCGTTTGTCTCCCACGGCCGCAGCACGGCATTACCGAGTCCGTCTCGCCCCCGATCTCGACGCCGAGACCTTCGCTGGCCTCGTCGAAATCGACGTGCAGGTGCCCGAGTCCACCCCGTCGATCGTGCTCAACAACGATGGACTGACGATCACCAGCGCCACCGTCAATGGCGCGCCGATCGAGACCTCCACCGATGGAGAGACGCAGCGCACCGAACTCGCTGGCCCCTTCGAGCCGGGTGATCACACCATCACGATGGAGTTCGAGGGCGAGTTCAACGATCAGCTCGTTGGCTTCTACCTGAGCCGCTTCGCCGACGAAGACGGCAATGAGCACAAGCTTGCGACCACACAGTTCGAGGCCACGCACGCCCGCAAGGCCTTCCCCTGCTGGGATGAGCCGGCCCACAAGGCCACCTTCGATATCGAGCTGCTCATTGCTGATGGCCACGATGCGGTGGCCAACAGTGCGGAGATCAGCCGCGAGCGGCAGGAGGATGGCCGCACGCTCGTGCGCTTCGCCACCACCATGAAGATGAGCACGTATCTCGTCGCGTTTGTGGTTGGCCCGCTGGAGATCACCGAGCCGGTGGATGTCGATGGCACGCCGCTGCGGATCGTGCACGTGCCTGGCAAGGATCCCAAGCTCACCGAGTTCGCCCTCGATTGTGGCGCCTTT
Source organism: uncultured Acidimicrobiales bacterium (assembly GCA_937997485.1). GTDB lineage: Bacteria > Actinomycetota > Acidimicrobiia > Acidimicrobiales > SZUA-35 > SZUA-35. The sequence goes on along the minus strand of CALKTH010000023.1, from coordinate 1,977 downwards.
GCCCTGCGCTACTTCAGCGACTACTTCGGCATTGGGTATCCGGGAGACAAGGTCGACCTCATTGCCATTCCCGACTTTGCGTTCGGCGCCATGGAGAACCTGGGCTGCATCACGTTCCGCGAAGTGCTGCTCTTGGTCGACGCCGACGCGGCCACCCAGCCTGAGCTCCAGCGCGTGGCCGATGTGATCAACCACGAGCTGGCTCACATGTGGTTCGGCGATCTCGTCACCATGAAGTGGTGGAACGGCCTCTGGCTGAACGAGGCGTTCGCCACGTTCATGGAAATGCGCTGCACAGATGCCTACCGCCCCGAGTGGCAGCGCTGGGTCGACTTCGGCATCTCTCGAAGTGCCGCGTTCGACACCGACAGCCTGGCCACCACCCGGCCCATCGAGTTCGAGGTGCACAGCCCGGAAGAGGCCGAGGGCATGTTCGACATCCTCACGTATGAAAAGGGTGCGGCCGTCGTCCGCATGCTCGAGCAGTACTTGGGTGAGGATCGTTTCCGGGCCGGTATCCGTCGCTACATGCGCCAGCACGCCTACGGCAATGCCGAGACCACGGACTTGTGGGACGCCATCGAAGCCGAGGTGGCGACCGGCCCCGAGGCCGTTCCGGTTCGTCAGATGATGGAGACCTGGATCTTCCAGGGCGGCTTCCCGCTCATCTCGGCCGAGCTTGCGCCAAACGGCAGGAGCGTCACCTTCAGCCAGCAGCGGTTCGGCTACGTGGGTGGCGATCCGTCGGACGAGCAGACGTGGCTCGTGCCGCTCCGCTACCGCTGGAAGCCCGTCGATGGCGCACCCATCACCGACTCCATCCTGATCGACAGCGAGAGCGTCGAGATCGAGCTTCCTGCGCAAGCCGAGTGGCTCGTGGCAAATGCCGAGGGGGCCAGCTTCCTGCGCGTTTCCTACCCGGACGAAACGCGTGAGCAACTCGCGCTCGTCGCTCTGGAAGCGTTGGCGCCGGTTGAGCGATACGCGCTGGTGGACGACGCGTGGGCCGCCGTCCTGGCCGATGAGATGACGGCCAACTCGTTCCTGGCGCTGCTGGAGATGCTGACCGGCGAGTTCGATCGCTCGGTGTGGGTGCGAATGATCAGCGGGTTCGGTTCGCTCGATCGGTTGCTCGACGACGACACCCGCACCACGTTCGAATCGATCGTGCACGATGCTCTGGCCCCCGCCCTGGCTGGCCTCACCCTTTCGCCGCAAGAGGACGACAACGATCGTGCTCGGCAGCTGCGAGGAGATCTCATCCGGGCAATGGGCACGCTGGCCCGCGATCATGAGATTCAAGAGGAAGCGGCACGGACGGTGGCCGAGGGCCGACGGGACCCTGAGCTGGTGGAGGCCTCGATCATGGCCGCGGCGGTTGATGTCGTAGCCAGCTTCGGCGACGAAGCTGATCACACCGACTTCTGGAACGCGTCGCTTGCCGCATCGAGCCCGCAGGAAACGCTTCGCTACTTGCATGCACTGGCCGACTTCCCGGACGACGAGCTCGTCGACGTGATGCGCCAGCGCATTCTCGAAGGAGAGGTGCGTTCGCAAGACGGTCCACTCTGGCTTCGCCGTGCGCTGGCCAGCCGAGCATGTGGCCGTTCCACGTGGACCTTCATCCAGGAGAACTGGGAGAAGCTGAACGAGCTCTTCCCGAGCTCTTCGATCGTGCGAATGGTCGCCAGCTTGACAACGATGGTCGAGCCCGGCGACAGCGCGGCCCTGGCTGAGTTCTTCGATGCGAATCCGGTGCCGCAAGGGGCCCAGACACTGGCCCAGATCCTTGAGCGCCAGCGCGTGAACGAGGCGCTCCAGGCCCGAGAGGCAGCCCGCTTCCGGGCCATTCTCGATACCTGACGTGCCCTCCCTCTCACGCCTTCTCCGCAGCCCGGCCGTGCCGCGTTTGCCCTTCCCGCCTTCACCGCTGCAGGTGTGGGCCGTTGGCGTTGACAGTGCGCAGATCACCTGGGG
>CALKTH010000022.1 GCA_937997485.1 uncultured Acidimicrobiales bacterium | reverse complement strand
TCAAGCGATCGAATCCAGCTCGGGCTGCGTTCGGTCGCTTTCGCTAGCTCGTCGATGGAAACGAGGGCTTGTTGTCGGAGCCATGCGGCTCGAGCCCCGAAGACCCATGACGTCGTCTTCCGTGACTCCCAGTTCTCGGTCTTCCACCGAGCGTCGACAGCTTCCGCCTGATTCTTTCTGCTGTCCGGTTCGTCTATCCCGGCGCGACCCTTCCACCATTCTTTAATACCCATCTAGAACCATCGACACGAACCATCCGTATCTGAGGAATCGGGCTGCTGCTTCCCGCTACCGCTCAGGCGTGGGCATCAACGCCGCGGCTGATGCTTCGGCGAGGTCGCCGGCGTTGGTGCGGTTGTTGTCGTCGGAGTGTGCGTAGACCTTGTACATGAGGGATGGGTCGGCCCAGCCCATGCGGTCGGCGACGGTGCGGGGGTCGACGCCGGCGTTGATGAGTTTGGATGTGGCGATGTGGCGGGTGCCGTGGATCCACACTCGAGGGAGGCCGAGTGCTTTCCTCTTCCGGAGGATGGCTGTTGATACGCCGTCGGGTCTGCGTGGTTTGCTGAGGTCGGTCTCTGAGGGGAAGAGGAACCATTCGTCGTCGAAGTCGTTCGAGCCGGTGAGTTCGACGAAGCGGTCCATGGATTCGGTGCGCCAGTCGTTGAGGAGTTTCATGGTTCCTTCGCCGACGTTCACGGCCCGGATGCTGTGGGTCTTGGTGTCTTTGAGGTTGCGGTCCGGGTCGAGGCCGTGACGGATGTGGATGATTTGGCGGTCGAAGTCGATGTCGACCCAGCGGAGCGCGCAGAGTTCGGAGAGGCGTGATCCGGTGACGACGCCGAGGGCCATGACGAGGAACACTTCGTAGTTCGTTTTGGCGAACTCGGCGAGGAGTGTGGCGACGGCTTCGTCCGGGGGGAGTTCGGGCTGCTTGGTCTCCATTTTGGAGCGGGGGACTTCGCGGGTTGGGTTGGCGACGAGGAGTCGGCGGCGGACTCCGTAGGCGCAGGCTTGGGAGAGGATGGAGAGGCATTCGTTGATGGTTGACGCGGCGTAGCCGGTCGTGCCGTCGTCGCGTTCGGTCTGTTCCATCTCGCGTTTGAAGTCTTCGATGTGGCCGGCGTGGAGGTCGCGGAGGAGGACGTGGCCGAGGCGGGGGAGGACGTGGGTGTCCTTCTTCTGTTGGTAGCCCTTCCGGGTCCAGCCTTCGTTGTCGTTCGGGTTGGCGGTGAACCATTGCTCGATGAGGTCGCCGAGTGTGGGGTTGGGGTGGCCGGTGCGGTCGTTGCGCATCTGGCGTTGCAGGCGGATGGCTTCGGCTTTGGCTTCTTCGATCGTGGGGGCTTCGAGGATGATCGATTTCTGCGGGTATTTGCCGGTTTCGGGGTCGCGTCCGAGGGAGATGCGTGCTTGCCACATGCCCGGCTTTGGGTGCTTGTGCGGGTAGGGGCGGACGTTCGGCATGCCGGAATTGTGGCACGGTTTTGGCAACGTTCCGGCAGTTCCCGGTGGTTCCCATTTTGGCACGTGGGGTCTGACCTGGGAAAACCCTGGGAATGGAATCCCCTGTTTTGGGGTGGCCTTCGGATTATGAGTCCCGTGCTCTGACCAACTGAGCTATGGCCCCGTGTCTATGAAGTTGCGCCGGTTGGAAGGCTCAATTCGCCGGGACGGCGACGGAGTCTTCGTACTGGCGAACCTTGAGTATGGCCGCCCGTATGGTGTCGGCGTCGCTCGAGGCGAGTCCGTCGAGAACGGCTCGGCACCACCGCTGGAGCGAGGCTTGGTCTCGGGTGAGGAGCGACTCGTCGATGGTGGGGTAGTGATGTTCGAGGACCGCCTTGGCCGTTTCGGGCCACTCGGCGGCTGGCATCTCGCCCATCACGTAGCGGAGGTCGTTCAGGAGCGCAGCAACAGACTGGCGTGCATCGTCAGAACTCTCCGGTGACATGGCGGCAACTCTAGGCGACGTCGATTGTCGAAGCATGCGTTCTGTCGGTAGATCCTCCGTCTCCCTCCACAGCACCAACGATCAGGGCACGCGCATGACGCGAAGCGTGTCGGTGGCCCGCGTGGCCGTGGAGTGTCCGGAGATGACGACCACCTTGTCGCCGGGGTGACAACCGAACGTCGAACGGGTGAGTTCCAGCGCGTCTTGCACGGTGACGAACGAGTCGCTGCGCATCTCGGTCACGATGGCCTCGGTCCCCCAACTCAGCGAGAGATGACGCACGGCTCGCTCGTCGGGACTGAAGCCGAGGATGCGGGTGCGGGGCCGGAAGCGGTTCACGGCGCGAACCGTGTAACCCGTCTTTGACATGCAAAGGATCGCTTTCGCTCCGACCTGTTCGGCCACTTTGCACGCAGCGAAGGTGAGCGAGTCGGTGGTGATTGCACCGAAATCGGTCTCGGCGTCGCCCTCTCGGATCTCGGAGATGCCCTTCATCCAGTCGTCGTGATCAAAAGAGGCATCGGCTCGCATCGTGATCTCGGCCATGGTGTTGACCGCGTTCACCGGGTCGACGCCGACCGCGGTCTCGCCCGAGAGCATCACGGCACTGGAGCCATCGAACACAGCGTTGGCGACGTCGGATGCTTCAGCTCGGGTGGGGGAGGGGGCGTAGACCATGGACTCCAGCATCTGCGTTGCCGTGATCACGGGTCGCCCAAGAGCGACGCAGCGCTGAATGATGTGCTTCTGCAGATGAGGCAGTTCGGAGAGCGGGAAGTCGATACCCAGGTCGCCTCGAGCCACCATCACAGCACCGGAGGCTTCGATGATGCCTTCGAGGTTGTCCACCGCAGCCTTCGTCTCGATCTTGGCCACCACGAGCGGGCCTCGGGGTGCGGCTTCGACGCCGAGGCTGCGCACGTCGTGGGCTGAGCGAACGAAAGACACGGCAAGCATGTCGATGCCCTCTTCGATGAAGGCGTCGGCCATCACGAAGTCCTCGGGCGTGGGCGTGGAGATCCGCAGCCGTTCAGACGGCACCTGGAGCCCGGGACGGCCCTTGCCCACGCCGCCTCGCACGACCATTGCGTCGAGACCATCTTGATCCTTGTCCGTCACGACGAAAACGATGTTGCCGTCGCCCAAGGCCAGCTGGTCACCAACGTCGACGTCAGCGACGAGGCCGTCGTAGTCGGCGGAGATGACTTCGGAGGAACTGGCGGTCTCGCCGGCAGTGAAGCGAACCTTTGCTCCGTCGGCCAGAATCGCGCCATCTTCCGGGAAGGCAGCGCAGCGAACCTTGGGTCCTGCGAGGTCGGCCAAGATGCCAACGTTGGCGCCAAGATCCTTTGCTGCGGCCCGGATGTTCCGGTACTTGGCCAAGTGCTCGTCGATCGTCCCGTGCGCGGTGCCGATGCGAGCCACATCCATGCCAGCCCGAATGAGAGCACGGAGCTGCTCCGGGCTCTCAGAGGCCGGGCCGATGGTTGCAACGATCTTGGTACGACGCATCGTGTGATTGTGCCGGATCCGTGTCGGCGACCGGCGGGTAACTCGTGGCATCACCGGCCACGCGGCATACGTTGGCCGGTCATGGCCGTGTCCTGGCAAGCTGATTTGAGCGATCTCCCGACAGCGGGTGACAAGCGCCTCGCCGTTCGCATCTCGAACGACGCTCGCAAACACGTCCGGCGAGGGCACCCCTGGGTGTTCGATGGCGCTGTGACATCGGTGACCGGCGGGCCCGCTGGTGAGCAATCGCCGCCCGGAACCATTGCGGTGGTGTTCGACGAGTCTCGCGATTTCGTGGGCTTGGGGCTGTGGGATGCAAACTCTCCGATTCGGGTGACGATGCTCCACCGGGGCAAGCCAGCGACCATCAACGAGGATTTCTTTCGGGAGCGGCTGGAGCAGGCGCTCGACATTCGCCGCAATCTGGCGGCTTCTTCCCACACTGATGGCTACCGGCTGATCAACGGTGAGAACGATCAATTCCCGGGACTTGTCCTGGACAAGTACGGCCAAACGGGCGTGCTCAAGCTCTACCGGGCCGCCTGGTTCCCTCACCTTGCGATGCTCCTGCCGCTCATCGCAGACGTCACTGGCCTCCGGCATATGGTTCTTCGCCTCGGGCGCAACGTGGCCGACGGCGAGTGCTTCGGTCTCCACAACGGTCAAACCATCTATGGCGAGCCGGAGGAACCAACGCTGTTCCGGGAACACGATCTCCGGTTCGAAGCTCATCCCTTCAGCGGCCAGAAGACCGGTCACTTCCTCGACCAGCGAGACAACCGAGTCCGCGTCGGCACCATGAGCGCCGGCAAATCTGTGCTCGACATGTTCGCCTGCACTGGAGGATTCTCTGTGCACGCCGCCGCCGGCGGCGCTCGCTCGGTCACCAGCGTCGATCTCAATGCCTCTGCGATGGGCACCGCGATCCGCAACATGGAGCTCAACAAGGAGCGCCGGGCCGTTGCGCAGTGCGATCACAAGACAATCGTCGGCGATGCCTTCGAGGTGATGGTTGATCTCCAGCGTCAGAAGCGGTCCTACGACATCGTCGTGATCGATCCGCCCTCGTTCGCCCAGCGGCAGGAAAACGTGAAGGCCGGCCTCAAGGCGTACAAGCGACTCACCGAGTTGGGCCTCGATCTGCTCAACCGGGGTGGCGTGCTCGTCCAGGCGTCATGCAGCTCTCGTATCACTGCCGAGATGTTCCACGAAGCGATCGATCAGGTCACCTGGGCTCGCCGGCAACGCCTCATCGACATCGTGCGCACCGAGCATGCGGTCGATCACCCGGTCAACTTTGCCGAGGGCGCGTATCTCAAGGCCCGCTTCGCCCGCATCGACGGCTAAGTCAGCTCGCGCCAGCTTGCCCGTTTGGTGTGACCGTGGCCATCATGACCGCCTGACACCGCGGCTCTGCGTCGCGAAGACACCACTGACAGGGGACTCCAATGGCCGATGAAGTGCTGACCGAGGTGCAGGGTCGAACCCTGCTCATCACGCTGAACCGACCGGACGCAATGAACGCCTTCAACACGGCGATCTCCCAGGCGCTCTTGGCTGCGATCAAGGAGCTCGACTCCAATCCCGATCTGACACTCGGCGTGCTGACTGGCGCTGGCCGAGGCTTCTCTGCCGGCATGGATCTCAAGGCCTTCGCTGCCGAGGGCCCGCCAAAGGGTTTCGGAGACTTCCTGGAGAACGGTGCCAACAAACCCCTCATCGCCGCTGTCGAGGGCTTCGCTCTGGCTGGTGGCCTCGAGGCGGCGCTCTCCTGCGATCTGATCGTCGGCGCCGACAATGCGAAGTTCGGTATCCCCGAGGTGGGTGTCGGTCTTCTCGCCGCCGGTGGAGCCCTGCTCCGGATCCCGCAACGAGTGCCCTACGGCGTGGCGATGGAGATGGCCTTGACCGGCGAGCCGATCTCGGCAGAAGAGGCCCTTGGCCACCGTCTCATCGACAAGGTGGCGCCGAAGGGAGAAGCGGTGGCCTCAGCGATGGAGCTGGCGGCCCGGATCACCAAGAATGCGCCGCTGTCCGTCGCCGCCTCCAAGCAGGTGTTGAAGGGCCAAAAGGGCCTTTCGAACGAAGAGTTCTGGAAGTTCCAGGCCCCGATCATGGGTGGCGTGTTCACGTCCGAAGACGCAAAGGAAGGCCCTGCCGCCTTTGCCCAAAAGCGTGCCCCCGAGTGGTCCGGCCGCTGACCAACCTTTTCGTGGCGTTTGGTACCGACCGAACGCTCCTGTCATCATCTGCCCAGCCCCGACAACCGAGGATTTGCCATGGCCGTAAAGCCCTTCAATATCGACGACTTCGATGGTGAGCTCAATCAGCTCGCCATGTCCGAAGCTGCGCGCCCGCTCTTCGAGAAGGTCAAGACCTTCATCGAGGAAGAGGTGCAGCCCATGTCCATCGAATTCCACAAGCTCGATGAGGGCAAGGAAGACGAGTGGTCTTATGCCCCCGGCCAGCTTGAGCTGCTCGATGGTGTGAAGGCGAAGGCCAAGGCCAACGGGCTCTGGAACTTCTTCCTCCCCGACGCCGAGACTGGCGAGGGCCTTTCGAACCTCGACTACGCGTACATCGCCGTCGAGCTCGGAAAGAACCGCCTCGCTTCCGAGTGCCTCAACTGCGCCGCGCCGGACACCGGCAACATGGAAGTGCTCGAGCGAGTCGGCACTCCCGAGCAGAAGGAGCAGTGGCTCACGCCGCTGCTCAACGGTGAGATCCGCTCCGCCTTCGCCATGACCGAGCCGGGTCACGCCAGCTCCGATGCAAAAAACGTGCAGACCCAGGCTGTTCGCGATGGTGATGAGTACGTCATCAACGGCGAGAAGTTCTACATCTCCGGCGCCGGTGATCCCCGCTGCAAGATCATGATCACCATGGTCCGCACCAACCCGGATGCCGCCCCTCACCGCCAGCAGAGTCAGATCCTGGTTCCGATCGACACCCCCGGTGTCGAGATCCTCGGCCCAATGCACGTGTTCGGTCGCACTGATGCCCCGCACGGCCACATGCACATCCGCTTCACCGACGTGCGTGTTCCCGTCTCAAACATGCTCCTCGGTGAGGGCCGCGGCTTCGAGATCTCCCAGCTCCGTCTGGGTCCTGGCCGCATTCACCACTGCATGCGTTCCATCGGTGCCGCCGAGAAGGCACTCCAGCTCATGGTCGAGCGTGGTCTCAACCGTGATGCGTTCGGCAAGCCGCTCGTGTCGCTCGGTGGCAACACCGAGACCATCTCCCGTGCTCGCATCGAGATCGAGTCGATGCGGCTCATGGTTCTCAAGGCGGCCAAGGCCATGGACCTCATGGGCAACGCCGAGGCACGAGTGTGGGTGAGCGCCGTGAAGGCTCTCGTGCCCGAGCGTGTCTGCCAGATCATCGACCAAGCCATTCAGATGCACGGCGCCACGGGCGTGTCGCAGTGGACGCCGTTGGCTGAGATGTACACCCAGCAGCGCACGCTCCGCCTTGCTGACGGACCAGATGAGGTCCATCACATGGTGGTGGGGCGGGCCGAAATTGCTCGATACCAGTCCAAGGACAACACACCGGGAGAGGTGGCAACAGCCGCCCGTCGTGCCGCAGAGGCGCGAGCCAATAATGGCATGGCCTCCACCGGCTCAGCGCCCGTAGACGACGCTCCGATCGACGTCGGCCGCAACTAGCGGCGGGCAGGCGGCTTCGGCTGCCGAGAGCGAGTCTCTGCACGAGGGCCCCGACTCCGGTCGGGGCCTTCTGCTTTCTCAGGCCTCGCGCAGGAGACGGGCTGGTGCCTTCCGGCGCATCGACCTTCCCGATGCCGTCGAGACCAACGACGCGGCTGCCAAACCGATCACCACGGCAATGAGAGCAGGCACCAGCAATGCCGGGGTCAAAAGGTCCGGCCCCAGTCCGATCTCGTCGGCGGCGCTTTCCACGATCAGATCTGAGGCGATGAGACCTCCGGGGACGCCGATCACCATGCCGATCGCCCCGAGTGCCAGCCCGCTTGCGGCCGCCTGGCGGCGAAGCTCTCTCGGGCTGAATCCGAGCGATCGAATCACTCCCATCTCGCGCCGCCGTTCCTGGGTCGTCGCAAGTAGTGTCGCCGCAAGGTTGGCGGCGGCAACGAGGGCAATGAGCGCGACCAGCACGGCGAGCACCGTCTGGAATGGCCGCAGCTCGCCGGCTGCCTGCGTGGCCGGCTGAACGAGTGCCGCTCCGCCGAATGCCGCCTCGATGCGACCGGCGAGCTCTGGCGTGGTGATCGACCCGGCGGCTGAGACTCGCCATGTGATCCGCCCTGGATCAGCGACGGTGGCATAGGCCTCGGGTGAGATCACGATGACGTTGCCGCTCCGATCCAGATCGCCATGCCGTCCTGTGACCGTGACGATGAACGTTCCATCGGGCACATCAACGTCGACGGTGTCGCCGATCCGCACGGCGCCGTTCCGCAGCAAGCCCCATCCGGCCAGCGCCTCGTCGGCCCGCCGAGGCATTCGCCCCTCCGCAATCACCAACGCCGCGGCGCCGACCTGATCGCCGATCACTCGGACGTCAGCGTCAACACCGTTGACCTGCCCATTCACGGCCTGCTCGGTGTACCAGCTGTCGATGCCATCAATCTCTGCGAGCAGCTGTTCAACCTGCGCAGCCGGCATCTGGCGTGGCACGCCGACCAGGATGTCGTACGGGTCGCCAGCCCGGCCAGGCTCGGCGAGGACTTCATCGACGGCGGCATCCAGGCGCCAACCGGCGACACCGCCGGCAATCGCCACAGCAATGGCAAGCGAAGCGAGGAACGCTCGTCCCGGTCGAGCAAGGGCCAGTTGCAGGCCAAGTTGGGCGGGAGGCGAGAGCGGAACGCGGCTGACGAGGGACCGCCAGGCGCTGGCTCCATCGGTCGGAGCGTCAGCCAGGGCGGTGCGTACGTTCATCCCGCCTGCTCTCCTGGCAGGGAGGAGCGTGGCGATGACGAGGACGAAGACGACGGCACTTCCCGAAAGCACCAGCGTTGTGAGAGAGAAATGGGGCGTGGGGCGCCCGAGCACGTCGGACAGCCCGATCTGCAACCAGGGCGCCAGCAACGAGCCAGCAATCCAGCCGATCAGAACTCCGGCGAGGCCGATGACGACCTGCTCCATCACCGTCACGATCACGACGTCGCGAGGCGTTGCCCCCAACGCCTTCCACACGCCAAGCTCTCGGCGACGAGCCACGACGCTGCCCGCAGCTGTGCTGGCGACGACGAGGAGCGTGGCCACCAGAATGAACACCCCGAAACCAGCAAGGAACGCCGCGAACACCTGGCCCGGGAGCAACAAACTGGCCCGGGTGCTTGACCAGGGACGCACGATGCTCGTCCCCTCTGCATCACGGAATCGTTCCGTGGCCTCCTGCTCATCCACTCCGGCCCCCAATCGCACGATGGCCCGGCTGTAGGTGCCTTCGGGGGCGAGGGACGCCATCCCATCGGACGAGACGTAGCCCCGAAGGGGCAAACACGTTGGATAGAAGCACTCGGACAGGTCGATCGCCGTGCCAACCACGGTGACGTCTATTGTCACGCCGCTTCGTTCAAGGGTGACCACCGAGCCTTCGGTGTGGCCATGAGCGAGCGCGGCCGCTGCGTCGAGCACCAGCTCATCAGCTGCGACCGCCCACCGGCCAGATCGAAGAATGGGACGCCCAACTTCGACGCTCGCCGCGTCGTCGATCGTGGCCAAACCCATGCCGACGCTGGCGCCGTCGGGTCGTTGAAACGACACGAAGGTGGCATCGAAGGTGCTGGCTGCTTCCACGAGCTCCGACTGGTCCTCGAGAACACGAGGAATGGCGTTCGGCCCGCCGTCGACCACAAGGGAGGGCTCACCAGCCTCGACAAAGAGCCGGTCCAGGCGCGCCTCCGCACCGGAGCGAACCTCCAGGCCGGCAACAACACCCACTGTGGCCATGGCGGCGACGACTAGCAGCGATGCCACCCCCCAGCGGCTGCGCCCCTGCAGTCGTTGCTCCAACAACGCTCTCCAGACGCTCACCGGCCAACGTCGAGACTGATCAAATGCTGGAGGTCCGAGGCATGCACGGCTCGCATCCGGTGCTCATCAACGAGCTGTCCATCGTGCATGGTGACCACTCGATCGGCGGCGGACGCAACGCGATGGTCATGCGTGACCATGACGATCGTCTGGCCCCGCTCGTGCTGCGAGCGCAGGAGATCGAGCACCAGTGAGCCGGAGTCACTGTCCAACGCCCCCGTCGGTTCGTCCGCCATCAAGACCACGGGTTCCACGGCCAACGCCCGGGCAATCGCAACCCGCTGCTGTTCTCCGCCCGAGAGCTGCGCGGGGTGAGCGTGCATGCGATCGACGAGCCCCAACCGATCGAGCAACGAGCTGGCCTGCCCCCGAGCGGCTCGGCGGCGAAGGCCTTGCATGCGCAACGGGAGCGCCACGTTGTCGAGAGCGGTCAGATCGCCCAGCAGGTTGTACTGCTGGAAGACGAAGGCCACGTCATTCCTGCGGCGGCGAGCTCGACTGGCCTCGCTGTGACTGAGCGACTCGCCTGAGATCGAAATGGAGCCGCTGTCCACCGGCTCAAGACCGCCGAGAGCGTGTAGCAACGTGGTCTTGCCGCTGCCCGACGGACCCATGATCGCCACCCACTCCCCGGCTTCAACCTGCAGGCACACGGTGCGCAGCACGTCCACACGAGTTGTGTCGGTCCCAAAATGCCGGCAGATCTCGACTGCTTCGATGGTCGGGGTCTCGTTCGTCTTGACGTGATCAGTCATGGTGAAGCTCCTGCTCTGGACGAGCGGTTCGTTCTTCGATGTGATCCAGCCAGCGCAGATCGGCCTGAAGGTGCAACGCCGCGGCCTGGACGAGGGCATCGAGTGCCACCGATGAATCCGCTTCGGCCGCCGTCATGTCGAGTGCTCGAAGGGCTTCGAAGCACTGCCGCCGATGGTCTCGGATCAGGGTGTGCACAGCGGGGTGATCCAACTCGAGCGCGGTGACGATCTTGGTCAACGCATCTGACTTCAACTCCGGGGCGGCCGGCGGCGCCTCCAGCCAGAGACGAAGCTCCTTCGAGCCGTCCTCGGTGAGCTCATAGACCTTTCGCTCCGGTCCCACGTCGGAAGCTTCGAGCACGTGCGAGACCAGGCCCTTGTCCTCCATCCGTCCGAGCGTGGTGTAGATCTGGCCCACATTGACCCGCCCGGCCACTACGCCGACCAGGTCATCGTGCTGCTGCTTGAGCTCGAGCCCATAGGTCGCTCGGCGGCTGAGTAGCGCCAAGAGAAAGTGCTTCATGTTGCCCTCGTCCGACGGTACATAACATGTATGTACCCCAGCTCAGGGGTAACGTGCAACCTCGTGGGCAGAAGTTCCTACGACACACTTACGCCGGCTGATCCTGCAGGGTGACGGCTGCTGTGCTGCCTACTGGCGGATGGGCTCGAGCAGATCCAAGTAGTCGACGAGGCGGCTGGCGAGCTCGAACGGCAGCTCGGGATCCTCGAGGTCGGGATCAAGCCAGACCTCGGAAAGGCGCCGCCAGCTGTCTCGACCGAGGAACTCGCCTGCCTCAGCCTCTCGACCCAGTTCTTTGGCCCACACCTTGCGATTGGCGAGAAGGACTTCGAGCGCGGCCTGGTTCGTGCTCTCGTCCTTCTCTTCCGCATGGAAGCCGATCTCGATCGCCAAGCCGTCGGATCCGTCGACGTAGCGGCGGGGGATGACCTGAGCTTCGTAGTGAACACGGGGTGGCTTGGATGGGCCGAACCAGACCTTCACGCCCCGCCGGTGGGAGCGGTACCGGAACTCACCCAAGCCTTCGGGCGCCATGCTCACAACGATGTCGGAGACATGATCGAAGAGATGTGGTTCGCTCATCAGCGACGGGTGGGGCCCAACGCAGGCCGGCCGAGCTCCGTGGCGGCGCGGGGTGTGTACGGCGCCTCGAGCAACTCGATGTCCTCTGGTGTGAGCTCGATGTCGAGTGATGCAATGGCATCGTCGAGCTGAGGCATCTTGGTCACTCCAATGATCGGTGCCGTGACGGCGGGCTTAGACCCAACCCAGGCCAGTGCCACCTGGGCCATCGGTCGCCCGTGTCGATCCGCCACTTCCTTGACCGCTCGGAGAATGGCCTCGTCGCTCTCGACTGCACTGGCATACAACCGCTGGTCGATGCCATCGGTCTTGCCCCGAGTCGTGTCGCCGTCGCCAACCGACCGGCGGGTACCGGCGAGGTGGCCGCGGGCCAGGGGTGACCATGGAATGACCCCAACGCCCTCGTGCAAGCAGAGCGGATGCATCTCCCGCTCCTCCTCCCGGCTCAGCAGGTTGTAGTGATCTTGCATCGAGACGAATCGGGCCCAGCCGTTCCGTTCGCTGATCGATAGGAGCTTCATGAACTCCCAGGCATACATCGAGCTTGCTCCCAAGTACCGAACCTTGCCCGAGGTCACGAGATGATCGAGCGCAGCGAGCATCTCCTCCGGTGGCGTTCGGAAGTCGAGCCGATGAATCTGGTAGAGGTCGATCGTGTCGACGCCCAGCCGCCGAAGGCTGTCCTCGCAGGCCTGTTGGATGTGCTTGCGAGAGAGTCCGCTCATGTTCGGCCGGTCACTCATCGGGAAATGGACCTTGGTGGCAATCACCAACTCATCTCGGCTGCCGTACTCCTTGAGCGCGCGGCCGGTGATCTCCTCACTTGCGCCAAGCGAGTAGATGTCCGCGGTGTCGAAGAAGTTGATCCCGGCCTCAATGGCTCGGGCATAGAACGGCATCGACTCCGCTTCGTCGAGAACCCACGGCCGCCACGAGGAGGAGCCAAAGCTCATTGTGCCGAAGCAAAGTTCTGAGACCTGGAGACCGGTGTTGCCGAGGCGTTGGTAGCGCATGGCCAGACCCTACGCGCGGAGCGGCGCCGTGAGTAGCTGTGGCCGTCGGACCGGCACCGCTCGGACCCCGCGCCCGAAGGCCCAGCTGGAGTGCGGCGCAGCGGCAGACCGCCGTCAGATGCGCCAGAAGGTAAGTGGAGCGTTTGGGCTAGGCGAAGAGGTCGGCGTGGTCAGTGCGCAGCTTCTTCTTCTGCACCTTGGCCATCGCATTGCGGGGCAACGCATCCACCCAGATCCACTTCTTCGGGTGCTTGAAGCGAGCCAGTTCCGCCGCACACCGCTCCTGGGCCTCGGCTTCCGTTGCCGGGTCGCCGACGACGAACACCACCACGCCCTCGCCGAAGTCTGGATGGGGTACGCCCACCACAGCGGACTCGACCACTCCCGGTGTCTCGTCGATGACGAGCTCGATCTCCTTGGGATACACGTTGTAGCCACCCGAGATGATCATGTCGGATGATCGGCCAGCGAGGGTGAGTCGACCGTCGTCGGCCAGTTCACCGACATCGCCGGTCTTGAACCAGCCATCCTCGGTGAACTCCGACGCCGTCTTCTCCGGCATCCGCCAATACCCGTTGAACAGGTAGTCGCCCCGGATCTGCACGCCGCCGTCGACGACGCGCACTTCATACCCGGGCATCGCGTAGCCCACCGTTCCGGCCACCCGGTCGCCATCGCCGGGATACGGATTCGACGTGATGATGCCGGTCTCGGTCATGCCGTATCGTTCGCAGATCTGGGTGCCGGTTCGGGCCTCGAATTCTCGAAACACCGTTTCGGTCATCGGGGCAGATCCCGAGGTGAAGAGCCGAATCGTGGCGCAGGCGGACGGATCGAATCGATCGTCAGCCAAGAGCCGGGTGTAGTGCGTCGGCACACCCATCACCGTCGTGGCGCGCGGCAGCTGTTCGAGAACCTCATCCACGCTGAACTTGTGCAGGAAAATCATGCGGCTGCCGTTCAGCATGAGCAGGTTCATGGCAACGAACAGGCCGTGTACGTGGAAGATCGGCAGTGTGTGCAGCAACACATCGCCAGGCTCGAAGTGCCACACCTTCTGAAGCGCTTGTCCATTGGCCCGCAACGCGCCGTGCGTGAGCATGGCGCCCTTCGAGCGACCGGTCGTCCCGCTGGTGTAGAGCATGCACGCCATGTCGTTCGACTCGACGTCGACCACGTCGTTGAACGGCGTGGCGCCGTCGGCCGAATGGGCGAGGGATCCTTCCCCGGAGACGCCGAGCGTCAGCAGCTTGGCCTGGCCGACGACTGAGGCCAGCTCTGCTTCGGCCTCGGGCCGGGCGACGACGATGGCCGCCTCGGTGTCGTTAACGAAGTACTGCACTTCCTTCGCCGTGTAGGCCGTATTGAGGGGCACGAAGACGAGCCCGCTCCGGAGACAGCCCAGGTAGAGCGCTACGTTGTCGATCGACTTGTCGACCTGCACGACAATCCGGTCGCCCCGTTCCGCCCCGGCCGCAAGGAGAGCCCCAGCCATCTGTGCCGAGCGAACGTCGAGGTCGCCGTAGGTGTGATCGACATTTGCACCACCGCTGTCGGGGACGGTGAAGAGCACGTCGTTCGGGCCGGCGGTGGCGAAGAGAGCGGTGAAGAGCGAGTCAGGCACGGCTCTGATGTATCACGAGCTGGCTTCAGGAGCGACGTGGCAGCGATCTACGATCCGCAGATGACTGATTCTCGTCCGGTCGTTGGCCTTCTCTCGCCCGGCGCTATGGGCGCCCAAGTGGGTGCTTGCCTCGTGGAAGCTGGCCACACCAATGGTGTGCTGTTCGCTGGTGATGGGCGCAGCGAAGCGACACTGGCACGGGCAGGCGCTGCGGGCCTGCGTGATGTGGGGACCGCGACGACGCTGATCAACGAGTCGGACGTCATCCTTTCCATATGCCCGCCCGCCTCAGCCGTCGAGGTGAGCCGCACCGCAAAGGAGGAGGGCTTCAGCGGCCTGTTCGTCGATGCGAATGCCGTGAGCCCGGCGACGGCCAGGCTCATTGGGGCGGATCACGACCGACTCGTGGACGGCGGCATCATCGGCCCTCCACCGAGCCAGTCCGGCACCACCCGGCTGTATGTGTCGTCGGACCAGCGGGGAGAGGTCGAGGTACTGGTCGAGCTGTTTTCCGGTTCGGCCCTGGAAGTGCGAGTAGTCGACGGCGGTGCAGGAGCTGCCTCCGCCGTCAAGATGTGCTTCGCCGGTTGGACGAAGGGAACCGCGGCGTTGCTGTTCTCGATTCGTGCGCTGGCGGAGGCGGAGGGCGTGAGCGAGGCGCTCCTGGGGGAGTGGGCCACCTCGATGCCAGAGCTCATTGCGAGAAGCGAGCGTTCGGCACCAGGCGTCGGCCCCAAGGCATGGCGCTTCGAGGGCGAGATGCACGAGATTGCTGCCACCTTCGCCTCGCAAGGACTCCCGGATGGGTTCCACCTTGCTGCGGCAGAGACCTATCGGCGTCTGGCGTCGTTGAAGGGCCGAACCGATTCAACGGCCCCCGCCACCCTCGACGAGGTCATCTCCCTCCTCCGCCCCTGATGGAAAACTGGTGTCAGACACTCACTACTTACCAGTTGTCATCTGGTAGGTAGTGGGTGTCTGGCACCAAACACTCACCAGACGCGGGTGGTGGCTGGCTGGTAGGTGGTGGGTGTCTGACACCAAACACTCACCAGACGCGAGAGGCCGGGGTGAGGGCCCGTGGAGTTGGGTCGTTCGGTGAGGCGACCGGGCGCCCGCTAGATGCGCTCGAGGTCGGAGCCGTCGAAGAGGGGAGTGATGCCGAGGCGGTCGGTGTCGGCCTGCATCTCATCATCCGAAGGTCGGCTCACATCACCGCTGGCTGCTTCGAAAATGGCGGGCAGCTTGCGGGCATCGCTCGTGGTGTTCAAGAAGAGGCGAGCATCCCCCAGCACGTAGCGAGTGGCCCGGGCGATGGCGTCCGGATCCTCGATGGGCTCGTACCAGCTGAACTGCGGAGCCGTGGAGTCTGGTGCCCACCGGCCCTTCGAGAGCGACTTGATGGTCTGCATCGCCACACCCCGCTCGACGCAAACATCGATGAGTGACTCGACATCGGTGCGGTACGCGGGGTTGTCCAACATGGTGAAGTTGAGAGGAAACAGCACCGATGCGTAGTCGTGCCGTTCCAAGCTCCGAAGGTGCATTCCGGGAATACGGACGCCGTGCCCGGTCACGCCAATGAACCGCGTGAGGCCTTCCTCTTGGGCCTTGATCAGCGCTTCGAGTGCGCCACCAGGTGCGTGCGCCGTTTCCCAATCGTCTTCCTCCACCAGGTTGTGGAGCTGGATGAGGTCGACCTGATCCACGCCCATCCGCTCGAGTGAGGCCTCGAGCTGGGCCCGGGCTGCGTCGCCGGAACGTTCGCCCGTCTTGGTGGCGAGGAACACCTCGTTTCGATGCTCGGCCAACCACGGGGCAAGCCGCACTTCGGACTCGCCGTATCCGGCTGCGGTATCGATGTGATTGATGCCAGCAGCGTGGACGAGATCCATCGTCGCATCTGCTCGTGCCTGGCTCATGGCACCCAGCGCGGCAGCGCCGAACAGCACGCGTGAGCTCTCGTGTCCGGTGGAACCGAAGGGTGCAGTGGGAATGGGCATGAGAACTCCTGGAGGTGGGTGGACGAACGGGAAGCGGATTGCGGGAAGAAGCGGAGGAGAGAAGGGGGAAGAAGTCAGCCGTAGCTGAGGCCCGGGATCTCACATGCTTGGTCGGTGACGATCTCGTGGTGGACAACGGGATTGGCGTGGGCGCCGGCCGCCCAGGAAGGAAACACGGTGGCGTAGAGCCCGCTCCCGCCAGCGACGAAGAGCAGAATGTCCTCGGGGGCGTGCACGGCATGTACGAGCACGTCGGGATCTGCTCCGGGACGGACGAACGCCGGGTTTAACTGGGCCAGCAGACCTTGCCGGTTCACCGCGGCGGCGTGAATGCGGCGCTGGGCCTCGGCCCTGTCGATACCCGCGGCATGCAACACATTCGCCTGCTCCGGATTGAGCGCCACGACGACGTGTCCTCGCCGGAAGTGCGCATTGTTGCTCCCGAGGTTGGCGATGGTGGCAGCAAGCGAACGGAGGAGACGATCGGCCGAAGTCGGATCGTCTGCGTCGTTCTGGAAGATGCATGAGTGGGGCGCCTCTGCGCCAACCACAACAGCGACGGATTGCTCTGCGAGATAGCCGAGGCTCGTGTGCAGCGGTGGCCAGGGGGACTGCTCCTCGTCTTCGGCAAGGCAGAAGGTGAACTTGCCGGGGTGGCCGAGCAAGGCCATGTCCGAGACGCCGGGGACAGCCCCGCCGATGTTGATCATGCACAGTCGTACGGCCCGTCCGATGGATGCATTCGCCCGATGACCTGGGCCGAGTGCTCCAAAGCCGCTGGCGATACCGCACGCCTGACGAATCGGACCGTTCACGATCAGCAGCGGTGCGGTGCTGTGTGTCGTCGACTGCATCTCCGGAAGGTCAAAGGCAGGATCGAGCATGGCTTGGATCGCAGCCAGCACAACGGGCATGTGATCCGGCAGGCATCCGGCCATCACGGCGTTCGTGGCGATGGCGTGCACCGTGGTGTCACCGCCGCCCGGTCCCATCGCCCCGAGCGAGAGGGCTGGATCGAGTCCGGAGGCCAACGCCATGCGAGCCACCCGCTCCTTAGTCGGGATGATGACGGGAAGTCCGTCCGTGCGGCCGTTCTCGTGCAGCCACTCGAGCGCAGCGGCCTCGGACTCGGCCTCGATCAGGATGCTCATGCGGGTTGGTTCGCAGAGTCAGATTGGTTGTCGGGCTCGGAGCTGCTCTGCAGTAGTGCGACCAAGCGAGGAGCGATCTCGTCGGCGAGTTCGCTCATCGAGTCGTGCCCACTGCCTGCAACAGGGTGGGGGAGCTGGAGGCGAGGGATGTCGGGCATCCCGGCGGCGCCAGCCACGAAGTCGCCCTGCGGCCAGAATTCGCTGGTCACAAGCGCCACGGTGGGAATCGAGCGCCTTGCCATGTTGATGCCGTCACGCACGGTGCCGGATGTGCACGAGCCTCAATGCCCGTAGGCAGCGATGACGGCAGTGCACCGGTCCGCAGCCGCGTCGAGCATCTCGACATCGGCCAGCTTGGAAGCATTGCCCTTGTCGAAGTGCTCGAACGAAGCACCAGGGAGCAGCGCAGCCAGCGACTTCTCGACATGGGTGAGGAACGTGACCGAGTCTGGATAGCCGTTGGCCATCAACCCGATGACGGGCTGTTCAGCCAAGCTTGTGCTCAATGTGTACGGCTCGGCGGCCTGGGCCGGCGGAGCCTGAGGATCAACGAAGCGCATCCCCTCATGATGCGCTAGACAGCGCTGCATGTCGAAAGTGATGCTCATCACCGGCGGAAGCCGAGGAATCGGGGCGGCCACGGCTGTCCAGGCAGCGGAAGCCGGATACGACGTTTGCGTCAACTATGCGAACAACGCCGATGCCGCAGCGGAAGTCGTGGCCGAGTGTCGAGCGTCTGGCGCAAGCGCCATGGCAGTCCGAGCGAACGTGGCAGTTGAGAGCGAGGTCATCGACCTGTTCGAGGAGACAACGGCGGAGCTCGGACCCATCTCATGCCTGGTCAACAATGCGGGGATACTGCACGAGATCGCCCGCTTCGACACCTTCAGCGTCGAGCGCTTGCGAGAGGTCGTTGACGTGAACGTCATCGGGGCCATGCTTTGCGCCCGCGAGGCCGTGCGGAGAATGTCGACTCGGCACGGAGGTGTCGGCGGCTCCATCGTGAACGTGTCCTCTGCTGCCTCGTACCTCGGGAGTCCGAACGAGTTCATCGACTACGCAGCCACCAAGGGAGCCATGGACACGATGACGATCGGGCTCGCTCGCGAGGTCGCCGACGAAGGCATTCGCATCAACGCGGTTCGGCCGGGTCTGATCGATACCGAGATTCACACCAGTGCTGGCTTGCCCGACCGCGTAGAGCGCCTGCAAGCAAACGTGCCGATGCAGCGGGGCGGTACGGCGTCCGAGGTCGCTGATCTCATCCTGTATTTGGCGTCGGATGCTGCCAGCTACGTGACTGGTTCCCTCGTCAACGTTTCGGGTGGACGCTGAGTCGCCTTGGGCGAGGCGGCATTACCCCGAGCCGCGTCGACCACCCACTGGCGGAGTTCCGTTGCTGGCATGGGTCGGGCGAAGGAGTAACCCTGCAGCAGATCCGCTCCCATCGCATCGAGCAGCTGGGCCTGCTCTTCGGTTTCGACGCCCTCGGCAACGATGGTGGCCCCAAGAAGGTGGCCGGTATCGATCGTGAGTTGGACGAGGGATCGATCGTCGGACTGGCCCAGGTTCGCCACGAAGCTCTGGTCGATCTTGAGAATGTCGAGCGGTAGCTGACGGAGATGGGCGAGAGATGCATAGCCGGTGCCAAAGTCGTCGATGGCAATGCGCACGCCGGCGTTGCGAAGTTGGTGGAGCGACGCTGCCGTCAGACCGAGATCATCCAGGACTGCTGTCTCTGTGACCTCGATCGTCAAACGGGTGGGGTCGACCTCGTACTCGTGCAATCGGCGCAGTACATGTTCGGCGACTCCTGGACAGGAGAGGCTGCGAGCGGAGAGATTCAGCGAGGCGGTCGTCTTGGCCAAGACCGGATCGGCCGACCAGTCGGCGAGTCTGGCGAGAACGGCAGAGAGGACCCAGCGATCGATATCGAGAATCAGATCGCTCTTCTCGGCGATCGGGATGAACTCGGCGGGGGAGACCGACGAGCCGTCGGGTCGGGTCCACCGGAGCAGCGACTCCATCGAGGCGATTTGATGCCCATCGGCTGCGACGATGGGCTGGAAGGCGAGGTGTAGCTCGTCGTTGTGAAGCGCTCGTTGGAGATCTCGCTCCACCGTGGATTGCGCGATCTGTCGGGCTTTCAGGCCGGCGTCGCAGAACTGGGCGCGGTTCCGGCCCAGAATCTTCGCCTCGTAGAGCGCAAGGTCAGCATCGCGCAGCAGATCGTGCGGATCAGCGGTTTCTGAGGCCATGGCAAACCCGATGCTGGCGCTGACGCGGAGTTCGGCGCTTCCGAACGCCGTTGGTCGGAGAATCCCGGCAAGCATGCGCTCGGCCATGATCTGAGCGAGTGCTTCGTCCTTGACGTTCTCTGCGATGACAACGAACTCGTCGCCGCCGATGCGTCCGACAACGTCGTGGTCTCGTGTGGCGACTTCGAGCTCGCCGGCCACGCTGCGCAGCACGGCGTCGCCAGCTGCGTGGCCGTAGGTGTCGTTCACTCCCTTGAAGCCGTCGACGTCGATGTAGAAGACGGCGGTCGCGCCGTTCGAGGAGCCGGTCCGCTCGCAGGCGTTGCGCAGATGCTGCATGGCGTCCGAGCGGTTTGCCACGCCTGTCAGCCCGTCATGGCTGGCTTCGTGGGCGAGGCGCTCTCTGAAGATCTCGCCCTGGGACATGGAGTCGGCAAGATTGACGACAGCATCACGAAGGGATGCGCCGAGCCGACCCGGGTTCGGAGCGGCAAAGGCTGGATTGTCGAGATCTCGCTCGGCCAGGGCCGTCGCCATCTGCTCGGTGATGGCGATCGTTGCGACGGCCTCGTTGAGTGCGCTCGCCGCGGCTCGAATCTCGGCGGGACCCTCTTCACGCACGCGAAGGCCGTCGGTTCCCTGCGCGAGGCCCTCGACGACGAAGCGCATCTGTCGAAGCGGACGGATGATCCACACGCTCGCTGCGTAGCCAGCAATCATGGCGGCGACGAGTAGCCCGATGGTTGTGAGGATGGTCCAGAAGCGGGTCTCGGTGGCGACATCGTTGGCGGCGAGCGCTTGGGCCGTGACCTCGGCAGAGATCGTTCCAACGAGTTCTACGTGTTGGGCGACCGAGTCTTGCGAGCTCTTGAAGGCAGCGACCTCATCAGGGATTTGGGCAAGATTGAGCCCCGTCCCGAAGATGGGGCCGTCGGACCCTTCCACGAGCGCAGTGATCGTGAATCGGTCCACGCGATCGCCAAAAGCCACAACAGAAGAATGTGTCACCGTGCGCTGTAAGGCTGCGTTCAGCCCAGGATTGTCTCGAACGAGCTCGGCCAGCTCAGCAGCATCCTGTTCGTACGTCGTGCGATTGCTGATCAGCGCCCGCGTCTCGATCGCCACGTCTCTCCCGACTGGAAAGCGGGAGGCGAAGTAGGCCTCGGTCATCGCAGCGGTCGTCGTGCGCAGACTCATCGACAACTCGAGGGCGCGGACGACCTCGCCCAACGTGCGGGCGTCTTCCAAGTCGCCGGTCAGGCCACGAATCTCGAACACTTCGCCTCGGATCCGCTCAGTGACGATTCCCTCGGCGCGGTCGTAGGCCTCCTCAATCTCGACGTTGGTCGCGGACTGTCGGACCAGTGCGCGAGCCTCCTGAAGCTCAGCGATTGCCTCAGGCGACACGTTCTCTTCCTGGATGACTGCATCGACGAGCGCCTGCGCTTCGGCGTAGCTCGTTTCGACGTCCAAGCCGGTGATCTCGTTGATGGCGTCGAGCGGAAGCCCGATGTCCTCGACGGCAGAGAACGCGTGTCCCCAATAGGACTCTGCATCGATGAGCGCCTGGACTTTGGCCCGGCGCTCGATGTTCTCCGCAAGCTCAGAGACGGCGGCGGTTCGTTCCGCCTGCTCATTCGTTCCCTCGACGTTGAGCGCTGCCAGAGCCGCCAGCCCGATGAAGGGCACGAGCGCGACGGATGCGAGCAAGATGCGCACACCGGGTGCAAAGCGCTCAGCGAATCGTCGACTCATCGCAGGTAGAACGGCACCGATCGGCCGCTGCTTGATGCCGCTGGGTTGAACGCCCCAGAGAATTGCTTTCGCTTAGATGTCGTCGAGCCAGAAGGGGGCGCGGTCGAGCATGAACTCGCTCACGTTGTAGCAACGATCGAACACGTCACAGAGGCTCTCGCGGTGCATGAACAGATCGCCGAGCGAGAGCTCGATCTTGGCCGTGATCGTGAGCGTGCGCTCAGGTGCATCGGTGACAGCGGCCGTCGAATCGATGGCGGACACTTCCAACGGCAGATCGGGCCCACCAATGCCAGCAAGCTCGGTTGCCAGCAGCAAGAGATCGGGACCCTTCGGCAGCGGAGGCATCGCCCACGAGAAGATCAAGGGGAAGAAGTAACCCTCCGGCGGCTCGGCCTCTTCATCGAGCTCGAGCATCTTGTCTTCGAAGGCGAGCAGCACGCGTGGATCGACCTCGACGGCGAGATGAAGATCAAGTGGCCCGCCGCAGGCACGCTCAGGATGGAGATCGACTTCCCACGCCTGGCGCAGCGAGTACGTCTCGACGAAATGGCGTTCATCGTGAACATGGAAGCCGTGGTCAGTTGCGTGATCCTTGAGGTCGGCAACGAACCCCGGAACGTCGATGATCGCCATACGGCCACAAGCCTGCCAGATTCGGGCGGAATCACCACGGGGAAGCCCACCGTTTGTGCGCCCCAATCGCCGGTGAAGGGTCACTGGTTCTCTCAGCGGTAGCGTCTCCACGTGCAGCCTGACGCCATCCTCGCCCTGTTCGAAGAACTCGTGGCCGACCTTCGCGACGCGCTCGACGGGCTCGAGGACTGGGGCCTCAGTGGGCTCAAGGATGGGCAGTACAACCACGATCTCGTGGCTGACGAGCTCCTGATTGCTCCCCTGCTCGAGCGAGGGTTCTCCGTTCTCACCGAAGAAAGTGGTGTGACCCAACCCGAGCCAGGGTCAGGAACCGACGGCAACGGGCTGACCGTTGTGATCGATCCTGTTGATGGGTCCACCAATGCCTCGCACGGTCTCCCTTGGTATGCCTCATCCCTCTGCGTCGTCGATGCCCATGGCCCATGGGTCTCGCTCGTCACCAACCTTGCGCTCGGCGACACGTTCCGGGCAGTCCGTGGGAACGGTGTGGAGGCCGACGTGGCGACGTTTGCTCCGTCGGCCGTAACGGACCTCAGCGACGCACTTCTCGCGTTCTCCGGCCTTCCGCCCTCACACGGCGGTTGGCGGCAGTACCGCACCTACGGTGCCGCAGCCCTGGACATGTGCGCCGTGGCCGCCGGGACGTTCGACGCGTTCGTCGATGTCGACGGTGTACATGGCCAGGGCGCCCACGGGGTCTGGGACTACCTCGGAGCCTTGCTCGTGTGTTCGGAAGCCGGCGCCGTCGTAGCCGACGCCAACGGGCTCGACCTCGTGCCTTTGGATCACGCCAGTCGGCGGGCACCCATCGCCGCAGCAACACCCGAGCTCATGAACGATGTCATCGCGATGATCGAGACCTGGCGGCTCCAGAAGTAGAGCGGATTGCGCGTCAGAGCGGACCCCAGCGTCAGGCGGCGAACTCGCACTGCAGTGGCACTACAACTGCTCAGCTATTGAGTGCGCAGCTCACACGGAGCTCAGCGATCCGGCCCGGTGCATCCTCGTCGTTCCGGTCGAAGAGGACGACCTCGGCTGAGACGCCATCGGCGCCCGCAGACCACTCGACCACTTCCTTGGTGGAAAGCCACATGGCGCCATCCGGCGGCAAGTCGGTGTCGTTCTCGATGCCGAACACGAGCTCGACGACGCTCGGTGAGGAAGAGACGTGGAAGATGTCTTCCCCGTCTCGCCCAGGACCAGACCCCAGGAACGCATCCTCGCTCAAGAAGCAGGGGTCGGGAGCGAAGTCGTAGACCTGATCTCCAATGGTGACCGAGCCAGTCGAGGCGAAGGGCGTGGACGTGGTGACAACCAGCGAGCTGGAAGCATCGCGGGACACGCCGAACAGGAACAGCAACGCAAGAGCGAAAACAGCCGTGGGCAGCAGCCACAGCACGCGATTGCGATGAAAGACTTCAAAGACGGGCACGGAGGGAAACCTGTCGGGCGATGAATGAGGTTCCCAATCGTAAGTTCACTCGCCGTGGCAGGAGTTGCCGTTGAGTGACAGTGCCGTGACGAAGCGCACAGTCTCCGAAGCGGGCCTGCAACAAAGTGCGCTCATCTGATCAATCCGCGCCGCTAGGCTGCGCCGTCCGAGTTGCCGGTTCGCCAGCTGCTCGGGCAAGGGCGTTTAGCTCAGTTGGCTAGAGCGTCGCGTTTACACCGCGCAGGTCGGGGGTTCGAGTCCCTCAACGCCCACTGCGAATACATGTTTGACATCGTCTCGAGAACATGGCGTTGCGAGTGGTCGAGGTTGTTTTGCCACATCGGTGAGCAGAGCACGGGCTGTGGTCAGGCGTTCGGCCTGGAGGCTCGATGCGCCGAGAACGCCGCATGAGCGAGGTCGTCATCGCTGACTACAGCTCGTACGTTGCCGGCTTCTGGGCGATCGATCATGTGAGTGGTGAAGAGCTTTCAGCCTCCCCGCTCCACGGCGTCAGAGATCGAGGATTGCGATGTGTGAATCTTCGAGCGTGCCGATGTAGAGGCTGCCGTTGAAGACTCGAGCCGTCGTTGTGCTGGCGATCGCACCGGTGGAGTCCTGCAGGTTGTAGGCCACGGTGCCGTCGTCTGTGAATCCCATGATCATCCCGTGCCGGAGAGGCTTGGGCGTGAGTGCATCGGGCATCCGGAGGGCGACGTGCTTCATCCAGACCTTGTTGCTCATCCGGTCGACCTGCGGGTTGCGTGGTGACGCATACCCGATCCAAAGGTGCCCACCGTCGAAGGTGAGGTTGTCGGGGAAGCCGGGGAGGTTGTCGATGAAGATCTCGGTCTGGCCTGCTTTGTCGCCGGTCAGCCAGTGCCGTTGAATCCTGTACTTGGCCGACTCCGCGACGAAGACCGATTCCTGGCGTTCGTCGAGGGCAACGCCGTTGGCGAATGCCAGGTCGCCGACCAGTTCGCTCAGTTCACCGTCGGTTCCGCGCCGAAACAGCCGGCCGGTGGAGCTCGCCTCGATGATGTCGTTCGGGAAGTCGGCAAGACCCCACCGCTGCGACGTGTCGGTGAAATAGACGGTGCCGTCGTCGGCGACACCAGCGTTGTTGGTGAACAGGAAGCGGTCCGAGCCGAACCGATCAGCCAGCAACTCGACGGTGCCCGCCTTGGAGACTCGCTGCAGGCCAGACTCGGCGTTGCATACGATCAGGTCGTCGCCGTAGAGCTCGATGCCGAGCGGGCGGCCTCCGACCCGGGCGACAGTGGTGATCTCGCCCCGGTTGTCACGCGGAGGATCGATCCGTCCTCGGTGCCCGTGTAGATCGTGCCGGTTTCGTCGACCACGACGTCCTCGGGGCCGGTGAATGGCGTCGGGATCAGACGCGCGGTCGCGAGGCGGTCGTTGACGGCGTAGTCGCCGACCAGCCCAGGCGCTTCGGGCGCTTGCCAACTGACGGGTGCGAGCTTCGACATCGGGGACCCGGCCTCGTCAGTCGACGTGGGTGACGAGGGTGTCGAGCGACTTGCGAGCCTTCGGCATTGGCAGGAGCCAGTCGCCCGCTGAGTTGCGGTAGCCGAGCGGAAGCAGCACGACGGAACGCAAGCCGAGCGCACCGAGCTCGAGGATTTCGTCGACCGCGGCCGGGTCGAAGCCCTCCATGGGCGTGCTGTCGACCTCGAGTTCGGCGGCTGCCAGCATCGCGAAGCCGAGTGCGATGTAGGCCTGGCGGGCGGCGTGGTCGTGGTTGATGGCCGGGTCACGGGGGAGATAGCCGGCCTTCAGGTTGCCGTAGTACTGATCGATCAGAGGAAGGTCGCCACGAAGCGCCTTGTTCAGCTGCACGACCTCGTCGATTCGCTCCTCGGTGTAGTTGTCCCAAGCAGCGAACACGAACAGGTGCGAGCCGTCGGTGATCGGGCTCTGATCGTTGGCGGCGGCGCGAATGCGGCTCCGGACGTCGGGGTTCGTGATCACGAAAAGTTCGAAGGGCTGCGTGCCGCTGGAGGTCGGGGCGAGCCGAACCGCCTCGATGATCGTATCGATCTTCTCCTGCGGGACGGGCTTGCTCGGGTCCATCGCCTTGGTGGCGTAGCGCCAGTTCAGACGTTCATTGAGGGTCATGGTGGTCATGGGTTTGCTCCGGTCTTTCGGGTTACCAGCCGCTTGTGGCGGCGTGGTCGAGGAGTGTGGCCGCGGCGAGTTCGCCGAGGGCGTTGGCGGCCTGCGGGCTCGCGCCAGAGACGAGCCGGCGGTCGACGCACACGCTGCTGTCGGCCTTGGAGTTGGTCACGGTTGCCCCGGCCTCTTCGAGCGCTTCGCTCAGGGCCCAGGGCATGTGACCCGGCATGTAGCCGATGCGAGGGGTCTGCTTGTCGACGGCGTGGGGGAACACGGCCATCTCGTAGCCGTCGTACAGGAAGGGCTTGTCATCGAGGGTCGTGGCCAAGAGCGCAGCCGGCCCGTGGCAGATGCTGATGGTGATGAGGTCGTTGGTGTGGGCCCACCGCAGGATCGCGTCGACATTCGAATCTGCGGGCAAGCCGAGCATGGCACCGTGCCCGCCGGGCACGAAGACGGCGGCGTACTGCCCGGGAGTGTCGAGCGAGGTCGCCACGACGTCGGTGAGGCTTCGCGGGTTGTTGAAGCTCGACCGAACCTCGTCGTAGAACGCACTGATGTGCTGGTCCTCGGAGGGGAAGGCCCACATCTCGAGCACGGCCGGCGCGCCGGTCGGCGTTGCGATTTCGAGCTCGAAACCGGCGTTGCGGAGGTGCAGCATCGGAACGAGGGTCTCGACCGGGTGGTTGCCCGTCGAGAACTCCTTGCCGTTCGCCATCGTCATGTTCTTCTGCTCAGTGGCGATGACGAGGACCTTCGTTCGATCGCCTTCGTACCGGGCGTACTGCTTGTCGCTGAAGTCAGTTGTCGACGACGTCGCCAGCTTCAGCGGCAGCTTCGACGGCGAGTGAGAGCCATCGGGTTCGAGTTGCGGGGCGAGCCCGAACAGCTTCTTCATGGGAATGCTCCTTCAGGCCCAACCAACTAGTTGGTTAGTTTCGGACCCTACCGATCCTGCGCGGCGATGCCAACCAACTGGTTGGTTGACTACCCTGGGGGCATGTCACCTCGAGATGCCGAAGCGACGAAGGCGCGAATCCTCGTTGCCGCTACGTCGGAGTTTGCTGAGCACGGCTACTCCGGCGGGCGCGTCGACCGCATCGCCGCTGCGGCCAAAGCGAACAAGAGCATGATCTACACGTACTTCGGCAACAAGGAGCAGCTCTTCGACGCGATCATCGACGCAGCCGTCGGCGATCTCCACGAATCGGTGCCCTTCACGCCTGACGACCTGCCGGCCTTCGCCGGCCGGCTATTCGACTTCCTCATCGCCCACCCCACCGAGATCCGAATCGACGCATGGCGCCGGCTCGAACGCCCTACGAACACGCCGCTCGAGCGCGAGATGTTCGCCGACAAGATCACCCGGCTCGACGAGGTCAGGGGGTCGTCCGATGCCGCGATCTCATCGGCCGACGTGCTCGTTCGCGTCCTTGCCCTCGCCTGGGCGTGGGTCACGGTGCCCCAAGCGTTGGGATCGCTCGCCACGACCGACGTGGTGGCGCAGCGAGAACACGTCGTCCAATCGGTCGAAGCGCTCTGTCGGGAGATGCTCACAGGCGCCTGACCGAGATCCGCCAGGGCCTCGGCGTGCTCGATCAGCCGATCTCGGCGACGAGAACCGGTTCCAGGTTGTTGGCAGTCAGTGAAGCCAAGGGGTGTGAAAGCTGCCCCGCAAGGACCACAGCGGTTGAGCACGAAGCTCTTTGGCTCAGACCACAGAGCATTCGTGGAGTCCGTTGATTTGCCGAGTCAACTGAGTGCGGGTGCGTCCACGGGCTCGTCGAGCGAGCGACGGAGGGCGGTGGCAGCGGCGGCGAAGGCCTCGGTGGTCGTATCGGCCGCGCCGGCCATGCGGAGGTGTTGCAGCTTGGGTGTGTCAGCGACCTCGGCTTCGAAATGGCCACGCACGCCCGAAAGCAAGCCGAGCGAGAGATCCAAGCGATCGGCGAGCCCCAGGAGGCGCGCTGCGGCCGGATGATCGTCGGCCCGCTGCAGCACGAGAATCGACGTGTCGATCGCCATGGCGACCGAAGCGGGATCGAGGCTGTTCTGTTGCACGTAGCGGTCGTGCACGGCAGCGAGGATCGGTGCAGGCTCACGACGCCCGGTGAGCAGTCCGAGGCACATGGCCTCCGAGGTGGCCGCCATGTTCTCGAGTGTGACGAGACACGTGTCGGCCACCGTCTCGGTCATCTCCATGAGGTGCGTCTCCATGCCGTCGAGATCGCCCGAGACGAAGGCATGTGATGCA
The DNA here is from genome assembly GCA_937997485.1 of uncultured Acidimicrobiales bacterium. Taxonomy (GTDB): domain Bacteria; phylum Actinomycetota; class Acidimicrobiia; order Acidimicrobiales; family SZUA-35; genus SZUA-35. Next base: position 216,027 of record CALKTH010000022.1, on the reverse strand, counting down.
CATGCCATCGAAGCGAAGAACCGGGCCGCGGGTGACGATCCCTGCGCCGCCCGCACAGCGATGTCGGTCAGCGCCGCGCCGGATTCCAGGCCGTGCTCGAAAGAGATCACGGCGCTGACTCCGGCCAGCATCGCCCGCTGGTACGCGTCATCGATCGTTTCGAACGAGACGTCGGCCAGTTCTGTGGTTGCTCGTCCGACGTCGCCCAGGGAGAACGCAGCGATGGCCTGGAGCGCAGCGCACACCGCGGCGCCACTGTTCTCGAGCGCCCGCACTCGCTGGTACCAGCGTCCATCGCCGCAGCCGTAGTGTCCCCACGCCAAGGCATCGGCGGCGCCCGCTCGCTTCCACAGATCGGGCTCATCCTCGGCTCGGGCGAGCAGCCGTTCGGTCCAACCTCGCAGGATGCTGTGCCCTCGTGTCGCCGATGAGAGCCCGGTCGCCAGACCCAGGGAGGCGGCCAGCGACAGCATCGATGAGACATCGCCGTCGGCGTCGGCGAGCTCGAACGCCATGCGCAGGCCGGAGAGGGCATCCCCGAATCGCCGCACCCCGTCAGCCGGATCGGCACCGGTGAGTTGCGCGAGCGCATCGCCGGCGACTCCGACGAAGTGGGCGACCACTCGGTGCTCCCAGCCGACATTGGGCGGTGCCGAGGTCGCTCGTGCGACCTCACGAATCGGCACCAGCATGCGGTAGCCAGCGCTTCCCCGCTGATGGCGGACCTGGATGAGGGAATGACGGACGAGACCGTCGATCGCTTGAACGACCTGGCCGTCATCTCCGACGACTGCCTCGAGTGCAGCGAGATCGAAGTCGGCGTCGAAAACGGCGCAGTGGTCGAGAACCCGCCGCTCGTCGGCGCTGAGCAAGGCAAGAGAGTGCTCGAGTACGGCGGCCATCGCCGCCCGGGGCTGTGCGTCCCACCGATCGGCGAGTGTGGTCGGGTCCATCGACTGGAGCATCGAGCCGGCGATCTCGATGGCCAATGGCAGACCGTCGGTGAGATCGCGCAGACGCTCGACGTCGGGGTGCTCCCCGAGCGTCGGATCGAGCCCGATGCGCTCGATCGTGGCGGCCAACATTGCATGCGCTGCGCCATCAGCGAGCGGGCCGAGTCGAACCACGAACTCGTTGCTCAGGCCGAGCGGTACACGGGAGCCGACGAGCAGCGTCGTGCGCACCGATCGATTGGCGAGCAAATCGACCACGAAGGTGCGCACGGCATCGAAGGCGAGTTCGCCGTTGTCGATGACCAGGAGATCGATCGACGAGAGGCGATCGATGATCTCGGCCATCAGGACCTGATCCGGACGAGGCGACGTACCGATGACCGCACCGATCGCTGCGGTCAAGTCGGCTGCGTCTCCATCGCCGAGCGAGACGAACCGTGAACGTGTGCCTCCGGCGGCGCGCTGCTGCACGATCGACTCGATGAGGTGCGTCTTGCCGATGCCACCGGTGCCGACGACGGACACGAGGCGTCCCGAGTCGAGCAGCTCATCGACCCGTCGGCGCTCGTCCTCCCGGCCGAGGGGCGGCTCGGCAACGTGGGTCGGTCTTGCCGCGACGACAGCGATCGGGGGTGCCACCGTCTGCTCCAGTATGGCCCGCTCGATGCTTTCGATCTCCGGGCTCGGATCGACACCGAGCGCATCACGCAGGATGGTCCGGAGCTCGCGATGCGTCGCCAGCGCCTGTCGCTGACGCCCCGAGCGGTACAGCGCGAGGAGCAAGGAACCCCAGGCGTGCTCGCGAAACGGATGCGCATCGACGAAGGCTCGGAGCGGTCCGATGACCTCTCGATGCCGTCCGAGGTCGACGTCGGCCCGGAAGGAGAGCTCCTCGATGTCGAGCGAGAGGTCCTCCCGCACACGAGCCAGTCGCTCGAGCGACGGTGACTCGCGTTCCACACCGGCACCGAGGGACCCCAGCCGTGCCGACGCCTCGTGGAGCAGATCGGCGGCGAGATCGATCCGGCCCCGGCGGAGCTGTTCGTTCGCGGCGTCGAAGGCACGGCTGGCTGCCTCGAGGTCGAGCTCGCCGTCACGAAGTTCGAGTCGGTAGCCGAGGGCATCGGTGACGATCCGATCGGCGTGACTCCCGAAAGCCCGGCGGATGTCGGCGACGAAACGGTGCACGGACTTGCGGGCCGTTGCCGGTGCCTGATCGGGCCACAGCGCCTCGATCATCCCGTCGAGCGAGACCGGTGTTCTCTCGGCGAGGACGAGCAGTGCGAGCAGCTCGCGCTGGCGGGCGCCGCCCAATGGGCGCGCGTCGCCGTCGACGGACACGGCGATGGTTCCGCCGGACGTCACCCTCAGTTCCGCACACATCCGGGGGGAGTATCTCCGACGAGTGCAGTCACTGCCAAACGAGGCCACTTACCCGGATACTCACCCGACACTCACCGGCATCTTTCACAGTCCTCTCGGTTCGGCAGAGCGCCGACACGAAAAGAGGGGGACAAGCGATGCACACGGCAGATCAGACTGAGGCGACAACGACCGCGACCACGGAGACAGCAACAGGGACCACCGGCCAGAAGTCCATGTGGCGGAAGATCCGACGCATGGCCGTGGCGGGCGTGATGCTCGCCGCCACGGTGAGCTTGTTCCCCTCGGCCACCGAAGCGAACTACCGGGACCAGACCCGCGTCCTCAACCTCCGAGGCGAGGGCGTGATGTACCTCCAGGACATGGGTGACCTCGACGGCGACGGCATCTCCGATCAGGGCATGTGCTTCACCGTCCCGCTCTACGACCTCGAGCGCAACGATCGTGAGATCGGAACGGGCACCGACTGCCTATCGCTCGTGACCCCCTCCGAAGAGGGTGGCGTGGCACTCACCGGCACGGCCATCTTCGACGTGCGCAAGGGCAGCCGTCGTGGCCAGCTCGTCACGCGGGCCGCCACCTCGGTCCGTCCGGTCCTGCAGCCGACATCGAACGCCGACGGCCGCAACTTCACCCACATCACGGGCGCCAACAGCGGCGAGAACGCCGTCGTGAGCAGTGATCGTGGCTTCCGCAACGCCTCCGGCACCGCTCGCCTGTCCGGCATGGTCGACATGTCCTCCTTCAACGGAGAAGAGGGCGACACCATCTACTTCGACTGTGTCTTCATCATCGAATTCGACGCACCGGGGACGCTCTGAGACTCGAACGAACGCATCGACGACGGCAGCCAGAGGCGTCGCTATGACCACGATCGAGATCGCACCCGGAACAGAGCCGACCTTCGTTCCGCCGCAACTCGCGCCGCGTGCGGCGTGCCCCGCCGGGCACGCCGCATTGGGCGCACACGTGCAGGACTGTCCACGATGTGGTCGATTCCTACGCACCTCGGCGGTCGTCTCGGCCGGAGGCGAAACCGAACGACGAACCAAGCGCTTCGTCTCAATCGGTGGTGGCATGGGCTCGTTCGCTCTCGTCGACCTCCTCCGCATCAGCGGTCTCGGGGTGGACGACATCGACGTGATCAGCCCGCTGGCGCACCCCGACGAGCGATTTCGCCATCTGGCGACGTCCTCCCGCATCGCTGGCAGCGATCCACTCCGTTCCGATTCGATGTCCCGCATCGACAACCCGTGGGGCTTCCCGAGCTACGCACTGACCGAGGCCCGACGCCACCGCAAGCTTCGGCCGCTGCTGCAAGTGCTCGGTGAGCCGCTCGTCAGCGAGTTCTACAACCCGCCGCTCGACGTCGTACGAGATGGCCTCCGGCGAGAAGAGCGCCGGATCTCCTGGCCGCGGATGCGGCTCGACGCCATCGCCACCAGCATCACGGTTCGGCCCGACGGGCGGTACGAGGTGCGGTCGGTTCGGCCCGACGGTCGGACGATCGTGACCGACTGCGACGACGTGCACGTGGCACTCGGCTATCCCGGCATCCGCTTCAGCGACGAACTCCGGGCGTGGCGAGCTGCCCATCCCAACGACCGTCGTTTCGTCAACGCATATGAGCCACACGGTCACGTCTACGAACGCCTCGAGCGAGAAGGCGGCACCGTGCTGGTGCGAGGCGCCGGCATCGTGGCCTCCCGCGTGCTACAGAGCCTCGTCGAAGTACGAGACCGAGCGACCGAGCCCGTCGTGATCGAGCACGCCACCCGTTCGTGGGTGGACGAGGATCGCAACACGCGCAACCGGCGCCGAACGGGGAACGGCGTTCGCTACCAGGCGTTCACGTACCCGAAGGCGGCTGGCGGCGGCAGCCTGCGCCAGTGGGCCGGCGACGACGACGATGGTGCCCGGCTGAAAGCCATCGGCGGCACGACTACGGCGTACCGCAAGCAGTGGAACAAGGCCCTCGAACGCGGTGCGCGGGCGGGCTGGTATCTCCGCCGTCACGCTCAGGTGACCGGCGTTCGAGCCTCCGACCACTCACCCAACGGAGCGCTCCTGCTCGACCTTCGCGATCTCGATTCCAACGGCACGAACGGTTCGGTGGTCTCCATGCCCGTGACCGCCATGATCGACTGCACGGGCCTGGACGCCCGAGCGGGACAACACGAGCTCATCTCCGGCATCTTCCTCGACGGTCTGGCTCAAGCCAACGGCCTCGGCCGTCTCCGGACCGACGCTCGGTTCCGAGTGAATCGCAGCGGAGCTGGCTCCGACGGAACCGGGGGAGGGGCGTTGTTCGCCAGCGGCGCCATGACGCTGGGCGGACCACTCGCTCCGGTCGATTCCTACTGGGGCATGATGCACGCTGCCTGGGACATCGCCGATGCGCTCGGCGAGGCGGGCCACCTCCAGCCGCTCGGCGCGATGCGCTCAGTCCGCCAATGGACCCGATGGATGCGAGGAGTGGCGCCATGACCCCCACGCTCACGGGACGGGTGCAGACGAGAACACTCGTGACGACCGCCGTGTCGTTCCCGATCGCACTCGCCGTGACACCGTTCGTGCCGAATCCGGCCCAAGAGCCGTTGCTCGATCGGCTCGAAACGACTGCCGGATTGCTCGCCGTGTTCCTCTTGATCGGGCTCTGCTGGGAAGCCCTCTACCAATTTCTGCAGCGCCGGCGCTGGGACGAGGACTGGCCCTCGATCCTCGGACTCATCACGTTCGGCAGCGAAGCGCTCGCGCTCTGGTTCGTCGCTCACGCACTCGATCTGCTGCCGGGATCGACGGATTGGTCCTCCCCGGCACGGTCACCGTTCCTGTGGCTGATGGGGACAACATGGGTTGCCACGTGGCTCGTCATGCAGGGGCCACTGCGCGTGGTGTGGCCGAGGTGGCGTTTGGAGGGTGGGCGCTTCCTCGGTCGACTCGTCTCGGGCTGAGCCTGAGGAACAGGTGCGTGGTCGACGTCGCTGCCACCTCGTGCTCGGTGCGGCGGGGAGCCTCGCCGACCGAATCAAGCGGTGGGGCGCACCGCTTCGGCGGGATCGAGTCGGCTTGCACGCTCATCGCCATAGCCCTCGCACCGTTGCTGTTCGAACGACTCGCAGTGCTTCACTCGTTGCGGAAGTCGCAGGGCTGCTCGACGCGGCATGTAGCGTTCGGGACGTGGTCAGCGATGATCTACTTCGAGAGGCGATGGCGGCGAGCATGAGGGGCTTCGCGTCGGTCGTTGCGACGCTCGAGTCACAGCATTGGAGCCAGACAACACCTTGCACAGGGTGGTCAGTCTTCGATGTCGTCGATCACGTGGTTGCCGGCGAGCGGTTCACGGAAATGACCGTGAATGGCGTCTCACTGGCCGAGGCCTCGGACACTCAGTCCGGCATCGATCCACAGAATCCCGACGTCCTGACGCAGGTCACGGATGCAGCCGCAGCCGTGCTGGCGGCATTCGATGGGTCCCTTGACCGAATCATCGAGCACCGCATCGGCCAGGTTTCGGCCCGGCGCGTGCTTGGCTTCCGAATTATTGATCAGCTCGGCCATACCTGGGACATTGCCACGGCCACCGGTCAACCCGTCGCCCTTGATGCCGGTGCGTTGGCCATCGGGCTCGACGTTGCTCGTGCCGAACGGGAAACACTCGAGAGATCTCCGAACTTTGCAACCTTTCCGGATGACGAGGGAGCGACCGGTGGAGCGCAATCGGCGTTCCTGCGGATGATCGGGAGGATCTGAACGACGATCGCGTTCCGCAGCCTGGATGCAGAACGGGCGGGCGACAGCGAACCGGACGAGCTCAGGAGCGCTGCTTATGGGCACGTCTGTCGATCCGATCCGTCAAGGAGACGGGGATGCTCTCAACAACTCCGAGTCCTCCTACGCAGCACAGACAGTGATCACCGGTGACTCCGAGCTCGACGAACATTGGATCATCACTGCGGGCAATGCAGCCACGGCGCAAGGAGTGCTGACCGACAGCGTCCGGCAATGGCTCATCGACGTCGCTGAACTTCGAACGGCTACCGAGCCCCGATCCGAAGTTGAGATGGAGATGAACGGGGGTTGGCTGCTCTGCGATGTCGGTCCGAGGTCTCTCCCATTGGAGCGGCGACTCGAGTGGCTGGACTGGGCAAAGAACGCAGCACAGCAACTCTCCAACCACACGGATGGTTCGCACGGGATCTGATTGACCGAAGACGCCACTGTGACATGCCTTTCGGTATGTCGTACGGTGCCGCGGATGGGGAGAGCGGTTCGTCGGCTGGCCAACACGGTGAATGTCATTCACGGCTTCATCTACTTCGTTCCTGAAGCCAAGGAGGAGTACGAAGCGCTTGGCCTTGCGACGTTCCGATCGCAGTACTTCGGAAGCCGCGCTGCACCGATGTGGCCGGTTGATGCCGGAGTTGTCCTGGCTACGTTCTTCAACTTCAGCCCCGAGACGGTCGCGGAGGGGATTCCACAGGCGTGGGTGACGACCTCACCTGAGCGGCTTCAGGCTGCACGGTTCGCCGCGGCCCAACGAGTGCTCGATCGTGTCGGTGGCGCCTTGCAGCCAGCCGACGTGGAGGAGGCGTCGGAGATCGCCGCCGAGATGGTGACTGGCACGTCGATGGCGGGCCGGCCTCTTGCGGCGGCAAACCGGAGCCTCGAGCTTCCCATCGATCCCCGCACGCGTCTCTGGCAGCTCCTCACGATCATTCGCGAGTACCGCGGCGACGCTCACGTCGCCGTGTTGACCGCTGCGCCCGTGGGGCCGGTCGAGGCGTTGGTGCTGCACGCCGGTACGGGCTTGGTCGACCGTCGGCGACTGCAAGAGACCCGGGGATGGTCCGATTCCGCCTGGGAGGAGGCTGTTGCATCTCTGCATTCACGTGGACTGCTGGACACCGAGGGTGCGCTGACCGAAGCTGGCGCTGCCTTCCGGGAGTCGATCGAAGAGCAGACCGATGCTGCGACCCAACCCATGCTCGACGCCGTCGGCGACGAGCGCATCCATCGGCTGTGCGATCTGATCGAGCCGCTGCGAGTCGCATTGATCAGCGAAGGCGTGTATCCCTGGCGAGGCTTGAAGTAGGCGGAACGCCGATGAGGCCTCGCCAGATCCCAGCGTCCAACACTCGTTCGGGGTCGGCTGAACGAAGGATGGCATCCAGGGGCCAAACACCCAGGACTACGGTCGTGCCGTGACGATCCGATGGCTCACCGCGTTCATTGACCTGCCCGTCGACACCTTCGATCGCGGAACAGCGTTCTGGCGACGGGTGACAGGGACTGATCTGTCCGAAGCACGCGGCGATGAAGGCCAGTTCGCAACCCTCGTCTTTCCGGATGGCGACAGCTACGTGCGCGTTCAGCGAACGGAGGTCGGGCCGCGCATCCATCTCGACCTCCACGTTGACTCGATTGCGGAAACGCGCCGCACTGCAGAGGCGCTCGGAGCGGTGGTTGATGCCGACCCCGGACATGTCATCATGCGTTCACCGAACGGCTTCACGTTCTGTCTCGTTTCTCATCATGGTGAGTCGGTACGCCCGGCAGCGGTTCACGAGGGCGCCGAACACCGGCTCGATCAGATCTGTCTCGACGTCCCGGCAGAGCTCTTTGAGTTTGAAGCCCGTTTCTGGCAGGCGCTGACGGGATGGGAACTCAGAACGAGCAAGCTCGGCGAGTTCGCCTCTCTGGCCCAACCAGCATCCAGTCCGTTGCGAGTCCTCTTCCAGCGATTGGGTGAGGACGATGCTGGCCAAACGACTCGGGCTCATCTGGACATTGCCTGCGGGGCAAAGGTCGGTGACGTCCGCGAACGGCATGAAGCGTGGGGCGCAGTGTTCGTAGCAGAGGGACCGTTCTGGACCACGATGCGAGATCCGGCCGGAATGCTCTACTGCCTCACACAGCGGAACCTCGAGACCGGCCAGCTCAACGGCTGAGCCAGCTGGGGAGAAGATTGAGGTCTGGCTCTCGGGCGAGCGAGTGAGTTTGTTTGCGCACTGGGAGTCGACTTGGATGCTCCCGGAGCCACCGGGTTCTCTTCGAAGGGAGCGAGTTCATGACCGAGGCAACGACGAGCGAAGCAGTCTCGGCCGAAGGCGAAGAAGCCGAGGAGGACGTGACGCTCTTCAAGGGCGCGTCGAACAACTCATACTACGACGTCTACTTCAATGCGGTCCCCGAGCCCGGCGTGTCGGACCTCGAGTGCGAGAAGCTGACGGTGGACCTGCGACCCGAGCGCGACGTCACGCTCTACCTGGAGATCTACAACCCGCAGGCCAAGATCCCGTTGATCGTGACGCCGGGCGGCATGGGGGAGATCGACGGTTTCGGCGGCTTCGCTCGCAACGTGGCCGCAGCGGCTCCCGATCTCAAGGTGATCATCTGGGATCGCCGCAACATGGGCCGGTCTGGCATCAACTTTGGCTCCGATCCGCTCACGGTGGAAGAAGCGGAGGATCTGCACGTCCTCATGGATCGCCTCGGTGTGGCTCCTGCCGCCTTCTACGGAATGTCGTCTGGTGCCCGATCCAACATGGTCCTGGCTGAGCGCTATCCCAGCGATGTTGCGGCCTTCATCATCGCGCCGATGACGGGCGGGCCACTGGCTGCGGAGCAGCTGCCTCAGGAGTACTACTTGAAGTATGTGCAGGATGAGAGCCTCACCTCGATGGAGGCGGTGGTGGAGACGCCGCTGTGGGCTGCCTACCTGGAGCGCAACGGTGAGGCTGGCCGCGAAGAACTCATGCGTCAGGACGTATCAGAGTTTCTCGCCGCGATGCAGCGAGCCGGCGAGCACCTTCAGTCGTTCGCTCAGAAGACGACGCTCGGCATGACTGACGAGCAGCTCGCAGCACTGACCGTGCCGGCGACGCTGATCCTCCATCACGGTCAGGAAGTCGACTACCTCCACCCGATTCCGAACTCCCGAGCCGCAACCACGCTGCTCCAGAACTCGACCCTCGAGTTCGCCCCCACGCTCCAGCCAATTCTCGACGCGATGCTTCCGTTCGTGCGCAAGCACACGCCGCCGCTGGATTGACACACCGCACAGCAGCCTCGTTCAAGGCCAGTTCGGTCTCTTACACTCCGCTTCTTGCTACCTGATGTACTACCTGGGTAGCATTGTGGAATGAAGGTGAGCGTGAGCATTCCGGATGAAGACGTTGAGTTTCTCGACGACTACGGCAAGGCGCATCACATCGAGTCGCGATCTGCCGTGCTGCACCGAGCGATTCGGTTGCTTCGGTCGTCGGAGCTGAGCGAGGCATATGCAGCGGCCTTCGCCGAGTGGACAGAGGACTCGGCGAACGATGTGTGGGCCAACGCTGTGGCTGGCGGCTGACGGCTGATGCTTCGGCGCGAGATCCGACTTGTCAATCTTGATCCGGTGGTTGGAAGTGAGGCCTCTCAGACCCGGCCCGCGGTTGTTGTCAGCAACGATGGAGCGAACACGACCGCAGCTCTGGTCGGGCGGGGTGTCGTGACTGTTGTCCCGGTGACGTCGAACACGGAACGGATCTACCCGTTCCAAGTCTTGCTTCCAGCGTCGGAAACCGGGATGAGGGTCGATTCAAAGGCGCAAGCAGAACAGGTTCGTTCGGTCGCCGTTGAACGCATCGGAGGACTCGTCGGTGCGCTCAACTTCGAGCTCGCAGATCAGCTCGACGATGCGCTCCGGCTGCATCTCAACCTTTGACTAAGTGATCAAGTGACTGAGTGATGAAGGCAGTTGGGCCCGGCCGGTGGGGTCCGAGTGGGCATCGAGTGCCTCAAGCAGCCGGACGGACCGCTTCAGCGGGATCGAGGCGGCTCGCACGCCAGGCAGGGTAGAGGCCAGCGAGTGCGCCAAGCACGAAGGCGGCTCCAACGCCAACCGACAGCCAGAACCAGGGGATGATCGCCTCGAAGTCCTTGTAGGTGGCGTAGCCGACGACGATGGCTACTCCGAGCGCCACGCCCAAAAGCCCGCCCAGCATCGACAGCATCGTCGACTCGATGATGAACTGCGATGCGATGTGGCGTCGGGTCGCCCCGAGCGACCGGCGCAGGCCGATCTCGCCTCGGCGTTCGATCACGGAGATCACCATGATGTTGGCAATGCCGATGCCGCCCACGGCCAGCACGATGAGGGCGAGCGCCTGCAGGATTCGAGCGAAGGTCTCGTCGATGACTTCCCGAATCTCGAGTGCCTCGGTCGGCCTGGAAACAGCGACCTGGCCAGGTGCTGCGGGATTCGCCTGTGCTGGGATGAGGTCGCGAGCTTCATCCAGCTGTTCGGGAGGTACCTGGGCGTAGATGGCTCCGGGCGTGTCCGGAGTGTCGAACAGTTCGGTGGCGACATTGAGTCCGACCAGCACCGTTCGATTGAGGTCGGTGTTCAGAATCTCGAACTCGTTCAGTACACCGATCACGGCAAAGTTGTTGCCAGAGATGTTGATCGTTGGGTGACCAATGAGGTGGCGAATGCCAAGGCGCTCGGCGGCAAGCGAGCCGAGGACCACGGAGGGAATCTCGACAGACGTGGTGTCATGAAAGCGGCCGAAGGCGACTGAACCGTTGACGGGTTCGAGAAGGTCGAGATCGGCGGCGGTGAGCGCACTCACGGTCACGCCACCGGTCTGCACTTCGGGAATCAGGGAGTTGCGGCGGGCGCGAGCGTCGACTGGGTAGATCGCGGCGACGTACTCGAGCGCTGGGAGGTGCGTGTCGAGCATGGCCGGCGCATAGGGAAGGAGCTCGGCATCTTCGGTTACGCCGGTGCCAGGCGTGATGAACAGGAAGTCTGATCCCAGCGCATCGATCTCGGCTCGAGCGTCTGCCTGGTTCGCCTCGGTGATGCCCTGGATGCTGATGAGGGAGGCGATACCGATAGAGATGCCGAGAGCGGTCAGTGCGGTTCGGAGCTTGCGGCTCGTGAGACCGAGCAGGGCCTGGCGGAAGACATCGATGAGTCGCAGGCGACTGCGCAATCGCTGAGACTTCTTCGAGGGGCTTGTCATGAAACCACCGCTTCCCGGCGAACGATCTGGCCGTCGAGAATCTCCACCACGCGCGGCATCGACTGGGCCAGCTCCTTGTCGTGCGTGATCATCACGATCGTCGAGCCCTGGGCATGCAGTTCGAGGAAGAGCTCGACGATCTCTTCGGTGGTTTGTGAGTCGAGGTTTCCCGTCGGCTCGTCGGCAAGGACGATTGCAGGATCTCCGAGCAGCGCACGGGCGATCGCCACCCGCTGACGCTCGCCGCCGGAGAGCTTCCCTGGCTTCTGGTTCAGTCGGTGACCGAGACCCACCCGCTCCAAGGCTTGGCGGGCCTGCTTCTTGCGATCTCGGCCGGAGGTGCCGTGGTAGAGCAGCCCGGTCGCCACGTTCTCCGTGGCACTGAGTCCGGGCAGGAGATGGAACTGTTGGAACACGAAGCCGAGTCGGCGCCCTCGTACGCCCGAGAGTGAGGGATCACGCAAGGTGTTGACCACGGTGCCGTCGATCAGCACCTCGCCGCTTGTTGGCCGATCGAGTGCTCCCATCATGTTGAGGAGCGTGCTCTTTCCCGATCCCGAGGGACCGACGATGGCAACAAGCTCACCCTCGCGAATCGTGAGATCGATGTTCTTCAGCACTTCGATGGGAGGGGAAGCCTCGTAGGACTTCCCAACGCTGCGGAGCTCCAGAACGGCTGGAGCAGATGTGGTGACCGTCATCGATCAACCCGCCGTGGCCATCACGACGCGATCGCCCTCTTGCAGATCGCCTCGAACCTCGACGATGTCGTCAACGAAGTCTCCGAGCTCCACTTCGATCAGCCGCGTCCCGCCCTGCACGATCAGCTCGACGGCGTGGCCGCCTCCCGAGAGGGCGACAAGGGACGGCACCGGCACGGTGAGGACGTCGGCGATGACTTCCTCGGTGACGATCACGTCCACCGGCGCGGAATCGAAGGCGTCAGCGGGCGGGGTTCCAAGGAACTCGATCGTGACCTCGATGGTTCGCTCGCCCGAGTCGCCACCTTGCGCGTTCAGTACGCGTGTGGCTGTGGAGGCGATGTTGACGACCAGTCCGGGAACGGTCGTCGAGTCGGGGAGCTCGATGTCCACGTCTGCCCCGACAGAAAGCAGTGATCGGTCTTCTGCATCGAGATCCAAGGTGATGCGCTGATCGCTCTCCGTCACGCTGAGGACTGTGACCTGTGGGCTGATCGATTGGCCGAGCTCGACGTTCACCTGACCAATGCGCACCGGAGCGGGGGAGAAGACGATTCGTCCGAGATCGAGGCGGCCCGTGTCCTCAACGTCGAAGGCGACCTGGAGCTCCTCGACAGCGTCTCGTGTGATGGCGGTGAAGTCTTGGTCCACCGTGAGGTCGAGATCGTCGGCGTAGCCCAACGCCACGAGGTTCTGCTCGAGCTGCTCGACGTCGTTGCCGTCGCTCATGTTGCTCGTGAAGGGGCGGTACTGCGGCGCGGCTCCCTCGAGGAGAAGGACAGGCTCTCCCTCAACGGCGAAGAGCACCTCACCGAAGCCGATGAGATCGCCCTCACCCGGCAGTGCGGTGACGATTCCGGTGGTGTTGGTGGGGAAGGGCCTCTGGGCGCCGAAGTCCAGTGTTCCGGCGAGCGTCGTGGTTTGGGTCAGATCGCGGCGCGTGACCTCGGCAACGTTCAAGTCACTGGTGTCGCCTTCGATGAGCGGACTGATTGGTGCTCGATCGATGTCCTCTTCGGGCTGCGGTTGGTCGTCCGGCTCATCGGCGGTGGCGTCGGCGTGAGTCGTGGTGTCTTCGTCTGAGGTCTCGTTCTCGAGGCCAGCTCCGGCGCTGCTGTTCGCGGCCTGGCACTGTGCGATCGTGTCCTGAACCTCGTCGGATTGGACGTCGATTCCTTGCAACAATTCGGGGCCGTACCCGTTGCCGGGGTTCTCTGCGAAGTCGGGGTCGGGCCAGTTCGAGATGCCCTCATCACGCATGCAGGCGGCGAACTCGAGAGTTGCCACCTCTTGCGCTTCGGCTTCGGCGTCGCTTGGTTGTGGAGCAAAGGTCTGGAGGTCCGAGAGATTCTCACCGCACGAGCGCAGCGTCGGCACCGCGTTCGGGTCGCTGATGACGACACCGCGATCGGCCATGAGGGCTAAGAACTGGCCCTGCCCCGCCTCGAGAAGGTCCTCGAGCACGAGGTCGGTGAAGTCCGGGAAGCCGCTGGCCCTCATGCAGTTGGAGAAGTCGAGAAGAACCGAGCGGGCGTACGCCTCGATCTCCTCGTCGCTCATCTCACCGTCGCCGTCGGTGTCGACCTTCTCTTCCAACGGACGATCGTCGCTCTGTTGGGCCGGGCTGACAGTGACGGCCTGGCTCAGATCCTGGCTGGAAACCTCTGCACAGGCGGTTGCTCCGAGTGCGATGGTCAGTGCCAGAGCGAGCCATCTTGGCGACGTCTGACCGATTCGCCTGCTTTTCCTGCTGTCTGTCATGTGGGATTCCCGTCTGTCGCCGTGCTCCGCTGGGCCGAGGAGCAGCCGGAGCGATGATGGATGATCGACCTCTGGACGGGGTGAAGCCATTCTGAGGATTCGATGAAGCCGCGATACTGCGAAGGTTCGGTTGTGACGGTCACGGATGAGCCCCGTCGGTCATGTCGCCGTGGCGGGACATGGTGAAGCCGACGCGAGCGCCGCCTTCGGGGTCGTTGGAGGCGAACGTCGTGCCGCCGTGGGCGTCGGCGACTTGTTGCACGATGGCCAGGCCGATGCCGTTGCCGGGGCGGGTGCGGGCCTTTGATGAGCGGAAGAAGCGGTCGAAGATGGAGCTGAGATCTTCTGGAGGAATGCCTGGCCCGCGATCGATGACTTCGATTGTGCCGTTCTGGACGTGGACGAGGATCGGCTCATCGCTCGGGCTGTACTTCGTCGCGTTGTCGATCAGATTCTGGGTGGCCCGCCTGATCATGTCGGGATGTACGAGCGCCTCACTGTCGTCAGCGTCCAGCACGATCTCCCGCCCGGTGGCAACCCGGCTGCGTTCGACCGACTCGGCAATGATCGACGCGAGGGGGAGGCGTTGGGGCGGTTCGCCGGGGGTCTGCGAATCCGAGGCCAGATCGACAAGGTCTGAGACGAGAGCGGACATCTGCTCGACGTCGAGAACGGCGCCGTCGACGACACTCTGCTGTTCCGGCGTCAGGGTCTTGAACGAGCGCAAGAATTCGGCTCGCATTCGCAAGGCCGTGAGCGGTGTTCGCAGCTCGTGGCTGGCATCGGCGACGAGTCGCTGTTGTTGTGCCCGGCCAATCTCGATGGCTGACAGCATGCGATTGAATCGGTCTGCCAGCCGGCCGATTTCGTCTGTCCGATCGAGCTCGATGCGCTCCGGCGGCGAAGAGCTGGGATCGGTCACGTGTTCGACTGCGGTCGTCAGGGCGACGAGCGGGCGGGAGAGCCAGCGGCCAATGAACCAGCTGGCAGCGGCGACTGCTGCGATGGCTCCGACCCCGAGCAGAAGCAGGCGGAGCCGTAGGTCCTTGATTGCCTGCTCTTCGCTGGTCACCACGTCGAAGACGAAGGCCCCTTTCAAGGTGATACTTGCATCCTGGCCCACGGGGAGGTCGGGGAGTGGCGTGGCCAGGATTCGATACGTCTCGCCTCTGGCGGTCTCGCTGAAGAACCATCGCTCACCAGCGAGGAGGGCGTTGGCCGCCTGCGTGGACACGAGAAACGGGAGGGGCTCGATACCCGCCACGCCGCCGCCGACCACATCGCCACTGTCGAGAAGGAGGACAGCGCCTCCGCCGTCGGCTCGCACGTCCTCGGTCGCTGCGTCGTTCGGCGTGGGGTTTCGCCTCAGCTCGGTGCCGATGTCGCCTTGAAGGAAGCTTTCGAGCGCGCTGGCTCGTTCGCTGAGGCCGCGGTCGATAGCAGAACGGATCTGGTTTGCACTCGCGATCCACGAGAGCAGCGCAACGGCGCTCACGGTGACGAGCCCGGCGAGCGTGAAGGCGAGGGTCAGCCGGACACTGAGTTTCACGACGGGAGCCGAGCGACGTAGCCAACGCTGTGCACGGTGTGGATCAGTCGAGGCAGCCCATCCACCTCGAGTTTGCGGCGAAGCTGGGAAACGAAGACGGCCAAGGTGTTGGAGCCGAATTCCTCCTCGTAGCCCCAGATGTGCTCGTGGATCACGTCGCGGGTGAGGACAACGGGCGAGCTCGACACGAGTAGGTGTAGCAGTTCGAACTCGGTGTTCGTGAGCTCCACCTCATGTCTGCCATGACGCACGGTTCGAGTTGGCGGATCGATCGAGAGCTCTCCCAAGCGAAGGGGTTCCTCGGCAGGGAGGGGCGCTGCTCGGAGCCCGGAACGACGAGCGAGGGCCCGGACTCGGGCGAGGAGTTCCTCCAAAGCGAAGGGTTTGACCAGGTAGTCGTCAGCGCCGGCATCCAGTCCGCTCACGCGATCCGCCACCTCGTGCCGAGCGGTGAGCATCAGCACGGCGCCAGTGTGGCCATCGATGCGCAGCTGGGCGCAGAGTTCGGTGCCACTCTGGCCTGGGAGCCCGACATCCAAGATGACAACGGCGGCTTCAGCCAATGAGCCGGCGGCGAGAGCTGTTTCAGCATCTGCGAAGGCCGCAACGGTGTAGCCCTCGTGGGAGATGACGGCGGCGAGCATCTCCCGCACAGACTGGTCGTCCTCGACCACAACAACGCTCGTCCCCATCTGCTCAGTGTCCCAGACAGAGATTGCGACAACCTGAGGTTCGACTAAGGATTTTCTAAGGACCCGGCGCTTGTGAGCAACGATTCGGCGAGGAGTTCCTCGTTGCGGAAGCCGTGCTCTTTCGCGTCCTCCAGGACCTTGCGAAGCAGCCTGGTTGCTTCTGGCGATGCAGGGTCTGCGGCCAAGAGCGCTTGGGCTAGAAGGCGGCGGGCGTTGACTGTGAAGTATCCGAATCCTGCGCTTTCCGCGAGCTCTGCGGCTTCGGCGAACAGCTCTTCGGCCGCGGCGACGTGACCCAGAGCGAGAGAGGCCTGGCCGAGAGCGACCGACGCGAGCCCGACGACGGCGAGTCCGCCGCCGACCACGGCGAAGCGTCCTCGGAACGGGGTCAGCTTTTCGATCACGCGTTCGCACACGTCGGGAAACCCGAGGAGCCAACCCACTTCGGCGAGCTGGCAATAGCTGGCAAGCCAGTACGAATCGACTTCGGGTTCGGGATTTCGTCGAACGATTTCTGCTGCGAGTTCGTGCTGGCCGGTATCGAGATAGGCCTTGGCGAGGGCGAAGTCCCAACGCTGAGACCAACTCTCGTCCCACATGTCGGCGGCCTGTGCGATGGGGAGGAGAATGTCGCTCAGCGTGCCGTGGTACATCGACAGCGTGGCGGTCTGGATCACCATCGGGGCAAAAGCATCGACGGGTTCACCCTCCGCCATTTGGTGGGCGGCGTCGATGAGCTCCTTGGCTCCGGTTTCGCAACGAGCGAGCGAGAGCACTGCGGTGAGATAGGCCACTCGGTAGCGAGAGAAGAAGTCCCGTTTGACGTCGGCGATCTTGCGCAGTTGGAAAAGGTGCGAGTCGACGGTTTCGATGGCGCCGCGCTCGAGCGCATCAAGTAGCGAGTGGAACGTCCCGCTGAACAGCAGGTCATCATCGCTGGTTGCCCTGCCGATTCGACGCACCTCGTCTGCGACGATCCGCCGACGCTCGAACGTTTGCGGCTCGATCGTTGTCTGCAGCTCGGCGGCGAGCGCACTCCCGAGCAATCGAAGGTCTCCGGAGTCTCGAGCACGCTGCTGCGCCTCCGTCACGAGTTCATTCCGGCGGGTCGGATCCGGGTCGTAGGCGAGGTTGGTGGCCAAGGCAGCGAGCGCTCGCAGGCGGATCGGGTCCTCAGGATCGTTGATGAGCAGGAGTACGTCTTCGCACATCTCGACGATCTCGGTGTGCACCGCTCCCACCTCGGGAGCCCATTCGCCCGGTCGCATCATCGATGACGCAGCCTGGAAGAGGCGCTCGGGATCTCGAAGACGGCGGGCCAGATCCGCTGCCGCCGTGAGCTCGGGGCGGTAGGAGTCTCTGCCGAGAAGACGGAGCGCCTTGCCCAGCAGGAGCAGCGTCTCGCACTCGAGAACTGGGTCGTCGCTGTTGATGAGAGTGAGCGTGCGTCGCGCCCGGTCGACAGCGGACTCCCACGCTGCGGCCGCCAAGTCTCGCTCGGTTGCGAGCTGGAGATAGTGAAGCACCTTGGATCGGGCCTGGTGCCCGATTGCGGCCGACCAGTGGACGATGAGCTCGTCGATCTGATTGGGCCGGAGGCGCTCGATCGCCTCCGCAAGCTGCCCATGGACGAGTGCCCTTCGGCTCACTGGGACGTGGCGAAGGAAGGCTGCTCGGGCGATTTCGTCGCCAAAGGCTCTGACCCCCTCATCCTCAGCCGGGCGGAGGAGGCGGGAGTTCGTCGCATCCTGGATGGCATCGAGGACGCGTCCGAGGTCGTCGCCGGTGACAGCGGCGAGCACTTCCAGATCGAACGAAGATCCCATGAGAGCGGCGACGCCGAGGAGCCGGCACGTATCGGTGCCGAGACGGTTGATCCGCTGCTCCATGAGATCGATGATCGAGTCCGGCGGGGCAAGCTCGGTGACGTCGGCCGCCAGCGTCCACCCCGACTCGGGATCTTCGACGAGCACTCGACTGAGAATGAGGTGGGTCAAGAACTCCTCGGCGTACAAGGGGTTCCCACCTGTGAACTTCGCAACGGCAGCGGCGAGATCGTGGGAGCCCCTCGCAAGATTCGAAGAGGTCCGAGACTCGATGAGGCCCGCCATGTGTGTACGTTCCAGACGGTTGAGCGGGACATAGTGGCGCCGAACCCGCTGATCTGTGCCTTTCAGGAGCTCTGCGAGAGCATCCGACTTGACCGCTTTCTCGGACCGGTGAGTGAGGACCACGAGAATACGGGATGACTCCAATGTGTCGATCACCTCGATCAGGAGGCGAGCCATGTCGTTGGACGCCCACTGCACGTCATCAATTGCAAGGAGGACCGGTCTCGCGTTCGCGAGCCGTTGGAGGACATCGGCGACGGCGCCGAACAGCTCGGACTGGCCGCGAGTCATCGCGTCCTCAGACGCCGCCGGGGCGAGGCCGAAGAGCGAGCCGAGGGCGCCAGACCCTTCGAGGAGCGCCGATGCGAGCTTTGGATCGAGAGCAGCCGCACGCTTGAGCGCCTCGACGATCGGGGCGAACGGCGCTCTCGGGTCCTGCTCGCATGCGCCGTGCATCACGGAGACGCCTCGCGCGTGGGCGGCGCTCGCGAGCTCAGACACGAGACGCGTCTTTCCGATGCCTTCTTCGCCTTCGACCACCACCACGCCGGCGGTGCTCTCGCTCGTTGCTGCGAGACGTTCCATGAGGATCTGCAACTGATCCTCTCGCCCGATCATCGGTTGTGCTGCATCCAAGGCGAGCGCGGGGGGCAGTTCGAGAAGCGGTGACGGGCATCCGTCGTGCTGGAACGCCACAACCTCGACGCGGTCTGTGAGGCCCTTCAGCGAGACCATTCCAAGCTCGCTCGTTTCGGCGGGTTCCAACGCCGCGAGCTGGGCGACGTCGCGGGTCACCAGTGTGGAATCACCATCGGCCATGGCGACGAGCCGCGCTGCCTCAATCACCGCGACGCCAAAGCCCTCGATGTCCGATTGGACGATCTCGCCGACGGAAACCGCCACTCGGAAGGAGAGGTTGGGCGGCGCGTCGACGCATTGGCGCTGCGACGCAGCCTCGGCATGGAGGGCGTTGGCCGCGTCCGCTGCGTCGAGCGAGGAGGCAAACGTTGCCATGAACTGCCCGCCGTTGACGTTCACAACCACGCCGCAGTGCGCTTCGATGCACGCCTGCGCGAGGGTGTCGGCCTGTTCACTCCGGCCGATGGGCTCGGTGAAGAGCACCACTCGCAGGGTGCTTGAGTGTTGATTCGTTCGTTGGGGTGCGGAGACGGAGATGAGCTCGCAGGCATCGTCGTCGATCATGTTGAAGCTGACGCCGTCGTGACCCCGGACGGCCCTGAGGATCCGGTTGTCGATCATGATCGAGCCCGGCTCACAACGGGATTCGAAGCTCCCGGTTCGTTCGTACAAGGCAGCGGACATCGTCTGGCCGCGAGCAGGCTGTTCGAGCGTGACGCCGATCCGCAAACGAAAGTCTTCGTCCGCGACTTCCTCGCGCAGACGCCACGCAGCTTCGAGTGCGTCCGTCGCCGAGTGGAAGCTGACCAGGGCACCGTCGCCGCGGAACTCCAGCATGTTTCCCGTCTCGGACACGCGCTCGACGGCAGAGCGAGCCGCCCGTTGTGCACTGATCGCGGCCTCGACGCCTCGTGAGCTGAGAACCTCTGTCGAGCCGACGATGTCGGCGCGCAGGATGGCGACAACGTTCCCCGGCTCCCCCTCGTTCACCACACAGGCAAGCTAGCGGGCGCGGTCATCGGACGCCGATCGCGACTCATGCATTCGAGCCCTCGACGAGGCTTCGGTAGTGTGACGTCATGTCCGACACGCTCATTGACATGGCGCCGCGGCCTGCGAAGCGCATTGATGACAGCGCCATCACCTGGCGTCAGTTCCCCGGCTACGAAGGCCTGTACTTCTGGGTGCTCGGAGTGAATGAGATCCGTCAGAAGGTCGACCTCTACTTCCGGCTCGCACCGGGAGCTCGGTGCCCGGCACACCGACATCTGGGCCCGACGGACACACTCGTGATCGAGGGGGAGCATCGCACGTGGCAGCTGATTGATGGAGAGTGGCGGCTCGATCAGGTTCGCCAGCCCGGATTCTTCGGTGCCAACGAGGGCGACCATCTCCACTCCGAAGAAGGGGGAGCGGAGGGAGCGATCATCTCGCTCTCGATGGAGGCGCGTGACGGTGTCATTTGGGAGACGCTCAACGATCAGGGCGAAGTCGTTTCCGTTGCAACCCTCGATGACTTCAAGCGAGCGCTCGCCCACCAGAATTGACGTGGCGCCTCCCGGCCTCGCATCGGCGAAGTAGCCGTGTGCGATGATGGCGGGAATGGGAACGCAGCGGTCGCTTGGGTCCGGCTTCCGAGCCCTACTGGGTGGTTCTCTCGTCTCGAATCTTGGCGATGGCATCCGCCTCGCCGCCTTGCCGCTGTTGGCCGACAGCCTGACCTCATCGCCGTTCCTCGTGGCATCGGTGACGGCGGCTCAGTACCTGCCGTGGCTCGTGTTCGCTCCTG
This sequence comes from uncultured Acidimicrobiales bacterium, assembly GCA_937997485.1. Lineage (GTDB taxonomy): Bacteria > Actinomycetota > Acidimicrobiia > Acidimicrobiales > SZUA-35 > SZUA-35. The sequence continues at coordinate 195,435 of CALKTH010000022.1, read as the reverse complement.
CTGGTGGCGCGCTGGTTGATCGTTGGAATCGTCGCCGGACGATTCTCGTCACGCAGGTCTGGCGCGGCATTGTGATGGGCGGGCTGGGTGCCCTCGTCTGGAGCTCGATGGTGGAGATCTGGGTGCTGTGTGTCGTGGCGTTCGCCATCACCGTTGGCGAGATCTTGGTGGATCCGTCGACGGTCGCCCTCGTGCCGACGCTCGTTGATGACGACCAGCTCGACCGGGCGAATGGGCGAATGTCAAGCGTCGAGATCGTGACCAACGACTTCGCTGGCGGACCCGTCGGAACGGCACTGTTTGGATTTGCGCCGTGGCTTCCGTTTCTGTTTGACGGTGCGACGTACCTCGGTTCGGTGGTGTTGTTTGGCAAGCTTCCTCGAAGCGCATCGCCTGCGGAGCGCCGCGATGGTCCCGCCCGATCGCTGAAAAGGGAAGCGGGAGAAGGCTTCCGGTGGCTTCGACGGCACCGTGTGTTGGGTCCGCTCACTCTTGGGCAGATCGTCTACTTCTTCGGTGTGGCGACGAGCCTCAGCCTGCTGGTTGTTCTGGTGAAGGGTGAGCTTGATGGGTCGAACTCAGCCTTCGGCATCATCCTGGCCGTCGCTGCGGCGGGCGCCGTGCTCGGTACCTTCGCTGGCCCGCCACTGGCTACCCGGCTTGGGCCTCGAGCGACGCTGTCGGGTTCGGTTGCAGCCCAGGCGCTGACGCTCTGCCTCGCTTCAGCGGCGCCAACGCTGCTGGCGCTTGGTGCGCTGTGGTTCCTGAACGGCATCCCCGCCGGGACGGCTCGTCCAGTGAGTCGGAGCCTTCAGCAACGTCTCACGCCGAATGAGATGCTCGGACGCGTCAACGTCACCACCCGCATTTTCACTCGAGGCGTCATCGTGTTCGGAGCGCTCTTCGCCGGGGTATTGGCAACGGTGGGCGGAGTGCGTGTGTCGTTCGCGTTCGCTGGAGGCACACAGTTCGCAGCTGCGGCGATGATGTGGGCGGCGCTCGGGCGCCTGTCCCTACCGAAGAATTGAGCTGAGAAGTTTCTGGAGATTTCCGGATCGATGTGGCCGAATCGCCCCTTGAATGTCACACCCCATCGTCATGATATGTGTATGGCAAACAGCGGCGGATTCAGCGAAACCATCAACCTTCACCACCTGCGCTCATTGCTCGAAGCTGTGGACGACGCCGAGACCCTGGCGGGCATTGTCAACGATCTCCGAGCCATCGAACGAGCAGTGACTGGTCTCATCACGCTTGCTGGTACGCGCGCTGCTCTCCTCGCATCTGAAGGTCGAGGGGCGCCGGTCAGTGAAGTGCTCGGTTGTGATGGCACCGTGCCGGCGAGCACGTCTCAGGCGGAAGCGGCGCGTTCGGGACTGGCGCCGAGGTTTCCGAAGCTGACCGCCGGAGTCATCTCCGGTGCGGTGCCGGCAGCCAACGCAGACGTGCTCGTGCGCATCGTCGACCGCATGGACGAGGAAGAGATCGCCAGCTTGTCCGCCGCCGACGAAGACCTTGCACGTGCAGCGAAACGGTTGCCTGCTGAGTCCTTCGCTCGTCGGGTTCGCCGAGCCCGAGACCGGATCCGAAAGGACGCCGGTCACGATGACGCCGCTCGAGCGAAAGCAGAAACTGGTGCCCAGGTCGGCCTCACGCGGGACCGCCGCCATGTGCGGTTGCAGGCGCTCTTGCCGATGATCGAGGGCAGCCAGGTGATGAGCGCTGCCCGGTCCGAGTTGCAGCGGCTGGCCGCGACTGGAGGGCTCGAAGAGGGCCTGCGATTCGAGCAGCAGCTCAACGAGGCGCTGATGTCACTTCTTCTCAGAGGTGCGGCGGCTCCGCTCGATACACCAGAGGCCGGGCGAACCAACGCAACCGTGAACGTGTTGTGTGACAGTGAGACCTTCCATGTCGGCGCTCACGATGATTCGGTGACCGAGACGCTCGACGGTGGGCTGCTCTCGCCAGCGGACGTCGGTCGAGTGTGCTGTGAGGCTGCGGTTCGTCGAGTCGCTGGAGCTCGTGACGGGGAGGTGATGGCTACGGTCGAGTCCCGCACGGCGACGTCGATGCAACGTGCGGCACTCTTCGCTCTCTACGGGGGCTGTGCGATCACGGGTGCCGACTGGTCGCGGGTTGAGCTGCACCATGTTGTCTTCAGCAGCGATGGCGGCAAGACGGCAATCGACAACCTCATCCCGATCACCGCTGCGTGGCATCGACGCATCCACAACGACGGCTGGCAGCTCGAGATGGACGCCGACCGGCAGGTTCGTCTGCACCGACCCGATGGGGAACTCCACCGAATCATCGCTCCTCCCGTGCCGCTGATGGACCGGCGGCGAACTGAGGCCAGCGAGGAGGCCAACGTGCCCGTCGCCGCCTGACCATCTCATTCACCAGATCTCGTCATCTGCGACTTCGCAGCTCCGGCTGCCGGATCGCATCCCCACAAATCGGGGCGCTGCGTTCCTACCCACAACCGAAGAGTCCGCTCCTTGACAACTCCATACACGCTCCACCGCCAGTGACAGCGGGACTGATGCCTGGCGGTTTTGGTTGTCCGTTGTGAGGCGGACGGCTCGCTCGGGCTGGGTTCGGTGGTGTTGGTTGTCCGTTCTGTGCTGGCATTTGGAGCCACGCACGACGACTAGGTTGACCCAATGGGTGAAGACGCACGACGGTACGCGGTCTACGACCACGGGATCGGCTACAACGACGAGACCTTCTATGTCGAGAGAGATCCCGAGCTGACCGTCGCGCTCACCGAATGGCGGAACGGCCTTGCTTCGAAGTTCCACGAGGCCTGGCGTGCGGCGACGGTCGCCAGCGACTGGCCTCCTCAGATGGTGTCGTTGCACGCCAGCTTGGATGAGGCTGACACCGCCGCTGCGGCTGTGCATCGACTCCGGTGCGGCGAGATGACCATCGTCGACTTCGGGTTCCACGACTTTGGCTGTGCTCCTGAAGGTGCGGATGATGGCGAAGACGACATGGGACGCCTGACGGCGTGGTGTGAAGCACACGACGTTCAGATGCCGAGCCTCGACGCTTCGAAGCCCAACGTTCGAAATGCGTGCGAGGCTGTTGCTGAACGCGCACAGGAAGGATCACTGTGGCTCGACCTCATCGGGGAACCCGATGGTGGTTTGCCGTTCGCCGCTGACCTCGCGGTGGACAGTCTGAGGCAGTCTGGCAAAGAGGACTTGGTGGGTTCGCTGTATCAAGCTCTCATCGGCTCGTTCACATTCGTCGGCCCTGCACCCATGGCTCTGCAGTCACCCACCGTTGAGTTGCACGCTGAGACTGCCGGCCCGCCGACCTCGGGAACGGTCTCCAGGAGCAGACGCAAAAGTGGGTTTCTCAGCAGGCTCTTTCGTCGATGATTGGCCTTTCGCTCACGGCCATTGGCCAGCGCACCCTCGACGAATCTTTGACGATCGAGAAATCTCTACGTGAGGCGCTTGGCATTCAGTTCTTGGAGTTGGCCGTCGGCGTTGAGTGCCCGGTTTGGGCTGACTACGGCGAGAGACCGCTGGTTCTGCACGACAGCTGTCTTCGGGACGAACGCGGTCGGCGAAGGCTGGATCCCTTGACACGCTCGACGTGGGAAACGTATCGACGGTTCATCGAGGCGAACGACGTGCTCGCAGTGGGTGTGCACGCACCACCAAAGCGTCGGTGCACGCTGAGCGAGTTCGAGGTCGCAGTGCAGGCCATGGAGCAAGAACTCGGCGTTCCCGTGTCGGTGGAGGTGATGCCGGACCCGGGCAGATGGTGTTCGAGCGAAGACACGATCGTTGACACCCGGCTCCTGGTTGACGTCTCTCATGTGCTCATTTGGCACGGAGGCGATGAAGTGGCGGCCGAACGAAGCTGCCGTCGACTGCTCGAGACCCATTGTGTTGGAGAGATCCACTTGAGCCACAACGACGGCAAACGCGACTCGCACGAGCTCATCCCGCCCGGGCGCTGGTTTGCTCAAGAAGTCGACCGCTGGGCGGAGTCGATGCTCGTCACCTTTGAGAGCCTGCCGTTCGACTACGCCGCCTTCGAGCGGATAGACAAACAGAGAACACGGTGGGCCCACGGTCTGTGTTGACGCTGGTCGCTCTCAGGTGTCTCGTCGTGCTGAGCTAGCGTTTGCGGATGTCCGCGATCACCGTTCGTCGCCCCGAGTTCGTCTGGCCGAGTGACCTCCCTGTTCTGCCACTGCCCGACGATCCGTCGCGAAGCTGCGAGCTCGTGGCGCTCTCCTTCACGCTGCCGTACCTCGAGCCGTACCTGATTCGTACGATGAGAGTTGCAGCGAAGGAGGTCAGGGACCCGGCGCTTGCCGCAGACGTGAAGGCGTTCTCTGGTCAAGAGGCTCAGCACTACAAGAACCATGCCCGGGTCAACGACATCGTCCGCTCGAAGCTCAGCCCTGAGGCAGCTGCCGATATGCGCTCTCTGGAGGATGCTCTCGATGCTGACTACCGACAGTTCAGCAACGACAAGTCTTTGGCCTTCAATCTGGCTTACGCCGAAGGGTTTGAAGCGATGACGTTCGCTCTTGCCCGGTCGGTGATGCGGGTCGCCGACGTCGAGGGCGTTCACACGGAGTGGGGCAATCTCATTGCCTGGCACTTGGCCGAAGAGATCGAACACCGCACCGTCACGTTTGATGCGTACGACACCATCGTTGGGCGGTATGCGTACCGGGTGGCCGTGGGCTCGTTGGCCCAAGCGCACTACCTGCGGCACCTTCTCAAGATGGCCCGAGTTCTCCAGCGCGACACTCATGACCCAGATGTGTCGACCTTTGCGGTGGTACGCCAAGCCATTGAGCGGAACTGGCGAAACGGCATGCTGCTCGGCACGCTGAAAACAGCCTTGCCCAGCTACAACCCTCGAGATGTTCCGGTTCCGGACGAGGTCGTGACCATCGCCGCCACACAGGGCGTGGACCTTCGTTGCTCTGCCCCGGCTGGGGCCGAGGCGGCGTAGCAGTAATGCGGGATCTGGAGAGCAAGACCCTCCCGGTCAACGGGCTCATGTTCTCGGCCGTCGTAGCGGGGCCGGAACATGGTCCTGTGGTGATCTGCCTCCACGGGTTCCCCGACTCACCAACGACGTTCAGGCTCCAGCTCGGCCCGCTCGTCGATGCCGGCTTTCGAGTCGTGCTTCCAACTCTTCGGGGCTACGAGCCAACGTCGCAGCCAGACGACGGTGACTACTCGCTCACCACACTTGCTTCGGACGTTGTCGGCTGGCTGGACGAGCTCGGCGCTGACCAAGCGCACATCGTTGGTCACGACTGGGGTGCCGCGATTGCGTATGTCGTGGCCGCCCGCCACCCAGACCGCGTTGCCTCGCTCACCACCTTGGCCATTCCGCCGCTCGCCAGGATTCCGCAGGCTCTGCGCCACGTTCCTCGGCAACTCCAGCGGTCCTGGTACATGACCTTCTTCCAGCTGCGGGGCATCGCTGATCGTGCGCTGGTGGCAGGAGAGTGGAGGCTCATGCGCCGTCTCTGGCGGGACTGGTCGCCTTCCTACACGTTGAGCGACGAGGAGTGGGAGGTGTTGCGGGAGCAGTTCGAAGCGCCAGGCGTCGTCAAGGCCTCACTTGCCTACTACCGGCAGAACGCCACGCCGCCGCTCCTGCTCGGGCTCCGCTCGACACCGGCAATGGAGGCGGTCCCGATCGCAGCTCGAACGCTGATCATGCACGGCAATGAGGATGGTTGCATGGACCGCCGGCTCTTCTCACACACCGTTGTCGACGACGACTTCCCAAGTGGGGTGCGTGTGGTCGAGGTCGACGGCGCCGGCCACTTCCTTCACCTGGAACGCCCGGCAGAGGTCAACGATGCTCTCGTCGGTCACCTACTGGCCCACGAGCGCTGAGGGAGCGCGAAAGCGGCGAGCCCCGAGGACTCGCCGCTCACATGATCGGTCTGACTGGTCAGCTGGAGCTGACCTGACTGGACGGACTCAGTTCAGTAGATCTCGATGAGGCCGGCGGCACCCTGGCCGCCGCCGATGCACATCGTGACCACTCCGAGCTTGGCGCCGCGGCGCTTGCCCTCTTGCAGGATGTGTCCGGCGCAACGGGTGCCCGTCATGCCGAAGGGGTGACCGATGGCGATGGAGCCACCGTTGACGTTGTACTTCTCGGGGTCGATGCCGAGGGTGTCACGGCTGTAGAGGCACTGTGAGGCGAAGGCTTCGTTGAGCTCCCAGATGTCGATGTCGTCGACGGTGAGTCCGTGCATCTTCAGGAGCTTCGGCACGGCGTAGATGGGGCCGATACCCATTTCGTCAGGCTCGCAGCCGGCGACGGCCCAACCCTTGAAGGCGCCCATCGGCTCGATGTCTCGACGACTGGCTTCCTCGTCGCTCATCATCACCACAGCGGCTGCGCCGTCGGAAAGCTGGCTGGCGTTTCCGGCGGTGATGTAGTTGCCCTCGCCACGCACGGGCTGGAGCTTGGCCAGGCCTTCCATGGTGGTGGAGGGACGGTTGCACTCGTCCTTGTCGACGGTGTAGTCGACGATGGTCTCTTCCTTGGTCTCCCGGTCGACCAGCTTCATCTTGGTCTGCATGGGCACGATCTCGTCGACGAAGAGCTCGTTCTCCTGAGCGAGTGCCATGCGCTGCTGCGACTCGAGTGAGTACTCGTCCTGGTACTCGCGGCTGAGGCCATAGCGCTCGGCGACGATGTCGGCGGTCTCGATCATGGCCATGTAGACGGCCGGGTACATCTCGGGGAGGGCCGGATCCATGTTCTCGGCGCCGCCCATTCCGGGGTTCGGCATGGTGATGGACTCGACGCCACCAGCGACAGCCACATCGACGCCATCCATTTTGATGTGGTTGGCGGCGACCGCGATCGAGTTGAGGCCAGAGGAGCAGTGGCGCTGGATGGTGTTGCCACCAGCGGTCACGGGCAGGCCGGCAAGAAGACCAGCGAGGCGACCAAGGTTGCCGGCGCCGTGGGCACCGTTGCCGAGCGCCACGTCTTCGACGGCTTCGGGCTCGACGCCGGACTTCTCGACGGCGTGCTTGATGGCGTGAGCCGCCATCGACATTGCGGGCGTCTGGTTGAAGCCGCCGCGGCCAGCTTTGGCCAAACCGGTGCGGGCGTAGGAAACGAATACTGCTTCGCGCATGGAGCGCTCCTGTCAATGAATGTGGGTGATCCCCGTCGCCGGGGGCCGGGTCAATCTGACCAAGCTAGTGAACCTGGCCCGAGCGACCAATTTGACGAGCGCAGCCACCGTCTGCCTTCGACTGCGGTCGGCCGCCTTCGCCCGCTTTCGGCCCGGTTGGGGCTAAGGAGTCCCCGGCTCGATCGGTTCCGCATCCCAGAGCTGCACCTCGGCGGGGTCGCCGTAGAGCAACTCCGCCGGGCTCTTCTTCTCGATGTTCCCCGTGAGCCCTCGATACATGCCGAGGCCGCAGAGCTGGCGAAGTTCGCGACTGAAGGTGGCCATGACCTCGGGCGGGATTCCCAGCTGCTGGTTCTCCTGCTGACGGATGAAGCCGGCGCAGTAGTTCATCGCCACGCCGATGCGGACCTCGTCTTCGGTCACGTTGGCGCCACCGCCGTGCCACGTGCTGCCGTGCCAAACCAGCACGCTTCCCTTGGTCATCTCGGCGGCGATGGTCTCGACGTTCGCATCGCCAGCGAAGTAGTCGGGGTTCTGCCAGAGGTGGCTGCCGGGAACCACCCGAGTGGCACCGTTGGTTTCGGTGAAGTCCGTGAGCGCCCACATGGAGTTGCAGACCGTTGCGACGTGGGGTTTGGCCAGCGGCTGGATCTGGTCGTCAGCATGAATGACCTGTGCCGTTTCGCCGGGCCCGAGCGAGATCGACGCCAAGCTGGACACAAGGCATTGCTCACCCAGAACGCCCTCGATCAATGCGAGCACCACGGGATGCGTCGGCACCTTCTGCCAGATTTCGCCGTGGGCCAGCAAGTTGTAGGTGCGGGTGGTGCGATTGCCCTCGAAACGATTGTCAGCGGGTCGGCTGTCGAGCTGGGCCTCGAGGCGTTCCACGTCGGCGAGGAGTGCGTCGATGAGTTCGGCCTCGATCGCGTTCTCGACGATCGTGTACCCGTCGTCGGCGAGCTGTTGGTGGTGAGGGGCAAGATCGATGGTCATGGGCTGCGAGGGCACGGCGTTTGAGGGCACGGCGTTTGAGGACACGGTGTTTGAGGGCACGGCGTTCGGTTGCACAGCGGCAGCGTAGTTTCGCAAGCGTGATCGATCGAAGTGGGTTCGCTTGGTCCGCTCGCCAGCTCGTACGTACTCTGCGGGTATGACCTACGACGGATTCGATCTGACGGGCAAGACAGCAGTGATCACGGGAGGCAACAGCGGCATCGGCCTTGGTTTCGCTCGGGCGGTCGCGGCGGCAGGAGCCGACGTGAGCATCTGGGGTACCAATGCCGACAAGAACGCAGCGGCTATTGCTGAGTTGCAGGAGATCAATCCTTCCGCCTCCGTCATCCAGTGCGATGTTTCGTCCGAGGAGCAGGTGGAGGAGTCGATGGCGGCGGTCATTGAGCGTTATGGACGGATCGATGCGTGCTTCCCAAACGCTGGCGTGGGTGGCAAGAACACGAAGCCGTTCCACGAGCACTCGAATGAGGACTGGTTCAGCGTCATCGACGTGAACCTGCACGGTGTGTTCTTCACGCTGCGCGCTGCGACCCGACAGATGGTGGCGCAGGGAGAGGGCGGGAGCCTCGTCTTGACCTCGAGTGGCACGGCCATTCAGGGAGCACCAAAGGGGCAGGCGTACGCATCGACCAAGGGCGCGATGGTCGCCATGATGATGGGGCTCTCGGTCGAGATGGCTCGGTACAAGATCACGGCCAACGCTGTGATTCCCGGCTGGGTGGAAACGGCGATGACCGAAGGGGCGATGGGCTACCAGAAGTTCGTCGACAACGTCATGCCCCGGATCCCGATGCGGCGCTGGGGGCAGCCCGACGACTTTGGTGCCATCGCCGTGTATCTGATGAGCGATGCGTCCCGATGGCACACTGGCGACGTCATCAAGATCGACGGTGGCTTCAGCATCTTCTAGCTAGCGGACTTGGCCCAGTGGTTTGAGGCTCACGGCTGGGCTCGAATCGTCGGCAACGGCTCGACGTCGGCTCGACGTCGGCTTGAGATGGAAGAGTGGTGGCATGAAAGTACGCATTGGAGTTGCAGCGGGGGCGGGCGTCGCCAGTGACCCGGCAGAATTCCTCGGTCTTGTCGATGCGCTTGATGACCTGGGCTACGACTCGTTGTGGGTGCCCGATGTTGTTGCTGCCCCCACGCTGGATCCGATCGTTGCGTTGTCCACGGCGGCCGGGCGCCGCCAGCGGCTCAAGCTCGGCACGCATCTCGTCATCCCGGGTCGTGATCCCGTCTTTCTGGCCAAGCAGCTGGCCACACTTGATCAGCTTTCGGGCGGCCGCCTGCTCTTGCTGGCCGTGATCGGACTGAAGCGCTCAGAGGAACTCGCGGCGCAACGGGTCGAGGCCAGCGCTCGCACCAAGATGTTGGAAGAATCGCTGCACATCATGCGCGGCCTCTGGGCGGGGGAGAAGCTCACTTTCGAGGGCGACTATCACCGATGCGACAACGTGCAGTTGGCGGTCGTTCCCCAGCAGAAACCGCTCGAGGTGTGGCTCGGAGGCCAAGTGCCTGCTGCGCTGCGGCGTTGTGCTCGCATCGGTGAGGGCTGGATGCCGGGACTCTGCACTCCAGCGGAGGCTGCGGCCAGCCGCAAGGTCATCGAAGCAGAGGCGGAGCGAGCGGGTACACATATCGACGGCGAGCACTTTGGCGTCAACATCAGCTGGACCGATGGCCCGATTCCCGACGAGGTGCGCACATCGATCGAGGCCAGACGGCCGGACCTCAGGGCGGAGGATGTGCTTGCTGCGGGCGAGGCCGGCCTGCGGGACCACATCGAACAGTTCGTGGACGTGGGCTTCTCCAAGTTCGTCATCCGCCCCGCTGCGACGCCGCATTCGTGGTCAGCCGCCGTTGAGGACGTCGCCGGCGTGCTCGAGCTTCAGACCTAGCCAGTCTCCAACGCTGCCCGGCTCGTTCCGGCGCTACTGATTCGCCAGCGCGAAATCAAGCCCGCCTCGAACCGCAGCCACTTGCGCTTCGATGCAGATGGCTGGAGTCGCGTTCGGACTGTCCGGGTAGACCTCGGTCGTCGTGGTGTAGGTGGCGTTGGTGATGCCGGCGCACAAACCGAGCTCGACAAACGGGTAGTTGATGACACCTCGTTGCGTCACATCTGATCCGATGATCTGGTCGGCCTGATCGGCGGGCGCAATGTGGGTGACCGGCTCGACGCTGGCGATGATCGCTCCTTGGAACTCGGGCTGTGGGTTCGGCGTGTCACCAACGGTGTAGAAGCCGTCGGGAATGAGACCGGGCTCGTACGTCTGCCCGTCACGGGCCGCCTGAGCCGGGCGGAACTCTGACTCGTCGCTGTCGGTCGTCTCGTGCAGATCCATGTGCACGAGAAACGAAAGCCTCAGCTCGTCCAAGTAGGCAAGGACGGCCGCCGCTTCCTCTGAGGGGCTTTCCCTGACGAACACTCGGTTGGGATCGATGGCGTTCGGGTTCCAGCGGTTGATGACCTCGTAGCCCCACGGGCTGATGCACGGCAGGACGAGGAAGTTCACACGATCCCGGTAGCTCGGAGCGTGGGCGCGAGTGAACTCGAGGGCCCCCTGCACACCACTGGTCTCGTAGCCGTGTACGCCCCCAGTGATGAGCGCCCAGGGCGCGTCAGGGTTGGACGAGCGAAGCGTGACGGCCATGAGCGGATATCGCTCAGCGTCAATGGGAAGCGATCCGTACTGCCTGACCTCGAAGGAGTCGTCGAGGTCCGCAATTTTCGCGAGCACCTCGTCGCGATAGCTCCGCTCGATGGTGCGAAGGTCGAACCATTCACGTTTCTCGGCGGCCGTCCAGGGCGTGCCGGGTGTTCCGATCGGGAAGGGGCGTTCCATGGCTCGGAACGTACCAGGGCCCCACGCGGCTCTCGCTCTCACCGATGTCTACGGCCAGCGGATGCGAGCGTTTCGATGCCGGTGTTCTCGCTGCCGCCATTGTGACGATGCAGCGTCTGGGCGATGAGCTGCGGGTCAGATCCGGTCCGACGTCCGCAGCCACGAGAGGGCGATCCAGCCGGGAAGGATCGGGAGCCAGAAGGTGACGAAGCGATAGAGGAAGACCGCGGGGATGACGATGGTGGCGCTTTCAACGACCGAGAGCGCAGCGATGAGGGCGGCCTCAGCGGCGCCGAGGCCACCCGGCGTAGGGGCCGCATTGGCGACAGCGGAACCCGTGAGGAAGAGCAGGGCGACGGCGGGGAAGGGAGCCGTTGACCCAAACGCCTGCAGGCTGGCGATCATGGCTCCGAGATATCCGAGCGTGATGATGGCAGAGCCACCGAACAGGGCGGAGAGCCGGAGCGGGCTGTGGCCGATCGTCTGCATCGAGGTCCAGCCAGCCTTGAGTTGCGGCACGAGGTGAGCAACGAGCAGACGACGGGTGGGAGGCAGAGCCGTCGATACGGCGATGACACCGAGGGCGATGACCGCTCCGATGCCGACAACCGCAGGGGAGGGAACCGGGAGCCCAGAAGCGTCGTCGTTGCTCGACATGAGCAGGAACGCCAGTGTGAGCGACACGTGTACGACCAGCCCCGCCAATGCGTTCAGGCCTACGGCGGTGATGGAGACGGCGGTCGGCACGCCGTTGCGTTGGAAGTATCGGATGTTCGTTGCCACGCCGCCGACCTTCGCCGGTGTGACCCGGTTGGCGAACGACGAGGCGAGCTGGGCGGCCAGCGCCGGTGCGAATCGAAGTCGCAGCGGGATGGCGCCCAACAGCGCCACCGTCGCGCCGGCGTAGGTGAGGACGGAGAAGATGACGGCCGCGAACCCCCAACTCGGTGAGGCCATCGAAACCTCGGCCCAGATGTCGTCGATGTCGGCCAGCTGAGGAATGAGGAACCAAGCACTGAGCGCAACCGTGGTGAGGAGAAAGAGCGACTTCGCGTCCACCCGTTGCAGCTTGACCGGTGGCTCTTCGGCCACACCGCACTGCTCAACCAACATCCGACGAATCGGCTTCAGGCCCTTGTCGCCATGGATCGCCTCGCGTGTAGCGGCAGAGAGCGCACTGGGTTGGAGCCAAGGGAGTGCCCGTTCGAGCTCGTTCAGCCCTGTCGCTCGATGCGCTGCGGCCACGGCCCGTTCGGTGCCCACCACAGCGGCGGTCGAGGCCAGCAGCTCGGCTACGTCGGTTCCAAGCAGCTGGTCGGAAGCAGCGAGCTCGGAGAACCCGAAGTCGATCAGCAGGGGTGCTCCCTCGTCATCAATGAAGATGTTGGCCAGGCGCAGGTCCCGGTGAGCGATGCGCCGAGCGTGCAGCCTGCTGACCATTTGCCAGATGGCTTCGAGCGCGTCGTCGTCGAGATCGACGAGCGAGTCGGCGGATGCCCCGTCCAACCCCTCGTAGGCGAGCGCCATGCCGTCGATGCCAGCGTCGGCGACACCGAGGATGCTCGGTGTCCGGACACCGAGCGCCGCAGCTTGCAGCGACACGAGCGCTTCGTGCTCCACAGAGCGGCGAAGGCTGATGAAGGGACGGTGATCGCCGGGGCGGCGGAGCTTTAACCATCGATAGACCCGGAACATCAGATCTGCCGATCGTTCATCACGACCAAGCGCCTTGACGAACACACTGTCGCCCGAAGGCGTGTGGCCGATCCACGGAGCCGATCCGCGCGCATCGACGTCCAGCGGCTTGAGGTCCTCGACGACGATACCGATCTTGGCCAGCGAGTCGTGAAGATCGCTCTCGCTCGGGGCCAAGTCGTGGCGACCGGCGATCAACAGCAGCAGGGAACCAACGGCGAGGCCAGCACCGACGTCGGCGACCAGGCCGAGAGCTGGCACTTGGGTCGTCAGGGTGGTGAGGACGACGTAAACGCCGAGCAGAGCGGCGATGCGATGCGTGGTGCCTCTCCGCATGAAGCTGCTGCCGACAGCGGTCATCGCAACGGCGGCGGCCAGGAGCGGATCCCCCGGGTGAACGACGCCAGCCGCGGCGGAGTATCGGAAGAGCGGAATGGACGTGTTGAAGGCGGCGCGGACGTCGCCATCGACGACGTCGAACAGAAGGTGGCCGACACCGATGCTGATGACAGCAGCACCGCTCATGGCGGCGATCAGCAACGTGAGACGGCGGTATCGCCGGGTCAGGAGCGCCCAGGCGAGTGAGCCGACGAGAACGGCGAGGACCAACGATCCGAGGAGCGCTCCGGTCAGGTCGTGCACCCACCCGGGCACGGAGTCCATAGAGGAACGGCTGTCGATCGAGAGGCCGAGGAATGCAGAGTCGAGCAGGTTCGCAAGCCCCAGGCCGATGACCACGATGAGCAAGGCGACGATGAGCCGCAGCACATCGACGGGTGACCGCACGTGGGTGTGAGGAGCCGTGATCGAGGTCATGGCTGATCACATACGCAGTCTTCGTTGGCGAACCGGTTGAGGAACAGGTACCAGAGAATCAAGGCGAAGCCTGTGCCGAGCGCGGCGCCGGCGACAACGTCGAGCAGGTTGTGCTCGCCGTAGTACATGCGGGCGACAGCCACGATGAAAGCCCACACAATGGGGACCGGGCGCCAGCGGGGCGGCAGGAAGGCCGACACGAGGATGCCGAGTGCGAAGGCGGTCGTTGTATGACCTGACGGAAAGCTCAGACCCTCGAAGGCTGGCCCTCGGACGTTGATCTCCTCGCCCACGGACGTGAATGGACGCTCACGCTGCACGAGTTGCTTGATCAGCCCCTTTTCAATGCCGAGCTTGAGGGGCAGCACGAGAGCGAACGGAACGAAGTGCTGCCAGCGCCGGGTGAAGAAGACGATGATGAGGCCGGCGACGATCGGCGCTCCGATAACGCCGACCTGCTGCAATACCCACATCATCGGTTCGATGGCGTCGGGCCAGCCGTTGATGAAGCGGAGGACATCGGCCTCCCATCCGGGCACATCCCCGTCCCACGCCAGCCATGAGCTGACCAGGACGGTCGCAATCAACACCGGGACGACGGCAACGAGAAGCCGAAGCGGTACTCGGTGACAGATCAAGAACGGCGTCGGCCGGGCGTTCTCATCGGCGCCGGTGAGGCCTGCCTGTTCGTCGCAACTCTTGGTCGTTCCCTCGTCATGCACAAGAGCCTGAACCCGGGCGAAGTCGCCCAACGTCCTTGACCTGCGGAGATGTGACCGCTGACCACTTGTCCTGTGCCTCGGGCGAGGGCTCGATTCACCCGACAGTTGAAGGTCGGGGCGCTACGCGAACCGTGCCCGATACACCACGCTGGGATCATCGTTCAGCGGGTAGCCGTCGTATTCGGAGACCTTGCAGATCTCATTGCCGTTGGCAAAAACGAGTTGTAAGCCGTGTTCGGGTTCCCACACACAGTCCGCCTCGACCAACACGTAGGGGACTCCGTCTTCGACGAGTACGTGCGCCCCGTGCGTGCGAGTGCTCACCAAGTCCCAGACGTCCGCTTGAAGCGTCACGGCGGGGATCGTTCCATCCGATCCGTACTCGGTGAAGAACTCCGCGTAATAGGCGTAGACGTACGGCGTGGCTCGATCTCGCAGCGATGCGCCACCGGCACAGAAGTTCCGAATGGCGGTTGCCGCCAGATCGGAATGCGCATCTGGTTCCCAGATGGAGAACTGCATCGGTTCGCTGCCAATGGTGCTCTGCTCGAGAGGATCGGTCAGCTGGTCGACAACGGTGAACGTTGGTAGCGAAAGCTTGTTGTCCACCCGGTAGACGGGAGAGACGAGGCCGACTCCGGGTAGCTCGACAGGCGCTCGGCGCCAGACATCGGGGACAACGTGCTCGAGACCCTCAGCATCAGTCGCGATGTCGCACTCGTCTTCCGGTGGGCTCGCAGCGATCGCCAGCTCGAGAATGCGGGGGTCATCCGTCGGGTCTGTGCCGATGATCGAACGAAGCGTCCACTCGCCGGTTACTGAATTCCGCTCGACTTCGAGGAGCACGACTGCGTTCGTCGGGAGTTGCGCGTACGTTGCTCTCGCTTGAGCGGGGGAGACCCGCGGGAGGGTGATGGTCAGTTGATCGTCAGACAGCGCGCCGCCGTCGAGGCTCGACGGCGAAAGCACGACGGTCAGATCCCATTCGGGATCACTGGCATCACCGTCACTGCCGGCGTTGAACAACGTGCGGACGAGACCCAGGGCGACGGACACCGACGCATGATGCCATTCGTTCGCCGTTCAGCGCGTGCGAACTCAGAAACTCCACCTTGTCCCGCAGGCCGGACGGTACGAGCTGTTGTTCACCTGGACGTCGATGGCGTTCAGTTCTCAGAGGCGCCAGGTGTAGCCGATCTCGCCCGCGTCGCTGAGCCTGGTCGCTCCGTTGGCGTCGTAGAAGGCGTGAGCGCTGTCGTTATCGACACCCGTGATGAGCCACAAACGGTGGCTGCCATTGCGTCTCGCAAGCCCGACGGCGGCTTCCACCAACGAGCTTCCGACCCCTTTGCGCCGATGCGCTTCGACGACATCGATCTCGTGAACGTACGACATCCTTCTGCCGTCTGGCCTCCACATGTGGGCACCCCACACCCAGCCGACCGGTTCGTTGTCGATGTAAGCGCCGAAGACGAACGAGCGAGAGTCCGCAATGAACGCCAATGGCCCCGAAGCCTCGGGGGCCAGATGGTCGGACCAACCCGGACCGCAGGCGTCCAGCAGCTCTTCGAGCATCAATTGATCCTTCAAGCCAAGCTCACGAACGGCGACCATCGGGGAAGGCTATGAATTCGGTCATTCCTTGGCAAGGACCCAGGGACTAGCATCAACAGACCGGCGGACCAAGTGATGGATTCGCCAGTTTCCATCCTCGAGAACCATGACGACCTCGTACTGCTCGGTGCTTTCTTGTTGCCAGCGCTCATCGCCGTTTCGTTCCGTCCTGAGTAGGCGGGTAGCCGTCGAACTCAGGCCGATCACCTGGCCGTCGTCGGAATAGAAGGTCAGCGCAAGGTCGTGCCCGAGTTGGCGCAGGGACCGGCCGTGCCAATCGGAGGCTTCGAGAATCGAGCTTCGGGCTGGATCGGAGAAGTACACCTCGACGCCGCTGGTGTCGCCGGTCTCAGCCACGATGCGCAGTTGCTCCCAGGCACGGAGCCAGGAGCTGGCAACGGCCTCTCTCGTGAGAGGTTCCATCTGTCGCGGGAGATCCCCCGGGTCAGGCGCCCACACGACGGACCCGATGAGGTCAGGCGGAAGTGAGGCTGCTTCGGAGAAAACGGCGTTGGTCTGTTCCGAACGGGTGAGGCTGCCGATGAGGGACGATGCTGCCGCCAGAACAACGAGGGCGGTGGCGGCTGTCGCTGCGGCAAATGCGAACCGGATTCGAAACTTGCGTCGTCGACGTTCCAGCGGTTGCTTTTGGTCGGTTGAGGAACCGTTCGGCGCGACCAATGTCATCGCTGCTCCCACGTCACGCTGTCGCTCGACACCCCGAGCACGACCACAGAGACCCGATCGACGGCGTCCGTGTTCGACGGTTGATCGACCAACACTCTCCCGAGCCCATTCTCCAGGGGGATCTCGACGAGCGTGTCGGCGATCGTGAGCTCGGCGATGGTCCCGTCAGGGACATAGGCCCCGTCCAGGCCGACGACGCGACCGATCACAACATCCCAGCGCCCATCGACCGTCGCAATCCTCACGGGTACGTCGGTCAGCGCTGCCGGAACGTCGAGACGGAGTGACGCGCTCCGAGCACCTCCCGTTGAGGCAACGAGGTCCAGGCGCATGGGTTCGCGTGGCGTTTCGACGACGAACGTCGCGTGCCCGTCGATGATGGGCGCCCAGACGCGGCGCCGAAGCGGGTGACCAGGTGAGCGGAGGTCGAGCGTCACCACGACGCCATCGGGAAGTTGGTTACCGAAGACGTCGACCAGCCGCCCCGTTCGCACCTCGAACAACGTTGCTCCATCGGCTCGAGGGGCGGGCCCCTCAAACTCCAGTTCGAACGGCTCGGCAAGGCCAGCGACTTCAATGACTGAGCGACGTGGGCCACTGGCGGTGCCGACGGACACCGCGACGTACGTCCGTCCTACCTGCGTGCCGGAGAAGAGGCGAGAGAAGGCCAGCAAGCCGTCGGTTCGATGCCGCTCGACGTCCGTCGAGTCATCTGGTCGGGTGATGGTGATGTCGACCTCTGTGCCATCAACCGTCGGATTCCCGAACCGGTCCGTGGGCACGACAACCACCATGGAACGATCCTCACCGTCGGCGACGATCGTTCGTGGTCCGACGTACACAGCAAGTGGATCCGCAGCTGCGCCCGGGAGCACCCGCAGCGTCAGGGTCTGCCGAACGCTCCCCGCACTCACGTCAAGGCGAGCGATGCCCGCCACGTCGATTCCCGGTACGACGAAGCGCGCGCTCCCGTCGACGAAGTCGCTCTCCAGTAGGGCTGGTCCGTAGCTGGCATCGATGAAGAGTGTCGCCGCTCGCTCGTTTGCCACCTCCTTGACGGAGACGACGAATTCCGCACCCGCCTCGACTTCGGTCGGCACGTCGATGACGAGCTCGCTCAGGCGGGTCTGTGCGTGGGAGGATTGCGGTGCGAGGAGCGCGGTGACGACAGCAAACGACACGGCAGCGACCCATCGGTGGGTGTGCCGACTCACTCGATCTCTCCCGGTGGGAGCATGGTGAACAGATCGATGCGGATCGAATGGAATGGGGATCCAGGCGGCGCTCCGACGATCCCCGTGAGGGGAACGAGCGACTCGTTTGAAGCCCCAATCGCATTGGCGAAGTTGCGAACCTCGATCGGTGCCAGCGTCAGCCCATCGAGGGGTGGAAGGTCGTAACTGAACGATCCCGTGCGCTGGGAGCGGATCGACGTCGAGAGATAGAAGCGCTCGACCCACCCGACGGTTCCGTCCTCCTCGAGGAAGCTGACGAGCACCATGGGGATCACCGCTTCGAGGACTCCGTCGTTCCGCAGATCGCCGTCGAGGCGCCACGTACCGTCTTCATTGGCTTCGAGCCGCAGGTCATTCACCTGGAGCCCCCGGTACAGCCCGTTCTCGGTGACGACTGCCTTGGCATAGATTTCGGCGGTGACGATGTCGTCGTTCAGCTCGATGGGACTGACGTGCAGAGGGTCGAAGTCGACGTTGTTGCCAGCGGCGACCTGTTGGAATTCGATGCGGAAGGCCGTGCTCTCTCTCGGGTTCAACGTCCTGATCAGGTGGTCGGTCGCGTTGTATCGAGCGACGACCTCGCCGGCGTTGTTTCTGAGCACGGCCGTCAGCGTGACGTCAGCAGGGTCGACATCGAGGTTCGTGACCTCGCCCACCACGACGGGCAAGCCGTTCTGTTCAACAACTCGGACGCCAAGAATCGCGAGTTCTGGACGGTCCTGAATGTCGGTGAGCTGCGAGGCCAGTGACGTCACTCGACGCCGGCCCTGGATCGAGAAATCCACCGCGGGGCGTCGAACGAGTTGGTCCGGCGGCTGAATGAGGTCGACCGGTTCAGGGGAGAGGCGCCACACACCATCGCGGACAACGAGGTGCAGATCCCGCTCCACTGGGTACCAATCGAGAGCTGTGAGATAGCGAAGGTCGGCGCGGACCACCGCGTTCGCTCCCTCTCGGTCGACCACCTCGGTGGCGATCGAATCAAGCTTGGCGTAGCTGGCCAAAATCCCCCCATCGACAGAGATCTGAAGCCGCCAGAGCTCGTAGTCCGGCCGCGTGTCGGGGTCGAGGAGTTCGTAGGCGTCTTCCCACTGCCGGAAATCCAGATGATCGAAGTAGGCCTCGACAATCTCTTCGGGCTCGGCATCTGCTGAGGTCGAGAGGACCGTGTGCAGTGGAAGAGCGCCGAAGACAGTGATGAGGGCGATGGTGCGTCCGAGCTTGCGACGTGGTCCCACATCCCGCCCTAGCCGCATCCGAACGCGGTCGAGGAACTCGGTTGGGTCGCCACGCTTGTTGGCGCCGGCTGGGGAGGTCGGCGCGGTCAGCGACGTCAGTCGCTGCTCACGCTGGAGCAACCCGTTGTCCAGCGCTCGGAGAGGGCCACGGAGCACGGCTGTGTCGGCATCCGGGCGCCCGGATCCGAGACCGGGACGTCCCGCTGCTGTCCATACCTGGAGGAGGATCGCCATCAGGATCATCGCTGGCGGCAGCGTGCCCCACAGGAAGCGCTGCCACGGTGGGACCTCGCGTACCGGCAACTCAGCAGGGAGCGGTTCGATGTCCGCTTTCTCCCACACGACGATGCCGTTCTCCAGGGGGCCGAGCCGTTGCCAACCGAGGAAGTGCAAGAGCGGGTCGTAGAACGCGTCGTTCGAGAAGACGTACTTCAGGTGATACTTCTCAGGCACCTCGAGGAACTGTTGGAGCGAGCCAAGCCCGGCAACGCCTCGATACTTCGCTCCTTCAAGCCGCTCCACCGACGTCGACGTGAGTTCGGGGAGCCTTCGTACGCTGTGATAGTTCCCGTCGACCTGTGTCGCTGTTGTTTGTGCCGACAACCACGCCATTTGGTCACCGAATCCCAACGTGAGGAATCGCCACCGTTCGTGTTGGTCCTTCTCGATGAACGCCACGATCGGATCGGTGCTGATGGGATCAGGTTGGAAGGGGCGGAGCCGGGCCAGTGTCGCAGAGAACAGCGCAACGGCGAGCAACATTAGAACGAAGCTCGCCTGAGCCATACGAACGAGTCGTTCTCCACCTGTGCGTCGGAACCAGGCTGCGATCGATCCCGTCTCGAGGCTCGCAACGAAGAGGCCGGCGACCGGGAGAATCTGGATCGACGCCCAGAAGGTGAACCGGTCGAGCGTGAGAATGTCGAAGGCCCCACCGAGAAGCAGCCGGGGGATCGGTGTCGTGCCACCAGTGCCCAGAACGAACAGCAGGAAGATGGAAGCGGCGAGCGGCCACATCCGATCCAGAACGGCCCGGGCCAGCGCATAGGGCAACAACGGGAGCATCACGCCCCAAGGGATGACGAAGAAGATCAGACCGATGTTTCGGTCGGCCAAGAAGTTGGCGCGGCTGCCGTGAGGAATCGGGATCTGTGTGATGGGATCCGATCCCGTCCAGATCCAATAGGGAAGGACGACAATGACGAGAGCGGCGAGCAGACATGGCCCGAGAACGGCGCCTCGGAGTACCGAGGGCAGCACCCGGCGCAGTCGACGAGCAGCGAGCGGTGGCAGCGTCTGCCTGCTGATCGTGTGGTCGCCCGACGAGACCTCGTCGGACCGTGGCGTTCGTGACTGCCGCAGGAGGCCAGCAACGAGCAGCGGCCCGAGAAAGAAGACGGACCCGAAGAGGGTGGTCACGTGGTGCCCGGCGGTGCACGCCGCGAGCGTCACCGTACCGATGAGAAGATCGACGAGCCTGCCAGCGAACACCCACCGATAGATCGACGGCAAAGCGTTGAGGAGAAACGCGAGGGCGAAGGTGGTCGGAAGCTGGCCGTAGAGGTGGACGGTCTGCGCAATGGCCGAGGAGGTCGCAAGGAGCAGTGCCGCGTTTGCTGCCGCTGCGTCGTTGACCCAGAGCCGACTGAAGCGAAAGACGCCGATGGTGAGGAACAGCAGTGAGAGCAGCTGGACGACCACGAAGGCCGAGTCCAGTCCTCCGGTGAGCTTGGAGACCAAGGCGAGAGCCTGATGAGTTCCCGGCGGGTACGAGACGGTGGTGAAGCCCGTGTACCACCGTTGATCCCACGTCGAGAACCAGTCCCGGGCGTAGTGATAACCGAAGAACATATGCACGAAGGCGTCGTACGTCCCGCGGTGGCTCCCGAAGGCCAGGAGGCTTCCATGGAACAAGAGCACAATCACCAACGCCCAGCGCAGGCGTGTGGGAAAGCGATGTTCCACCCCCGATGAGGGCGCGCCTGTTGGGTGGCCGGACACAGGTTCCAATCGGCAGTCGGGGGAGGAAGTCAACGCTTCTCACAAGTCGTGGCCCTTTGGCCGATAGGAACGCCCATGCTGCGTGGATCCGTACCCGACCCCTCGAGCACGATGGATTCCGACGAGCGGCGCTATCGCAAGCTGATCGAGAACATTCACGACACCGTGACCGTCGTCGACGCGACAGGGCGGACGATCTGGACAAGCGCTGTCGCGAACGGCGATCTCGGCTACGTACCGAACTTCTGGAACCACGCCGATCTCTTCTCACTTGTCCATCCGGACGACCGGCCGGACATCGAAGGTCGGTTGAGTCGGCTCTTGGAGGCAACCACCGTTCGTTCGACCGGCGAGGTCCGATTGCGGAACCCGGATGGCCGCTACACCCATGTGGCGTACAGCGCCGTCAACCGCCTCGACGACGGTGACATCGGCGGAATCGTCATCACCGCGAGACCGATCGATGCAGAGATCGAAGAACGGACCAAACAGGCGGAACGACGGCAGGAGCTCGAAAAGGCACTCGCCGACCGCTCACAGTGGGTCGCGGGACTGAGCCACGAGTTACGAAGTCCGCTCCATGCGATCATCGGCCTGACGGAGCTGGTGCGCGGGTCGGCTGCGCTCGACCGCGCAAACCAGCGACTCGTCGAAACGATCAGCGAAGAGGCCAGCGCGCTCCGCGTGATGATCGACAGCCTGCTCGACTACTCGAAGATCGGCGCGAACCGAATGGAGCTGGTGACCGAGCCGTTCTCGCCTGCGGTCGTGTTGGACGCCGTTCGCGAGTCGCACCTCCGCGCAGCGACTGCGAAAGGGCTTCGGCTACGAGTCGACATCGACGCTGCCCTGCCCTTGGCGGTTCTCGGCGATGAGTTTCGGTTCCGACAGATCATCGTGAACCTCCTGACGAACGCCATCAAGTACACCGAAGTCGGATACGTCGACGTGGCTGCGAGGAGGCTCCGAACATCTGACCGCAACGACGAGATGGTGTCGTTGATGTTCGCCGTCTCTGACACCGGGCCAGGCATTCCCGCAGAAGCCTTCGACACGCTGTTCGAGCCGTACCGGCAGGTTCGGACAGCGGATGCGCAACAGGGGACTGGGCTCGGGCTGAGTATCACCAAGAGCCTCGTCGAGCTCATGGGGGGTTCACTCAACTTTGAGTCGAGTCCGGAGGGAACCACATTCACCTGTGAGATCCCGTTCCAGCGAGCTCGACGCATGGCTGACGTGGCCGGCCGGCCGGTTGAGAAGGGGCGTTCGGCTACCGGGGCACTCTCGGTGCTCGTTGTCGACGACAGCGAGGCGAACCGAGTGCTCGCTCGTTCACAGCTGGAGCGACTGGGACACCAGGCCACTGTGGCTGTTGGTGGCCGCGAGGCGATCGATCGACTCGAGCGAGAGTCGTTCGATGTCGTTCTCATGGATTGGCACATGCCCGAAGTCGATGGGCTGGAGGCCACTCGCCGCATCCGCGCCGCGGAAATCGAGGAGCACGTGATCATCATTGCCACGACGGCCAGCGCCCGCTCTGGTGACCGAGAGCTCTGCCTCGCCGCCGGAACTGACGACTATCTCGCCAAACCGATTGCTCTCGCTGATCTCAGTGCGATGCTCGAGCGCTGGTCAGGCGAACGAGCCATTGGCCAGGAAGTCGAGCGGCCCGAACGTCTCGTCGAGTCGTCAGCGATCGATCAGCTCTGCGCCGACCTCGGAGACGTCTCGCTGGTCGCCGTCGTGATCTCGACCTTTCTCGATGAGCTCGAACCTCGACTGCAGAACATGTCGGCGGCCGCTCCTGCCGGGGATGTTGAGGTCATTCGACGGGAAGCCCACACCATCAAGTCGACGGCAGCGATGTTCGGCGCCGTCGAATTGGCGGCGGTGTGCGACTCGCTGGAGACCCTTTGCAAGAACCAAGAAGTCGACATCGAGGAGCTCACACAAGCGACCTCGGAGACGATCATGACGGCGAGTCTCGCGAAACGCGAGCTCTCCGCTCACCGAGACCGGCTGCTTACCGCAGCCATATGACCACGAAGGAGTACACGATGAAGGGTGTCATTTTCAATGCCGTGGAAGAGGCGGTGGTTGGCCTGTACTCAGAGGACACGTGGGATGACCTTCTCGATGCCGCAGGCGTGGACGGGCACTACACGTCGCTCGGCAACTACGACGATGCCGAGCTCTCAGCGTTGATTGGTGCCGCCTGCCCGATGACAGGCCACGAGCCGAACGAGCTCATCCGGATCCTCGGGCGGCATGCATTCCCTCACCTGGCCGATCGCTATCCGGAGTTGGTCGACGAGGCCGCTGGGACGCATGACTTCCTTCGGCGGGTGAACGACATCATCCACCCGGAAGTGCTGAAGTTGCATCCCGACGCTTCTCCTCCGTCATTCGACTTCGAGGATCGACCTGACAGCGTCTTGCGGATCACCTACCACTCCGAGCGCCGGCTTGGAGTTCTTGCCGAGGGCCTCATACTCGGCGCTGGGGATCGCTTCGAAGAGGAAGTCGACGTCCGAATCGTCAGTGGCGCCGGTGAAGCGACCACTGTGTTCGACGTGCGCGCCGTGAAGGTCCAGGGCGGCTGACCAGTCGGCCTAATGAAACCTCATGGCTGACAGTGTCCCCGCAACCGAGATGAGCGCTGCACCCTCCGTGGCGCGCCTCGAACGACGGCTCGAGCGTGAACGCATGGCCCGTCGTCAAGCTGAGGAGATTGCCGATCGAGGCATGCGGGAGCTGTGGCTCATCAACCAGGACTTGGATGCTCGGGTTGCGGAGAGGACAGCCGACCTCGAGGAGACGCTTCGCAAGCTCGAGATTGCCTCGAGCAGTCGGGAGCGCTTCCTCGCAACGTTGAGCCACGAGACTCGAACACCACTCAACGGGATTCTGGGCATGCTCGAACTGATCGCTCCCCACGTCGACGGAGAGCAGGCTGAGCAGTATGTGGCCACCGCCAGAGATTCAGCGGCGCGGCTCAGTCAGCTGCTCACCCGGCTTCTCGACCTCGTCGAACTCGACAGCGGTCAGTTACGAGCGGACCCCGAACAGGTGAGCGGTTCGGAGTTGATCGCGTCCATCCGGGAACGCTGGCACTTGCCTGCGATGCGCTCGGGTCACTTGCTTACGGTCGGTACTTCCATCGAGGCCGATCGATCGCTGCGGGTCGATGTCCGGCGCTTCCACCAGATCGTGAACGAGCTCGTGGACAACGCGGTGACGCATGGTGATCGCGGCATCGTGCAGGTTCACGTTGACGTGCTCGACGAGCAACTGCAGCTACGAGTGACGGATGCCGGTCCCGGGATCGAAGAGGCGACCATCGATCGACTTCTCGGGGACTTCACCATGATGGATGACTCGGCGGCCCGCGCTCAGCAGGGCCTTGGTCTGGGTCTGTCACTCTGCCGACGCATTGCCGAAGCGCTCGGCGGATCGCTCGAACTCGCCAACGATTCGGCCAGTCGGACCGTTGCGACACTGGCGCTTCCTGTCGGCAACTGAGGATCGGCAAAAAGTATTTGTTCAGTCAGCCACACGCATGTGCCGATGACGTGTCTCATGGCGACAACGAAGAGGCAGCCCGCGTACTCCGAGCCGCTCCGCATCGGAGTGATTACGGCGTTCCCTCCCGGGCGGAACAGCTTGAACGAGTTCGGCTTCCACCTCGTCAACCATCTTGCGGCCAACGACGGCTCCGACGCTGTTGTCGTCTTCGCAGACGAGACGTCGGCTGGGCCGCCGATGCGATTGCCCGAGCACGGCGACACCGTTGAGTCCATCGCATCTTGGCGATTCAATTCCCTGACGAATCCCATTCGACTCGTCCGGGCCGTTCGCAGCGCCAACGTCGACGCGGTACTCGTCAACCTTCAATTCGCCACCTTCGGCGATGAGAAGATCCCTGGCGGCCTGGGTTTGTTGATTCCCGCTCTCCTCAAGCGGATCGGCATCCCAACGGCGGTGATCCTGCACAACCTGGCCGACAACGTCGACATGCAAGACGCTGGATTCGCCGACTCGAAGCTCATGGCGACCGTGATGAACGCAGCAGGTCGTGGGCTGACACGAGCCATCTTGATGGCCGACTACGTCGCGATGACCATCCCTCGCTACGTCGAGTTTCTGCGGGAGAGCTACGGAGCCGACAACGTGATTTTGGCGCCGCATGGGAGCTTTGAGGAGATCTCGGAGCCGACGTTCGGCCCTCCCGAGAGCGGTGCTCGCCAGATCTTGGCCTTCGGTAAATGGGGTACCTACAAGACGGTCGATGTGCTCGTCGACGCGTTCCGCGCCTTGGTCGAACGCGGCTACGACAACCTCGAGTTGGTCATCGCAGGGACCGATAGCCCGAACTCCGCTGGGTACCTCGCAAGCGTGCAGGCCGGATGCGCCGATCTCGACAACGTGCGATTCACGGGCTACGTCGAAGAGTCAGACGTGCCAGCGCTCTTCACGAGTGCGACCGTGACGGCATTTCCCTACACCTCGACCACTGGAAGTTCGGGTGTTCTCCACCAAGCCGGCTCGTACGGCCGAAGCGCTGTGCTGCCAGCTATCGGTGACTTCGTGGAGGTCATCGAGGAAGAAGGATTCATTGGACAGTATTTCGAGCCCGGAGACGCTCCGAGCCTCGCTGATGCGCTGGCCAAGCTGCTCGATGACCCTGGGCTCAATGCGGAACACGGCCAGCGGAACTACCTGGCGGCGACCGGGATTCCCATGGCGGAGGTCATCGACTGGCACCTGATCCATCTGCGTCGACTCCTCGCCGGGGAATTCTGAGCGAATGACCGGGCCTGCTCTGTCTGACATCGAGGAAACATCTGGTTCGGCGACTGATGGGCGCCAGCTCGCCTCCGGTGGGGCCGCCCTCGGCGGCGCAATGCTCATCGCCAACGCTGGCAACTACCTGCTGAACGTATTCCTCGGCCGGTGGCTCACCCCAGCGGAATTCGCCGACGCGAACTTGATGGTCACGATCATGCTGTTGGTGACTGCCATCGCGATCAGCTTGCAGCTCATGGCCGCTCGCTTTGCCGGCATCAACGCCGTGAATGACGACCTGTCGGCCACCCTTCGCCTGTCGAAGTGGTTGGAGCGGGGTGCCTACGGCGTTGGTCTCGCTGTGATGGCCCTGCTGGCCGCTGGTGCGGGATTCTGGAGTTCGTTCTTCAACTCTGAGTCCGCGTGGCCCTTTGCCATCTTGGCCCTCGGCATGCCCTTCTACCTGGCCCAGGCTGTGGGACGCGGCGTGCTGCAGGGAACCCTTCTGTTCAGACCGCTCGCCATGACGTTCGTTGTGGAGATGGTTGTTCGAGTGTCGCTCGGTATCGGCTTGGTCGCCCTGGGCCTCGGGGTTGTCGGGGCCACCATTGCCCTAGCCGTCTCCTTCGTTGCCACGTTCGTCCACGTTCGGTACCTCACAGCGCGACACGGCCTGCGCTCCGACTCATCAACGCCGCGAGGCCTGGTTCCTACCGTAAAGGCGGATGTTGTTTCGTACTTCGGACCGATCGGACTTCTGCTCCTTGGACAGATCATCATCAACAACGGCGACGTTCTCATGGCCAAGCGATTCCTCGAGCCTGACACTGCTGGTGTGTACGCCGCAGTCGCACTCGTGGGTCGTGCGGTGTTCTTCCTCAGCTGGTCCGTGGCAACCACGCTCTTTCCCGCTGCGGCGCAACGGCAGGAGCGAGGCGAAAACGCCAACGGTCTCCTGCACGGAGGTATCGCTGTCGTCGCCATCATGGGGGCAGGCGTCGTCGCCGGTGCCTACCTCCTCGGTGGCGTGGTCCTCGGCAAGGTCTTCGGGCCCGAGTTTTCCGACGTGTCCGGTCCGCTTGCGTGGTACGCGTTTGCGACCTCGATGTTTGCGATCGCGAACCTGATCGTCAGTCACCATCTGTCGACCGGACGCCGGCGCGAAGCCGTGCTGCTTCTCGGCGGCAGCGTTGCTCAAACAGCGCTCCTCTTTTTCGGACGCAACAGCATCGACTCGCTCATCAGCGCACAGGTGGTCGCCATGGCGCTCCTCCTCGCTGTTGTGGCGCTCAGCCACACCGCCACCGGCAACGCGCCACGGCGTTCGCCTCGTTCACCCATCCAGGAACCAGCCTCATGATTGACTCATCGCTCGACGCCTACCGACGGTGGGCCGACGTCCCAATTGCCGAACCGCCGCACGTCTCGGTTGTCATCCCTGCCTACAACGAGGAGTGGCGCATCGTCCCCACGATCGGGGCCATCGCCACGCACATGAGCTCCCTCGGCACGCCGTGGGAGCTCATCGTTGCTGACGACGGCTCGACGGATGACACCGTCGTACTCGTCCGTGAGCTGGGCCTGGCAAATCTCCGACTGCTCGTCGCGGAACAGAACGGCGGGAAGGGGAGCGCTGTACGGCGCGGTGTCCTCGAGTCCAGAGGGCGAGTGGTGCTGTTCGCCGACGCTGATCAGTCCACACCAATCGAGCAGTTCGAGGCGCTTGCCGCTCGACTCGATGAGGGCTTCGATGTCGTTGTGGGTTCCCGGGCCGTCGACGGCGCCGACGTGGCCAACAAGTCGCTCAGCCGCAAGATCTTCAGTTCGGGCCTGAGCTTGCTGGTCAAGGGCGTCTTCCGCCTACCGGTGTCCGACACGCAATGCGGATTCAAGATGTTCACGGCCGAAGCGGCCGAGCTGTTGTTCCGTCGCCAACTGGTCGATGAGTTCTCCTTCGACCTCGAAGTTCTCTATCTGGCCCGCAAGTTCGGACTGCGAACGGCTGAGGTGCCGGTGGCCTGGATCGACGCGCCCGGGTCGAAGGTCGACGCGGGAAAGGTAGCACTCGAATTCGTGCGAGACCTCGCCTTGGTTCGTTGGAATGATTTGCGTGGTCGGTACGCCTCTGAGAATCACCCGAAATCTGGAAGGACATCCCACAACAATGATCGAGCGTCTTTGTCACAAACAGCGTCGTAGCGCCGACAGGAGACGACATCCGCTCGTAGCACCGGAGGAGCCACGTGGACATCTCGATTCGACAGACACAGGCCGACTCATCCTCAGGCGGAGACGCAGCGATGGTGATGTCGCTGACCGGGCGCTTCGATGCACACGAGGCGCCGCAGTTTCGCGCCGCAGTGGCTGAGGCCATCGAGGAAGGCACGATCAGAATTGCGGTGGAGCTCACTGATGTCGAGTTCGTCGACTCCACCGCTCTCGCCGAGCTGGTTCGAGGCATGAAGAACTGCCGAGAGCGAGGCGGCGACCTCTCGCTCGTTTCACCGTCGGACCCGGTTCGCGTGATCCTCGAACTCACAAAGCTCGATGCCGCTTTCTCGATTGACTGAGTTCTCGTGACGGACTCTGGTTCCCCGCTCGATTCCCTGGCTGGCGCCCTCGTCGAGACAAACGATCAGCTCCTCGCGCTGTACCAGCTGGCGACGATTACCACGCAGTCCCTCGACGAGGTCGAGGCCACGTCGGAGATCCTCAGGCGAGCCATGGATCTTCTTGATGCGGACGAAGTGGTGCTGCGGCTCGGTGACCAGGAACTCGAGGCCCGGGAGAGTGGACAGCCCTCCGTCGGCTGGCGGTCTCGTACCCCGCGCCGTCGATCGGAAGATCTGGCCGGTTCGTCGAACAAAGCAACGACATCGACAGCCATCGACGTCAGTGTCGGGGCGCTCCATGGCGTGCTGATCGCCGTTCGCCGCGAACGGCCATTTGGCACCGCCGATCTCAAGTTGCTCTCGGCCGTCGCCACGATGGCACTCGGAGCGGTGCAGACCTCACGCCATCACCACGACGCCTTGTCTCGGGCGGTGATGGCGAGAGACCACGACACTGCAGCCGAACTCGCGCAACTTGCGCTCCCGCGCTGGCGTCCTTCGTTGCCAGGGCTGGAGCTCTTCGCCAGGTCTGACTCTGCGCGATCGGCGGGTGGCGATCTGTTCACGTTCGCCGTGGTGGGCGACACGCTTCACTTCGTCGTGGGTGACGTCTCAGGGAAGGGACTTCCGGCTGCCATGATGATGACGACAGTCATCTCCGCAGCGACCGCTGCGTTCCAAACCGAAGGGAAACGGGGGCCGAGCGCCGTGCTGCACAGCATCGATCGTTGGGTGCACGACTACCTGTCCGAGGCAGGGCTCTTCGTGACCCTGCTCGCGGGTTCCTTCTGTACCTCCACGAGAGAGCTTCTGTTGGCAAATGCGGGCCACGCTCCGGTTCTCTTCGTGCCGGCTGGAGACGGGAGTCAACGAGCGCGAACCATCGATGCTTCGGTTCCGCCGGTTGGTGTTCTTCCGTTGTGCGCACTTGGAACAGATGCGCTCGTCGAAGAGAAGATCGAAGCCTCACCTGGCGCACGGCTTGTCGTCGCCTCCGACGGTTTCACCGAACAACCCAATCAGGTGGGAACGATGTGGGGCGAAGATCGACTCGCAACGGCGGTGACAACGGACGCGGTTGCGGCCGCCCGCGAACTCGGCGAGCGCCTCTTCCACGACCTCGAGCACTTCAGCAACGGAGCCGAACAGTCGGACGATCGAACGCTGCTCATTCTCGGAGTCGTGGGGTGAAGAGCGAATCGCATGGCATCGTGATCGCCGCCACACATCTTGGCCTTCGTGACATTGGACCGTGGCTCCGAGCGCTTCTCTCGTCACTCGAACCCAGCCAACGGGATCAGGTGCTCGGTGCGATCGAGCTCGCGGTCCACGAGTTGGCGAACAACGCTGTCGACCATGCGGAGCCAGCAAGCGGAGAAATCTCACTCATTGGTGGGGTCGAAGGCGACGAGCTCGTAGTGATCCTTCGCGACGACGGTCAACCGTTTGTTACGCCTGCTCCGTTGCCGCCCGACGAGCCTCAGATCCGGGGCTACGGGCTCATGATCGTCGAACAGATTGCGACTGCCGTGGACTACCAACGGCAGGACGGCGAGAACACCTGGTCGGCCCGCTTCTCCCTTTCGTCCCATGTCTGACTCAAGCGAAATCGAAAAAATGTCGACGAACGATGACATGCGCATGCAGCGGGCGAATGAAGAGGTTGACATCGCGAACGTCTGTCTCACGGGCCGACTCGACGCGATGGAGGCAGGGGGGCTTCGCCAGCAATTGAGCGCGCTCATCGATGCCGGCCACTGCAACATTGCCGTTGATCTATCGGACGTCGTGTTTGTCGACTCGGCCGGGCTCGCGGCCCTGGTGAAGGGTATGAAGGACGCCGCCACCGCGGGCGGAGACCTCAGGCTCGTCTCGCCGCACAACCCGGATGCGCTTCGGGTCTTCGAGCTCACTCGTTTCGATCGCGTCTTCACGATGCAGACGACGCTCGAACAGCTCCGGTCGAACTGGTGACGACCGAAACCGGCGGGCCAACGGCCCTCATTGTCGATGATGAGCTGGTGTCGCGGCTGGTGCTCCGTCACATGCTCGAACGCCAGGGCGTTGCCGTCGTCGAGACCGACTCAGCGGATCAAGCTGCGGAGTACCTGGCTCTGCACGCTGTTGATCTGATCGTGTGCGACTACGTGATGCCCGACAAGACCGGCTTGGACCTGATTTCGATGCTTCCTGCGGACCACGCACCCTTCGTCCTACTCACCGGCGAACTTCGCAAAGACGACCTCGATGACGAGCGCGTCGCCGAAGTAAACGCCTACCTCACCAAGCCGGTCGCGTCGGATGAGCTGCGAGCGGTGGTCGAAGCCGCGCTCGTCGGTTCGGGCGCCGTCGCTCCGACGACCTCGACACCCACATTCTGACGAAGCTTGACGGTCTTGCCGTGAAGGTGTCGAGTGAGCGGGATGGATCGGCCGATGAGCAGAGGATTTACAGCTGAAGCCGTCTCGGACCAGTCAGGACGGACGTTTCTGGTCACGGGAGCCAACAGCGGGCTCGGCTTCGAAACAGCCAAAGTACTTGCCGATCGCGGTGGGCGGGTGCTCATGGGTTGTCGAACGGAGTCGAAGGCACGACATGCCATGCACACGATCGCCGAAGCGTCGCCGAACGCGGACCTCGAGTTCGTCGCTCTCGACCAGGCCGATCTCGGCTCGGTGCGAGCTGCTGCAACCCAGGTGATGGGGGAGGAGCGGCTCGATGTTCTGGTCAACAACGCCGGGATCATGATGATGCCGAGGGAGCTGACCGTCGACGGGTATGAGTCCCAGTTTGGTGTGAACCACCTCGGCACGTTTGCACTGACGTCTCTACTTCTGCCCAAGCTGGCGGAGGTCGAGGGAAGTCGGGTGGTCGTCACCAGCAGCATTGCGCACAAGGCGGGCTCGATCGCCTTCGACGACCTCGACGCAACGCAGAGCTACTCGCGTCAAGGCCGGTACCAACAGAGCAAGCTGGCCAACATTCTGTTCATGTACGAACT
Organism: uncultured Acidimicrobiales bacterium; assembly: GCA_937997485.1. Taxonomy (GTDB): domain Bacteria; phylum Actinomycetota; class Acidimicrobiia; order Acidimicrobiales; family SZUA-35; genus SZUA-35. Next base: position 164,007 of record CALKTH010000022.1, on the reverse strand, counting down.
GCACCGGCGCCTGGCAGCCGCCAACTCGGCCACGATCGCCGTGGGCTGCCATCCGGGCATTGCTGAGACCGAACTCTTTCGCCACATCAGCCCAGTCCTGAATCTCCTGGCGCCTCTCGCTCGACCGTTCTTCAACTCGGCAGCGCAGGGAGCGTGGACGACCCTGATGGCGGCGACCGGTCCGACGATCAAGAGTGGCGACTACATCGGTCCATCTAAGCGCGGGGAGACGGCCGGGCCAGCGACCCTCGCCTCCTCGACCGAAACGGCCCGAGATCCGGAACTGGCCCGTCTGTTGTGGGAGCGGTCCGTCGCCATGACGGGGATCGATCCCGGCATCTAACGGCGCACCCGTCAGCTGGTGACGGCGAGGCCGATCTCGCCGAGAAGACCGATGCGGTCGGTGTTGTGACCGTTGCCCGGCAGGTTGATGGTCATACCGTCGATGCCGGTGTCCATGCACGCCTGCAGGCGCTCGCCCACCGTGTCGGCGTCACCGAAGATCAGGATCCCCTTGGCCATCTCGACGATCTCCGGCGACCAGCCCTTCACCTCGGCGAGTGCCTGCACGTCGGCTTCCGCCTCTTCCATCGTGGGGGCGACGAGCACCATCTGAAGTTTGGTCACCTTGATCTCAGAACGGTCTCGGCCCAGGCGCTCGCAGTGGGCCGCGAGCGCGTCGAGCTTGCGAGGAATCTCCTCGATCGCTCCACTCGACAGGTTCGATTCATCGGCGTACTGCGCCACCATGCGGAGCGTCTTCTTCTCGCCCGAGCCACCGATCATGACGGGAATCCGAGAGAGCGGAGCAGGGGAGTTCATCGCCTCGCTGACCTGATAGTGCTTGCCCTGTAAGGACACAGCCTCGCCTCGCAGCATGGGGAGAATGATCTGCAGCGCTTCTTCGAGCTTCTCGAAGCGATCAGTGAAGGTGCCGAACTCGTAGCCCAGCGAGTCGTGCTCCAATTCGAACCAACCGCAACCGATGCCGAGCGTCGCTCGTCCGCCGGACACGTGATCGAGTGCCGTGATGGTCTTGGCCAGCAGGGTGGGGTGCCGGTAAGTGTTGCCCGTCACCAGTGCCGACAGGCGCACAGTCTCGGTGTGCTGGGCCAGGGCCGAGAGCATGGTGTAGCACTCGAACATCGGCTCGCTCGGGGCCCCGATGCCCGGCAGTTGATAGAAGTGGTCCATCACGAAAACCCGATCGAAGCCTGCGGCCTCCGCCGCCTTGGCTTGGGCGACGATGTTCTTGAAAACGTCCGCCCCCTCGATGCCGGGGTAGGTGAAGTTGGGAATCTGGTAGCCGAGGCGTGTCATGCGGGATCCTTGGTGTGACGTTGGCGGACGAACGTTGGCTGACATATTCAGGCGAAAGTGTCAGTCCTCGAAACCTGACACATTCGCTCGAATGTGTCAACATCTGCACCATGTCAGGTGACGACGAGAAGCGATCTGTCATCCATGCCGCCGCCATCGCCGAGTTCTCCGAACGAGGTTTCCGTGGCACGTCCATGGCCAACATCGCTGAGGCTGCCGGTATGTCGAGGCCAGCGCTCTATCAGTACTTCGCCGACAAGAGCGACATCTTCCACTCGGCCTTCGTCTCGCTGCTCAGTGCCCGAGTTGATGCTGCGCTCGGTGCTTTGGAAGGCGATGGTGGCACCGCCGAACAGATCGACGGCTTTCTCCAGTCGTTCGATGGTGATCTCTGGGAGCGGATGGCAGCGTCGCCTCACTCCGAAGAACTTGTCGGAGCCAAGCAGGCGCAGCTCGCCGGTGACTCTGCCCTCGTCGTGGAGCGACTCTGGGCTGGTCTTGCTCGCTATCTCTCCCGAGTTCGGCCGGGGCGCGGTTCTCGGATTGTCGAGCAGCGCCAGTCGTGGCTGGAGGTCTTGCAGCTCTCACCGAAAGGCTTCAAGATCGATCAGCCGTCCATCGATGTGTACCGCAATCGGCTCCGAGTGCTCGCTCGGAGCGTGGCGGCTGACATTGATCACTTCTCGTCCTGACGAACATCCGTTGGAGTGTCAGGATGTCCAGATGCTGACCCAGTTCCATCATCTCGCCACCGCCACCAACGATCTCGATCGGATGGTTGCGTTCTATTCAGAAGTGTTCGGGTTGGAGCCCAAGGAGGGATTCCCCAAGGAAACACCCGTTGGTCGCGTGGCCTTCTATGACTTGGGCGGCGTCGAACTGCAGGTTGTTGAGTCGGGAGACGTCGAGGAGTCCCCGACCGACACCCCGGCGATTCTCCTCCAGCAAAAGCTCCGGCTTGATCATTTCACTGTGTTGGCCGAAAGCCAGGAAGCGTTCGACACCATTACACATCGCCTGGTTGAGCGAGGCGCATCGTCGGGCAACGTGACGGCGTTTGGTCCGTCCTCGCTGCTGGCCTACACCGATCCGGACGGCCACACGATGGAAGTCATCTTCACGCCCTGACCCTCGGATCAGTTCGCGGGTACTGGAGGTGGCGTGGCGGCCAGCGAAATCAAGCGCCGTTTGCGACTTTTAGTTGCGTAAAGCGCGACGAGTACGGTGGGTATGGTTGCCCAATCTCTTGAAGCAGGGTCTTGGCCGCCGTACGTTCGCCCTGCGTCCAACGGGGACGGGGAGAAGGAGACCAGCAGAATATGTTCGCTCGAAAGAAGCTCGGCGCGGTGGTGCTCGGCGTTGCCGTGTTGTCCGCCGCAACCGCTGCCGGCGCCACCTACGGGGCCATCAAGACTCGGGGCGCCGGACCCGGTGCTGCGGTGCTCAACTGCCCGGGAGGCATGACTCGTCTCGGGCATGACCTCAATGGTGAGATCTCGGTCTTCCCCGGTGACCCAGCGGTCCGCATTAGCGAGGAATACACCGTCGCCGACAACTTCTTCAAGGTGGAAGACATCGAGCTCGGCGCCCACGTTGGAACTCACCTGGATGCGCCGGGTCACTTCATCGAGGGTGGCCGCAACGTCGATGACCTCCGCGCCGACGAATTCACCTGGCCCGTCTACAAGATGGACGTCCGGGGGATGACCTTCGGAGATGACAATCAGATTCAGGTCGACGACATCACAGCCTATGAGCAAGAGCACGGCCGCATCCCGCGACGCGGTGCCCTGTTCGTGATCCAGACCGGCGCCGAAGCATTCTTCGGAGCCGAGACCGTGGGGACGAGCGCTCCATCGACGCCGGACGATCCGGACTTCCCTGGCGACTTCGGTTTGGATGGCACGCCGATCGTCGACAACGTTGACGACCTCTTTGAGTTCAACAACGCGGGATTGTCGGCTGAGGCCGTGCAGTGGCTGTTCGATCGTCGCAAGATCGACGGCGTCGGCACCGACGCATACGGTCCCGATGCTCCGTCGGACACGGACTTCTTGGCCACCTACACCACCCTGGCCAATGACGGCGTGGCGCTGGTTGCCATTGCGAACCTGGACTCGGTGCAGACCCGAGGCGACATCATCGTGGCCTCCACGATCAGCCTCGAGGATGGCTCTGGTTTCAGTACCGACCCCATCGCCTGCCATGGTGCCCCGAACTCGGCGGCCTGGGACTACGACGATGACGATGAGGACGACGACTGAACGTTTGATCGCTGAGTTTGTGCTCGTCGCTTCGGCGGCTCCCATCTGAGCAGAACGCTCCGCTGCTTCGGCAGCGGAGCGTTTGCGTTGAGTCCCTCCGGGTGTCGGGGAGTGTGGTGACGAGCTGCTGGCTCGGGGCGCTACCTTCGTGACGGTGCGCCCGGTCTCCATCGAAGACACCCCATTGATCGATGCCCTCAGCCGGGTGATTGGTCGGCACGGCTTCGAGGGGGCGAGTCTGCAACTTCTCTCCGATGCAGCCGGACTCAAGCGAGCGAGCCTCTACCACCGCTTTCCGGGTGGCAAGGACGAAATCCTGGCCGCTGCGCTGGACCGGGCAGCCGAGCGCTTCGCGGTGATGCTTGCGCCCGCGTTCGACGAAGGGAATCCGGGTGATCGGGCTGCGCTCGTTGCCGAACGTATCGACGAGTACTACGACGGAGGTCAGGAGTCATGTCTGATCGTCGCCCTGACGTTGGCGGACGATGAACGGCGCTCGATGGCGGCGCCCTGTCTCTCGGCGTGGGCCGATGCCTTCGCTGCGATTGCTGTCGATGCTGGTGTCGCTGAGGCCGAGGCCATTGAGCGTGGGCAGGATCTGGTTGCCCAGCTCGAAGGTGCGTTGGTGATCGCTTCGAGTACCGGAGACCGTGCGCCGTTCCGTCGAGCGATTGCCCGGTTGGCTCGAGCGCTCACCTCCCCGTCCGTTCTGTAGAGAATGTCGATCGGCGGGAATGGCGCACTGGGTGGTTCGGTTCATAACAAACAGATCGTTCGGTAATAGACCGAGCGACAGTCTTGGGAGATCCAACATGAACATCCGATTCCTGCCCCAGTCCGTCCACGGTGTGCTCGACTACGCCGTCGCCCTCACCCTGATCGTGGCGCCGTTCGTCCTCGACTTCCGGGCCGACTCCGAGTTCGCCCACTGGCTCTCGGTCGCTGCTGGCGCCGGGTTGCTGGTGTACAGCCTGTTGACGGACTACAGCGTCGGTGCCCTCAGTGCCATTCCCTTCAAGGCGCACCTCGCCCTCGACTTCGCCGCCGGAGCGCTCTTCCTGGTGCTGGCCTTCGTTGCTGGCTTCGAAACCGTCACGGCCGTGTTCTACGGCGTGATCGGCGGTGCGGTGCTCGCCGTGGTTGGCGTGACCGAACTCGAGCCAGCCGACAAGCCGTCGCTCACCGCCGCTCTTAACTGAACAACACACGTCAGTTCCCGGCTCGAACCTTCACCATCTCATTCAGCGGCAGCGCAGCGCCTCCCGGGTGCTGCGCTTTGCCGTTCTCGGCTCTTGGGACGCCTGTTGCGTTCGGCCCGTGATTTGACGCTCTCGTCTGGTTGACTTCTCATGCACCGGCACCTCAGGCCAAAGGGAAGCACTCAATGTCCAACGCAGTCGAGAAGCTCAAGAGCCTCTCCATCTCCAATCCGTGGTCGAATCCATGGTTCGAGACCATCGCCGTCGCCCAGGCTCGGGCCAAGCGACGTCTCCCGAAGTCCGTCTACGGAGCGCTGATCGCCGGGTCCGAGGCCGGGTTGTCGATGAACGACAACCTCGCAGCGTTCCAAGAGTTGGGCATGCGGCCGGTCACGGCCGGTCAGCACGCAACACGAGACATGGCGACGTCGGTGATGGGGCAGCCCACCTCGATGCCCGTGATCATTTCGCCGACTGGTGTCCAGGCGGTTCACGCCGACGGCGAGGTCGCCGTCGCCCGAGCCTCAGCGGCACGTGGCGTGCCGATGGGGTTGAGTTCGTTTGCCAGCAAGCCGCTCGAGGACGTCATTGCGAGCAACAACCAGCTCTTCTTCCAGATCTACTGGGCTGGCGACAAGGACTCGATGTCGGCCCGGATGGAACGGGCGAAGGCCGCCGGTGCCAAGGGTTTGATCCTCACGCTCGATTGGTCCTTCTCGCACGGGCGAGACTGGGGCAGCCCGGCGATCCCGCAGTCCATCGATCTGCAAACGGCCATTCGTCATGCACCGGAAGTCGCGCTGCGCCCGGCTTGGCTCCTGCACTGGGTTCGGTCCGGCGCCCTTCCTGATCTCGGCGTGCCGAGCTTCGCCACCGACGGCACCTCCCCGGGCTTCTTTGACGCCTACGGAACCTGGATGGGAACCCCTCCGCCGAGCTGGGCCGACGTTGCCTGGCTTCGAGAGGAGTGGGGCGGGCCGCTGATGGTCAAGGGCATCGGTCGCGTTGATGAGGCTCGCCGCGCCGTCGATGCAGGCGCAACAGCGATCTCGGTCTCAAACCACGGCGGCAACAACATCGACGGATCGCCGGCCCCGATCCGCGTGCTGCCCGAGATCGCTGATGCTGTCGGCGATCAGATCGAGGTGCTGCTCGACGGAGGTATTCGCCGGGGGAGCGACGTCGTGAAGGCCCTGGCCCTGGGCGCTCGGGCCGTCATGATCGGTCGTGCCTACCTGTGGGGCCTCGCCGCCAACGGACAGGCTGGAGTGGAGAACGTCCTGGACGTGCTCCGCGGCGGCATCGACTCGACCCTCCTCGGGCTCGGCAAGTCGTCGATCGCCGAACTTTCGCCCAGCGATCTTGTGATTCCCGCTGGATTCTCGCCGCCGCCCGCGCACGGCGCCTGACAGAGACGACGCATGTCTGGTGACGACGCTCGTGTGCTCATTGCCGGAGGTGGCATCGCAGGCTTGACGCTTGCTCTGACGTGCCACCAGATCGGCGTGCCGGTCACGGTCTTCGAGTCCGTACGAGAGATCAAACCGCTGGGAGTCGGAATCAACCTTCAGCCGAACGCCGTGCGCGAATTGATCGATCTCGGCCTCGGTGATGCGCTCCCCAGCATTGGTATCGAGGCCACGGAGTGGGCGCTCGTTGGCAAGAACGGCAATGACGTGTGGGCTGAGCCCCGAGGGGTCGAGGCGGGCTACCGGTGGCCCCAGTATTCGGTGCATCGCGGCGAGCTTCAGATGCTTCTGTATCGAACGGTTCTCCAACGTCTGGGGTCCGACGCCGTCCAGACCGGTATGCGAGTTCTCCGCTACGAGAATCGGTCCGTTTCGGGGATGCAGCGCGTGCAGATCGAGTGCGAGCATCGTGCCACTGGGGTGAGCCAGGTGGCGACGGGTGCCGTGCTCGTCGCTGGCGACGGGCTTCACTCAGCAGTGCGCTCCCAGATGCACCCTGACGAGGGCGACCCGAAGTGGGGAGGCCAAGTGCTCTGGCGGGGCACGGCCGAAGGCCCCCCGATTCGCAGCGGCGCAGCCTTCACCCTCGTGGGAAACATGGAACAGCGCTTTGTGCACTATCCCATCCGGGCGGCCGACCCGGACACCGGCCTGCAGATGCAGAATTGGATCGCCGAGCTCTCGTTCGATCCCGCCGAGGGCTGGCGCTCGAGCGACTGGAATCGTCGGGCAGAGCTCTCCGATTTCCTTCCAGCGTTCGAAGACTGGAATTTTGCCTGGCTCGACATTCCCGCGCTGATTCGCCGGGCCCCCGAGGTCTTTGAGTATCCGATGGTCGACCGAGACCCGGTGGATCAATGGGTGGATGGCAACGTGGCGTTGATGGGCGACGCCGCGCACGTGATGTATCCCGTGGGATCGAACGGAGCGAGCCAGGCCATCGTGGATGCCCGCGTGATCGGTGCCCGTTTCCTCGATCACGGGGTGACGTCTGACGCGCTCAGCGCCTACGAATCTCAGCTCCTTGGCGACATGTCGGCGCTCGTGCTTCGGAACAGAGGAGCGGGTCCCGTGGGGATCCTCGGTGTGGTGGAGGAGCGCTGCGGCGGAGTGTTTGATGACATCCACGACGTCATTCCCCGGCCGGAGATCGAGGAGTTCATGGCTCGCTACAAGGCGGCGGCTGGCTTCGCAGTTGATGCCCTCAACGCTGCGCCGGCCATCATTCCGGCCGGCGCCCGAGTCAATCGCTGAGCGTCCACTGGCCGGTGAGGACCGGGGGCTTGCGGAAGATCAACCCCCGAGGTGCGACACTCTCGTCAGCGACGATCGTCAGGTCCGGCATCCGACGGACCACGGCTTCGAGTGCGGCCACCGTTTCCAGGCGGGCCAGATGCAGGCCAAGGCAACCGTGGGGGCCCTGGACGAACGTGACGTGTTGGCGAGCGTTGGCTCGGTGGAGGTCGAACTCGTGCGGCCGCTCGAAGTGGGCGGGGTCGCGGTTGGCTGCGAGGAGCGAAATACTTACGAGATCTCCGGCGGGAATCGTGACCCCTCCGAGCTCGACGTCATGAGTCGTGTATCGGTCGACGTAGCCTGCGGCTGGTTCGAGCCGAAGCGATTCCTCGACAGCAGCGCTGATCAATGACGGGTTGGCGACAACCTCAGCCCATTGCATCGGGTGTTGCATGAGGTGCCAGAGCGCGTTCGCGGTCATCCCCTCCGACGTCTCGATGGCACCGAACATGACGACGGCGACCGCGGGCACGATCTCCTCTGAGGTGAGCACGGCCTCCGTTTTCAGCTGGCGGATGAGCGACGGAGCGTCGCCTCGCAACGAGCGGGAAACCTCCGCATGCAATTCATCAATGGCGGCGCGACTGTCTGGACTTATCTCCTCCCCGACGGTGAGCGCCACGATGGCGGCCGCGATCGCCTCGTACCACTGCAGCACGACGGTCGGATCCACGTTGACCAGCCCGAGGAAGTCGATGATCGTGCGGACTGCGAGCGGCCCGGCGAGTCCGGTACGAAACTCTCCCTTGGCCAGTCCGGTGCCATCCCTTCCCGCCTGTTCGAGATCGTCCAGCAATTCCTCGGCTGTCGCTCTCAGCGACGCTTCGAACTTGGTACGCACTGTTGCCGGACGGAAGTGGTCGGCAAAGGCGGCCCGGTGGCGGGCGTGCTCGGGTCCATCAAGGGAGAGCATGCTCGGGCCCAATACCGCTGCCGTGGTGAAGCGGGGATCATCAACCGTGAAGGACTCAGCATCTCGCATGGCAGCGATGGCCAGCTCACGATTCGTGACGTACCACCCGCCAACAGCTGGAATCCACGACACCGGCTCGTGCTCGCAGAGCTCGGCCAATACCGAGTACGGCTCGGTCTCGAGTTGCTCTCGGTGGATCCTGGCGCCGCGAGGCGAGGAATCAACGCGGCCGTCATTGGTGTTGATCATGCAGAGCGTTCCAACGGTGTTCGGCAGCGGGGCATTCCCGGGCCCGACGCTCGATGTGACGGAACCAGGCTCAACGAAATCATCCAACGACATCATTCAACGACCCATCGCAATGAGGACATCATGGCCGGCTCGACTCGTGTTCGTACCCAAAGCAATCCCAAATGGATCCGCGGTGTCCACGGCGGAAAGACGATCGTCGATAGTCGCGACGTGCTCTTCGTCTGGGAGATCCCGTACTACCCAGCGTGGTACTTCCCACTCTCAGACCTGGCTGCTGAACTGCGGCCTTCCGGGGAGACCGATCGCTCACCGAGTCGTGGCGAAGCCACTCGTTTCGATCTCGTACTGAGCGACGGCGAGGGTGGCCCGGACGAGATCATTCCCAATGCTGCGTGGCGCCACCTCGACTCCCCGGTGGCCGAGCTGCGGGACCTCGTCCGCATCGAGTGGGATGCGGTCGACGCCTGGTTCGAGGAAGACGAAGAGGTCTTCGTTCATCCCCGGAGTCCAGAGGTTCGAATCGATGCCCTGTCTTCGTCGAAGCACGTGCGGGTGTTCGTGGATGGCGACCTCGTCGCAGACTCAGTGCGGCCCACGGTGCTGTACGAAGCTTCGCTGCCGCCCCGTTTTTATCTGCCTCAAGCCGACGTTCGGATGGAGAGGTTGACACGGACCGAGAGCGAAACCGCTTGCCCGTACAAGGGTTGGGCCCACTACTGGAACGTGAATGCGGGCGGCGCCGAGCACGCTGATCTCGCATGGGGCTACCGCACGCCGCTTCCCGAATCGGCCCCAATCGCGGGTCTGGTCTGCTTCTACAACGAGAAGGTCGACATCGAGGTCGACGGTCAGATGCTCGAACGCCCGAAGACCAAGTTTAGCTGAGTCAAGGATGGGCGACCGGCTGTGATCCGGTCTCGCCATCGGAGTCTTCCGTTACGTCGGCCTCGGGATCGGCATGGTTGTCGACCCAATCCTCAATGCAGCGTTCGGGGAGCGGGATGACCATCCCAGCGCGAACACGGTCCCGTTCGGAAATGTGCAGGCTGGCCGGCACGCGAGGGTCGAAGGACTTGAGGTACGCCTGCCGGTCGTTGGCCAGGTGATCCCACGTTTCGGACTTCGCCCATCCGGTTGGCCCTGTGAGGTCGCGAGCGGCGCGTTGCATGTCGTTCGGTACGCGAACGCGGCCAGCTCGAGTCGCTCGCCACTCACTCCACCAGAACTTGATGCGATCCATCACGGTCGTTCCCGAACTCTTTCCGCTGCCAACTTGGCGCCAAGACTAGACGAACGGGCCGGAGGACAGCGGCTCAGGCATCCATCCACCTCAGCCCGGACCCCGCTCTGCCGATTGGTTCCGAGATGCGCTACACAGTTCGAGTGCCCCGCCGCCTCTTGGTTCTTGCCCTTCTGGTGTGCTTGCTGACCGCCGCTTGTACTCCTCCCGGGGAGAACGCTCGGCAGACGGCGGACCCGGTCGGTCGCGAGGGCGCCGCGAACGGCGTCGGCTCCGGCGTCGGGAACCTCGACGGCGCGATCGTCGCCCCAGCTCCGGATCCCACGCCACTCGGCATCAGCGACGACGTCCGGATCGGAACGCTCGACAACGGCCTCACGTACTACGTGCAATCGAACGATTCGCCGGGCTCACGCCTGGACCTGCGGCTTGTGGTGCGGGCTGGTTCCCGGCAGCAGGAAGACCCGGAAAGCGGGCTGGCGCACTTCGTCGAGCACATGCTGTTCAACGGCACCGAGTCGTTCGACGGCAACGAACTCGACCGAGTGCTGCAAGGCTTCGGGGTCGACTTCGGAGCGGACATCAACGCGTACACGTCATACGACGAGACGGTCTACAACCTCTCGGTTCCCACCACGGACTCCGCAGTGGACACCGCGCTCGATGTGCTCTTCGAGTGGGCGTCGAAGGCCACGTTGGATGAGCAGGACGTCATCGAGGAGCGGGGCGTGGTGCGCGAAGAGTTCCGGATCCGAGACGAATCCTCAGGCGGGGTCATCTTCGACGCGCTCAACCAGTACTACGTCGGCGATTCTCCATACGCCGCCTACGACCCCATCGGTACACCCGAGAAGATTCTCGCCACGACAGCGACGGACGCCCGCCGCTATTACGACCGCTGGTATCGCCCCGATCTCATGTCGATCGTTGCCGTCGGCGATCTCCCGACCGATGAGCTCGAAGCGCTCGTCCGCGATCGCTTCGATGGGCTGACGAGCCGATCGGATGGTCAACCGCTCGACCCGGTCACCATCGATCCGGTCCAAGGAGTCATCGTCGACCTGGCGACGCATCCCGAGCAGGGGCGACCCAACATCTCGCTCGACCTGCCGATCCCGACGTGGGACAGCACCACGGTGGGCGGCGAACGACTGCTGGTCATCGAAAGCGTCATCGACAACATGATCCGCAACCGGCTCGACGAGCGCATTGCGCAAGGTTCGATGGCCGCGATTCTCAACAGCTCCGGTTCGTTTCAAATCGTCCCGGGCCGTCGATTCCTCGGGTTCAACGTGACCGGTCCCGACTTGGTGGCGGCGACCGAGGATCTGTTGGTGGAACTCCGTCGGCTGCAAACCGATGGGTTCACCGAGGCGGAGCTCGCTCGCTCTGTTGCCGGGCAACAAAGCGCGTTGGACAACGTGGCCTCCTCCATCACAAGCCGTCAGGACGCCGACTACGCGAGATCCTTCGTGGAGCATGCGCTCGGTCGGGGTGCTATCGATGATCTGTCAGACACGATCGACCGTCAGTTGTCGATACTGGCCTCGCTTGATCTCGCCACCGTCGACAATCACTTGGCGTTCATGCTGGCCGAGAGCGACCCGATCCTAGTCGGAATCGGCCGCTCGGAGGATGAGCTGCCGACGCGCGATGAGCTCAGGGCCGCTATCGATCGTGCGCTCGAGTCAGAGCTCGTTGACGAGTCCGTCGTTGTCGCCGCCATCGATCAGCTGATGGAGCGCCCGGATCGCGGCGATGAGCCGTCGGAACGAAGCATCGACGAGTTGAATGCGACCGAGATGACGTTTGACAACGGAGTGCGCGTGCTCTTCATGGAGTCAGACATCTTCGCTGGCAACGCCAACCTGCTCGCCCTGTCTGAGGGTGGCTGGTCCACGCTCGAGGCGCAGGAGCGGGCGCTCGTCGGCCTTGCGACGACTGCGGTCGACAGCAGCGGGCGGGCTGACATCTCGGATCTCCAGTTGCGAACCTTTCTCGCCAGCCGTTCGGCGCAGATCGCCTCCTTCATCGATGAGACCGAAGAGGGATTCTCTGGCAGCGCAGAGATTGACGACATGGAAACGCTGTTTCAGCTCCTGTATCTCTCGATCACCGCTCCCCGAGTCGACCCGGCGCCACTGGCAGAGGTCGTCGAACAAGGCTTCGGTCTCCGGGATCGCGCAGTGAGCGATCCCGGCCTCTTGGCCACGATCGCTCGGTTAGACGCTCGCTTCGAGAGTCCGTGGTTCAACATCGTCGCCGACGACGCACAATTGGAATCGCTTACGGCGGACGATCTCGCGAACCTCTATCGCGATCGGCTGGGCAATACAGACGAACTCGTCATCGCCATTGCCGGAGACACCGACCTCGGCCAGATTCGGGATCTCTCCCGGCGATATGTCGCGACCCTGCCGGCTGGAAGTGCCGACTCGTTCGTCGACCGACGAGCCGATCCTCCGTCAACCGCGATCGCGCTTGAGGTGGACGCCGGCACCGACGATGCTGGCGCCGGCGTCGAGTTGTTCTTCGCAGCTCCCGTGGACATCTCCGTCGGGCCCGAGGCCCAGGTCGTCGCTCTGCGGCTCGAGGTATTGACCAACATCGTGGACGCCCGTCTGTTCGAGACGGTCCGCGAAGAGCTCGCTGCGACCTACGGCGGACGAGTCGGCTCGTCGCTACGGCTCACTCCCGACGTCGAGATTGAAACGCTCATCACGATCTCGGGCGATCCGGCTCGTCTCGATGAGATCAATGCCGCCGTGCGTCAAGAGTTGACCGATCTGGTGCAGAACGGCCCGACCCGTGACGAGTTCGAGCGGGCCCGCACGATTGCCCGCAGCGATCACGAGCTGGTCAACAACTTTACGCTCATGCTCTGGCTCCACGAGGCTGCCGAGACGTCCAGCCTCGGCTACTTCGGCACGCTGGAGGCGATCGACGAGATGCGTCAATCCGAGGTCGCCGATCTCGCCCCCACGGTGTTCCCGCTGGACCGGGTCATCGAAGTCACTCGGAGCTGAGATTTGTGAGCAGTGTGATTGCTCACTCAAGTCCTGGCCAAAGCCGCCGAAACTACTCACATGCCGGAAATCATTCGCCAGGGAGACGTGCGTCGGCCCACTGAAGTGCCTCGTATCTCCGAGCGCTATTCGATCGACCCCATCGAGGCGACGTGGTTTCCGCCGAAGGATTCCCGCTTCTCCAACAAACCCAAGCGAGCCGGTGTCCAGCTGATCGATCTCTCCGTCGCCGGGGCCCAGATCGTCGGGCCGTTCAACAGGTCGGTGGCTGTCGGGATGCGAGTTCCGTTCGAGCTCGGTGGCGAAAAGGGCATCGTCGAGGTGCGGAACATTCGCGACATCGACGGTCTCGGACACTACGGCGTGACGTTCTACAAGATCAGCGAACGCCTCGAGCAGGCGGTCTTTGCCGCTGTTGGCAAGCGCCGCAATGATGACCGACTCGCCTCGGACTGGCGCCGCAACGACTGACTCGGACTCGACGGGCGACTACCTGACAACAGCCGTAGGGGGCTGGGTCCCTTTGCTGTAGGTCGTTGCTCATTCGACGGTCTACCGTCGCCCCGTGGAGCGTCGGGCAAGCGTGGCAACTGCTGGTGGACCGTCGCGCCGCGCGATGAGTCCGACCTGGCTCTTTCTCGGCGTCCTCGCTTTGTCGATGATGGTCACCCTCGTGGTGTCTCAACTGGCGAGTCGAAGTCTTGCTGCGTCGGGGATCTCCACTCCGTTCAACATGGGTACTGAGCAATCGCTGCGGCCAGAGCTCGGTGCCGTTGGACTGCAGGCGCTGGCGGAGTCGGCGACGGTGAGAGTGGCGGCGCGGACATGCGACGGCCTCACCCGGGGGAGTGGCTTCGTCGTCGATGGCGAGCTCGTCACCAACCGTCATCTCACGACCGGAGCGTCCGAACTCAAGGTCGACGATCCGATCGCTCCCGTGTTCGTTCCGGTTGTTCGGCGATCGGACTCGCTCGACATCAGCCTCGCCGAGGCAGTGCCATCCCTCGGCTTGCGATGGTCACCGGTCGCACCCGAGGGCGGCGATCCGGTCTGGGTTGCCGGTCATGCCGAGGGCGGCCCGGTCGTCGTCAGGCCGGCGACCGTGCAAACCACCGTGCCCGACGGCTCGTTCGGCCTCGGTGGACCGGTGCTGGTTTTAGAAGTGGAGACCGTCGGAGGCTTCTCCGGAGGACCCGTGCTTGACCGCTACGGCGATGTGGTTGGCGTCCTCCAGGGGTTCGATCTGACCACGGGGTCGACACTCGCCATTCCAGCGTCGGCGGTGGTCGATTGGGTGTCCTCGGGTGCCAGCGCTCAGCCGACGCCGTGTCCGGCCGACAACTAGATAACGTCCGGACTCGAGGGAGCGCACGTGGGATCTGAAGCATCATCGCCGCGCGGCCTCGGCCGCGGGCTCGCCGGCATTCTCGGGGACACGAGAGACTCGAAGAACGCGCCCGAGGTCTCCTCACTTCTCGGCGATCGCGAGCTCCGCAAGGACCCGACTGTCCGCCGACTGGTCACCGACCTGGCGCTCAACGCCCTCGCCGATCTCTTCGGCTCCGAGGTGGTCTTCATCGTGCGAAAAGACAGCGACGCCACTGCGCCCAACGTCGCCTGTCGTGTCCCTGGCAACTGGCGTCCGGACGACCCTGTCTCGTTCGAGGTGAACGGGCGGCTGTGGAGTTCACTCTCGACTTCCGGTGACGGGTCGACGTCGTCGGTGCAGACCTCGGTCATCGATGACGGTCACCTCTTGATATCGCAGCACACGAGCGGCGGCACGGTCATGGCCGGCGCAGTACTGCGGCCTCAGGCGTTCAGCGACGCTGACCAACGGATCGTGGCAAGCCTGGTGGGATCGGTGGCTCGCGCCTTGGATCATCGCTCGGCGGTGCCAGACGGTTCGTCCATTCGATTGGTCACGAGCGAGACCGCGAATGGGGTGCTGGCTGACATTCGCATCGCCGATCCTCGTGGACGTCGCCACGCGACCTCCGTGGCCCCCGACCCGTTGCGAGCAATCGCGCACGCAGGTGCAGAACTGTGCGAGCCAGCAGTGGATGTGCGCTTCGCCGGTCAAGCTGATGTGGAGGGCCGCTCCGTCGTTCTCGTTGTCATTGATCAGGAGGACGGCGGACCGTTGCTCGGTCTCGCAATCGGTGACCGGTCGTCATCGACGCTGCCAGCCGAAGCCGTCTTCGCTGCCGCCGGCGTCGTCGGGGCCAGCCCGTTCAGCGGTGAACCGCAACGGACACCCTCGCTGGAGTGTCTCTGAGCTCAGCGGGTGACACCAACACCGCGACGTACTTGAGTAGCCTCAGCCCGTGCTCTATCTCGTTCGCGCCGTCAAACGACTCGCATCACTCGGTCTGGTCATGATGGCAGCGGCAGCAGTGTTCGCCGCCACCGCGCTCACGGTCATTCCTCAGATCGGGACGGTCGTGAACGCGACCGAAAACACAGCTGCAGAGCTCGAACTTGACGTGTTGGCCCAGCGATCCTCGATGTACGCATCCGACGGCACGTTCCTCACCCTCTTGGTCGGCGAGCAAAATCGTCAGTCGGTCGAGCTCGACGAGATTCCCCAGGTCGTGATCGACGCGATTCTCGGCATGGAAGACAACGACTTCTACGAGCACGACGGCGTGAACTACCGGGCCGTGTTCCGTGCGCTCGCTCAGAACATCAGCGCCGGCGGTATCGAGCAGGGCGGCTCCACCATCACCCAGCAGCTGGTGAAGAACGCACTTCTCACCTCCGATCAGAGCTTCGATCGCAAGAAGACCGAGGCGTTCTACGCGCTCCGCCTCGAAGAGCAGTTCACCAAGGACGAAATCCTCGAGCGCTACCTCAACACCGTCTACTTCGGAGCCGGCGCCTACGGCGTCAAGGGCGCGGCCGAGGTGTATTGGGGTATCGAAGATCTCGACGAGATGACGTGGGAACACGCCGCGCTGCTCGCCGGTCTCATTCGCAGCCCCAACAGCAACAATCCGCTGAACAACGCCGTGAACGCTCGCAACCGCCGGGCGACCGTCGTTGACCGCCTGCTCTCGCTCGAGCTCATCGATGAGGCCGAGGCGGGTCGGATCAACTCCGCACCCCTCCCCGAAGAGCGGCAGGACCCGCAGAACATCAAGCCGTCCGACTACTTCGAGGAAGAGGCCCTCAAGGAGCTCCTCGAGAACTCGGCGATCCCGATCGGTGACACACCGGCAGAGCGGTTCGCCACCGTGTTTTCCGGCGGCTTGCAGGTGTACACCACCTTCGACTTGGCGGCGCAGGAGATGGCGCTCAAGGCGAAGGCCGACATCCTTCCTGTCGACCCACGCGGCTTCACGGTGGCCATTGCGGCAGTGGAGACCGAGACCGGCGCCGTTCGTGCCATGGTCGGTGGCGACGAGTTCACGAGGGAACAGTTCAATCTGACGACCGACGGCCTCCGCCAGCCCGGCTCGTCGATGAAGACCTTTGTGCTCGCGGCGCTCTTCGAAGCAGGGTTCACCCCGCAGGACACCGTGCGGGGAGACAGCCCATGCTCGTTCGAGAATCCCGGCGGCTTCCCGAACCCCTACGAAGTTCGGGGCGGTCGAGGCCGTCGCATCTCGCTGGCAGCCGCCACTCGGGCGTCAAACAACTGTGCATTCGTCCGGCTCGGCCAGGTGGCAGGCAACGAGAACGTCGTCGAGATCGCCAACCGACTCGGCATCAGCACCGTTGGCCCGACCGACGCCGTGCTGTCGCTCCCGCTCGGTTCCAAAGAAGTGCACCCCATGGAGATCGCCAGCGCCTACGCCGCCATGGCCAACGATGGCATCTACAACGACGCCTGGTACGTCGAGCGTGTCGAAGACATCAATGGCAACGTGCTGTACGAACGTCGCCCTGACGGACGGCGAGCTCTCTCTACCCAGTCCGCCCGCCTCGTCGTCGAAACGCTCGAGGGCAACATCCGCAGCGGTACCGGACGACGAGCCCAGCTCCCGGCTGGCTACGGGGCCGGCGGCAAGACGGGAACCGCACAGAACGAAGAAGATGCCTGGTTCGTGGGCTTCACCCCGTATCTCACCACGGCGGTGTGGATGGGTCACCCAGACGAGAAGATTCCGATGCGCAACGTCGGACCTTGGCCGAGGATCCAGGGCGGCACCGTTCCGGCAGCGATCTGGGGCCAGTTCAACAATGACTTCCACGCCAACCTGGAGCCGCGAGAGTTCGCTGATCCTGACTCCTATGGCGGCGGCCGCTACCTGAAGGTGGCCGGTGAGGTTGATTTCTGCCGCTCGAGCGACATCGACACCGCAAACCTGGGCACGATCTTCGTCGACAGCGACAATGATGGTGAGCGAGACTGCTACATCCCCATCACCACCACTTCAACGACGGAGCCCGAAGAGACTGTGCCCGACCCCAACGACACCACGCCGGCAACGGCTCCTCCGGCAACCTCGCCGCCAGCCACCGCACCTCCGGCGACGGCACCCCCAGCCACCACGGCGCCTCCGGCGACGACGGCCGGCGGCTGATGGCGTCCGCTGCGCACGAGCAATTGCTTGGTGTCCAAGATCTCGACACCAAGATCACCCAGCTCAACCACCGGCACGCGAACCACCCGATCCGGGCTGATATTGCCGCGGCCGAAGCCGAGCGGGCAACGCTCGGCGAGGTAATCGCTGAGATCGAGGGCCGCAAGCACGACCTTGACCGTCAACAGAAGCGCATCGACGACGAGGTCGCCCTCATCGACGACAAGCGCTCGCAGATCGATGCCAAGCTCTACGACGGTTCTGTGACTGCGACCAAGGATCTGCTGGCTCTGCAGGACGAAGCAAAGATGTTGCTCGACCGCAAGACGTCTATGGAGGACGACGAGCTCGAACTGATGGAGCAGAACGAGACCGTCCAGAACGAGCTCGATCCACAACTTGCGCTGCGGGACGAGATCGACGCCCGCTTGGCCTCCTCCCACGCTGACCTCGAGGCCGCCTTGGCGGAGGTCGACGAGGAGCTGCAGCAGGTGCAATCAGCACGCAACGTCGCGGCGGCCGACGTACCGGCTGATCTCCTCAGCCAGTACGACTCACTTCGCCTTGACTTCGGGGGAATTGCCGTCGCCCGGCTCGTGGGCTCGACCTGCGATGGCTGTCACATGGCAATGTCCGCGGTCGCGATCGACAAGATCAAGAAGCTGCCGGACGATGCGGTGGTGACCTGCGACGAGTGCGGCCGCCTGCTCATTCGTTGACCTGCACGCACTGATGCTTCTCTGGTTCTGCATTCTTGCCCCCGTCCTGGTGGCGGAGATCTTTCGCAGTCCGATGATCGACTACCGAATGGTGGCGCTCGGTGCACTGCTTCCCTTGCTCGAGGTGGTGACTGGGGGAGCGAGAGTGCTGCACACGCTCCTCGGGTCGGTCGTTGTCCTGACCGCCGTCATGCTGCTGACCCAGAATCGGCGCCTCGTTCGACGGCGCTGGCTCGGACTCCCTATCGGCTTGTTCTTTCATTCGGTGCTCGATGCATCGTGGGACAGTGCCTCGCTGTTCTGGTGGCCAGCCTTCGGTTTCAGCTTCGACGGCGCTCCCGTCCCCGAGTTCTCGAGACCGCTTTGGATCTCCCTTGGCCTGGAGCTTGTCGCCCTGGCCGTTGGATGGTGGGCCTACCGTCGCTATGGGCTGGACGATCCCGATCATCGCCGCCGACTGCTGACCACCGGCCAACTTGACCGCGGCGCCCTTCCTTCGTGAGCGGGCTCCCGCACCGCTCGAACCGCAAGCGCCCGACGAAAGACCACACGACATGACGTCATCTCTCACCATCTGGGTTGTCCGACACGGCCGTACCGAGGCGAACGCCGGTGGCCTCCTCTTGGGGCGGGCCAACCCTGATCTCGACGATCTCGGCCGGGCCCAGGCAGCACAGATCGCCTCCGTCGTCCCGAACGGGGCCCATGTGATTTCCTCACCGTTGGCCCGGTGCCGCCAGACCGCTGCAGCCATCGATCCGGACCACGCGGTCGACGACCGTTTGATCGAACTTGATTACGGCGATCTCGATCTCACCCCGGTGGCCGATGTCCCGGCCGAGACATGGGCGGCCTGGCGGGCTGATCCGCACTTCCGCCCGCCAGCGGGAGAGACGCTGGCCGAACTTGCCGGGCGCACCGGCACGCTGCTTGACGAGCTCACGGCACAGGTGTCAGCCGGCTCGGCGCCCAGCAGCGATATCGCACTCGTGAGTCACGTTTCGCCGATCAAGGCGGCGATGGCCTGGGCACTCGGTGTGGGAATCGAAATCTCGTGGCGGGCTCACGTGGCCCAAGCATCGATCACCAAAATTGTGGTCTCTCCCCGCGGTCCCTCATTGCATGCGTTCAACGAGGTCGCTCACCTCGACTGAACGGGGGCCTCGGTCGTCGGTCGACCATCCGAGGCCGGGTGCGTTCCGTCGGTCCACCGGACGCGAGTGTGCCGGGCAACACTGCCTCCCATCGTCGGAAAAGTGCTGGATTCGCCCTAGTCTGGAAGCTGATTTCGTTCGTGAACTCGTTCACGAGCCAGCCGCCGACGGAAGACGAACAGGACCAGAACAGGTTTGTTCGTCGTCGGACTTTCGGGTGACGCGCCATTCGTAACGAATGCCACGCCCGGAGCCTGCGGCTGAGAAAAGGAGCATCACATGGGCAAGCAGCGATCAAGCTTCGCAAAATTGCAGCGCGACCGGGCCAAGGCAGCCAAGAAGGCAGCCAAGCAGGCACAGCGCCAAGGCAAGGGTGTCGATCCATTCGGACCGGCACCGACGACCGACCTGCTGGATGGTGGCGAGGAAGAGACCACATTCGAAGAAGGCAGCCTCGTGGCCAAGCTCTTCGAAGGCAAGGGTGAGCTGTCCGCTCCCGAACTGCTCGAGATGATTGAGGTCGTCCACAAGCAGCTCGAGAACGGCGACATCACGCAGGAAGAATTCGAAGACGCGAAGGTCGAGATCTTCGCCCGTCTTCCGATGGACTGAACATCCATCCACGAGAACGTCGAAGGGCGCCTTTCACGCCCTTCTTCCAGGCCCCACGGAACGTGTTTCAGCACCGAACGTGGGGCTGTCTCGTTTTCTGACCACCGCGCCCCTTGCCAACTCACGCCTCGAGGGTCGTGTGGGTGTGGTGGCACCGTTCGTTGTCGCTGGGGCGTTACGTAACGGTGCCACGAGGGTCTGGTGCCACGAGGGCAGGTGACGAGGGGTGAGTCAGCCTGTAGGCGGGATTCTGTTCCCGGGAACCTTGCGGGTCTCCGTTCGATGGTCATCCATCTGTGCAGTCCACCTGGAGGTTCCTCGGGCGGACCCGAGGTGACGAACAGCCGACCTCCGACTTGACCTTGCTCCCAGTGGGGTTTACCAAGCCGATGCTGTCACCAGCACCGCTGGTGCGCTCTTACCGCACCGTTTCACCCTTACCTGTGGCCGATCCGTGTCTTGCAACACAACTCAGCCCATCGGCGGTTTGCTTTCTGTGGCACTTTCCTGCGGGTCGCCCCGACTGGCTGTTGACCAGCACTGTGTTCTGTGGAGTCCCGACCTTCCTCGACCCGCCGCCGAAGCAACGAGCCGCGACCATCCGGCCGACTCACCCAGCCCGCAGGCTAGCTGGCTCGGGCGCCGCGCCGTCCGTACCACTCGGCGAAGAGGGCGCCGATGATTCCCATCGTTGCGGCCAGCAGCGCCGTCAGCGGGTACGAGAGCCAGTTGATCGAGTCGCCGGCCGCCAGGCGGCGAACCAGACCGAAGACTTGGAGCACGGCGTAGGCGACAACAGCAGCGGCTGCTCCGTGCGCCATCGGAGTGTCACTGCGGAGTCGGCCGGCGCCGAATCCGGCAACGATGAAGCCGACCAGCGTCAAGACACCGAACAAGAGCGACCACGCAGTGCTGGATCCATCGGAGACCAGCAGCGTCGCCAGAATCGCCGAGGGGACCACGATCATCATTCCGGCGATCGCGGCGGTCCGAACGACTTGCCAATCGAGGGTGGGCACGGGCCGAAGATACCACCGGTCGCTGTCTCACCCGTGGCGCAGGCCCACGAGGCGAGTGGCAGTGGCGGCGGGCAGCGGCGCCAATCGACGGTCGAATTTCTGTCCAGCCTCCTGGCATGCTCTGTGCCGATCATCGCCGGGCAATCCGGCCCCGACCGGGAGTGCGTTGTGCCAGAACTCGAGGGCAGCCAAACCGAACAGAACCTGCAAGCCGCCTTCGCCATCGAAAGCCAGGCCGCACTCCGCTATCTCTACTTTGCCCAGCAGGCTGACATCGAAGGGCAGCCCGCGATCGCCGCGCTCTTCCGAACAGTGGCCGAGACCGAGACGGGGCACGCCCTCGGCCATCTCGACTTTCTGGCCGAGGCAACTGATCCGATCACCGGCGCACCCATCGGATCGACCGAGGAGTATCTCGACTCCGCCGTACAGGGCGAGACACGAGACGGGGAACAGATGTATCCCCAGTTCGCCGAGACCGCTCGGGCGGAAGGGTTTGGCGAGGTGGCGGATTGGATGGAGAGCCTCGCCCGGGCAGAGCGAAGCCAGGCTGATCGGTTTACCGACGAGCGACAGGCCTTGGAGTAGCCGTGAGGTGAATGGTGCCGGTTCGATCCGCGCCAGAAGGTAGCGTTTCGCCCGTGAACGACATGCCTGCCGCCAACGATGCCGACTCCGAGCCGTCTCCACCGCCGTCGATCTTCGATCAACTCGGCGGGTGGTCTGGGGTGCTGGGCGAGGCCGCATCCGGTCAGGACCTCACGCGGGCGCATGCAGCGTCGGCGATGGCCGAGATTCTCGCCGGGCGCGCCACCGGTGCGCAGATCGCCGGGCTCATCGTTGCCCTTCGCCTGAAGGGTGAAACGGTGGAGGAGATGACCGGACTGGCGGGCGCCATGCTCGAGGCCAGCGAGCCGCTCTCGGTCAGCTCGGATGCGATCGACATCGTCGGAACCGGCGGGAGTGCGCATCGGCGCAAGCATGCGCTCAACATCTCCACCATGGCTTCCATCATCGCTGCCAGTGCGGGCGCGACGGTCTGCAAGCACGGCAACTTCAAGGCCTCCTCCACATCAGGCTCGTTCGACTTCCTGGCCGAGCTCGGGGTGAACGTCCAACTCGACCCATCGCAGCTCGAGGCGTGTGTGGCCGAAGTCGGCGTCGGCTTTGCCCTTGCTCGGTCGTTCCATCCCTCGATGCGCCACGCCGGTCCGGTTCGAGCCGAGCTCGGCATCCCCACCGTGTTCAACGTCCTCGGCCCGCTGGCTCACCCGGGTCGGCTCAACCGACAGGTGATCGGTTGCGCCAACGAGGAATTGGCTCAGCGAATGGCTGAAGTCCGCCGAGCGCTCGGGTCTCAGCTGACCTGGGTCGTGACCGGCGACGGCGGCCTCGACGAGCTGAGCACGACCGGACCGTCGATCGTCTTCGAGGCCACGCCGGAAGGTGTGGAGCGTCGGGTGGTCGAACCGGGTGCTCTTGGCCTCCAAGCCCCCTCGTCGATGGATGAGCTCGCCGGAGGCGACGCAACGGCCAACGTCGAGATCTTCCACCGCATGCTGGCAGGGGAGGAGCGCGGTGCGCGGCGAGACATCGTGGCGCTCAACGCTGCGGCTGGGCTGGTGGTCGCTGGCGTCGCCGCGGATCTCGGCGACGGGCTTGAACGGGCAAACGCGGCCATCGATGATGGTCGATCAGCTGCGACCCTGGAGCGGCTGCGATCCTTCACGACCTCGGTCTAGGTCCTCACGTCTGAGACAGCATCACGCTGCAGTCCTCAAAGCTCGACGGTCCTCAAAAAGCGACAGTCTTCAAAGCGCGGCCGTCCTCAAAGCACGACCGTCCTCAAAGCACGACGGGCGCTCGA
The DNA here is from genome assembly GCA_937997485.1 of uncultured Acidimicrobiales bacterium. GTDB lineage: Bacteria > Actinomycetota > Acidimicrobiia > Acidimicrobiales > SZUA-35 > SZUA-35. The sequence continues at coordinate 141,128 of CALKTH010000022.1, read as the reverse complement.
GGCTTGTAGTCCGGCAGTGCAGGTAGCGGCGAGGAGAGTGAACCGCTGACCGTGAGCAGGCGGACCGCTCCGGCGTGACGCTGTAGCCACGAGGCCACACACAGCTGCTCTTCGAGCGTTGGTACCGGGACATCAGGTTCGGCCGCACCTGGGACACGGGGCGGTGCCAGGGCGCCACCTCGGCCGAGTTCGATGCGGGCGCCTCGATCCGCCTCGATCACGATGCGGTCAAAACCGCCGAGCAGATCGAGCCGTCTGCGGCGATCAATGGCTCGGACATACGCGGATGCTCGGTCTCGCATCGTGGCCGCCTCCTCGAAGCGCTCGGCCTCCGCCAGGTTCTGCATCTTCCGCTCGAGCGTGCCCAGTACGAGGCCCGCCTCACCAGAGAGGGCACGACGGACTCGCTCCACCACCGGCTCGTAGTCCGCCTCGGAGAGCGTGCCACTGCACGGACACATGGCCACGCCGAGCTGGGCAGCCGAACACTCCGCTTCCGCCGGCTCGAAACCCCGCCGCCCGATTCGCGTGCTGCACCGACGAAGCGGGATGGCCGAGTGCAGTGCCTCAACGATCAGGTGCGCCTCCTTGCGGGATCCGAACGGACCCATCGCTCCTTCGCTGAACGTCGAACTCACCGCCAGGCGAGGAAATCGCTCTGTTGTGAGTTTCACCCAGCTCGGTTTGATTGGCCGCTTGCTTCGCCGGTTGAAGCGAGGCTGTAGCTGCTGGATCAGACGCAGCTCAATGAGCTCGGCCTCGAGCGAGCTTGGGCAGACCTGGTGCTTCACTTCGTGGGTTTCCTTGAGGAGCTGTGCCACCTTCCGCCGTTTGTCGGAGGAGAAGTAGCTCCGCACACGGCTCCGCAGATCGGTTGCCTTTCCCACGTACAGAACGCGTCCTTCGCGGTCGACGAATTGATAGACGCCGGGACGGCGGGGGAGATGATTCGTGAGGGCGAGCTTGCGCCATTGCGGATGGCCAGCGACCGTGGGCAGCGCTGCAAGATCGTCGAGACCCGTCACACCCCACGCCGATGCCCGTTCGATCAGGAGGTGGAGGAGCTCGACGGTGGCCCACGCATCGTCAAGCGCTCGGTGAGTGGGCTGCTTCGGGAACCGATAGTGCCGGGAGAGCTCGCCCAGGCCGAAGCGAGGAACCTCATCGTTGAGGAGACGACGGGCGAGTCCCAGCGTGTCGATCCGCTGATTGCCGAGGAGTGGGCCGTTCGTGCGCCGAACGGCCGCCTGGAGAAACGACCAGTCGAAGCGCACGTTGTGGCCCACCACGACACAACCGCCCATGAATTCGAGAAACGTGGGCAACACTTGATCGATCGAAGGAGCACGCATCACTACCGCATTCGTGATGCCGGTCAGCATCGTGATGTTCGGTGGGATCGCACACCCAGGGTTCACCAGCGTCTGAAACGTGCCGAGGACCTGCCCACCTCGCACCTTGACCGCACCGATCTCGGTCATGTGGCAGGTCTCGGGGTTGCCACCGGTTGTCTCGACATCGAAGACACAGAACGTGACGTCGTGAAGGGGCGTGCCAAGGTCGTCGAAGGAGCGCTGCGCAGAACACATGCTCGCATCTCAATCGAACATGTGTTCGACGTCAAGTCTGATCCGTGATTCGATCAGAAGCACGAGAGATGGTGAGACTAGGCTCGCTCGATGGGCCTGACACGGTACCGCTGCGAAGGATGCGGCAACCTTCGCTTGTTTGATGTGGTCGTCATCCGTCGCTCCTCGGAGGTGCATCGCTTCTCCGTTGGTGGCATTCGAGATGTCGGAGACACTGAACTTCTGGCTGAATCGGTCGATCAGATCTCGTGTCGATGGTGCGGTCACGGCGACGACGTCGTGTTGCTACAAGACGCTGAGGGCGCTTCGCGGGCCCTGGCGTCGGAAGGTGCTGCATCAGATCGAGAGGATTGATGATCATGGAAACTGCTGAGCCGCTCGCCTCTGTTTGCGAGCTCGCCTACTCAGTCGCTCGCGAGGGCGTGGAAGCCACACCGCCAATGGATCCGCCCGCGCCCATGCGCAGCTATCTCTACGTCGCCCAGTTGCCGCGACGCGCCGTTTCTGTGACCCAGCGGGTGCTCGAGGAGGACCCGTCCTTCCGCGCTCGGGTGGCGGAACAGGCCAACGAGCCCGAGCTCGGACGAGCTGGCTATCTCTGGTTGACCCGCCCTGCCGGATGGGAAGCAGAATACGCGGCGCTCGTTGCCGACGATGTTGACGCCGAGGCGATCCCTGGCGCGACTTCCGCTCCCGCTCGCCTCGAGGTCGAGGGCGCACCAACACTGCCGAACCGTCGAGCCGCCGTGCCCGACCCGCCCGTCTTCGACGCCGACGGTCTCGCGACCGCGGCCCCAAGCGCCGGAGCCGATCCGGCCCCAGCATCAACCGATGTATCGGGCCTTGCTTCAGGTTCAGATCTCAGCGAAACCCGCTCGTCGATCGGTGATGAGCTGGACAGCCTGCGCATGCTCGTCGACCGTCTGGCTGATGAGCGCCACCTGGTGACGAGTTCATACGGCGAGCTCGAGAGCGAAGTACAGGCCCGCCGGGCTGAGTCCGAGTCGATGTCGAGCGATCTCGTGGACGCGAAGACCGTTGCTGCCCGCGCTCGCACCGAAGCGGAAGCCGCACAGGGCGAGCTTGCCACCATTCGCGCCGAGGCCGAACACGCACGAGCCGCCGCAGATGCGGCCCGGGCCGATGCTGATGCCGCCCGGGCTGAGATCGATGCCGCTCGAGTCGAGGCTGACGCCGCCCGCAGCAACCTTGAAGAGGCACGAGCAGAAGCCGAGGTTGCCCGCAACGAGGCCGACGCCGCCCGTTCCAGTCTCGCTCTCCGGAGCACCGAACTGGACGACGCCAAGTCCCAGGTCGAGGCCAAGATCGCCGAGCTGGAAGACGTTCGCTCGAGTATCTCCGAGGCGGGCACCGCAGCCGAGGAGGCAGCCGCCGAGCTCAGCCGGGTGCGCACCGACCGCGATCGGCTGCAGTCCGACAACGAAGTGCTCACCGCTGAAATCGATGCGCTGGCGGGAGACCTCCACAACCTGCAAACCGAGCTCGGGACTGCCACGTCGTCCCGATCCGAAGCTGCGGCCAAACTCACCCAGCTCGAGGAAGATCTCAAGGCTCGCAACGACGATCTCGACGCCATGCGCAACAGCGCGGACGACGCCATTGCCGAACGAGACGCGGCCCTCGTCGACGCCAGCACGATTCGCGAAGAGCGTGACGCGGTCGTTGCTCGCCTCGAAGTTGCCGAACAGGCCAGGGTCGACTTGGAAGCCCAGCTCGAAGATGTGTCCTCGCAGTGGCAGACCGTGAAGGTCGAGCTCGCCGAACTGGCTGAGCAGCGTCAGATGCTCAGCGCCGAGATCGAGCGGTTCGCCGAGGCTCAGGCCAGCACCGCCAACGCACGCCAAGAGCTGCTGAACTCCCTCGCCGTCCAGCTGGGCAAGGTTGAGGCCGAACGAGACCAGCTCCTGCAGTCGCTCTCGGAGACAACCGAGCGACTGGCCTCGACTCGCAACACCGTGGAGTCTTCTCAGCAGCAGGTGCTCGATCAGCTCGGTGCGGTCGGCGATTCTGTCGCCGACGCCGAAGGTGTGGTGTCCCAGCTGACCGAGACCGTTGGCGTGGTCGGACAGGACCTCGACACGCTGGAGGGGAGCACCAAGGGCGAGCTCTCCCTGGCGGCGATCACTACCGACGATGCGCCGTCGACACCGGCGACGAGCGAGGTCCCACCGCCCCGTTCTGATGGCGCCTTCGAGGTGGATCCGCTGCACTGGATCGAAGACGACACCATTGGTGAAGACGTCGTTCTTCCTGAGGGCATGCTGGACGCCGATGATGTCGAGACTGTTGATGACACCGAACGTGTCGCCGGTGGCGAGCCGACGGCAGCGGAGCTGACAAGTACCGATCTCTTCGGTGATCCACCGTTTGGCGCTGCTGCGGGGATCACCCTGAGCGATGAGGACACCGATGTGCAGGACACCGACGTTGAGGACATCGACGTTGAGGTTGCGTCGGTTGACCCGAGCGCGGCAGACGGAGACGCACTGGAAGCCATCGACGATGCCAGTGGCTTGGTCTCACCGGTCGCTGGCCTTTCCGTCGGTGGCCTCGAGGAGGCAGCCGCCGCCGATGCTGCGTCCGACGATGCAGCATTCGAGGCCACGATCGAAGCGCTGAAGAACGAGGACAACGAGGACAACGAGGCCGGCCATCCCGTTGACGTCGCACTTGGCGCGGCAAGCGAATCCGAGCTGGCCGATCTCGACGAGAAGAACGTGCTCTCGGATCTCGAACGCAGCTTGGCATCGATGGGTATGGGTGCGGAGGAAGAGACCTTCACCCCACCGGCCGTGACGCCGGACCCCGAGCCGCTGCTTCCGAAGACTCGCACGAGTGACGCCCAGATGGGGTCCGACGTGCGCGTTGCTCTGGAGATCCCGAACGATCTCACTGACGATCTCGAGATCGCCAAGTTCATCACCGGTACGCACAACGTCATGGTGCTTGTTCATGGCGATCATGTTGCAGAGATGGGCTGGCCGTCGATGAGCGTGGCCGAGCGCCGGACAGCGCTCGTGCGCTACCTCGGAGACTTGACCGCCGAGGTCGGTGCTGCCGCCGACGTGATCTTCGACGCAGCCGCCGGCGGCGATGAGATGCTGCCGGAGTCACACGCAGTGCGAGTTCGCCTCACCGCAGACAGCGTGACGGCTCCGTCCATCCTGCCTGACGTCGTCGATGGTTATCCCCGCCAGTGGCCAGTCGCCGTGGTGACCAACGATGAAGACCTTCGGGCCGCGGTCGGACGTCGGGGCGCCACCATCATGACGAACAGCCAGCTGCTCGACCTCTTCACCTGGCTCAGAGAATCCGCGGTCTGAGTGGCGCTGCGGTGCGCCACCGCACCGAGTGTCGCCAGACGCCGGCCGCATAGGCCAGATCATCGATGATGCGTAGCGGGAGCTTGTCGACCCCGTCCGTCATCGCCATACGGCCCCAGGCCAGGGCTGCGCTGATTGCGCTCACTCGACGGAACGGCGTGAACGACAGCAACAGTGTCAAGGGCGACCAGATCCGGACCGCCGTATCGGCGGTCGACTGCAGCGCTGAGAGGTTGCCACTGACAACGATGCGCATGGCCTCGATCATCGGGTCAGGCAACTCGCCGAGCTTGCTGGCCTGAGACGGCACGTAGGCGCTGGCGATGCCGGCGGCCATGATCGGGTGACCAAGCAGCGTGAGGCCAACGATGGGCAGGCTCCAGCGGCTGATGACCAACGGGGTCAGGGCCGTCCCGTGACGTTGCGAGAGGGGACCGGCCGAGCTGCCATAGCCGAAGCGCTGGCGGGCGAACCCTTTGAGCGTTGAGCGCGGCGTGTGCGTGGCCACGACGCTCGGTTCGTAGCGGACGATGCCTTGCCGTGAGAGCCGCCAGACAAGGTCGACGTCTTCGCCGTAGCGCAGCGTCTCATCGAACCCGTCCAGCTCCACCAGCTTCGACAGCCGCACAAGCAGGCATGCACCGGGCACGTAAGAGACCGGTTGACCTGGTTGCACAGCAGCAGGGTTGGGTCCCATATCCAGCGGCGAGCGTTCCCGATCGTAGGTGCTGATGCGGTCGTCGCCCGGTCGAGATTGGACTCGAGGAGCGACGGCGACGATGTGTGGGTCGTCGAAGTGCTGCACGAGATCTCGCATGTCCGCCTCGTCGATCGAGACGCCGGCATCGATGAAGCCGATGATCGTGTTGTCGCTGGTGACCTGGTCGAGCGTTGCCGACACTGCGGTCCACCCCGTATTGCGAGCGGCGGAGGGACCTCGGTTCTCGGGGGAACGGATGACCTCGATCTCGCCCGCCACGGCGACGGCCTCTTGCGAGCCGTCATCGACCACGGTGACCGGTGCGTGCCCCAGGCCGGCGAGCGTCATGTGGAGATGTTCGTGGTCATCTCGGCATGGAATGACGACTCTGAGGTGGTGGCGAGGTCTGGAGGCGGAGCCTGTCTGATCAGTCAACGATGCGGGCGGCGTGGCAACAGGATGGGCGATCCCGGCAGCGATGAGGCGCCCGGCCAACGTTCGCTGCGGACCCTCCGCGACTGTCGCTTGCTCGTCACGAAGCCACGAACGCACGACCGCTGCACCCTGCTCGCTCAGGCGCATGATCCGGGTGGGGCTGCCGCCGATGAGGATGCGTCCGTTCGCTCGCGATCGAACCGACGGGTCAAACGTCAGGCGAGTGGACAGACTCACTGCACCACCCGCCGGAGCGAATCGAGGACAGACATCGGGCCGCCGACCTCGGCCAGACGGGCACCGGAAGCAGCGGCAAGTGCTCGGGCGTGCTCTGGCTCATCGGCCGGAGCCAGAATCACCAGCTCGTCGAGCCCACGGGCAATCGGGACGGGATCAGCCCCGGTGGTCACCTCGGCGTCGGAGAGCAGGATCGTCAATCGGCGCGTGGCCCGCGATGTTTCGAGTTGGCGGCGGGCCGCCTCGAGGGCGAGGGCCACATCGGTCGTGCCGTGACCTCGCAGGGCCAGAATCTCGGCCACCAGCTTCTCGGATGTCTTGGGCCCTTCGAGCGAGGTCATCTCGACCACTCGGTCCCCGAAAGCCAACACGGCAAAGTGTTCGGGAGCTCGCCACGCACACACCGCGGCAGCAAGCGCAGCGCTTGCCAATCGCTCTCCGTTCATGGATCCACTGCGGTCGATCAGCAAGCAGATGGCTGTCAACGGCTGGGTCCAGTGGGTCGCCTGGAGCTCGTCGACTGCAGGTGCGCGCCGTTCTGCCCGGGCTGTGACGAGGGCGTCGAGACTACCATCGATGTCCAGGTCGCTCGATGACTCGTTCGCCGGTCCGCGAACGAGTCGCCCGACGCCTCGCTGCCGGGCCCGACCGGTGCGGGCGAGATCGAGCACCAACCGCCCGGCGAGACGGCGAGCCAGCGCCGAGAGGTCTCGATCAGTGGCCTGAGCCATTTGTGAGAGCAGCTCCAGGCCCTCGTCCGGCGCCTCCTCCATGAGCTCATCGAAGGCGGCGGCGTCGAGTTCGCCCAGCTCAGGGGATACCTCGCCAAAGTTCTCGTTTCGCTGCAGATCTCGGCGCGAGATGGTACGCCGACGCTCATCCTTCAACGCCTCGGCTGCTTCCTCGCCGGTGAGGATGCGGTCCTCATCGATCTCGCCCGGGGGTGTTCCGCCCGGTGGAGGTTGGCCGCCTAGCGGCGGCTCTTCACTTTTCCCTCTGACGAGCCTTCCGGTGTGTCCGGTGGTCCGAAGATGTCATCGAACAGTCCTGTGATCACCGCTTCCGGTGTCGTCGTCGACGAGTCGTGCAGGCGTACTCGCCCCGAAAGTGCAGTGAGGGCGGCATCGAGCGCGACGTTGCGAGCGTCCGGCACATCGCCCCGCAAGGTGGCGAGATCTTCTGCCAACAGAAGCAAGTCGACGGCACCTCGAACCGAGGAACCGACGCGAATCTCCGGGTGCTGGCGCGTTGCCCGGACCAGCGTCACCACGTTGGCAGCAAAGTCTGTGCCCGCCGTCGGGACGTGCTTGGCCGCGATCTGCTGTTCGTCTGCTTCGGACTGGTAGTCCATCGAGACTCGACACACGCGGTCGTAGATGGCCCCGGAAATTCGTGCCGTGCCGACGGCATCGAACGGATTCATCGCCGCCACCATGCGGAAGTCGGGGTGGGCCTCGATGCGTCCCAGGCGTGGGATGGTCAGCTCGCCCTCGGACATGACGGTGACGAGCAGATTGAGGGTCTCCTCCGGGATGCGGTTGATCTCTTCGAGGTAGAGCAGCGCCCCCTCGCGCAGCGCCCGAGCAAGCGGTCCGTCAACCCAGACATCGGCCGAGTAACCCGACTCCAGCACCTGAGCGGGATCAAAGTGTCCGGCGAGTCGTGCCGGTGTCAGCTCGGCGTTTCCCTCGACGAACGCAAAGCCATGACCGGTTGCATCAGCCACGGCTCGGAGGATGGTGGACTTGCCGGTTCCGGGCGGGCCTTCCAACAGAAGATGGCGGCTGGCCATGAGGGCAGCAACGACCAACTCGGCTTCTCGGCCGCGACCGACGACAGCAGCCCGGAGCGATGCCAGTGTCTGTGGTCCGTAAGTCGTTGCTGCCATCAGAGATCAGTCGAAGACGATGACGCCGCGGATGTTCTTGCCATCCCGCATGTCTTGGTATCCCTCGTTGATCTCGTCGAGGGTGTAGGTCTTCGTGATGAGCTCGTCGAGCTTCAGGTTGCCTCGCTGGTACTCGCGCAGCAGACGGGGGATCTCGGATCGAGGACTGCTGGAACCGAAGATCGAACCCTTGATTTCTTTGTTGTACATCGCAAGCGAGAACAGATCGAGCGTGACGTCTCGTTGCGCCATTGGCGCCAGGCCTGTCACGACGACCGTCCCGTCCTTCGAGATCACGTTGATGGCCGGCTCGAGGAGATCCCCGGTGGTCACACCCGGAGTGAGGATGCAGGAGTCAGCCATGATGCCATGCGTCATCTCCATGACGGTGAGGATGGCGTCGTCGAAGCTGGAGAAGAAATGCGTTGCGCCGAACTCCTCGGCCTTCTCCTTCTTGTCCGGGTTCGTGTCGACCGCAACGATGTTCGCCGCGCCGGCCATGCGGGCGCCCTGGATGGCGTTGGCACCGATGCCACCAACGCCGACGACCACAACGGTGTCGCCTGCTTTGACCCCGGCCCGGTTTTGGGCGGAACCAACGCCGGTGGCGACGCCGCACGAGACGAGGGCGACAGCATCGAGCGGCAGGTCGGGTTCGACCTTGATGACCGAGGCCTCGTCGACGAGCATGTGCTCGGAGAACGTGCCGAGCTGGGCCATGCGGTTCACCGGCGTCTCGCCAATGTGGTGTCGGTATTGGCCGTCGCTGAGCATGCCGCCAGCGAGCGTGCCTGCGCCCATGTCGCACAAGTTCTGGCGGCCGGTCGAGCACCAGTGGCAGCGTCCGCAGGAAGGAATGAAGCTGACCGAGACGTGGTCGCCAACGGCGACCGACGTGACATTCGAGCCGACTTGAGTGATGACGCCGGCGCCCTCGTGGCCACCAATCATCGGGAGAAAGTGGGGCGCCCCGACCATCTCGACGACCTCCTGCGGCACCGCAAGGTCGCCGGTCACGAGATGCTCGTCTGAATGGCACATGCCGGCCACCGCTGTCTTCACGATCACTTCGCTGGGACCCGGTTCGCCCAGCTCCACGTCTTCGATCTTCCAGGCTTCGTTCTGACCCCAGAGGACAGCAGCGCGAGTCTTCATCAGTGATCCGTTCCTTCGTGTGTGGCACCGATGCCTGGCGGCATGCGATGCGTTGTGACAAGGGCGTCAACGTAGCAGTGACGTCTGTCGCAGTCCCAAGTGGATCAGCTGGTTGAGGAGCTCCGCACCCTCTGCTGCTGACGCGCCGGTCGGATCGCCCAGAACGCCGTTTTCCGACACCGCCGCGACGCCGCCCGACCGCATGGCATCCAAGAGCTCGGTGATCGGGGCCGTCGCCCCGGCGGCTGCCTGGTCGAGCCGGACGAGCTCCGGTCGTAGATGAAGCATGAGCGACGTCTCGGTCCGACCAGCGTGCGCGTCGGCACCGTCCAGACGTGGCAGGAGCGCAATGACCTGATGTCCCTCTTCGGTCAACTGCTCCGCTGCGCTATGAAGTGGAACGGCGTTGCCAGCGTGCCCCGACACGAGCACGACGCCGCGGTGGTGGTGGGCTGCAGAGCGAACCAGCTCGATGAGCACTTCCCGTAGCGCTGGTTGGCCGATCGAGAGGGTGCCGGGGAAGCTCTGATGTTCGCCAGCTGAGCCGTAGGGGAGGAGGGGGGCAACGAGACACGGCACACCCTCAGCGCTCAGCGCTCGAGCCAGCCCGTCAGCCCACGCCCCAGCGATGATCGAATCCGTCGCGAGCGGCAGGTGAGGCCCGTGCTGCTCTGTTGAACCCAACGGGACCAGGAGAAGGGGACGGTTGCCCGCCTCGGGTGACGTGTGATCGCCGAGGCGGGAAGACGTCATCTAGACGAGTGTAGGCACTCGCTCGTCGTCGGCCGGAGCGACGTCGTCGTCGAGATCAAGCGGAATGAGGCGGCCGTTGCGGTCCTCGGTGAAGAAGGCCGCCAAGGCGATGGCGGTGAGCCCGGCCACGTAGAAGAAGATGTTTGGCACGCTGAAGACCGGCTCGATCCAGCTGGACACGCCAATCTCGGTCTCGGCCAGGCGCTCGTACATCCAACCCAGCGCCACAGCGGTGAGAGCCAACGATGAAACCCACAAGAAGGGCATGTAGTACCGGGTCCGGCGCAGCAGGTACAGAGCGGGGAAGAACAGGATGATGACGGCGACCTGGCCGATCTCGATGCCGACGTTGCGTCCAGCAAGGGAGACGAGCTGCGTGCTGCGGCTCACGTCCAGGCCATCAACCAGGGTGGCGAAGCCCATGCCGTGGAAGAGGCCGAAGGCGAAAGCGATGAGCCACTCTTTGTTCGGCATGATCGGGCGCAGGGTGTGCAGAGCGGCGAGGCCAATCGAGATGGCGATGATGGCCTCAACGAACTTGGAAGGTGGCAGCGGAAGGATCTCGAGCCCGGCGAGGGTGAACGTGATCGAGTGGGCGACGGTGAACATCGTGGCGATCTTGAGGACCCGCCACAGCGAGCTACCGAAGCCCTGGGAGGGCTGCCAGCCACGGCCCGTGAAGACGAGCACAGCGGGAATGAGCAAGACCAGCACGAAGAGCACGTGGTCGGGTCCGGTCTTGATGTGGTCGACGCCGAGGTTCACGCTGGACACGAAGTTCTTCCAGGCGCTGGCATCACCGAGACGAACCTCTTGGGTCCGCGTGCCGGAGTCATACGTCAGCAGCGCCTCTGCTTCATTGCCGAACACGCCGCCTTCGACGTCGTTTTCGATGACGAGCAGGCCATCGCGACCGTCGATCTCGTCGAAGAAGGGATCGAAGTCGATGATGAACTCACGGGGCGTCTCGCCGGTGAACCCGTCGACGGTGAACGGAAGCCAGAGGTAGTTGTTGTCCTGGTCGAACTTGTCGGTGGAGAGCAGGCTGCGCCCATCGAAGGTCAGGGTCAGGTCCTGGCCGTCGATGGTGGCAATGTTGACGTGCTCGTCGGCGTAGGCCTGCAGCTCGCTCAGACGGGGGTCGATCAGCGCCAGCGTGTCGTCGTCCGATGCCTCGTTGATGAAGTCGATGCCAAAGACCTCCTCGATGTCGCTCAACGGGAACTCGATCCGACCAGCCAACTCGAGGTCGGAGACGTCCAAATACAGATACGACTGGTCCCCAGCGTGCGCCGACGCCGGCGACGGCAGTGTGAGCAACGCAACCAACGTGGCGGTCAGCACCAAGAGGACGCGGCGGATTGTGCCTGCGTTGCTTTCGGTCCGAGAGAGGTTCTGCATGATCGAAATTTGGCTTTCCTTGTCGAGGTTTCGGTCGTTGTCTGCGGTGTGTCTCGAGTGCCCTGGGTGGGCCTCGACATCGATCGACGGCATCACGGCGATCGCTTTCGGACAGGTCTTTCGACGCCCAACAAACGAGCCACAATCATGCGCTGAATGTCCGACGTTCCCGAATAGGCGAGCCCGCCCAGAGCATCCCGGACTTCCTGCTCAATCGGGAGCTGGGTTGTATAGCCCTGTGCACCATGGATGCCCAGAGCATCAATGGAGTTCGCGACGGTGGCCTCTGATGTATGGATCTTTGCCAACGCGGAGGCAAGCGACACGCTGCGTCCACTGGAAGCCAAGGCTGCAGCCTTGTAGACGAGCAGACGGCTGGCCTCGAGGCGGAGCTTCATTTCAGCGATGCGGTGAGCAACCGCCTGGTTGGCGCCAATGGGTTTTCCGAACTGCTCACGCCGTCGGGCTCGGTCGATCGTTTGGGTAAGCACTCGCTCGCCCGAGCCGAGCTGGCAGGCATAGAGGAACGCCCGTTCACCTTCGACGGCGCCGGAGAAGATGCTGGCACCGGATCCCTCGGGCCCCAGCCGGTCATCGGCGCTGACCTCGACGTCGTGAAAGTCGATCGTGCCGAAGGGGCTCCCGGTCAAACCCATTTTCTCGATGGGCGCCGACTGTGTGATGCCGTCTCGGTCGGCCTCAACGCAGAAGGCGGTGATTCCCCAGCGTCCGAGGCCCGGATCCTTGGTGGCGAAGACAATGACCCGATCGGCGACAGGCCCGGCGGTGATCCAGGTCTTGCTGCCGTTGATGAGGTAGCGCTCGGCTCCAGCCGTTTCGTCGATGGTTGCGAATGACGTTTGGATCGCTGATGAATCGGATCCTGCGTCGATCTCGGTCATGGCAAAGGCGCCGACGGCCGAACCCGAACAGAGGGCGGGGAGCCAGCGCTGCCGCTGCTCGTGCGTCGCTGCACTAAGCAGCGCCCGCTGCATGGCAAAGACCTGGGAGGCAATAGCGAAGATCAGCCCGTTGTTCGCGGAGCCGAGCGCGAGCCCTTCGAACGTCAGCAGCGCCTCGATGATGTCGGAACCGGTGCCGCCGAGGGCCGTTGGCACGAGCTGTCCCTGGGCCCCGAACTCCGCCAGCGCCTCAACGTCGGCGCGATCGAAAGCGGAGGACGTGGAGCTGAGGTGTGACTCAGCCCACTCGGCGGCTGCCACCTTGATGGGATGAGCATCGTCGAGCAGGGCGGCAAGTGCGAGGTCGGAGCGCGACACAGATGCAGCGCCACCGCTGTGTTCGCTCATGCCCTCCTCCTCATTGCCATCACCTCACGCCATGCCTTCTTCCGTCGGCAGAAGGGCCCCAATTCTGACGTCGACCGGTAAGAAACGCTCAGATCGAGCCCCGCCGACACTCTCTTTACGTCGCCACTTGGCTCTTTGGATGCACGAAGAGGCCAAAAGTGTCCCCCGTGGACGTCGTGACAAATATGTTCCGAGACACGAACTCTGCATCCAAAACTGCCGATGTGACGTAGAGAAGAGGAGATCGCACCGCCGGGCGCGGCGTGATTGGTCTTCGACACGGCGAACGGTGTTGGTGGCGAGCGTGGAAGACGAGAGGGAGGTGCGGAATGTGGAGGTCTGCTGCAACAGCGGCGCAGCAAGCTCAGAACTCTGGTGGAGCCGAGATTCCACCCTCCCTGAACGGCGATGTTCGAACGCTTGCTGATCTCCTGCCGGCCGCAGCGCGGTCCGGCGGCGACACTCCCGGGCTCTTCGGACTCGATCGCAACGGGGCGGAGCAGGTGCTGTCGTGGAACGACCTCGAACGAGTCACCCGCCAGATGGCATCCAATCTTCGGCTCGCCGGTGTCCGGAGCGGCGATCGAGTGCTGGTCTCGATGCACAAGTCCACCGCCTCCTTTCTGGCGATGCACGCTGTGCTCCGGGCGGGAGCGGTCGGCGTGCCGCTGGACCCCTTGGCGCCCCCACCGCATGCCTCTGCGGTCATCAGCTCCACCGCTCCTGTCGCGGCCTACCTCGACCCGAACACCACCGAGCGCTTGGCCGGTCTTCTTCCCGAGGACCTGCTGCTGTGCACCGACCCGGGAGCAGACCTGGAAGGCAAGGGCGGCGTCCTGGCCCAGGCCAACGAGGTGGGTAGCGAGGCGGTCGATGACGCCGCCGGCGCCCATTCCCTTCCGGTCGTGCGCCCACATGATCCTGCGTACCTGATCTTCACCTCGGGCTCGACCGGTACTCCGAAGGGCATGCTGCACACGCATCGCAGCGGTCTGGCCTACGCCGAGCTCACGGTAAGCACTCATCGGATCGACGAGACCGATCGCGTCGCCGGCATGTCGCCCCTGCACTTCGACATGTCGACGTTGGAGCTCTACAGCGCCCCGCTCGCTGGAGCTGCCGTCGTGGTCATTCCCGACACGCACCTCCGGATGCCAGCGAGCTTCGTCGAGCGATCAGCAGCCCTTGGCATCACCATCTGGTACTCCGTGCCATTCCAGTTTCGGCAGATCGAGAGCCGCGGCGCTGTTGAGCGCCGAGACCTCTCCGCTCTTCGCCACCTGATCTACGCCGGCGAGCCATACCCGCCGGGCGCTCTCCGGGCGCTCATGGAAAAGCTTCCGAGCATCAGGGTGAGCAACGCCTACGGTCCGGCGGAGACCAACGTCTGCACGGTCCACGAGCTGTCGGGGATGCCCGACCCGGAGACGGAGATTCCGCTTGGCCGCCCATGGGGCGATGTGCGAGTGCGCGTGGTCGACGAGGACCGCCGAGACTGCGAGCTTGGCGAGCCGGGGGAGCTGTGGGTCCAAGCGCCCACCGTGATGACCGGCTATTGGCAGCGTCCGGATCTCGACGAGGACCGATTGCTCCCCAGCGAATCTCCCGACGAGGACCCGTGGTACCGGACCGGTGACGTCGTCGTCGCGGACGAACTCGGATGCCTCTGGTTCCGAGGTCGAGCCGATCATCAGGTGAAGATCCGCGGTGTTCGGCTCGAGCTGGAGGCCGTTGAGTCGGTGTTGACCGATGCCCCTGGCGTGCTTCACGCGGTCGTCGGTCCTCGAAGCGTTGATGGCGGACCACTGGAACTCGTGGCTGCGGTCGTAGCCGATTCGGCCCACGCAACGATGGGCGAAGCTGCCGTCTCTGGCTCAGGTCCGCTCGCGTTGCGTACGATCCAGAAGTGGTGCGGACCTCGGTTGGCACCTGCCGCGCTTCCACGAGCCATCACCGTCATGCCGTCATTTCCACTGACGGCATCCGGGAAGATCGATCGGCGAAGTGTGCGGGAAGTGATCGCTCGGGCAACGTCGCCCGAGCCCTCGAAGTCGACGGAGATTGCCCCATGACGAACGATCAGAACACCGATGTCATCCGTGCTCTTCCTGCTGGCTTCACGGAGAACCTCCTCGAGCTCTTGAACGAGGAGATCTCCGTCGACCCTTCCGCGACCATCGAACTCTCCACCGATCTGCTGCTCACCGGACTGGTCGACTCACTCGGAGTGGTGCAGATCGTTTCGTGGTTCGAAGACGAGCTCAGTGTGGATGTCGATCCGATCGACGTGACGTTGGAGAACTTTCAGACCGCGCACCGCATGGTTGCGTTCGCTGAGCAGCTCGCGGCATCGGTGCAGTGAACGAGGTCGGTCACACGAGCGCAGAGGGGCACACCTCTCCCTCCCTGATCTTGAGTTCGGCGCAACGCTCGCTGTGGTCCTCGCAGCGTCGGAACCCGACATCGCCGCTGCAGAACATGGCGCTGCTGACCTCGTTCGAGGCGCTCGTCGACCCGGACCGGCTCTCCGCCGCGTTTGCGTCCGTGGTCGCTGCGAGCGACACGCTTCGGCTTCGAATCGACGGCGACGTTCCTTCCCTGATCGACACGCCACCCTTGAGCCAACGCATCGAGATCGCTCGATCGAAGATCGAGGCCTGGGCCGAGGACCGGATCGTGTCACCCATCGACATGAGCGTCTGTGGCTACGACAGCGTGATTCTGGTGCACGAAGACGACACCGTGTCGTGGTACCTGGGGCTGCACCACGTCCTGACCGATGCCACGTCTTCCGCTCTCGTCCATGCAGCGACGGCCCGGGCCTATGCCGGTGAGAACCTCGATGATGTGCTGTCGTACAACGCATGGGCGGCTGGTATCGAAGACCGCACTGACCGTCGCCGCACGAAGGCGATGGCGCATTGGTCGGCGCGTGTTCCCGCTCCGGTTCTGGCCGATCTTTACCGTCCGGTTCGTCAGCGCACTGCGGCCAATCGGCGCGTGCCGGTGGGCGTCGATGACGCCCTGATGGAGCGAATCTCGCACCGCCTCGAGACCGACTACCGGCTGGTGAGCGAGGATCTCGGTTGGACGGCATTCCTGATGTCCGCCGCCAGCATTCTGATCAGCCGAGTCACGGGCGCGGAGCGATTCAGCATCGGGATGCCGGTCCACAACCGACGTGCGGCCGACGCACGATCCCTTATTGGGCCCGTGATGGAGGTCTATCCCGTTGATGTTGCGGTCGACAAGGGCGACACGTTCCGATCGCTGCACAAGCGCATTGCCAAGCAGGTGATGACGTCTGCATCCCATGCCCATCCCGGCATCGGCGCCTCCGCCGCTGACGTGTCCGCCATCGTCAATGTCATTCGGTCATCTGGTCTGGGTGATTTCGATGGTGGGGCCAGCCGCACGTCGTGGATCCACCCCGGGGCGGCTGACCCCAATCACCTGCTTGGTCTTCAACTCACAACGTACGGATCGGTGGAGCCTCAACTCTTCCTCGACCTGAACGAGGCCGCCGCCTCGGAGGTCCACCATCGAACGGCGCGGGGTCATCTTTGGGCGGTGCTCGATGCGATGGTCTCCGACCCCGACGCCTCGATCGGGAGCTTCGAGCTCACCGATCCGCTTGAGCGAGTTCGTATTGATGCTTGGGGAAGTGGTCCGCCTGCACTCGAGCGGCCGCCCACAATTCTGCATCGGCTCGCCGACACCTTGGCGCTGAACCATCGGCCTGCCCTCGAATTCGAGGGGCAGACCTGGACGGGCGAGGAGCTTTGGGCCTGGGCAGGCAGCCTGGCGACCGACCTCCGACATCGAGGCGTCGCTCCCGGCGACCGGGTTGCGCTCAACGTTCATCGCCGAGCGGCAAGTGTGGCTGCGCTGCTTGGCATCCTTCGAGCTGGCGCGAGCTACGTTCCCCTTGACCCCACTCATCCGGACATCCGCCGTCAACGGCTCATCGAACGGGCGGGTTGCACCCTCACGCTCACGGATGACGATCTCGCTGCACGAGGAGCGAGCGCACAGCAGCCGGAAACCGATCTGCCGGAGATCCACCCCGAGAACGAGGCGTACGTGCTGTTCACGTCGGGCTCGACGGGCGAGGCAAAAGGGGTGCCGATCACGCATGCGGGGTTGGCCGACTACCTAGCGTTTGCCGTCGAGAGCTACGTCGGCGACGAACCTCCGGTCGCCCCGTTGTTCAGTGCCCTCACGTTCGACCTCACGGTGACGTCCCTCTTTGTGCCGCTTCTGACAGACGGACGCCTCGTCGTGATCGAGCCGGACGGGCCGGCGGGACTGCGGGAAGTCGCCCGCCGAACGGATCTCACGTGGGCGAAGGCGACACCCAGCCATCTCGAGATCCTTCTCAGGATGATGCCGGAGCGTCACGATCTGCGAACGCTCGTGGTCGGGGGCGAGGCGTTCTCGATCGGACTTGCTGAACGTTTGCGCTCGTTTCTCCCGGGTGTCCGACTCTTCAACGAATACGGGCCGACCGAGGCGGTCGTGGGTTGCATGATCGCCGAGTACGACGGTCGCGCATCGTGGCGAGCGAGCGAGACCGACGTTCCGATTGGACGCCCAGCGCCCGGGGTCGACCTGCGGATTCTCGATGCACACGGCCGAGTAGCGCCCATCGGCGCCAGCGGTGAGCTTGTCATCTCTTCTCCTGGGTTGACCGCCGGATACCTCGGGGGAGCGGGGGCGGACGCATTCGTCACGATTGAAGGCAAGCGGGCGTATCGATCTGGGGACCTCGTCCGGCTCGTCGACGATCAGACGGCGACGTACCTGGGGCGCATCGACGAGCAAATCAAGATCGGCGGAATCCGACTGGATCCGGCTGAAGTGAGCCAAGCGCTGGAAGAACATCCCTTGGTGCACCGGGCGGCTGTTCGACTCTGGAACGCGGCTCCGGCCGATGGTGACAACTGGGACGACGGCGACGGCGAATCGTCAGAGGTTTTGGCGGCATGGGTCGAGTCAACGGACCCCCACGCCGATGAACTCAGCCCCAACGCTCTTCGGCAGTACCTCGCACTACGCCTGGCCTCCCATCAGTTGCCTGCGGCCTACGCATCCGTGGAGGCCTTGCCCACGACTCGCAACGGCAAGCTCGACATCGCTCGACTCCCCGAACCGAACAGGGTGAGAGCGGCGTCTTCGGCGTCAGCGTCCTCTGGCCCGCAGAGCGAGACCGAGCGCATGGTCTGCGAAATCTGGGCCGGGATCTTCGTCGGCCACGACGCGATCGGATTGGACGACGACTTCTTTGCCATGGGCGGTGACAGCCTCGGGGCCCTGGAGATGGCGGCTGCGTTGGGTGAAGCGCTCGATCGGACGATCTCCGACGATCTGCCCTTCCTGGCCAGCACGCCTCGAGAGCTCGCCGGCCTCATCGATGCCAGCATTCTCGTCGATCGTTCTGCTGGCCCGACGCCGCGGCCAGCGGGTTCGCCACCACCCCAGTCAGCGCGCGAGCGGGCCATGCTCTTCGAACACCGGGCCCAGCCAGGGAGCTGTCGGTACAACATCGGACGCCACTACACGGTGGAGCAGCGGTCGGAAGACTCACCCGTTGACATGGATCGTCTCGACCGGGCGATCCGGGCCGTCGCGCTTCGCCACGAACCCCTGCACTGGACGCACAGCGCTCCTCGGAGGCAGCTCTCCGCAGCGGAAGCTGTTGAGATCCGCCGAGCTGCAGCTCCGCTGGCGCGAAGCCAGGCCAGCGCTCGGGCGACCGCGCTCTATCGCGAGACGTTCGACCTCGACGACGGCCCGTTGATGCGCGTGGAGTTGCAACCAATCGACGATGGTGGATTGGGCGTTGTCGTGGCGTGTCATCACGTTTCCGGCGACGCCGGATCACTCGATCGTTGGTGGGCTGATGTGGAGGCGCACTACGTCGCCGATGAGGCGAAGTCGCAACCACCCGCTCCGTTGCCCTTCGGCTACGGAGATCATGCGACGTGGCAGGAAGCGAACCTGCAGGAAGAGTCGAATTACTGGCGTGAACTCTGGGCAGAAGGGGCACACACCCACCTCGGTTTGGAACCACCAGCGATCGCCCAGCCGGACGGCTACATCGAGCAACCCTCGTCCGTGACAGCAGCGGCGCTGACACGGGCAACAGGGCAAACCGTCACTGCCGTTGCCCTCGCCGGCGTGAGCGAGCTGATGCAACGAGCCTTCAACGATGATCGTGCCGTGTCGGTGGGTATCACGGCGTCGGTTCGGGATCACGTCGATGTCGACGATCACGTGGGCTACTTCTTGAACACGCTTCCGCTGGTGCTTGAGCCCGCGCCTGACGCAACCATCGAGCGAGCGGTTCGATCGGCTGCGGCGAGCATCGGCGCGGCACTTGGACAGCGACGCCTGCCTTTCGGTCGCATGGTGTTCGAAGCCCAACGTCACGATCGGCCGGTTCCTGAGCCCCGGGTCCTTCTCGCGGTCGAAGATCTCGCTCCTGCTTCGCTTGGCCAGCGGGTGGCGCATCATCGAATTCTGGCCAGTGGTCAGTCGATTGCTGATGCGACCTTCTTCGTGCAACGGCGAGGTGACAATCTGGAGCTGGGGATCGAGTGGTCGGGCTCGGTGATGACCAGCGCTCAGGCCAGGCGTCTGCTCGACGATCTGGATGCATTCCTGGCTGCCGCCACCGACGATGCACAGGCAACGAAGCGCTCCGTTGCGCTTCCCTCGATCACCGACGGTGAACTGACTGGCGGCGACGGTGTCGCCTCAGAGGTACTCATCGACCGGATCCTCCGACACGCGTCGACGGAGCCGGGCGCTCCTGCGGTGCTCTGCGGCCACGACACCTTGACGTGGGCCGAACTGGATCGTCGCAGTGCCTCGATTGGACAAGCACTCCTCGCCCACGGAGCCGGGCCTGGCCGTCGTGTGCTGGTGGCGCTCGACCGGTCGACCGATGCGGTGGCTTCGATTCTCGCCGTGCTGCGCACTGGCGCAGCGTACGTCCCGATCGACACGAGCTATCCCGAAGATCGGATGCGGCGAATCGCCGAGGCCTCCGGGGCAATCTTGGCTCTGGCGGGCCCGGGCCTCACCGAGGCCATGGTTGGCGCTCCGGTGCTCGATCCGTCATCGTCGGATGCGCTGTCGATCGATCGGGCCACGAGTCCGTGGCCCGAGGTTGGCGTCGACGACGAGGCGTATGTGATCTTCACCTCGGGCTCCACCGGTGTGCCGAAGGGCGTGCCTGTCTCGCACGGACATCTGGCGACGAGCACACTCGTCCGCACCTCCGTTTATCGAGCTGACCCGAAGCGATTCCTCATGTTGTCGAGCGTTGGGTTCGACTCGTCGATCGTTGGATTGTTTTGGACGCTCTGCACAGGCGGCGCCGTTGTGCTTCCCGAGGAGTCCGAAGCGCACGACCCCGACGCACTGCTGGCACTGATCGATCGTCAAGAACCGACGGACACGTTGCTCGTTCCGAGCCTCTACCTCGGGCTGCTCGAGCGGGGCCGAGGAGTGAATCACTGGCCCGGCACCGTCATCGTTGCCGGTGAAGCATGCTCGCCGCAGTTGGTTGAGCGACACCACGCGCTTCGGCCAGCGTCTCGCCTCTACAACGAGTACGGACCAACGGAGTGTTCGGTGTGGGCCAGCGTCCATCGCTGCGAGCCGCAGCGAGATGGTCAGCCCCTGCCCTACGGCACGATTTCCATCGGTCGCCCGATTCCCGGCGCTGGCCTACGAGTTGTCGATTCCGCGGGTCGCCGGCTTCCCGCTGGCGTCCCCGGAGAGCTGATGATCACCGGTGACGGTGTTGTTGGTCGCTATCTGAGCGCATCGACCGCCGATCAGCGCCGGTTCGGGCGGGACACCGACGGTGTCCCGACCTATCGCACGGGTGACCGCTGCGTCATCGAACAAGGACTCGCGTGGTTCCTCGGACGAGTGGACGACCAGCTCAATGTTGGTGGGCTTCGCGTGGAGCCGGAAGAGATCGAGCGAGCGCTGGAATCGGCATTGGGGGTGCGTGCCGCTGTCGTCGTCGCCGCAAACGTCGGAGGACGCGATCGACTCGTCGCCCATCTCGAGGTCGGCGACGATGCCGACCACAGCGCAGTCACGGCCGCGGCTCGTAGCAGCGCCGAGGCATCGGTCGCTCCGGCGGCCATTCCCTCGCGCTACGTCATCCACGATGAGCTCCCCCGCACACCGCACGGCAAGCTAGACCGGTCAGCGGCCGCCTCTCTCTCCGTTCCCGAGGGTGTCGCTGACCTGTCCAGTCCGATCCCGCGGCCTGGGTCCGGCACGACATCGGCCGCCACGGAACGTCGAGTGCTCGAGGCCTTTCGAGCCGAGCTCGGACGCCCGGAACTTGGGTTGGACGACGACTTCTTTGCCGCAGGCGGTGACTCGCTCGCAGCACTGACCCTGGCCATGCGCCTGGAGGACGATCTTGGGGCCGAGGTCTCGGTCACTTCGCTCCTCCGCCAACCGACCGCCCGCGCCATGGCCGCCCAGGTCGGCACGGCCAGCCTCCAGCTCTCAACTTCGGCATCCAGCGACGCTCAGGAGACCGGGCCGGAACTCGATCTGGGCCTCATCGAGTGGATCCGTACTGCCGAGGCCGACCAACCCGTGCTCGTCATGCTGGCGCCCGGCTCGGGTCATCTGCTCGGCTACCGAGCGATGATCGACGCACTCGACCCAAAGATCGCGATCCTCGGTGTTCGGCTCCCCGGGCACGACGGCAAGCGACAACCGTCTCGATCGATCGAGGAACAAGCGCTGGCGGTGCGGCCAGCGATCGAA
Source organism: uncultured Acidimicrobiales bacterium (assembly GCA_937997485.1). GTDB lineage: Bacteria > Actinomycetota > Acidimicrobiia > Acidimicrobiales > SZUA-35 > SZUA-35. The sequence continues at coordinate 119,508 of CALKTH010000022.1, read as the reverse complement.
GCCTCACTCGAGGGACGCACCTTCGTCCTCTTCGGGGGGTCGAGCGGAGGGTTGCTGGCATGGGAACTTGGAGCGCGCCTGGAAGCCGATGGTCGTCCTGCGGCGGGGATCATCATGCAGGACACCGTGCACCCGACGATGTTCGGCACACACGCTCGGCCGACCGGCGTTGCGAAGTACCGGGAGCGGCTCGAGGCCGATGGGATACTGAAGACCATCAAGCTGCTGATCTGGCGCGTGCATCGACGGGGTTTCAACGCCGTGCAGCGCAAGCTGCTGGCCAAGAAAGAGGCCAAGGGCAGCGCTGAACTGTCGGTGCACCAGATCGCCCAGCGGCTGTTCGCCGTGGCCGACGAAATCACGGTCAAATACGAGCCGCCGCGGCTGAAGGTTCCCGTCGTATTCTTCGCCGCTTCCACGACCAATCCGGACGAAACGCACCACGTTTGGCAAACCCAGGCCGATGACCTGACCGTTCACGTCTTCGAGGGCGACCACAGTGGTCTGAACAGTATTGGTTCGGCCGGCCGGGTTGGGGCTGCAGCCGCAGTTCTCGAAGCCGAATTCGCCTCGGCAACCAGTGTGGTCGACTGACTCAGGCTCGTTCGAGGTGCGAGACCGTCTCGACTTCGATTCCGCCTCGCGGTTTCTGCGTCAGCGTCACGGTGACGCTGGCCGGGCGTGCCGTCTCCATGACTTCGCCAGCAATCTCCGCCGCCAGTGCCTCAGCGAACACCGGGCGGTCCCGGAAGGACCAGAGGTAGAGCTTCAGGGACTTCGACTCGATGCAGTGCTCAAGCGGGGCGTACTCGATCACGAGCGACGACAGGTCCGGTTGCTCTGTGACGGGGCACACCGATGTGAGTTCATCGGTGCGGAAGCGCACGATGCTGCAGTTGGCCGGGGCTGGAAAGCACTCGACGTGGGGGACCGGGCCCCGCACCGTGGCCCCGAGAATCGTGAGGGAATCGTCTGACATCGCCTCACGCTACTGTCGATGAGCATGCGAATCGGCCTGAGTGTGACGACCCACCACCCGAATGTCTCGGGTCGGATCGCTGCACAACGCGTGATCAATCGGACCCGGGCCGCAGCGACGGCCGAGCTCGACCACCTGACGCTCGGAGACAAACACTCGGTCGGCAATGGCGCTTCCAACTCACCGAATGTCTACCTCCAGAATGTTCCCCTGCTGGGCCGGCTGCTGGCCGAATGGGGCCCGGACCGTCCAGCTGGACTGTTGTTCCTCCTTCCGCTCTGGCACCCCGTGCTCATGGCCGAACAGATCGGGACGCTTGCATCGCTGACCGACGCGCCATTCATTGTGCAGACCGGAGTTGGCGGCGGCGCTCGACAGTTCGAAGGTATGGGGGCAGCGTTGTCCACCAGGGGCCAGCGCACCGAGTCCACGATTCGCGCCGTGCAAGCACTGTGCGCGGGGGAGTCCGTCTCGCTTCCCGATCAGGGGATCGTCGAAGCTTCGGTTGCGCCCCGTCCGGAGCAGCCGGTCTCGTGGTGGATCGGAGCGGGAGACGTCGAGGTCGGCCTCGACCGCGCCGCCCGGCTGGGAGATGCGCTGTATCTCAGCCCTCATTGGAACTGGACCGACGTCGAAAGGCTGGGCTCGGCCTACCGCAAGCGATGCCAAGTCCACGGCACGAACAGTCGGGTCGTTGTTCGCCGTGATGTCTTCGTGGCCGACAACGACAAGGCTGCGGTTCGACGGGCAGACGAGCTCGCAACTGCTGGCTATCGAGGGATGGGCCGTGGTGTGCTGGTTGCGGGCGATCCCGGCCGCGTTGCTGACCTGCTTGCGCCTGCAATCGAACACCAGGTCGATGACATTGTCGCTCGAACCATGGCGGTGGCGGCCGATGACGCCGTGCGTTCGGTCGAGCTTCTTGGTGAGATTCGCCGCCGCCTTCAGTGATGGATACCACCTTGCGCTGATCGAGAAGGATCAACCGGAACAAGACCGCGGTTTGGCCGGTTATACATCTCTGTGCCCGCCTCACCGACCGATCTCGACGCCGTCGCGCTGATCCGCCGCTATTGCGACATGCGTCAGCTGACCGAAGAACTCTCCGCCCCGCTGTCACCGGAGGACCAGACGGTCCAATCGATGCCGGATACCAGCCCAACGAAGTGGCATCGAGCCCACGTCACGTGGTTCTTCGAGACGTTCCTGCTTGGTGAATTCGCCGCTGGCTACGAGCCCTTCCATCCTCGCTACAACTACCTGTTCAACAGCTACTACGAGGCGGTGGGTGAGCGGCACCCTCGCCCGCATCGGGGCATGGTCACCCGCCCGAGCGCTGCGGAGATCGGCGACTACCGGCAGGCAGTGGATGCATCGATGCGCTCGATGTTGCAATCCGCCGACGCCGATCAGCTGGCTGCGGTGGCCCCATTGCTGGAACTCGGCGTTCATCACGAGCAGCAGCATCAGGAACTCCTGCTGATGGACATCAAACATCTGCTTTCGCTCAACTCGATGCAGCCGGTGTACCGGCCGTACACGCATGAGCCTGCGGCTCATCCAGGGCCCCTTGGGTGGGTCGACATCGATGGCGGGATCGTGGCCATCGGCACCAATCACGACGCCGATGGATTCCGCTACGACAACGAGGGCCCTCAGCACGAGGTCCTTCTCCAGCCGTTCCGGCTCGCCGATCGTCTGGTCACCGCTGGCGAATGGCAGGCGTTCATAGCCGACGGCGGCTACCACCGACCGGAACTCTGGCTCTCCGATGGCTGGTACAAGCGGTTGGCCGAGGGTTGGGAAGCCCCGCTGTACTGGAGCGAGCACGCGCCCGCGGGCGGTGACGACCCGACGTCGTGGGAGATGCACACGTTGCACGGCACGCGCCCGGTTGACCCCAACGAGCCGGTCTGTCATGTCTCGTTCTACGAGGCGGATGCGTACGCGACCTGGGCGGGCAAGCGCCTGGCGACCGAAGCGGAGTGGGAGCATGCTGCCTCGCTGGTCGCCCCGGTAGCCAAGACCGCCGTCGCTGACGACGCCGTGATCGGTCGACGTCCTTTTGGTGCCGGTCCGCTCCACCCCATCGCTGCTGACCGCGCTGTACCAGGGGAGCTTCGGCAGATGTTCGGCGAGGTCTGGCAATGGACAGAGAGTGCATACCGCCCGTACCCCGGCTACCGAGCTCCCGCCGGGGCCATCGGTGAATACAACGGCAAATTCATGATCAACACCATGGTGCTTCGCGGTGGGTGCGCGCTCACGCCACCCGACCACGTGCGCATCACGTATCGAAACTTCTTCCACCCGCACACCCGCTGGCATCTCTCCGGAGTCCGCCTCGCTGACGATCGAGAGACCGCAACATGACCAATCACCACGCTGATGCCACCGATGCGGGCGCCGCCTCCTCATCTTCGGCGACCGGAACGACGGTGACCGTCGATGCCCACCTGCCGAGCGACTGGGCTCGAGGCGCGATGCGCGAAGACATCCACCGAGCCTTTACCCGTCGCCCCATGATCCTTCCCCCGAAGTGGCTGTATGACGATCGGGGCTCGGAGATCTTTGATGGGATCACCCGACTCCCGGAGTACTACCCGACCGAGGCCGAGCGCGAGATCCTTGCCGGTCACGCGGCGGAGATCGCCGCCGTCACGGGAGCCACCACGGTGGTGGAGTTGGGCTCCGGCACCAGCGACAAGACTCGCACGCTGCTCGATGCATTCTGGTCGACGGGACAGCTCGAGCGTTTCGTTCCGCTCGACGTGAGCGAAGCCACACTCCTCGCCGCGGCGGACATGCTGGCTGCTCGGTACGAAGGTCTCGAAGTTCGAGCCGTCGTCGGAGACTTCACCCGGCACTTGCAGCAGTTGCCTCGAGGCGGCACCCGGCTCGTAGCGTTCCTCGGGGGCACCCTGGGCAACTTCTACGAAGAAGAACGTCGCGCGTTCCTGGGAGCGATGGCTGACTCGCTGGAGGAGGGCGAATGGCTTCTGCTCGGCGTCGACCGGGTGAAAGAGGTTGGTCGCATTCTCGACGCCTACAACGACTCGGCTGGCTTGACGGACGACTTCATCAAGAACGTCATCACCGTCTTGAATCGAGAGCTCGATGGGGATCTGCCCGTCCAGGACTTCGACTACATCCCGTTCTGGGACGCCAAGCAGGAACGAGTCGACATGCGACTTCGGGCCACCGCACCGATCCAGTCCCGCATTGCGGCGCTCGATCTCGATGTGGCCCTCGATCTTGGCGAGGAGCTCCGAGTCGAGATCAGCAACAAGTTCCGCATCGACCAACTCGATGCGGAACTGGCGAGCCTTGGCTTCGAGCTTGCTCACTCATGGACCGACGCCAACGAAGACTTCGGCATGGTCCTGGCCCGCCGCACCGCCGACTGATTCGCAGGGTTCAGGACGTTCGGGCGGTCTGTTCAGTCCGCTCGAACCGTTGCTGGCTTCTCTCGCTGCTGAGCAGAGACAAATGCGGATCCGAGCCCAGCGATGAGAAGGCCGGCGGCGACGAAGTAGAGGAACAGATCGGAGCCTGTCACCGGCAGGGCGGGCGGCAGCACGATCGGCTCGACGATGCCGAGGTCGATGTTCTGAGTCGTCACACCGGCAGTCAGCGTGACGGCCGGTGTCTTGCCAGTCGAGGGGTCGGCGTCGCTGTCCGCTGTGTCATCGCCAACATCGGCGAGGGTCGCAACCGCTCCGTCCCGGAGGGTGTCCATGTCGAAGCAGACGCAGTACGTGCCGGGATCAACGTCGGGGAAGAGGTACGTGCCGTCGGCGTCGGTGAGCGTCGTGGCGATCCTCTCCATGTCGGCATCGCAGAGATGCACGGTCACACCAGAGACGCCACTTTCGTTCGGGTCTTGGATGCCATCTCGATTGGTGTCGAGCCACACCACTCCCTCGAGCGCTGCTGTCGGGGGCACGATGCCGACGAAGAGGTCGAGCGTGAATTGGCCGCCGCTGACCTCGACGATGGTCGACATACCGTTCGCGGGGTCAACATCGGAATCGCTGCCATCATCGCCCACGTTCGGGTTGGTGAACGTGTAGCCCTCGGGCAACGTGTCCATCTCGATACAGACTTTGTAGGAACCTGGGTCCAGCTCATCGAAGATGAAGCTGCCGTTCTCGTCGGAGACGAGGGTGTCCAGAATGGTTCCACTCGCATCGCAAAGGTGCACGGTCACACCCGGGACAGGCTCTTCACCTGAATCGCGCTGGCCGTTGCGATCGGCGTCGATCCAGATGTATTGCCCGATCGCTGATGTCTGGAAGAACCCGAAGTCGACGGTCAGGTTCGAGACCGGGTCAATGGCATCGCTGGCTGAATCAGGGGTCGGGTCGTCCTTGCGCAACGTCTCTCCGAGCGGTTCACCGCCGATCAGCTCGACGAGTCCCGACATCAAGGCGGGTGAATCGTTCGGTCCAGGGTCGATGCCATTGTCATCGTTGTCGACGTCGTTGTTGGCCTCCGCCGACGTCGGCGTGGACGACACCATGTTGTGGAGCGGCTCACCTTCGGCGGACTGGTCAGGAATCAGAACGCCGTAGGAACCGATCGGTAGGAAGGTGAAGAGGTAGTGCCCCTCGGCGTCGGTGACCTGCTCATCGACGAGTGTCTCCTTGACGCCATCGAGATCCTCGTCCCGCCAAAGCTGAACGGTCACGTTTGCGATACCCGGCTCGCCAGCCTCAGCCATGCCATCGTTGTCGTTGTCGAGCCAGACCAAGTTTCCGATCTGGTACGGCGACGGGATGAATCCGGCGTCGATCGAGTGGTCATGCGCCCCTGCTCGTCCGGTGACAACAGTTGCCTTCAGGGTCAGCGGGTCCGGGTTCGAATCAACCTCGTCATTGTCACCTTGCGTGGCGACCGTCGCCGACAGATGCGACGCTTGGGCAACTTCAGGAATCTGAGAGACATCGGCGGTCGAGGGATCGAACATGACCGTGTAGGCAGTGTTGGCCTTGGTATAGAAGGCGTACGTCCCGCCGGCGTCGGTCGTCGTCGTCTCGACGACGTTCCCGTCTGCATCAAGCAGCATGACCGTGACGCCGGGGATCGACGGTTCCGTTGGGTCTTGGATGCCGTCCTCGTCTCGGTCGAACCAGGCGCGGTTCCCGATCTGCACGGGCGCTGCGGCACACAGCGGTTCAACGTCGCCCAGACCGTTGGCCTTGCCGAACGTCGAGGGCTGAGAGGGAGCTGCGTCCTGATAGAGCTCGATCGAGTCCGAGTTGGCTCCGGTGTCGTGATCGAGCCAGATGATGCCGCCGGCATCGAGACGCCCATCCCGCGGGTCGACCTGCGTCGCCGCCGACGTTGATGTTCCCGCGATCTGGGCCAGAGACCCCATGAAGTTCTCCGAGTGGAAACCCTCCCCGTTCCCGTCGAGCACATAGTCGGACCAATAGAACTCGCCGCCACCAGGCCCCTGCCCTGAGTCAATGCCCCCCGGACCAAAGCGCTCGGTGCCGGTTCCAGAGGAGCGTCGGCCCCCGACGGTGCCGTTGGACTCCAAGATGAACGTGCCGCCGGGCTCGATTGGTGGACTGGCTCGCAGGACGTCACCATTGGCCGCTGACGTGACGAGGTTGTCGTCATCGATTGGCGTGAGGTTGCGGTGTCCGAACTGGTCGCTCTGACGGTCACGAATACCGATGATCAGGCTGGCATCGGTATCGAACACGATGTCGGCCAGCATCGGCTGAGACCGAAGCGGGAACTCGAAGGGGGTGCCTGCATTGGCCTGGAAGAAGAAGCCGTCGTACGTGAACTCGTCAAGCCAAGGGTGCATTTCGCAGCCCATGTCTCGAAGCAGGCACCCGTCGTCGTAGTCGAGTGGGACATTGAGGATGGCCTGGTCGCTCCACTGGGCAGCGACCGGGTCGTAGGTGAACACGTGAGCCGAGAGGTCGGCTCGGGTGCCACCATTCTCGGCGGTGCAGGTGACGCCGACGACGACCGTGCCGTCCTGGATGTTGAGAGCGAAGGGGCGGTCGACGCCGTTCGGACAGTCCAACGTTGGTCGTCCAATGCTCGTGTGCGCTTCGGTCGAGCCTGCGTCGACGGCCGCCACGTCGATGGCGTAGATATTGCGGTCGAACAGATTGGCGGCGTAGAGGATCTCGCCGTTCTCGTTGAAGTCGAGATCGCCCCAACCAACCTTCATGATCTGCGCAAAGGCGTCCGCATCCAGGCTGGTCGGTGCATCGGTTGGATCATCCGGCAAGCCTCGTTCGGCGTTGGACGGGACGGTTCCAGCGTCGATACCCGCGTACCAGAGTCCGACATCACCCGTCTCGATGTCGATCGAGTAGATGGCGTCGATGCCTCCCTCCCCAAGGCCAACGTGCCGCTTGAGAAACGCTCCTGCCATCAGGCGCTGGCTGGAAGGCTGAAAGGCGAGGCCGTAGGTGGACCCGATCTGCCCCGCAAAAGCGAGCTTCGTTGCGTCCGGAATTCCGTCGCGGCCAGCAACACCGCTGGCTCGCAGCGTTGACACGATCGTCGGCTCATCGGCATGTAGGCCCTGCAGGGGGTCCCCGTTCACGAAACAGCTCGTGGCGAAGGCGACGTCGCCTTCATTCAGGGCGCAAAAGTCGGCCGGGTTGGCCAAGGCGAAGTTCACAGTGTCGCCACCGCGAGCGAACTGCACGGTCGAACCACTGTCCGGTCCAACTGCTGAGGGCTCCAGATACGGCGTCGCCCACTCGAAGGAAACCTGATAGGCCGAGCCGTCGTCGGTCCCCGTCAGTGTGTACGTGCCGTCTCCTTCGGTCTCGGTCCGGCTGATCTCGACGCCATCTACATCGGCCGCGATGACGGTGATGCCGGCCAAACCGAATTCACGCTCGTCACGTGTGCCATCTTGATCGTGGTCTCGAAAGACGAAGCCGGTGATCGGTTCCTCTGCCGCCTGCGACGGACCCGCGCTCAGCCCAATGACGGTCGCCAACGCAACCGAAAACAACACCAACGTCGAACGACGAAGCATGCTCTTGCTCTCTTCTGTTCACCCTGTGGCCCGTAGGCCAGGTCAGCTGCCCTGCTGACGGTTGGGAAGTTAGTGGAGGCCTGGTCACGAAGCGTGGCCATGCAGCGACAAGGAGTGGTTTGTCACATCCTCGTCACACTTGACCTTCAGCTCACTTGCATGGCGTTCCACACGCGTTCTGCCGTGGTGGGGATGTCGACGTGCCGAATTCCGAGATGTCCGAGGGCATCGACAACGGCGTTCTGGACCGCAGGTGTCGCTCCGATGGTGCCGGACTCGCCAACGCCCTTGGCCCCAATGGGGTTGCGGGGCGTTGGTGTTTCTTGAGGGATACGTTCGAAGCTCGGTAGCTCCATCGTGGACGCGAAGGCGTAGTCCATGAAGTTTGAGGTCACAGGGTTTCCCTGCTCGTCGTACACGAACTCCTCCATGAGGGCTTGAGCAATACCTGAGGCGAGGCCGCCGTGCACCTGACCTTCCACGATCATCGGGTTCACCATCGTGCCGGCATCATCGCAAGCGATGTGGCGCAGAACGCTGACCTCGCCGGTGTCGCGATCGACCTCGACGACAGACAGGTGCGCTCCGAAGGGAAAGGTTGCGCCCGAGGGTTGGAAGTCGATCTCCGCGATCAGGTTGATGCCTTCGTCTTCGGCCACCTTCGTGCCGATCTCCGCCCAGCTCTTGGCGATCGCTGGCGTTCCTGTCACCGAGAAGGCACCGGATTCGGTATCGAGCACGATGTCGGCCGGGTTGGCCTCGAGCAGTTCGGCGGCGATGTCCTTGGCCTTTTCGACGGCCGCTTCGCTGGCTTGCCACAGGGCGCTGCCACCGACCTGGAGGGACTTGGAACCGCCGGTACCTCCGCCGCGCTTCACCTCATCAGTGTCACCGTGGCGCACATCGATCTTGTCGACAGGGATGCCGAGCACCTCGCTTGCCACTTGCGCGAACGCCGTGTGATGGCCCTGACCGTGAGAGGACGAGCCGGTGAGTGCGATCGCTGAACCGTCGGGGAGGATCTCGATGCTGCCGAACTCGCCGTTGCTCATTGGGTTGGCGATCTCCACGTACACCGACCATCCGAGGCCCAGGAGCTTGGCTGACGGGTCCTCCCGACGGCGCGCCTGTTCGGCCCGAAGGGCGGGGTAGTCCGCCGCGCTCATGACCACGTCCAGCGCCTTGGCGTACTCACCCGAGTCCATGTCGGCACCGGTCGGCGTCTGGATGGGGAACTGCTCGGGACGAATGAAGTTCTTCCGACGAACCTCCGCCGGGTCCATCCCGATCTCGGCCGCGAAGGCGTCGATCATCCGCTCGATGGCATGTGTGGCTTCCGGGCGGCCAGCGCCCCGGTAAGCACCGATCGGCATGGTGTTCGTCAGCGTCGAGGTAGCGGAGAACCCGACGACGGGAATGTCGTACACACCGCTCGTGACGACACGCGTGATGAAAGGAAGAACGGCGCCGACCTCGGCATAGGCGCCACCATCCTGGGTCATGTGCACGTTGTAGGCGGTGATCGTGCCGTCCTTTGAGCCACCGATCTGGGCGTCGAAGTGGCAGGCCCTCCCGTGGACGAGCCCCAACATGCTTTCCGAACGAGCTTCCGCCCATCGAGTCGGGCGACCGAGCCTGCGGGCCAAGAGTGAGGTGACGATGTCCTCGGGATAGCCGCCGTTCTTGGCCCCGAAACCGCCGCCAACGTCGGGGCAGATGACTCGGACTTGACCGGGCTCCACCCCTGTCGCGGCGGCCAGCGAATCACGAGTGCCGTGCGCGCCCTGGGTGGAGGACCACTGCGTCAGACGTTCGGTGCCGTCGGCGTCAGTTTCCCACTTCGCCACGGTGGCTCGTGGTTCAAGCGGGCACGGCGCCAGTCGCTGGTTGCGGAAGGAGAGGCTCACCGAAACCTCGCACTCGGCGAATGGATCGCCTTCGAGGTTTGACGGGATGGCGAACGGTGAGTTGGTGCCGACCTCGGGGAAGAGCAGAACGTTGTCTTCCAGCGCCTGCTCCATCGTGACGACGGCCTCCAGCGGCTCGTAGTCGACAAGCACCAACTCCGCAGCGTCGACACCTTGGTTCCGCGTCTCCGACACCACGGCCGCAACCGGCTCACCGACGTAGCGAACTCGGTCGGTGGCCAGCGACGTGCGGACCATCGCCTGGTTGAGCAGGGGAATGGACGGAGACTTTGGCTGAAGATCGAGATCAGCAGCGGTGAAGACACCGATGATGCCCGGCATGGCTGCTGCCTCGGTGACGTCGATCGAGTTCACGATGGCGTGGGCCATCACCGAGCGCACGAACGTTACGTGGAGGGCGTCCGCCGGGGCCAGATCGTCGACATACATGCCCCCGACGGTCAGGAGGTCGGGGTCTTCTTTGCGCTCGACGCGCGTACCAAGAATGCTCATGGGTGTCTCCGAGGATCAGTGATGCTGAGAAGTTGGTGAGCGGAGCGACGGTGCGGGCCCGGCCCTCCGTGTTGGTTCAGACTCGTGTGGCGCCGAGTGCCACAGGAACAGGCTTGGAATGGTTGCTGGTGGACTGCGGGCGAGCTTCGATGCCGATCCCGGACAGTGCGACCTCGCCATGACCACTCACGCATTCTGGGTCTGGGCCGTCGAGCGGCATGCCGGTGAAGAACTTCGCCGCCATGCACCCGCCCTGACAGGCGTCGAACTGTCCGCAGCTGGCGCAGGCGCCCGCGGACTGCGGCTCGCGCAGTTCGGTGAAGAGCTCAGAGGCCTTCCAGACGTGGCCGAAGCCGCCGGAGTCTCGCACGTTGCCCGCCTTGAAGTCGTCATGAAGGACGAAGGGGCAGGCGTAGACGTCGCCGACGGGGTCGATCAAGCAAACCACACGGCCGGCCCCGCAGAGGTTGAGGCCCGGGAGGTTCTCGTCTCCGAGCGCGTTGAGATGGAAGAACGAGTCTCCGGTGAGCGTTTGCGGATGAGCGAGAAGCCAGTGATACAGATCGACCTGCTGCTCAGGCAACGGATGGAGCTCGTGCCATGAATCGATGCCTCGTCCGCTGGGGCGGAGGCGAGTGAGGCGCAGCTCCGCGCCGTAGTGATCGGCCAGTGCTTGGAAGTCGTCGAGCTGGCCGATGTTCTCTCTGGTGACGACCACGCTGATCTTGAACGGACCGAAATCGGCGGCTTGGAGGTTTTCCATGGCGTCAATCGCGGTCTGGAACGAACCTTCGCCTCGGACCCGGTCATTGGTGGCGGCGTCTGCTCCGTCGATCGAAATCTGGATGTCGAGGTAGTCCATTCCTGCCAGTTGGACGGCTCGCTCGGGGGAAATCCGTGACCCATTGGTGGAGAACTTCACGCCCACGCCGTTGCTGGTGGCGTACTCGACGAGCTCGAAGAAGTCGGGACGGATCATGGGCTCACCGCCGCCGATGTTCACGTAGAACACCTGGAGATCTCGCATCTCGTCGATGACGGCCTTCGCTTCGTCGGTGGAAAGCTCGCGAGGATCTCGGCGTCCAGATGAGCTGAGACAGTGCACACAGGCGAGGTTGCAGGCGTAGGTGAGCTCCCAGGTCAGGCAAATGGGCGCGTCGAGCCCGAGCTTGAGTTCTTCGGTCAGGGCAGTCATGCGGGCTCCAGGAAATCGGATGCGGCCAGTGCGGCAAGGGCCCGTTCGAACGCCGACCAGCGGCGTTCATCCAGGCCGGCAGCCGCAAAGGCCGCCTCGGGAGAGGGGTGGGCGCCCATCGTTTCGACCAGCGCCACCAGATCGGGGGATCGGAGGAAGTTCAGTCGGCGGTTGTCGTAGTGATAGGCGAGCGCGCCGAACGGCTCAGGCCGCAGCGCGACCCTCGGATGAAGCCGCCAAGGGGCGCTGGAATCGAAGGGCGTGCGCGAGGCCTCGGTCGAGGCGGGCGTTGCCGACGAGGCGTTCATCAGCCGGCGTCTAGTAGACGCCGCACATCCCGTCGATCGAGATCTCCTCGACGAGCAGTTCGTCCTCGAGCAGGGACTCCACGCCGTGATCGGTAGCGCCGACGGCGGCCTCGGTCTCGGGGGCTTCGAGTTCGGTGGTTGGCTCCATGAGGGGCAAAGCTAGCGGATCTGTCAACGAAGGTCGAAGCAGACCTTGACCGCACCTCGCCGACCCGATTGCGCTGCATGACGGAGCGCTTCTTCGTAGTCTTCGAGGGCGTACGTTGCGCTCACCAAACGTCCGAGATCGGCGCTGGCCGCAAGCTCGATTGCCATGTCGAAACTGCGCCGCGTGGTGCCGTCGGCAAGGGTCTCAGTGCCGTAGGTATACGAGCCAACGAGGTGCGTTTCTCGGTGCCACAGGGCGGTGAAGTCGATGGCGACCTTGCCTGGCATGCCCACCAGGACGACCGAACCCCGAGGCCGAGTGATGCCAATGGCTTCCTCCACCGACGCCGCGGATCCCACGGCGTCGATCACAACGTCCGCCCCGCCGGAAAGGTCGTCGCCGATTTGGAAGCTTCCCGTGATGCGACGAACCGCTCGTGGCACCTCGGACGGGGCAACGACGTCGGTGGCGCCCAGTGAGCGAGCGAGGTCCTTCTGCTCCGGATGCTTGGCCCCAACGATGATGGTGCCGGCCGGCGTGAATGCTCGAAGCGCTGCGACCGCAGCCAAACCCATGGTTCCCGCACCGAGGACCGCGACGGTTGCGCCTTCGGCGATCGGTACACGGAGTGCCGCATGGACACCAACCGCCGTTGGCTCGACCATCACCGCCTGTTCGTCGGTCAGCGAGTCTGGAATCCGGTGGAGCTGGCTTTCGTGGGCGACGAACTCCGAGGACCATCCGCCGCCGGTGGATTCGCAATAGCCGATCTGAATACCGGGCTCGAGGTCTCCGCTCACGAGATGGCGGTAGTCGTTCCCGTCACCGGGAGCGGCTCCCTCGAACGGAGGTGCGAATCCGCGAGCCTCGTGCCCGAGGACCGGTTCGAGCACAACGCGGGTTCCATCGGCCAACTCGCCAACAACTTCGTGCCCGGGGATGAACGGAAAGGACACCCACGGTTCGAAGTAGCGGGAGGAGGCGCCATCAACGGTGGCAAGGTCGGACCCGCAGATGCCAGCCAGTCGTGTGCGGACCCGATGCCAGCCCTCGCCGGGAAGATCTTTCGACGACGTCTCCACAAGCTTGAGCGGGCCGACGGAGGCACCACTTCCCGGACGGAACCGAGAGGTGACTGCCGCTGCGGCATAGCGGGCTTCTTCACGGCCGAACTCGAGCGCTTTCACGAACGCCGAGGCTACCGCCAGATGCCTGAGCGCGATGGCTGTCACACCCCTCGCTCAGGATGGGGGCATGAGCCTTTCCATCGATTGCGCCACCTGCGTGCGCCAACACACCAACACCTGTGACGACTGCATCGTCTCGTTCATCACCTCACGTGAGCCGGATGAAGCGGTGGTGATCGACGTTGCGGAATTCGCCGCCATGCGCCGTCTCCAGAGCGCCGGTCTCGTGCCGGGCCTGCAGCACGAGACCGGGACAGGCTGAGGCGCAGCCGGTGTGTCACGTCTCTGAGGCCGGTCCATGACCCGCCGCGCTGGCCGGTGGCACCCATCGATGGGCAAACCGCGGCAGGCTGGGGGAGTGTCGTCCCACAACGATCTCGGCGCCGAGCCCCATGGCGATCTCGACGCGCGAGTTCGCGCGGCCGGGCTGGGCGCCGGGTTGTCTGACATCGGCGTTGCGTCGGCCGAGATCTTGGAGCCCGCTCGTTCCGTCCTGCACCGCCGGAAGTCAGCGGGCTTGGCCGGTGAGATGCAGTTCACGTATCGCAATCCGGATCGCTCCACAGACCCGGCGCGGATCCTTCCGTCCGCGGCATCCATCGTGGTGGGCGCCCTGAGTTATCAGCGGCAGCCACCTCGACGTGATCGCGAGCAGCAGGTGGATCCGAGCCATCCCGTCGGAAGGGTGGCGATGTATGCGTGGCGAGACCACTACGACGCGCTGCGTCAGTCGCTCACTGTCGTGGCTGACCTCCTGCGAGACGAGGGATATCAGGCGCGTGTGCACCTCGACGACAACAACTTGGTGGATCGGAACGTGGCGTACGCCGCGGGCCTGGGTTGGTACGGAAAGAACGCCAACCTCTTGTTGCCCGGACAGGGGAGCTGGTTCGTCCTCGGGTCCGTCGTGACGGACGCCCCGTTGACGCCCGGAGCGCCCCTCGCCGATGGCTGTGGACCGTGCACTCGCTGTCTGGACGATTGTCCCACCGCGGCCATCGTGGCCCCCGGCGTTGTGGATGCCCGCCGCTGCATCGCTTGGCTCGTGCAGGGTCCGGGGCCCATTCCCGTCGAGTTCCGACGGGCAGTCGGTAACCGAATCTACGGCTGCGACGACTGCCAAGAGGTGTGCCCACCCAATCGGACGCAGCGACCCAGCGCTGCGGAGGCCGAACCAGATGCGGAGAGCCTGGTGGATCTGCACTGGATACTGCATGCCACGGACGACGCGCTGCTTGAGCGGCACGGCCGCTGGTACATCGCGGGTCGGGATCCCAACGTGATTCGGCGAACCGCGGTGATCGCGCTGGGGAACACCGGTGATCCGGCCGATCCCGAGGTTCGGCACCTTCTCGCGCACTGCCTTGGGCACGTGTCTCCACTCGTTCGGAGCCACGCCGTGTGGGCTGCTCGAGAGCTCCAAATGACCGATCTGCTCTCGTTCGTCGAGGCAGACCCCCACCCTCTGGTAGTGGAAGAGCTCGCTCTCCGCTGACATCCTGCCCGCTGTGCCGCGCCACCTTCTCGTCACCAATGACTTCCCGCCCAAGGTCGGTGGTATCCAGGCCTACCTGTGGGAGCTGTGGCGTCGCCTCCCACCGGAGCAAGCAGTTGTGTACTGCACGCCCTACGACGGCGCCATCACCTTCGACGCTCAGCAGGACTTCAGGGTTGAACGCTCGCCCGAGCCGGTGCTGCTGCCCTATCCATGGCTCGCAGAACGGATCCGGCGCTTCGCTGACGAGGTTGAGGCTGACTTCATCGTGCTCGACCCAGCGGTCCCGCTCGGTCTGATTGGGCCCGCCTTGGGTCGGCCGTACGGCGTGATCCTTCACGGCGCCGAAGTGACGATCCCTGGTCGTTTGCCCGGTTCGAAACAACTGCTGGCCCGGGTGCTCGACAAGGCAGCGCTTGTGATCTCGGCTGGTGACTACGCCTTGGCCGAGGCCGAACGCTGCGTCGGTCGGGAGCTGCGGTCTGTTGTTGTCCCACCTGGGGTGGACACCCAGCGTTTCCAACCGTTGCCAGACGATGCTCGGCAGCGAGCGCGTCAGCACTTCGGCATCGAGCCTCACGATGTCGTCATCGCCACGGTCAATCGACTCGTTCCGCGGAAGGGCATGCACCTGCTCATCGAGGCCGTCGCCGAGTTGGCGAAACGACGGAAGAACGTCCGCTTGCTGATTGGTGGATCGGGGCGGGAGGCCCAGCGGCTGGCCTCCCTCGTTGAGAAAAGCGGGGCGCCGGTCCGCATGCTGGGCCGCATCAGTGACGACGATGTCGCGTTGCTCTACGGGGCAGCCGACATGATGGCGATGATGTGCCACGACCGCTGGCGTGGGCTGGAACAGGAGGGCTTTGGCATCGTGTTCCTGGAAGCTGCTGCCGCCGGGCTTCCCCAGATAGCAGGGCGCTCGGGCGGTGCCGACGAGGCCGTGGAACATGGCGTGACCGGCCTCGTCGTCGAGGAGCCCACGGAGAAAGCTTCGGTGGTCACTGCACTCACAACGCTGGTGGATGACGCCACCCTTCGGCGGCAGATGGGCCAAGCGGCGCGAATGCGCGCGGTCCGAGCGTTCGAATACGACCTCCTGGCGACGCGTCTGCTCGACTCGCTGGACGCCACCGTTCACCACATCGAGAAAGGCGCCTCATGAATCGCACATCAGCGTTCGGTCAGCTCCCGCCCGTCTGGCGAACCGCAGCGCTGGGAACCACGCTCGCGCACCTCGTGTTGAGCGCCGTGGCGCTGGTGTTCGACGGGACGGTGCGCAATGTCATCGCTGGCGTCTTCGTTGCCGCGCTGGCTGCCGGCTCGTTGCTGTTCATCGTGGCCTTCGTCATCGCTGCGGGCCGCAGCCGGGATGAACAAGTGACGATGATCGGCGTCTACTTTCTGGCGAACCACTCGATCGAGCCGGCCGGACGGCGCCTGCTCCGTCTCTGTTTGCTCGGCCAATCGGTGATCGGCGTGGTGGCCGCGTCGCTGGCACCGTTCACGGCGATGGCCTTCAGCACACTCGTACCGATGCTGGGGCTCGGAGTGATGGCCTACGTCGGGGCGCGGTTCGGCTGGTTCCCGGCTCACGGCGATGAACAGGATGAGCAAGAAGCCGACGAAGCTGCGGAGCCGGACACCAGCGGCCCGGCGTGATCAGCGTCCCGGGCATAGGCAGTGCCTCCCTCGCTGGCCAAGTACCCTTGCCGCCGTGCCCGCCGCTCCTTCTGAACACGCACTGGTCACCACGGAAGTGGCTGCCAGCCCCGAGGTGTGTTTCGCCATTGCCATCGATCTCGATGCGTACCCGCAATGGGCCGACGGCATTGCCTCGGTCATTCCGCTGGAGATCGACGAAGAAGGGCGGGTTGTTCGGGCTCGGTTCGAAGCCGAGGCCATCGGCCGCCGCACCCGGTATGTCCTCGAGTACGACCACAGTGAGGCACCTCACCGTCTCAGCTGGGCCCAGACCGAAGGCGACCTCACTCGGCGACTCGACGGGGCATACCTCTTCGAGCCCTCGGCGCACCAGGCGGGGCACACCACGGTGACCTACGAGCTGTCCATCGACCTTGCCGTGCCGCTTCCGGGATTCGTGAAGCGGCGGGCAGAAGCGAAGATCATGGCTGCGGCATTGCGAGCGTTCCGACGGCGGGCCGAATCCGTCGTCTGACCCGCCTCGATCGGCAGCGTGTCGGCGCTGATTCGGCGACTATGAGGGTCCTGTACAAAATCCTTTCGATTGTTGCTTGAGTGAGACCGGAATTGTTCCGTTGTATCGGTCATGCGAATCCTCCGACTCGACCTCCGGGACGACCGCGGCACCCTCGATCTTCATCCCTTCGTCTCCATCGTTCGCGGTTTGGACGACATGCAGATCGAAGACCTCGTCAGCGCCGTCCGTGGCCTTGTGCGCGGCTCGGCGACAGGTCTCGGCGGCCTGGTCGAGTCTGACGGTGAGCTGGTGGAGCTGGGCGTCGCGGATGCTTCGTTGGTCGGTCCTCTCACGACCGAGGACATCTACGTTCCGCTCGAGCGGCTCGATACCAACACCGTCGATCCCACGGTTGTGCATGCCGAGCTGGATCAGCTGACACGGCACGCCACCATCGATGCGATCCTCGTTGAGGAGACGCGGGCTGATCTCGATCCGAGCGCTGCAGCTCGGGTCCAACGAATCCAGCAGGCCCTCCAACAGGGTGAAGGAAGCCCCGAACTCGATGCTCGCATCGCGGCGGTCCACGCCGCCGGGCACACCGCCGCCGCCGTTCCGTTCACCCTGACGGAGACGCCGGTCGAGATCGAAGAGCTCATCGCCAAGTGGAACGAGTACGACGCCCTCAGGGCCGAGCATCAGCCGATGATCGATCAGCTCGGTGCCGGCGTTGAACAGTTGCTCGGCGAGCGTGAGGTCGCCATGCGCCACGTCGCCGATGCGGAAGCTCAGGCGATCCCGGTGACGTTGACGCCCGAGCAGGATCGTCGGGTCGAGGAGATCGCTCTCAACGACGGTGGAGGCCGTCGAGGTCGCTCCCAGGACGACGAAGCCGAGCTCGCATCCTTGCTCTCGATCGTCGGCCAAGAGACCTACGTCGCCTACGCCATGTATCGCATGGCGCCTCAGCCCTCCAGAGAGTCTGTGGCTGCCGTCGAGGGGGCAAAGCTGAACCTGGCGAAGGTCGAGACGGCGCTTGAACATGCTCGTCTCGAGTTGAAGGACGGACCTGTTGCTCAAGAGCTGAAGCAGCGCCTCGAGTTAGTCAAGGCTGACGCTCGTGTGCATCTCGGCCCCATGCTCCCGTCCGATCTCGGTGCTGCACTTCGCACGATGGTCGTTGAGGTTCCGAACCCAGAGTTCCTGCCTGCCTGTCAGACGCTCTACGACGAGCTGGTCCGCCAGCATGTTGTCGTGCCGGACGATCTCGAACCGCGGGACCTCCCGCAGTTCGCGCTGCAGTGGGCCGCTGAGGCGCAAAAGCCCCTCGATGAAACTGGTCGCACCCGTGCGCAGCTGAAGGTACAGCTGGTCGGAGCATCGAAGGAACTCGACCGACACGCACGAGCGATGGCTCGCATCGACCGGCTCGAAACCACTGCTGAAGCCTCCCGGGAACGGGTGCTTGAACTGCGTCGACAGCTCGAAGCTGCGAACGGCATTGGTCCGGCAAACTCCGCCGAACAGGCCGTGGGTCTGCTGCGGCCGCTCGCCGACCGCGTGCGCTCTGAGGCTGGCGCCTCGGTCCCGCTGGTGCTCAAGGGCGACTTCGACGACCTGGATGATCAGGGCGTGCGAGACCTGCTTGGTGAACTCGAGGTGCTGGCGCAAGACCTGCAGCTCGTCATCGTGACCGAGCGAGTCGTAGCCGAAGAGTGGGCAGCCGACGTCGGTTTGCGCCGAGCCCTCGGCAGTACGATCTCGCCGACCATCGTCTGAGCAAGCGGCTGAGGGGCGACCCCAGGTCCTAGGATCCGGCCATGGCTGGATCGATCGAGTCGAACAATCGCTTCATTGGCATCGACGTTGGTGGCACGAAGATTCTGGGCGTCGTGGTTGATCCCGCAACGGGCCAGATCGCAGCCCGGCGGAAAGCCCCAACGCCGAAGGCGGACCCGACCGCTGTCGGCCCGGCGATTGCCGCGGTTGTCGAGGAACTGATCGAGGCGGAGGGTCGACCCACAGCGGTGGGAGTTGGTGTCCCCGGACTCGTCGATCACCAGGGTGTCCTGCACTACGGGCCGAACGTTCCCGGCGTGCTCAAGCTCGACATCGCTGGAGATCTCCATCGTGCGCTGGGCATTCCCGTCGTAGCGGACAACGACGCGGCGAACGCGGCACTCGCCGAGCACCGACTTGGTGCCGCTCGGGGCACGATGCATGCGGTGATCGTGACTCAGGGCACCGGCATCGGCGGCGCCATCATCGTGGGTGGCCGCCTGCTGCGAGGAGCCAATGGGTTCGCCGGCGAACCAGGACACATGCTGATCGACCGCAGCGGACACCAATGTGCATGTGGGCGCTTCGGCTGTTGGGAATCGGTCTCGTCCGGGGCCGGACTTGCGAACCTGTCGAGAGAAGTGATCGCGGAGGGTCGGGGCGCTCGTATTCTCGAACTCGCAGGCGGCGACGCAGCGCACATCCGAGGTGAGCATGTTTCGGCCGCGTTGGCCGAAGGCGATACCGATGCCGAAGAAATCCTCAATCGCTTCGCGACATGGGTCGCACAGGGACTCGGCAGCCTGATCAACTTGCTCGACCCGGAGATCATCGTTCTCGGTGGCGGCTTGACCGCCATCAATCGACACTTCTTGGGCGACGTTCGTGAGCGAGTCACCGCCGCCGTTCTTGGTGGCGAACATCGGCCTGAGGTCCCGGTGGTGCCGGCGCAGCTGGGCGAAGAGGCGGGTGCCATTGGCGGTGCCATCAATGCTCGTGATCTGTTTGTCGGCGGCGGCTCGCCGCGCGGCTGACGTTTCGACAGGTCCCCTGAAACCCACGTTCAGTGGGATTTGAACACGCTGCGTGGGATTTGAGTCGATGGTTGGCTCAACTTCGACAAGCAGGTGCCGAAAGGACTCCTGAGGCGGGTCGCATGTTTGTGACCGCCTTTTTGGTTCCCCAGAACTGGTGGATTCCCAATGGAGGCGGCGCATGTATGGACCTATTGCTCGTGTGATGGCACTGGTGGGCACGCTCGCACTGGTGGTCTCGATCTTTCCGGGGGCATCCGGGGCGACGGACGACGAGGGTTCGACGGTCGCCACGTGGCAACCATGGGGCGACCCGGTGTCGAGCACGGCAGCAGCGACGCCAGCAACGGATCCGCCGACGACCGAAACAACCCGGCCCAGTCCCACGACGACCCAAGCAGCGGGCGCCGACTCCTCGGCATCCCCGGTGACGACCGCAGCGACCGCAGCCACCAACACGACCAACACGACCAACACGACCAACAGAGCGGACGCTGAGCCGCCGGCCTCGACGACGGCAGGGGATTCAGCGTCCACCACCCGGAGTTCGTTGGAGGAGCGAGCCTCCGATGGCTCGCTCGTCGCCGGGTCTTCACTTGGTGTTGCTGCGCTCGCCAACGTCGTCAACAACGGCGACGGAAGCTACGCGGTTTTCTATGACGTGCTGGTCGAGAACACTGGAGACCAAGCCCTGTCTGATCTGTCCCTCACCTTCGACGCCGTCACGACCTTCACCGATGGTGGCACTCCGCTGCCGTTCGTCGTCGACGAGGTGGCCAGCACGGACTTCGTGGTGAACTTCGCCCCCGGACCACCGGCGATCGGATTCGACGGCTCGCTCGACACCGAAACACTTGCTCCGGGCCAAACACTGGCGGTCGGGGCCAGCGGCACCGTGATCGTCTCGCTCACGGTCACGCCGAGCGCCGCTTTTGGTCCCTACCTCGCATCGTTCACCGGTCGCGCCCTGGGCTCCGTCTCGGTCGAGGACGTGTCGAACGACGGGAGCCTGACCGACACCAGTGATGGCGCGGGCGGCCCAGCGGACGGCGACCCAAGCAACGACAACGTTCCGACGAGTGTGGGATTCGGCGAAGCGCCGATCATCGCGCTGGCCAAGCAGGTGGTCGAACTCGTCGCGAACCCCGATTCGTCGTACACCTTGGCCTACGCCATCGAGGTTGCGAACCCGGGTGACGTCGACCTGCTCAACGTGCAGGTCACGGACGACTTGGTCGCGGCGCTCGCTGGCATCACCAGTTTCCAGGTCGACTCGGTGCGAACAACAGGGATGGCCACGAATGCTGGATTCAACGGAGCAAACGATCAGAACCTGCTGAGCGGCGACGGGACGCTTGCGGCAGGCCGAGCCGAAATCATCACCCTCGTGATCACCGTGCAGCCCAGCTCGATCCGAGAGCCTTTCGCAAACCAAGCGTTTGGGAGCGGGACCAGCCCCGCTGGTGTGACCGTGACAGACCGAAGCGACAGCGGCACGTTCGGCTGCTCCATCGCTGCCCGCCGCATCCGCGAGGGCACAACAGCGAACGTGGCCACCTGTGTTCGTCCTGATCCCAACGACACGCACCCCGGGGAACCGGGAGACACCGGGGGAGCGGACGACCCGACAGTCACCGAGCTTCCCGTCAACCCCCGGATTGGGACGGCGAAGGAGGTTGTGGAGGTCACTAACAACCAAGACGGCACCTACGACATGGTGTTCCGAGTGCGGGTTCAGAATGCAGGGGACGTTCAGCTGGGCCTCGTCCAGGCCACCGATGATCTCGAAGCCGCCATGCAGGGCACACCATTCGAGGTCGTGTCGATCGCCAACGCTGCGGTTGATGGACTCGTCACCTTGACACCAAACAGCGCCTTCACCGGGGTCTTCGACAAGAATCTTCTCTCCGGCACGGACGTGCTCGAGCCCGGCGAGGTCGGCGGCATCGATGTGCGGCTCCGCATTTCGCCGAGCACCAGCTTTGGCCCCTGGCTGAACACGGTCATCGTGAACGGCACCGACGCTGACGGGACCGTGGTGGCCGATATCAGTGACTCGGGCGTCGAAGCGGACCCGGACGCGACCAACCCCGATGCTCCCGGTGACACGGGCGGAACCGACGACCCGACGCCGATGCAGCTGCCCGTTCCCGCTTTCGATCTGCAACTCGACAAGTCAGGTGTCGTCGAGCCGGACGGCGTCACGTGGACGATCGTGCTGTCAAACCTTGGGCCGGACGCGGCTCCGGGCCCGCTCGTGCTGACCGACACGATGCCTGACGGCATGACGCTCGTCGACGCCGCTGTTCCCGACGGCTGGGAGTGCCAGGAAGTTGGTCAAGCGTTCATCTGCGAACATCCGCTGCCGTTTGCCAACGGTCGTGTCGACCGCTTCGAGCTGACGACATCTGTCCCAGGTAACGGCACCTGGACGAACCAGGTCACCATCTCGACACCCATCGACGGCAGCGACCCGACGAGCGACACCGCAGAGGTCTTCACCGGAACCGACATCGTGCTCGGCCCGCGCCTTCCGGTCACCGGCTCGACAACGCAACCGCTTGCGTTGCTCGGCCTCGCTCTCTTTGCAACGGGGGCCGCCATCATCGCCAATCCTCGCCGAGACGTCGTCTGAGCCGTCTCGTCGTGGCGTCGGGAAGGCGGGGTTCCCGAGGCGAGCGTCAGCCGACGATGCCGTGAAGGCACATGCGGACGGCGAGGTTGAGGACTTCGTCGTCGAGTGAGCGTTGGCCGACGGCGTACGAGCGGGCCAGCTCATCAGTCACGCCCCGAATCGCCGTGGCCAGCATGGTGGCGTCGCCCGGGGCGATCATGCCAGCGTCAATGCCGGCCTGGACGTGGGTGGCGGTGTCGGCGATGTTGATCCGCCGGCCCTTCCGGAGCTCCTTGGCGAACGTCTCTTCGGTCCAGCAGAACATCGTGAGCCGCAGGACCTCGGGGTGGGTGGCGGACCATTCGAGTGAGGCTCGTATGCCGCGTTCGAGGCGCTGGAGGGGGTCCTCTGCATCGCGGATGGCTTCCTTCTGCGTCTTCCGGAGGTCATGCAGGGCTTCCCGCAGGATCTCCAGGAGTAGTTCGTCCTTCGACGGGAAGTACCAGTAGAAGACACCCTTGCCGACGCCGACGCCGTCCACGATGTCGGAGACAGAGGTGGGGTGGAAGCCGTTCTCGGCGAATCGAGCGGTGGCGAAGTCGAGCAGTGCCTTCTTCCGGTCTCGGCCGCGGGCGGTCAGTCGGCGTGGCGCGTCGCCCTCAGAAGTGGAGCGAGGAGCGGCGGCCGATGACATGGCCGGTCACGGTAGAGAAAACTTGACCGAACAGTCAAGAAGGACGGCGATGACTCCTACGCCTCGGGGCGAGCCCACCCGAGCGAACGCTGCACGGCCTCGCTCCAGCGTGCGTACAGGCGGTCAGCCTCGGTTCGATCGGGAGTGGGCTCGACAGAAACGTCGACGGCCCACGCCGCCGTGATGTCGTCGAGGGAGTTCCAGACGCCTTCTGCGAGGCCGGCCAGATATGCCGCCCCGAGCGCTGTCGTCTCCTGCATGACGGGCCGAGTGACCGGAACGCCGAGCTGGTCGGCCTGCAGCTGCAGCAAGAGATCCATGACCGAAGCGCCGCCATCGACTCGGAGTTCAGAGAGGTTGAGTCCGGCCCCATCTGACATCGCATCGACGACCCCGCGAACTTGATACGCCATCGACTCGACCGTGGCTCGGGCGATTTCGGCTCGTCCCGTCCCCCTCGTGATGCCGGTGATCGTGCCGCGGGCGTACGGGTCCCACCACGGGCTCCCCAGGCCGGCAAAGGCCGGCACAAGGAACACGTCGCCGGTGTCGTCCACGCTCGCCGCCAGCGGCCCGATTTCTGCCGCTTCCTTGATGATGCCGAGGCCATCACGAAGCCACTGAATGGCTGCGCCGGTGATGAAGATCGATCCCTCGTAGGCGTAGGTGGGTGCCTCGTTCTCACCCAGCGTCCAACCGACGGTCGTGAGCAGACCCTCCACGGGTTCGGGGCACACGTTGCCCACGTTCATCAGCAGGAAACTGCCCGTGCCGTAGGTGTTCTTGGTCATGCCAGGCTCGAAGCAGGCCTGCCCGAACAAGGCGGCCTGCTGATCGCCGGCCACGCCGCTGATTGGTAGACCAGCACCGAATGCGGTGGTGTCTGCGGTGAGACCGAACCGGCCACTGCTGGGACGCACCTCGGGAAGTGCCTCGATCGGCACGCCGAGAAGATCGCAGAGCTCTGGTGACCACGCCATCTCACGAATGTCGAACAGCAGCGTTCGACAGGCGTTCGATGGCTCAGTGACATGGGCGTCGCCGTTCGTGAGCTTCCAGATGAGCCAGGAGTCGATCGTGCCGAGCGCCAGGTGCTCGTCTACCTCAACACCACCCTCGGTCAGCATCCACGCGAACTTGGTCCCTGAGAAATAGGGATCGAGACCGAGACCGGTGCGCTCACGGACCATCGGGAGGTGACCCGCCTCGACCATTGCCTCACACGTCGCCGCTGTTCGGCGGTCTTGCCACACGATCGCTCGGTGCCGAGGCTCGCCGGTGCGGCGATCCCACGCCACCACCGTCTCGCGCTGATCGGTGATGCCGATCGCAGCGATGGGCTCATCGATGGTGGCCATCAACTCGGCGATCACCACCTTCATCTGTTCCCAGATCTCGTTGGCGTCATGCTCGACCCAACCCGGCTGCGGGAAGTGTTGAGTGAATTCTCGGTACGCAAGCCCGGCGATGGTGGAGTCCTGACGGACGGCGAGCGCCCGAACCCCCGTGGTTCCGGCATCCAGTGCGATGACGAGCGACATGTGACCCCCTTGGCCTTCGAGTGAGGTGCTGACTGTAGAGCAAGTGTGGGATGGCGCTGCACGTCGGAGTCCCTAGGCTTGCGGGTTCGAGTCCGAAGCGGATTCACTCAACTTCACGACTCCAACGACGAAGTCGTCCTGACACAGGAGATCGAGTTCCCGATGCGAGTTGGCATCCTGACCGGCGGGGGCGACTGTCCCGGCCTCAACGCCGTCATTCGAGGCATCGTCCGAAAGGGCGAGCAGACGTTCGGGGACGAACTCCTCGGCTTCCACGACGGTTGGCGGGGCGTGATGGACGGTGATTTCGAGCTGCTCAGCGTTGAACAACTTCGCGGCACATTGCCTCGAGGCGGCACCATCCTGGGCACGAGCCGGATTCAGCCGTTCATGTACGACGACGGCGTCGATCGGGTGCGAGCGACGATGGCCGAGCACGAGGTCGACGCGATCATCGCGATCGGTGGTGAGGGCACACTTTCGTGTTCTCGCGAGCTCTTCCGTCTCGGTCTGCCGATCGTCGGTGTGCCGAAGACGATTGACAACGACATCGGGTTGACCGAGCGCACCTTCGGTTTTGATACCGCCGTGCATATCGCAACTGAAGCGATTGACCGGCTGCACACCACGGCCGAGAGTCACAACCGCGTGATGGTCGTCGAGGTCATGGGTCGGCACGTGGGCCACATCGCCACCTGGGCCGGCATCGCCGGCGGTGCCACGATGACGCTGATCCCGGAAGAGCCGTTCGATATCGCCGAGGTGTGCGAGACACTCGCCCGCCGCCACCAGAAGGGGCGCTACGCGTCGATCGTGGTGGTGGCCGAGGGTGCCAAGCCCAAAGAGGGCACGTTGGAGATTCGACCGGACGAGTTCGACGAGTACGGCCACATTCGCCTCGGTGGCATCGGCAACCTCGTGCGCTCGGAGATCGAACGACGGACCGGCTTCGAGACGCGGGTCACGATCCTCGGACACGTCCAGCGCGGTGGCAGCCCCACCGCGTACGATCGCGTGCTGTCTACCTGGTTCGGCGTCGCCGCAATCGATGCGGTGCACGACGAGGCATGGGGACAAATGGTGGCACTGCAGGCGAACCGGGTGGTTCGCGTCGATCTCGCTGACGCCGTCAAGGAACTGAAGTACGTGAATCCACAACTCTGGGACGTGGCCCAGCAGTTCTTCGCCTGAGGAGGCACCTCGTGCAGATCCGAAGTTTCGCCCCCGGCCGAGTCAATCTCATCGGTGAACACACCGACTACACCGGCGGACTCGTCCTTCCGATGGCGCTCGATATGGGCATCACCATCGAGGGGGAGATTGGCGGAGACCGTCTGACTCTCCGCTCGGTGCAGTTCGACGAGTCGTTCACCCGAACCCTTCCGATCGGTGCCGACGACGACTCGCTTCCAGAATGGGCCGGCTACCTGACCGCTGCGGCCCGCTTCCTTCATCTCGCCGAAGGGTTCAGCGGCACGATTACGAGTTCACTTCCCAAGGGCGGGACGGGTCTCTCTTCCAGCGCTGCCCTACTGGTCTCCGCCATGCTCGCGTTCGGTGCGCTGGACGAAGACACGCTGGATCGGCGCAAGCAGATTGCTCGCGATGTTCACGAGGTCGAACTCGATGCAACGGGACTTCGCAACGGTCTCATGGATCAGCTCGCGTCGATCGCCTCGATCGAGGGACATGCAACGCTCATCAACTGCGGCACCCTCGATATTCGTCCGGTGAAGATCCCCGACTCGATGGATGTGCTGGTCTTCCACTCGGGTCAGCCTCGAATGTTGGCCGACTCCGAATACAACGCGCGGAGTGATTCGGCGAAGCAGATCCAGTCGCTGCTTGGACCGCTGCTCGATGTCACCCTCGACGATGTCGCCACGCTTGCGGACCCGATGCTCCAAAAGCGGGCTCGTCACATCGTCACCGAGAACGCTCGCGTGATGCAGATGATCGACGCCTTCGCCGCCGACGATCCGGAGCAGTGCGGAGCCATCCTCAACGAGGGTCACCGAAGCCTGGCCGAGGACTATGAGGTGTCGACACCGATCGTTGATGCCATTCAGCAGCAGGTGAACAACACGCCGGGCGTCTTCGGCGCTCGTATGGTCGGCGGCGGGTTTGGTGGGTCGCTCGTTGCGTTGGCTGAACCCGGAACGAACCTCGATGTCGATACGTGGTGGACACGAGCTCGCCCCGGGCCAGGCGCGAGCCTCACCGTTCTCGACTGAGGCCGCATCAACAGAGCGGTCGCAGGCGAGTCAACCCCCGGTGGTCGTCGTGGTGGAGGTTGCGCCAGATTCCTGCTCCTCGACGACGCCATCATCGCCGGGACTCTGTTCTTCGGAGACGGGCTGGGGTTCGCAGTTGTTGAATCCCTCGCCCGTTGCCCCGTTCTCGACGGCTTCCGCGTTCAGGTCGGAGAACTCGACCGCCTCGCCCTCGGGATCCTGGAACGCCACGCGCTCGACGAAGCCGAATTGCAGAACCGTGCAGACGAGTTCTGCTGCTTGGTCCGCAGCGAGGACTCCTTCGGCGGGGCGGCTAATCGTGATGCGATGCACCCCGTCGTCATCGGGCCCGCCATCGAAACGAGGCTCCAAGGTCGCGTCGATGAGTGCTTGGGCATCGGGCACCCGTTCCAGGTCTTCCGGTCCTGGACCGGCCACGAGGCCATCGAGCCAGTCTTGAATGCTTGGTGGCTCGGACAGCTCCCGCTCGAATCGAATCAGACGATTGTCCGATGCCGTGTGCCAGTACAGAAAGAACGTGACGAACTCCTCCGGCGCTTGCACGATCGTGGTGGTCGTCGTCGAAGTCGTCGTCCCGAGAAGGTCGAAGGGGACTTCGTCGACCGTCCGCGCTTCCTCGTCGGCTCCGATCCCACAGGACCCGGTGAGAAGGGCGAGGGAGGCGAGGACACTGGCCACGCGGCGTGCCTGACGGCTCATTCGGCGAACTCCTCGTCGAGCTCCTCCGGGTCGAACAGGCTCATCTCGATGACGAAGCGGGCACCGGGCCGTCCGTTCTCTCGATCGGTCACCCAAATCTTGCCCCCCTGCAGCCGCAGGTGTTCGCTGACCAGCGACAGACCGAGGCCCACGCCCTTGGCGATGTCTCGTCGTCCGGCGTCGGCGCCTGCTCGGGCGAACCGTTCAAAGACGCGAGCCCGATCCTCGGGGGCGATGCCCGGGCCGTTGTCGTCGACGTAGATGTGCACCGTGTCGATCGAGTTGCGGAGGAAGCTCACCGACGTTGCCCCGCCGCCGTACTTTGTCGCATTGCTCACGAGGTTCTTGATGACCTGCGCCATCCGTCGCTTGTCGGCCAAGATCACGAGCTCTTCGTCTTCGGGAAGGAAGCGAACGGGGACGTCGGGAGCATCGGTCTGCTGTACGGCGAAGCGAAGGAACTCAGCGAGGAACACCGGAGACAGGTCGGCCTCAACCGCCCCGGCGTCCATACGTGAGATTTCGAGGAGGTCCTCCACCAGTCGGGTGAATCGGCGAAGGTCCTTGCCCAGAAGATCCACCGCCTGCTGCGCTGGTGTGGAGAGTTCGTCTCGGCGGTGCTCGAGCACACCGATCGACGCCGCGAGCGTCATCAACGGCGACCGCAGCTCGTGCGACACGTCGGAGGCGAACCGCTCGTCTCGCTCGATGCGCGCTTCCAACGCACCGACCATTTCGTTGAACGAGGACGTGAGCGGCGCGAGGTCGGGGTCGACGGTGTTGTCGAGTCGAGTGCCGAAATCACCCGCGGCGATGGCCTGCGCTGCTGAGCTGACCTCGGCAACCGGCTGGAGGGCGCGCCGGGACGACGAGTAGCCGAGCGCGGCACCAGCGCCGCTGGCCACGATGGCCACACCGATCAAGATGTTGCGAAGACGATCGAGCGTTTCTTGGAGTGGTTGGAGATTGACCACCTCGTAATACTGCGCATCCAGCTGAGCGATGAAGACGCCGCTGGCGTAGCGAGGCTGGCCGCTCTGGCGGAACCGGATCTTGCCGCCTTCGCCGCTGAGGACCAGTTCTTCGAGCTCATCTGGGATGTTGCGAATCTGGAGGGCGCTCGACGAGCGTGCCTGGTCCCGCAAGACGAGCAGTTCGAGTGCGTTGTTCGGCTTGAGCAGCTCATTCAGGAGCGATTGGATGTCAAGCGTGGATTCGTCGGTCTCCGGCCGGTCCTCGAGTGGGATCAAGGCAAGCTCGATCGCCTCGTCGGACTGGTTGCCGAGACTGCGACGAATCGACGCCGCGTTGCGCCACATTTGTGCCTCGGCGCTGGCCTCGGTGTCCGCCAGTAACTCGCGGCGGACGAGGGCGAAGCCGGAGTAGGCAACGGTGGAGGCAATCAGGAGCGCGCCAAGGGTGTAGATCAGCGTGATACGAGCCCGAAGGCCGAGATGTGGAAGCTCCCGCACCGTGGGGAACGGTCCGATCAGGGCTGGAGCTTGTAGCCGAGACCGCGGGAGGTCACGACGTAGCGCGGGCTGGCCGGGTCGGGCTCGACCTTGGTCCGCAGCCGGCGAACGTGGACGTCGACAAGGCGTCCGTCGCCGAAGTAGTCGTAGCCCCAGACTCGTTCGAGGAGCACTTCGCGGCTGAACACCTTGCCTGGCTGTGAGGCGAGTTCGACCAGCAGCTTGAACTCGGTCTTTGTCAGGTGCAGTTCTTCGCCGCCCTTGAGGACGAGGCCTTCGTCAGGGCTGATTTCCAGATCTCCTACGAGAATGCGTTCCATCGACGCGCCCTCTGGATTCCGACTTCGGCGAAGCAGCGCACGAATGCGGGCCGAGAGCTCTTTTGGAGCGAACGGCTTGGTCAGGTAGTCGTCTGCGCCTGCCTCGAGGCCAGCAACGACGTCGTGCGTGTCGTCCCGGGCCGTCACCATGATGATCGGCACGTCGCTCGAGCGCCGAATGCTGCGGCAGACCTCGAAGCCGTCCATACCGGGAAGCATGATGTCGATGAGGACGACATCGGAGGTGTTTTCACGGAAGCGGTCGAGCGCGACCTCTCCGGTGTCTGCTTCATCGACGTCCCAACCCTCGTCTTCGAGGGCCAGTTTCACCGCCTGGCGGATCCGTTCATCGTCTTCAACTGTCAGGATGCGAGTTCCCACGCCGCACATGGTGCCTGATCTGGCCGCCCTTTGTCAGGCATCTCGCAAAAGAACACCGACGCGGTCAGGCCCGGTTGTCGGCGTCGAGTGCAACGAGTTCAGCTCGAAGAAGCTCAAACAGCGGGGGATGAGCGGCCAAGGTGAAGACATCGCTGGGGCTGCCGCCCCGCAGATTCCCCACGCTGCACCCTGCCTCCTGGGCGATCAATGTGCCTGCAGCAAGATCCCACGGGTTCAATCCGCGTTCGAAGTAGGCGTCCAGCCTGCCCTCGGCCACGAAACAGAGATCCAGCGCAGCGGAGCCGAATCGGCGGATGTCGCGCACCTGGGGGAGCAGCTCCAGCAGCACCTCGGCTTGTCCGCGCCGGCGCTCGGGTGTGTAGCCGAAGCCGGTGCCGACGAGCGCCGTGGCCATCTCGGTTTTGGGATTGCAGTGGATGGAGACTTCGTTGCGATGTGCGCCTCGATCTCGGACCGCCCAGAAGCGGTCGTTGGCCACGGGGTCGTAGACAACCCCGATCAGGGTTTCGGGCGCAGCGTTGGAACCGGGGGCGACGTACTCGGCCGCGATGGAAACGCTCCAGGCCGGAATGTCGTACACGTAGTTCGTCGTGCCGTCGATGGGATCGATCAGCCAACGCACGCCGCTGGTGCCTGCGGTGTCGGACCCCTCTTCCCCGAGCACGGCATCGGCGGGTCGAGCCCTCTCCAGTCCGTTGAGCACGAGGTGCTCGGCTGCTTTGTCAGCCGCGGTGACGATGTCAGTGGCCGAAGACTTCGTGTCGCCTGTGAGGTCGACGTTGGACCGCATCTGCTGAGCGAGTTCGCCGGCCTCCATCGCGAGCCGAGTCGCGAGAGCGAGCAGTTCGTCGAGGGTCGAGTCGTCGATCGCTGTGCTTGCTCTCACTGCGCCTCAGGGTGCTGCACGGCGTTCCATTCGTTCATCGCTCGCAAGGTGAGCGACGCGATGATTCCCACGCCAACGGCGCCGAACACCCCACCGATGAGTCCTCCGGTGGCGGCCCACACGCTGGATCGACCGAGGAGATCGCCGACCCCGTAGCCAATCAGGCCCCCGAGCAGTCCGCCGAGCAGGATGCCGGCGAAGGCCAACCATCGAGCCGGTTCGGGCGGTGTGGCATCGATGGGTTCGGGAGCAGCCAGGCCCTCGAAGGGCATGGGTGATGAGGCGGATCCGTCCTCGAGCGGGCTGAGGGCCTGGGAGGGTTCGGCATCATCGTTCATCGAGGGTCGAGGATAGCTGTCTGCCGCGACCGAACGCCGAGTCGATCGGTCGGTGGATCGTGGAGTACGGCACGACCGTCAGTCGCGTTGATCACTGCGTGCCGGAGCCCCGGATCTGGCAAGCTGGACGCTCATGGGGACCACCGATGGAAACGACGTGGAGACAACCGCCGATGGTCTCAGGCACTGGCGCGTTGCCGGCGGCATCGTCTTCGGCCCCGAAGCCCAGTCGACAGGGCCCACCACCGACGCTCCGCTGCTGTTGGTGGAGAACGAGCGGCGCAACGGCGATGTGGACTGGAGCACGCCCGGTGGAGTCGTCGACGCTGGCGAGAGTTTCGTCGGAGCGCTGACTCGCGAAGTACGCGAGGAGACCGGACTCTCGGTCGCGACCTGGTCGGGTCCGGCGTATCGGGTCGAGGTCACCGCACCCGAGATCGGATTCTTCCTCCAAGTCGAGGCGCACGTCGCCCTGTCATGGACAGGCGAGATCGTCATCGATGACCCGGACGGCATCGTGCTGTCGGCAGTGTTCTGTGACGTCGATGCAATGCAGCATCGTCTCGCGTCAGCGGCCCCCTTTGTTCGGGAGCCGCTGCTTGCGCACCTCGCTGGTGAGTCCGAGCCAGACCAACTGTTCGAGTTTCGTATCGACGGTCGAGGAGCCGACCGGCGCGTTCATCGCACCGCCTGAGGCACAGCATGCGGGAAACGGCATCCATCCTGCACTGCGACATGAACGCGTTCTACGTATCGGTCGAGATGCGGGACGACCCCAGCCTGCTTGGCAAGCCGGTCGTGGTCGGTGGTTCGGGTGATCGGGGCGTCGTGGCCGCCGCAAGCTACGACGCCCGTATCTACGGGATCCGTTCGGCCATGCCGAGTTCCAGAGCCCGTCAGTTGTGCCCCCATGCCATCTTCCTTCCCGGGAACCACGGTCTCTATGCCGAGGTGAGTACCAAGGTGATGGACGTTTTTCGTTCGATCACGCCGACGGTCGAACCGTTGTCTCTCGACGAAGCCTTCCTTGATGTGGAAGGAGCAATGCGGTTGTTCGGTTCGCCCTACGAGATCGGCCGGGAGATCCGTCGGCGAGTGTGGGAAGACCAACGGCTGCACCTCTCGGTCGGAGGCGCCACAACCAAGCTCGTGGCCAAGCTGGCCACTGAGGAAGCCAAACCTCGCGTCGTCGGTCAACGGATCGAGGCGGGCCGCGGAGTGGTCATCATTGAACCCGGGGCCGAGCAAGACTTTCTCCGCCCGCTCCCGGTGCGAGCAATGTGGGGTGTCGGTCCCAAGACTGGCGAGCGACTTTCTCGTTTCGGAATCGAAACGGTGGGCGAGCTGGCTGACCTTCCCCTCGAAGTGTTGATCAGCGCCGTGGGAGACGCGACGGGACGCCATCTTCATGCCGTGGCAAACGGGGTCGATGATCGGCCCGTCGAACCGCACCGGGCCACGAAGTCCATCAGCCACGAGGAAACCTTCTCGCACGACCTCACCAAGCCCGAGGACCTTCACCGACAGCTCGTCCGCATGTCCGATGCCGTTGCCTCCCGTCTGAGGGCCAACGGCCTCCGGGGACGAACGATCTCGATCAAGGTCCGTTTCGGCACGTTTCAGACAGTGTCGCGTTCGGTCACGATCGACCGACCGACCGATGCCAGCCAGCTGATCCTGGACCACGGAACCGTATTGCTCGACTCCGTCGACACCCGTGACGGCGTCCGTTTGCTGGGCATCGGCGTGTCCGGGCTCACGGACCAGGTCGCGGATCAGCTCCGTCTAGATGAGGTACTGGCGAGCCCAACGACGGGGTCTGTTTCGTCCGGCCCAGCCAGCGAGGCGCCGCCCCGCGCCGCCCCGACCCGCGATCTTGATGAACTTGCCGCCACGGACGCAGCGGTCGACGCGATACGCAAGAAGTTCGGCGATTTGGCCATCGGCCCAGCCACGCTGCTCTCGGCGGACCGATCGGGGGAACGAGGACCCAAGAAGACCTCCGGATTGGATCGGAAGATTCCCGGAGACACGCAATGGGGGCCGAACGAGATCGGGCGAAGCCGAGGCGAGGGCTCCCAAGACGGCGCCGAACCTGATGTGTCGACCGAACCCGGGGACCCCGACACTGATCCACGCGACCGGCGTGCTGGGTGATCTTGGTGCCTCGCGTTGTCGTATGGGCGCGAGTGCGCGAGAATAGGAAGACCGTGTCGGATCTCGTGCGTTGGGAAACGCACTCGAACAGGGGTTGAAGAACGCACTCATGCCGTTGTCGGAGAATGAGCAGAACATCCTCGACGAGATCGAGCGACATCTTCACGAGTCCGACCCCCAGTTGGCTCGCGAAGTCAGCGAGACCACGGTCTATCGCCATGCCATTGGTTCCCTCAAATGGTTGGTCGCTGGATTCATTGGTGGATTGGCGCTGATGGTCGCAGGACTCACCGTTCACTTCTTGGTGAGCTTCGTCGGCTTCCTCGTCATGCTCGTCTGCGCTCTCGGTTTCGAGCGCAACGTTCGAGTCATGGGCCGAGCGAGCCTGCAGTCGGTCTCAACGGCCTTCCGAGCGGCGAATCCGAACCTGCGTCGTTCCGGCGAGCCCGACGCAGACACAACGCCCGACGCCTAGCGGCACCCTTTCCTCTCGCCGGCATCCCGTGCCGGGCTCAGGTGCCAGTGTTAGGCAAGCGATGGGCCCGACCGTAGGCGACGGATCAGGTTCCGCACGATCCGGCGGGGATCGATGAGCGAGAGCCACCGGCCTCGCGTGCCCTCTCGCCTGCGAATGGCGCGATCGATTTCCTGGGCCGCAAGCTCGGCTTCAGAGGCAAGGCTGGCGTTGACACCGGATCCGGCGTAGCGGGCGGTGGTGACCGCGCTGGCCAGAGAGGCGATTGGCTCATCGGGCACCCAGCGATTCCGCTGGGCGCGGCGGGCGAACTCGTGCCTTGTCTCGGATGGGTCTCGCTCGAGACCAAAGGCTCGCTCGAGATCATCGCCGATGTTGCGCCAGCGGGCATTGATGACACCGGCGGCGCTATCGGCCCGGCGCAATCGGTTGGCTCGTCGCAGATTGTGAAGCGCTGGAACACCGAACAGGTAGGCCGCCAGCAGCAGTGCCGGGAGGACGAACCGGAACGGCACTGAGAGGCCACCCTGATCCGTCAGTCCGCCACCGAGGTCGGCACCGGGATCGAGCGTGAACTCATCTCCGAGGGCAGCAGCGGGATCGAACTCGGTGGTGCTGCTCCCCAGGTCTGGTGAGGTGGTCGAGGTGGTCGGGTTCGTCAGATCGCCTTCGGAAAGCGAGTCCTGAGCGGCGGCAACACCGGTGTACGCCGCATCAGGAGCACCGCGGGTAGGCGTTGGCTCGAACGCCACCCAGCCCAAATCGTCGAACCACACCTCGGGCCAAGCATGCGTGTGGCGACCCGTGACCTGGTACGTATTGGGCTCACCATCCACCGGGTCACCCCACGTGAAGCCAACGGCGACTCGAGCCGGAATGCCGAGTGAACGGGCCATCAGAGCGAACGTTCCGGAGAACTGCTGGCAAAAGCCCACCCGCTCCTCGAGGAACTGCTCGATCGGATCGTCGGTTCGGCGGCTGAGGTTGAGGCTGTAGTCAAACGCCCGGAAGTGCTCCTGCAACGCCAACGCTTGCTCGTAGCGAGTGGTGGCTCCGGCGGCTTGAGTGATCGCGATGGCCTCTTCGGCCACGACCGGCGTGAGATCGACCGGCAGGTTGAGGTAGCGCTCGGCGATCTCGGGCGGCACGACCTCGTCGATGGCATTGAGCTCAGCCGGCGTGTGCAGTGGCAACACGCTCTCGATCACGTATGCCGCACCGTCGTTCTCCGAATCGTTGCCGTCGTCCTTGACGGCGAGAGCGCCGGACTCGGCATTCCACGCGACCTCGTCGTTCGATTCCACGATTCTTGAAGGAGCAAAGGCCGCGGGAAGGAAAATGCCACCCAGTCCTTGGATCTCGATCTGCTGTTGAACAGCAACGGTGCTGCCCGCCGACGTGCGAAGGCCGGGCAGGGAGTCGGTCTCGGTCTCGAAGCGGCCAGAGGTAATCCACGAGGCTCGTTCGGCGTCGTACTCATCCAGGCCGGACAAGCGCCAATACGAACGGCGCTCGCTGGTGACCTTGAACAGGTCAATGTCCTTTTGCTCAACCAGGCGGGAGCCGATTTCAACGAACGGCGAGACCACGGTGCGGGTCGGATCCGTCCGCGTACGCCAGTAGTAGAGCTCTTCTTCGCCTGCCCCGGGGATGCGAGGGCCGAGAAACGCTCCGAGCAAAACCGCCACGAGACCGATGGCGGCTGCACTTTGGGCAACCCCCACGGGGCCCCGCTGGCGATCTGCGGTGAGCCAGGCCGAACCGGAGGTCAGACTTTCGACCCTTTGGGCCACTGCCCAAAGGAGAACCGCAGCAGCGAACACCAGGGTGGAGGAGAGCCGGCTGTTTCCGGCTCCGAGGACGGCCGAAAAGATGAAGAGCAGCGACGCGGGCAACACGGGTTCGAACGCCAGACGAAGACGGAGCGCGCCCCAGTCGGTGAGGAACGCCATGATCCACGCTGCGCCCATCGAGGCGGCGATGAACGGCGGGAGATCGGGGACGGGCGCTCGAAGCTTTCGGAATTGCTCCACGCCGTCGTCAAGCAGAAGTTGCAGTTGATCCAACGACTCGCCCGTGGGTACGACGCCGAGTCGGCTGGTGCCTGGGGCGTAGCGATTCACCATGACCAACGCCAAGCCAATCAGCGAGCCGAGAATCGCCAGCGGAAGTGGCACGCGAAGGCGGCGCATAGCCACGGCCAAGGCGGTGGAAAGCAATGCTGCGCCGAGGATCGGGACAACAGCTGACGTCTGCTCGAACACTCGCGCGAAGCCGAAGGCGGCAGCAGGAACCAGCAATGCAGCGGCGACTTCTCGGCCGACGGAGGGCTCGCCGTTGGCGACGGCCGAAGTGTGCGTCTCTGACATGGCGATCAGCCTCCTGTCCTGAGCTTGGTGGTGTCGATCGTGGCCTTGGCCCAGTGTTCAGCAAAGTCGACGGTGCCGTCGTGGGGGATGGCTCCGGCAGGCGGATGCTCGGTTGGCATGCACAACACGGCGTGCACCGTGCCGAAGGAGCGACGAGAACGTTCGATACCGGCGGCCAGATCGCTGGTGGTGGTGCCGGTCACGATCACGAGCGTGCCTCCGTGACCGACGCGGCTCAGCTCGTCGATCGCCGTGAGGAGCGAAGCACGGTCGGAACGGTTGATCGTGGCCAGCTGCTCATCGATCGCATCGAGCTCGGCTCTGCTGCGAATGTCGGCGAATGTCGAGGTGCCAGAGGTGACGAAACGCAGCGAGTCGTCGCTCTTCCAGGCGGCGAAGAGCACGCTCAGAGCAGCGGAAACGGCTCGCTCGAAACCCTCTTCGTCGTAGACGTCAGATCGGCGATCGAGGAGCACCGTGACGCGCCCGGTGCGGGGGCGCTCCTCTTGGCGGACCACGAGGTCGTCAGTGCGGGCGGTGGCTCGCCAATCGACTCGGCGGAGTTCGTCGCCGACGACGTAGGGCCTGAGAGCGAAGAACTCATCACCGCCGCTGGCCAGCGCTCGCTTGCGCTGCTGCTCAGCCGTGGGATCGTGGCCCGCTGTCGCGTGGAGTGTGGGGAGTTCGATCAACTCGGCGTGCACCGTCAGCGTCACATCTTGGGACGCTCGGACCCGGCTACGGGTGAGGCCGAGGGGATCACCAAGGGTCAGGTCGAGCGGGCCAACGACGAGCCGGCCGCGCCGACGAGTGGGAAGTCGATAGGCGATCTGAGCGTCGGACTGCCCCTTGATCGGCGCCAGCATCAGGACCGCAGCGCTCGTTCCCTGGACCTGATCGCTGACCTCGAGCACCGGTGTGCTGCGTTTTCCTTCGTTCCGCAGACCCAGGTCGATGCGGGCTGGTGCACCAGCCCGAAGGCGAAGCGGAGAAGCGGTTCGGCTGACGGCAAGATCCAGTCCGGCGGTGCTGGTGTAGAGAACTGCGAACAGCAGCGCGCTGAGGCACATGGCTCCCAGCAGGAACATCTCGAGTGTTCCGAACAGCCGTCCGATCACGAAGCAGGCAACGCCAACGATCGTGAGGCCGATTCCCGCTTTGGTTAGTCGCATGAAAAGCCCGAACGCATCGAGGGCGATGCTAGGGGACAGGTACGGCGCGCAGTACGTCGCCCAGGACCTGCTCGGCCGTGATGCCCTTCAGCGAGGCATCCGGGGTCAGAATCAGGCGGTGCGACAGCACCGTGACCGACATGGCCTTGATGTCGTCGTCGGTGACGAAGGTTCGGCCCGCCGCGGCGGCTCGAGCGCGGCTGACCCGCTGCAGGCTGAGGGTCGCACGAGGCGACATGCCCAGTGCAACACCGGGATGGCGCCGAGTTCCCTCGGCCAGATCGATGAGGTAGCCCCGGAGCGCGGGATCGATGTGCACCTCATTGACCATCGCCGTCATGGCCACGACGTCCTTCACCGTGGCGATCGCCCGCATGCGATTGACGACGCCGTCGGTCTGGTGGGTCTCGAGGATTCCCATCTCGTCAGCGCGGTCGGGGTAACCCATTGAGATTCGCATGAGGAACCGATCGAGCTGGCTTTCCGGCAGCGGGTAGGTGCCTTCCTGCTCGATCGGGTTCTGCGTTGCCAGGACCATGAAGGGCTCAGGGAGCGGATGGGTGATGCCATCGACGGTGACTTGACCTTCGGCCATCGCCTCGAGGAGCGACGACTGTGTCTTTGGCGAGGCTCGGTTGATCTCATCAGCCAACACCAGACCGGTGAAGATCGGACCGGGGCGGAACTCGAAGGAGGCATCGCTCCGGTTCCACACGCTCACACCGGTGACGTCAGCGGGGAGCAGGTCAGGTGTGAACTGCACACGACCGAGGTTTGCGCCGATGGCCCCAGCGAGGGCCTTGGCCAGCGTTGTCTTGCCGACGCCCGGCACGTCCTCGATCAGCAGGTGACCACCGGAAAGCAGGCACAGCAGGGCGAGTTCGATCTCGCCTCGCTTACCTCGCACCACCGTCTCGATCGAGTCGGCGATGGCGGCGAACGCAGCGCTGAACTGTTTTGCTCGAGCCTCGTCAAATGGCAGAGCGGCCGGCCCGCCCACCGAGCCGGCACCATTCGGTGCGGCGCTGGCGAGGCTCGAGTCGTGATCTGTGGAGTGCGCGTTGGTCACCGAGAGAGTCCTTCTGAGGTGATGGCCGGAAGAGATGCGGAGTGGCAGTTCGGCAACGAACCCTAACCGCTCGGCATGCCTCCTTCGGCCTCGCGCCTAGGGTGCCGCTCATGTCGCTCACCCTGGCCGTTGACATCGGCGGTACGAAGCTCGCCGTTGGGATCGTGAACGAGATGGGTGAGCTGCTCGAGCGGCAGGCGGTCTCGAGCCCGAACGACCCGCTGGCGAGACCTGCCGCCTCGGGCGAGAGTGGAGCCTTCGCTGACGATCCGATCTTCGCTGCCCTCCAAGACCTGATCCAGACCTTTGCCCCGTTCGATCGCTTCGAGAGTTGCGGTGTGGGATGCGGTGGACCGATGACAATTGATGGTGAGTTCGTGTCTCCGTTGAACATTGGAGCGTGGCGCTCGTTCCCGTTGGCACAGCGGCTCCGCCAGCTGACCGGTCTGCCGGTCCGAGTTGAGAACGACGCGAAAGCTCTGGCGCTGGCCGAGGGATGGGTGGGCGGGGCGGTCGGGATTGCCAACTACATGGCGATGGTCGTGTCGACCGGCGTGGGAGGTGGGATCGTTCTCGACGGTCGTTTGCTTCACGGTCGAGCCGGCAATGCAGGGCATGTTGGTCACGTGGTGGTGAGGCCGGGTGGCTTCAAACTCCCCGGGCATGCGGCCGGTGTGCTCGAAGCCGAGATCAGCGGCACGGGCATCGCTGCTCGGACGGGTGCACCAGCGGCGGAGGCGGACCGAAGAGAGATGATTCGCAGCGGGCGTCTCCTCGGCAGGGCTGTGGGCTCGGTCTGCAACTTGCTGGACCTCGAGTTGGTCCTGGTTGCGGGGTCAGTTGCGCTCGGCTTCGGCGAGACGTTCTTCTCCGCGGCTCAGGATGAGCTGCGTGATGTCTGCACGCTCGACCACTCACGGGAAGCCCGCATCGTGCCCGCTGGATGCGGAGACGAGGGCCCGCTCATCGGAGCGGCAGCGGTTGGCCGCCGGCTGATGGGGCATCCGATCCTGCCGTCTGACGCTTGAACCGCTTCGCCCACGCCTCAGCCAAAAGCCATATGCTCTGCACCGATGAGGTGCAGAGCATCTGAGACGGAGGGGGTGCGGTTGGGGGCGGGCTCAGTTCGAGCGCTTCCACTCCAACCAGGTGATGAGCTCCTCAGGCCGCATTGGACCTGTGCCGTCTCCGCCATAGGCCGCCTCCAGCCGGAAGCGCATCCACCCTTGTGCCGGGAGCGGCAGGAACGGGGCAGAGCGCCACCAACCGGTTGGGGCCAAGGAAACGAGCGCTCGCACGGCCGTGGCCCACAAGTGCGGTCGCCTCGCGACGGCAAGAACAGCTGACCGAGGGATCAACGTTGAGGTCAACGCTGGGCCATCACTTCGGGATGTCCTTCCACGGGCCACGATCCGACTTCGGCTCCTTCGGGAGCCCGAGCACCATCTCACCGATGATGTTCTTCTGGACCTGGCTGGTGCCTGCGTAGATCGTTCCGGCCCGAGCGTTCAAGAACGTGCCAAGCCAGCTACCCGAGTCATTCGGTGCACCAGCGGCATCGGTGCCGAAGGCGCTTGCTGGGAGCTTGCCGTCGAAGTGCATCGCGTCAGCGCCGAGGATGTCGAGGGCGAGCTCGGTCGACTTGTGGTGGTACTCGCTCCAGAAGACCTTGAAGATCGAGGCGTCGGGTCCGGGGTGCTCGCCGGCC
This sequence comes from uncultured Acidimicrobiales bacterium, assembly GCA_937997485.1. Taxonomy (GTDB): domain Bacteria; phylum Actinomycetota; class Acidimicrobiia; order Acidimicrobiales; family SZUA-35; genus SZUA-35. The sequence continues at coordinate 79,613 of CALKTH010000022.1, read as the reverse complement.
AGGAACTTAGTGAGGGTGCGCATGCCGAGGAAGCGCATGACTTCGACCTGGCTGTAGCACCAAGCCAGACGCTGACGAATGGCCGGATCGTCGGACTTGCCTCGCTCCTTGGCCAACGCCATCAGGCGATCGATCTCACCCTTGAAGGCAACCGGTGTGGTGGCTGCGGCTTCGCCTCGCTCGTAGCCGAGCAGTGTCATGGCCACCGCCCAGCCGCCGTTGACTTCGCCGATGACGTTTTCCTTCGGTGCCTTCGCATCGGAGAAGAACACTTCGTTGAATTCGGCCTCACCGCTGATCATCTTGATGGGGCGGACTTCCACGCCTGGCTGATCCATCGGGACGAGCAGGAAGGTGATGCCCCGGTGCTTGGCCGCCTCGGCGTCGGTTCGGGTGAGGACGAAGATCCAGTCGGCAAGGTGACCCGCCGAGGTCCAGATCTTTTGGCCGTTGATGACCCACTCGTCGCCATCGAGTTCGGCCTTGCAGCCGAGATTGCCGAGGTCCGATCCGGCGTTTGGCTCGGAGTAGCCCTGGCACCAGCGATCTTCGCCGCTGATGATGCGAGGAAGGAAGTAGGCCTTCTGCTCGTCGGTGCCCCACTGCATGATCGTGTTGCCGACCATCTGGATGCCGAACGGATCGTTCGGGCCACCGGTTGGAACGCCGGCCTTCTGGAACTCCTCGGCGAGGATGACGGACTCCATTGCGGTGAGTCCGGCGCCGCCGTACTCCATCGGCCAGGTAGCGGCGAGGAGGCGGTTGTCGCCGAGGATCTGACGCCACTCTTCGGTGAATTGGTAGGCCGCCTCGGTGTCGAGAGCGCCGATGCCTTTCCAGTTCGCCGGGAGATGCTCGGCCAGGAAGGCCTGGATCTTCTCACGGTAGGTGTCAGCTTCGGATGTGTAGGTCGGCTGCATGCGGGCAAGACTAGACCGGCCGGTCAACTTTTTGGAAACCGCTAGCTCGTGGCAATGACGTTGGTCATGCAGCCATGGGGGAGAGGTAGGGCTGCCACTCCTCCGGTACCTCGTTGTTGTTGCCGGCGGCGAGGCGAACCCACACCAGTTCTTCCGGCGCTCGCGGCGTGGACTTCAGCCGAAGCGAGCACTCCGAAAGCAGTCGATCGCTCTTGAGGGTGTTGCACCGCCGGCAGCACGCCACCACGTTTTCCCACTCGTGTGCGCCGCCGCGGGACTTCGGGATGATGTGATCGATGCTCTCGGCCGGTTTGTGGCAGTACTGGCACCGGAAATGGTCTCGGGCATAGACGGCTCGACGAGAGAGTGGAGCGGATCGCCGGTACGGCACCTTGACGTAGTATCGAAGTCGAATCACCGACGGAATCGCGATGCGCATTCGCTCGCTCCCGAGGGACTCACCGGTCTCGGCCAGCACATCGACTTTGCCGTCGAGCGCCAGAACGACCGCCCGACGCGCTCCGACCACACCGATCGGTTCGAACGTTGCATTGAGAACAAGGGCCCGGCCCATGCCGCGTCACCGTAGTCGGCTGCGGCCAAGGGGGCCGAGCCGTTTCGTCGGGCGGCCGAGCCGTTTCGTCAGGGACGGTGCAGGGCGCTCAGCACGTTCTCGACGACGCGGTCGAGGTCGAGCGATACACCGACGTGGAGGTCGTGGAGGTCGAGGCCGTGAGGCATGACATTCGGCTGAAGCAGTTCGAGGAGTTGGTCGGGCTGCCACTTGGTCACGACCAGCGCCTGGAAACGGGCGCCTTCTCGAGTTCGACGTTGCGAAATGCCCACGACCTTGCGATCGCCGACGAAGACCTCGCCCGGCCCGCGCCCGGCGAAGCAAATCACGCGGCCATGCTCACGGTCTTCCAGTGCTCCCTCGTGAACGGCAACCTGCTCCGTCACCAGCGGCTGGATGGCCTCAGCGAACAGGCGTCCGACCCAGCCGAACGCCCGGTTGACGTCTGTCTCCCACCGTTCATGGTCCGTGGGTACAAGGAGATCGATCCAGCGAGACGATGCCGGTTCGATGAAGACAAGGCCACCGCCACTCCGTCGCCGACACACCTCGATGCCAAGCGATCGAGCGTGATCGATCCGGAGGAGTTCCTCGGACTGGGTCGATCCGAGCACAAGTGCGGGGCGCTCCACTCGGTGCAACCACGCGGTGGGGCGAAGTGGGGACGGGAGGGGCCGGTCGTGAAACGGTCCGGCGTCGCCCACTGATTGCTCGAACCGCCACTGCTGGAGCGGGGATTCTCGATCGGGAACGGCCATCGATGGCCAGCGTACGAGGCCGCCCCCCACCCCGTTCTCCCATCGAGCCGACATTTTCTTCCACTTCGCCCCACCCCGTGGTCGGTCTCGCGCCCGGAGTGTTTCCCGAGGTCAGAGCGGCGTGACTGACGGCGCCCCGAACAGGTGTTCTCACGCGGAGCGAGAGTTCGACCGCGGAATGTCACGAAATGATTGCCAGGTGGGGGGAAGTGTCATAGAGTGTGGGTCGTAGGGGGAACGGCCCACTCGGCAACAAGCGAGTGAGTCATCCACCTCACAGCAAGTGCAAGACAGATCAATCAAGCAATGGAACGCCAGGTGCGTTCCACACCGGGGGCTCGGTGTTTGTTGGCCAGTACGAACATTCACTCGACGGCAAAGGTCGAGTCGTGCTGCCAGCACCCTTCCGAGCATCGGTTGCTGAGCGGGGGTATGTCACCCCGCTCGACGGCTGCCTGGGTATGTGGGACGAAGACGGCTTCCGGGCCATGGCTGAACGGTGGAAAGCGGAACTCGACGCCGGGAATCTCAGCTCCAAACACTTCCGACGGCTTCTGGCCGGAGTGAAGGACGTCAAGCTCGACGCAGCCGGACGGATCTCACTCCCCAAGGAACACCTGGAAGCGATGGGGTTCGACTCTCGAGTGGTGGTTTCCGGAAGGTTGGATCGAGTGGAGATCTGGCCCGCTGAACGGTTCGAGGCTGACCAGCAAGACGACGATGATCTCGACTTCGAAGAGACCATCCGTCGAATCGGCTTCTAGCCGGGCGACACACAAGAAACCGAACGCAAAGGAGCACGGCGAGCATCACACAATCGAATGGATCATTGGTTGCCTTCCGGGCAATGGAGAGAGGTACTTCTGCCCCACAACTCCGCCCGTTACCCCTCTAGTGCGAGTCAGGAGAGAAACCCTGCCGCACGCTCATTACCCGGGGGGCTACCAATGACCGGTTCGAACACCGATCTCGCCGGCCGACGTCATGGCCGAATCGACGCGACCCAACGCACAGTCAGGGCAGGCGTCGAACGACTCCACAGCCGCAGCGTCCAGTCACGCTGCATCTGCGTCCTTCTCCCACCAGCCTGTGATGCTCCACGAGATTGTGGCGCTCTTCGCCGGAGCTCCCGAAGGTGTGTTGCTCGATTGCACCCTCGGCGGCGCCGGCCACAGTGTGGCCGTCCTCGAGGCCTGCCCACAGCTGTCGGTCATCGGGATCGATCGCGACCCGGACGCCCTCTCCGCTGCGGGTGCTCGTCTTCAAGTCTTCGGCTCTCGAGCTTCGACCGCCCGAGCCCGTTTCGACCAACTCGACGAGGTACTCGACGAACGAGCGGTGGAGACCATCGCTGGTTTTCTCTTCGACCTTGGCGTTTCCTCGCCCCAGCTCGACCGTGCCGATCGAGGATTCAGCTTTCGCCACGACGGTCCGCTCGATATGCGGATGGACCCCGACGCCCCTCGCACAGCAGCGGACTTTGTGAACAGCGCAAGCCACGGCGAGATTGCCTCGGCGCTCAAGCACAACGCAGATGAGCGGTTCGCCGGGCGTATCGCCTCGGCCATCGTGGACAAGCGACCTTTCGAGACCACCACCGAGCTGGCCTCGGTGGTGGTCGACGCCATCCCGGCAGCGGCTCGGCGGACGGGAGGTCACCCCGCCAAGCGCACGTTCCAGGCCCTTCGTATCGAAGTCAACGACGAACTGGACATGCTCACCCCTGCACTCGAAGCAGCGATCGACCGCTTGGCCCCTGGCGGACTCGGCCTGGTGCTGACGTATCACTCTGGCGAAGACCGGATTGTGAAGCGAGTCTTCCGAGACCGTTCCACGTCGGATGCCCCAGTCGGCCTGCCCATCACTCCTGCCGAAACCGACTTCACCGCCCTGCGGCCGCTTGCTCAGCGCCCGACTGACGCTGAACAAGAGACCAATCCCCGAGCTCGCAGCGCCCGTTTGCGCGGCCTCACTCGCAACGCATCAACAGGAGTGGCCGCATGACCGCCAAGACGGCCACCGCCAAAGCGGTGAACGCGAAAGCCTCGCCGAAAAAAGCCAAGAACGAACGCAAGGCGTCACCGCCGAAGCTCCGTGTTGTCGACGCCTCTGCGCTTCGTCGTTCGGCTCGGCGCCGCATGGCATTCATGTTCTCTTTCTTGATGCTCGCTGCCACGCTCTTTGGTGTGGCGATCCTCTACGGCCAACTGGTCAAAGGGCAGCAGCACCTTGATGATCTTCGCTCCGAGATCGCTGAGGCTGAAGCGGAGCAGCATCGTCTCGAGCGGGACGTCGCCATCAACTCGACACCCGAGTCCATCGTCGCCCGAGCCCTCGAAATGGGAATGGTTCGAGCCGTTGACCCTCAGTTCCTGATTGCCGTCCGCGATCTTGATGCCGCAGCGGCGCAGGGAGCGGGCGAATGACCGACCGGCGCCGACCTCCGACCACTCGTTCAAGCCGATCCACGACCGGACGAACCTCAGCCCGAGGTTCGTCTGCTTCGCGCAGTGGGGCAAGAGGTGGGGCCAAGTCCGGGCCAAAGAGTGGGGCCAAGGTCAGCGCAAAGAAGTCGCCGTCGGCCAAGCGCGCAGCCTCGACCAAGACCGCGGCGAATGCGACCCGCTCGAACGCGGGACGTCGGCGCACCGATGAACGCCGCCGTCCTTCGGGCGAACGTCGTCAACCAGCGGGCGATCGCCGTCGAGCGTCTGCGGCTGGAACCGATCGTCGGGCCAACTCGTCGAGCCCTCGACCGGCATCCAACCGTTCTCGACCTCGGTCCGCGCCGCGAACAACGAATGCTCCAGACGCTCGCCCTCGCATTCTGTTGGTGCTCGGTGCGTTCGTTCTCATTGCTGCCGGCCTCGTCGCGTCGTTGGTCGACCTCCAGACGCTGCGCGCTGAGCGCTACGTCGAGCTGGGGGAGAGTCAGCGAATTCGAACGCGTAACCTGGCTGGCTTCCGCGGCTCGCTCCTTGACCGCAACGGCTTTGTCCTCGCTGCCTCCACGCCGGGGAAGGAGCTCATCGCCGAGCCGATCCGCATCGCCGACCCCCAAGCGGCAGCCGCCTTGCTCTCGCCGTTGATTGAAGAGGAAGCGTCGGTCATCGCTGCCGGGCTCACACCGGACACCGAGAATGACCGGTACGAGTTCCTCATGCGCACGTCGGACGATGAGCGGATCGCTGCCATCGCGGAATTGCTGGCCAACCCCGATCACGCCGAGACGTTGTACGGCATCGTGCTGCGCTCGGAGGAGGATCGGGTGTATCCGGCGGGAAGCCTCGCCCGACCGATCGTCGGAGACGTCGATCCGTATCAGCAGGGCAGCTTCGGTTTCGAAGAACAGTTCAACGACCTCATGCAAGGCTCGCCCGGACGAGTGACGACCGAACGCGGCGCGCTCGGCAGCATCGCTGGTGGGCTCTACGAGGTGGAGCCTGCGGTCAAGGGCTATGACATCGTGCTGACCATCGACCATCGGATTCAGTTCGTTGTCGAGCAAGCGCTCATCGAGCATTGCGAGACCATGGACGCCGCTGGCGCTCAGGCCGTTGTCGCCGATCCTCGGACCGGTGATGTGCTGGCCATGGCCACCGTGCGCGAACGTCAGAACGGCAGCTGCTTCGTGCCGCGAACCAACGCACCGCTCCAAGACTCCTTTGAACCCGGATCGGTAATGAAGGTCATCGCCGTTGCCGCTGCCGTCGAGGAGCTCGGCTACGACCAAAACACCGGCATCGAAGTGCCTGATCGGATCCGGGTCGGCGATGTCGAGTTCTTCGAGCACCCCGGTCACATCGGAGCCACCTACCCGCTCAGCGATGTCTTGGTCGATTCACTGAACGTCGGCACCATCCAGACGGCCAAGCGAATCGGGCCTGAGACACTGAGCGACTACTACGCCGCCTTCGGCTTCGGTCAGTACACCGGTATCGACTTCAACCACGAGGCCCGGGGCTGGGTCCGCGACGACACGGAGTGGAACGGTTCTGACCTCGGCTCGATCTCCATCGGCCAGGGCGTGACCGCCAACGCCGTCCAGATCGCATCGGCCTACAACGCGATCGCCAACGGTGGTGTCTACGTCTCACCTCGTCTTGTGCGAGCCGCCATCGGTCCCGACGGAGCCGAGTACGACCTCGACCCACAGACATCGCGCCGTGTGATCTCGGCCGAGACCGCAGACGAGCTGACCGACATGTTGGTCGGTGTCGTCGATCGCGGCACCGGAACGCTCGCGACGGTCGATGGCTACCGAGTTGCGGGGAAAACCGGCACGGCATGGAAGGTCTTCGAAAATCAGTGGGGCGAGGTTGGCTACGGCGGCGACGGCAACCGCCGCTACACGATGAGCTTCGCTGGCTTCCTCCCGGCCGATGCTCCCGAGCTGACGGTGGTGGTCAGCTTCGACGAGCCTTCGGTCGGAACCAGCGCGGGTCAGGTCGCCGCACCGCTGTTCGCGGAGATCGCCGAATACGCACTTCGCATCCTTGCGGTGCCGCCGACCGACTTGGATCGCATTCCCAGCGGCGAGCTCGTTCGTGCCATCCCCGCTCCCGCGCCCTTCGATCCGAATGCTCCGGTCGAGGCCCCTGCAGGCGACGCTGTCGTCCCGCCCGTCGCTCCAGAGGAGCCAGTGGCTGACGCTCCCGTCGAGGAGTTGGTCGCCGAGGCGCCTGCCGACACAACCGAGGCGGCCGCACCGGAAAGTGCAGCGACCGGATGAGCGAGGTCACGATCAACGAGGTGATCGAACGCCTCCATGCCATCAACGTGAGCGCCGAGGTTCTGGCCGTCGAAGGGGTTCGTGCGACACCAGCCGTCGTCTCCTCGGTCACGCATGACTCGCGACACGTGACCCCCGGATCGCTGTTCTGTTGTGTACCCGGAGATCGTTTCGACGGTCATTCGTTCGCCGAGGGTGCCGTTGCCGACGGCGCTGCGGCGCTGCTTGTCGAACGTCCGCTCGATGGAGCGATCTCCAATGAGGTAACCCAGATTCTGGTGTCTGATGTCCGCCGGGCCATGGGCCCGGTCGCGGCGCTGGTCCACGGGGACCCGAGCCGTTCTCTCGATGTCGTCGGCATCACGGGCACGAACGGGAAGACTTCCGTTGTCCACCTTCTCGGGCACGTGCTGACCCGGCTCGGTGTGCGAGCCCGAACCATGGGGACGCTCTCCGGTGCCCGCACCACCCCCGAGGGCCCTGAACTGCAGGCGGCGCTGGCGGGCCACGTTGCCGAGAACGTTGCCGCACTGGCCATGGAGGTTTCCTCGCATGCACTCTCGCTGCATCGCGTCGACGGCACGGCCTTTCGAGCCGCAGTCTTCATGAACCTCGGTCACGATCACCTGGACTTCCATCACACGATGGATGAGTACCTCGACGCCAAGGCGTTGCTCTTCGAAAAGAACTTCACTCCTGTCGCCATCATCAACCGGGACGACGAAGCCGGTCAGATACTGATCGAGCGGCTCCAGAACACCGACGACGCACCTGAGCTCCTGACCTTCGGTCTCGACGACGTGACGTCGTTGATCGTGGCCGGTCCGGAGAGCCGTTTCACGTGGCGTGGTCACGATGTCGTGCTCCGCCTTGCCGGAGAACACAACGTGTCCAACGCCTTGGCTGCCGCCACCGTCGCTGAATACCTTGGGCATGCGCCGGTTGATATCGCCGACGCGCTTTGTGCTGCGGACGCCCCCCGGGGTCGGTTCGAATTCGTGAACGTGGGGCAGCCGTTCCACGTGATCGTCGACTACGCACACAAGCCCGAGGCGTTGACCGCTGTGCTCAACTCGGCCCGTCAGGTTGCGGAAGGGCGGGAGATCCATGTGGTGATCGGGTGCGGCGGAGATCGCGATGCCGACAAACGTCCGATGATGGCCGCCGCTGCGATTGCAGGCGCCGACCACGTCGTTTTCACTTCGGACAATCCTCGGACCGAAGACCCTCAAGCGATCATCGATGCGATGCTCCTCGGCGTGCCAGAAACTGCATCACCCCAATCCGTGTCCACCGTGATGGATCGCCGCGAAGCCATCGATGTGGCCATCCGCCGAGCGCAACCCGGCGACGTCGTGCTCATCGCCGGTAAGGGACACGAGGACTACCAGGAAGTGATGGGGGAGAAGCTCCCCTTTGACGATCGTGTCGTGGCTGTGGAAGCCATCCTCGGAGAGGAGTCGACCGCATGATTCGCCTCCTCATCGCTGCAGCGCTTGCGTTCGCCGGCAGCGCACTCGTCACGAAGATCCTGATCGATGTCCTCACGCGTCAGAAGATCGGTCAGCCGATTCGTGAAGATGGGCCGCAGGGTCATATGACCAAGGCTGGCACCCCGACTATGGGCGGCGTGGGCATTGTCGGTGGTGCATTGCTCGGATACGTGCTGTCCGACCTTCTCTCCGGTGGCACGTTTACCCGCAGCGGCTTGCTCGTCATGGGAGCGATCTGCGCCGCCGGCCTCGTTGGGTTCCTCGACGACTGGATCAAGGTCAGCCGAGAGCGCAACCTTGGTCTGAACGCAAAGTTCAAGACGCTGGGTCTGCTGACCATGGCGGTGCTGTTCTCCGTCGGCACGCTGAATTGGACCAACGTGAGCACGGAGCTGTCGTTCGCCCGGCCCGGTGTGCTCGACATCGACTTCGGCCCCGTCGGTTGGGTGTTGTGGGCGGTCGTGCTGCTGTACGCAACATCGAACGCAGTGAACCTCACCGATGGTCTCGACGGTCTCGCCGCTGGCTCCGGAATCTTCTCGTTCGGCGCTTACGCCATCATCGGCTTCTGGATCTTCCGTCAGAGCATCTCGGATCAGCCGGACGTGTACCAGGTGACGCACGCTCTTGATCTTGCGGTCGTCGCGATCGCCATGCTCGGAGCGTGCGCTGGTTTCCTCTGGTTCAACGCGGCACCGGCCGAGATCTTCATGGGCGACACCGGATCGCTGGCGATCGGCAGCGGGTTGGCCGCTCTGGCGCTGACCACGAACACGCACATGCTCCTTCCGATCATCGGCGGCATCTACGTGGCGGAGACCACCTCGGTCATGCTCCAGGTTGGCTACTTCAAGCTCACAAAAGGCAAGCGCCTCTTCCGCATGGCGCCCATCCACCACCACTTCGAGCTGCTCGGCTGGCGCGAGACGAAAGTGATCATCCGCTTCTGGCTCATCGCCGGCGGCTTGACGGCCTTGGGTCTGGGACTCTTCTACACGGACTGGGTCCGAGCTTCGGGGCTCTCGTGAGAACGCGGAGCGCGCACGAGCCGCAACTCCCGGACTGGCTCGACCGGCCCTGCATCGTGGGATTCGGCATCACCGGTCGAGCGGTGGCCGAGGCACTCGTCGCCCGATCGTGCCGGCCGCTCATCATCGACGACGCGCCCTCTGAGCACGCTCGTGCGGCGGCGGATCGACTGGGTTGTGAGTTGCTGGCCGCTCCCGATCACGATGAACTCAGTGCCGCGCTGGCTTCGGCCACCGTGCTGCTGCCCAGCCCTGGTCTTCCGGACCACCACCCGGCCTTTGCCGCCGCCGCGGCCTCGGCCGTCCCGGTCCGTAGTGAATTCGATCTGGCGGCCCTGTGGGACGACCGGCCTGTCGTCGCCATCACCGGTACGAACGGGAAGACCACCGTCACCACGTTGGTCACGGACGCGCTCAGTCGATCTGCCCGCCCGGCCCTTGCGGTGGGGAACACACCGACCCCGCTCGTTGCCGCGATCGAAGACGAGAGCATCTGCACCTTCGTCGTCGAAGCCTCTTCCTTTCGGCTCGCCCACTCGCACCGCTTTGCCCCCACGGTCGCGACGTGGATGAACTTCGCTCCCGATCATCTCGACGCGCACGCCACCCTTGCCGAATACGAAGAGGCGAAGGCATCGATCTGGCATCACCTCGGGGACGGCGACACTGCGGTGGCCAACCTTGAAGACCCGACTGTCATGCGCCATGCGCCGGCCGGAGCTGTCACCTTCGGTCTGTCGACCGGTGACTGGCACTGGGAAGGTGATCATCTGGTCGGCCCGGACGGTCCGCTGCTCGCGGTGTCCGAACTTCAGCGCGCCCAGCCGCACGACCGCTCCAATGCGGCGTGCGTTGCGGCCACGGCCTTGGCCGCCGGTGCATCGCTAGAGGCGATTCGAGCGACCCTTCGGGAGTTCTCGGGCCTGCCCCACCGGGTGGAGCGGGTCGGTGCCTGGGGTGGCGTTGAGTGGTTCAACGACTCCAAGGCCACAGTTCCCCAGGCGACGCTCGCTGCGGTCGGCGGTTTCGCATCCGTCGTCCTGATTGCTGGAGGACGGAACAAGGGTCTCTCGCTCGCCCAGCTCTCCGAGGCCGCACCGCCGGTCCACGCTGTCGTCGCCACGGGCGACGCCGCTCACGAGGTGGCAGAGGCCTTCGGCCCGACCGGCGTCGATGTGGCCACCGCCTCAGACATGGCGACCGCCATCGCCCTTGCCGATGACTTCGCCCGTCCGGGCGACACCGTTCTGCTTTCTCCCGCGTGCACGTCGTTCGATTGGTACCCGAACTACGTCGCCCGAGGTGAGGACTTCACTGCGCTCGTTCTCGAGAGGTTTCGTTCATGACCACCACCGTTCCCCCCGTCGGTACACGGCGTCGCCCAGCCTCGGCTCGCCCGGCAACGAAGAAGACGACCACTCGACGCGCTCCGTCCTCGACGCGCGTCGCGGCGCCTTCGAGTGCTGCAACTCAAGCTCGATCGTCCGCCCGGAGCAAGGGCATGGCGGTCACCGAGGCGGGCGAACGAATGGGAGGGATGCTCACCATTACGGTGCTTGCCCTCACGCTCTTTGGTCTGGTGATGGTGCTCTCGGCCAGCTCGGTCACAAGCCTGTACGACAACGAGTCTCCGTACTCCATGTTCCAGCGACAGATCATGTGGGCCAGCATCGGCGGTGTCGCCTTCTTCCTGGCCAGCCGCGTCGACTACCGCTGGTTCCGACCGCTCACGGTGCCGTTCTTGTTGATCACCATCGCCCTTCTCGTCGCTGTGCTCACGCCGCTTGGGATTCGATTGAACGGTTCCGCCCGGTGGATCGGCTACGGCCCCGCCGTCGTCCAGCCTGGGGAGTTCGCCAAACTGGCGGCGGTGTTGTTCTCCGCTGAGCTCTTGAGTCGGCGAGGCAAACAGATGCATCGCAGTGATCTCACGATTCGTCCAGTGATGTTCGTCGTGATGTTGCTCTCCGGCTTGCTGTTGCTCCAGCCCAAGCTCGGCACGCCGCTCGTCATCGCCGCGACCGCGCTGCTGGTGCTGTTCGTTGCCGGGGGCCGCCTCCCGCACTTGGCACTCTGGACCGGTGGCGGCGTTGCTGCTGCCACGTTCTTCGCCTTCTCCTCCGGCTATCGGAAGGAACGAATCCTTTCGTTCCTCGATCCGTGGGCAGATCCCCTCGGTTCTGGATTGCAAACGATTCAGAGTCAGGTCGGGATCGCGTCCGGCGGCTATCTGGGCGTTGGACTCGGCGCGGGACGAGCCAAGTGGGGCTTCCTTCCCTACGCCCACTCCGACTTCATCTTCGCCATCATTGCGGAAGAGATCGGTTTGCTCGGTGCCGGGGCCCTCATCTTCGGGTTCCTGCTTCTTGGCTACCTCGGTGTCCGCACGGCCATGAAGGCACCGGATCGGTTCGGCATGCTGCTCGCCGCTGGCATCACGTCGTGGCTGCTCGTCCAGGCGTTCCTCAATATCGGGATGTCCATCGGCATGCTGCCCATCACGGGCGAGCCCCTGCCATTCGTTTCCGCCGGTGGATCGAGCCTTGTCACCACCCTGGCCGCGGCCGGCATTCTGACAAACGTTGCGAGGCGAGCGAAGGCGTGACCCGTTTTCTCATCACCGGCGGCGGCACTGCAGGGCACACGAACCCGGGAATCGCGGTTGCCGAAGCGCTTGTCTCGCTCGGCGTGGCTGTTGAGGACGTCCACTTCGTCGGAGGCGAGCGGGGGAACGAGGGTGCGATCGTGCCCGCGGCCGGATTCAGCATCGACCTGCTCCCCGGTCGGGGCATCCAGCGCAGGCTCGCCGTCGCAAACCTCGGCGCCATCGCTGATTTGGCCCGCGGCCTGGTTCGATCCTTCGGCCTGGTTCGCAAGCACCGTCCCGAGGCGGTGCTCTGCCTGGGTGGCTACGCCGCGTTCGGCACCTCCGCGGCTGCCGTGGTTCGTCGGGTTCCCCTGGTGGTGACCGAACAGAATGCTCGCGCCAGTCTGGTCAATCGCGTCATGGGTCGCTTCGCCAACGTCTGTGCGCTGCCGTTCCCTGACACCGACCTGCCCAAGGGCGTCCTGACCGGTAACCCGATCCTTCGATCCGTGCGCGACGCCGTTGCCGCCGCCGATCCCGCTGCGGCTCGGGCCTCGCTGGGACTCTCCGAGGATCGCGTCGTAGTCGCCGTGTGGTCTGGTTCCCTGGGTGCCCGCTCGGTCAACCGCTCGGTACGTGATTTGGCCGAGCGTTGGCGGGACCGTTCGGATGTCGTGATCCACCACGTCGTCGGCCGCCGTGACTGGTCCGACCACAAACACGATGCCGCCGCGTTCGAAGATGCCGCACTCGACTACCGATTGATCGAGTACGAGACACGCATGCCTGCCGTCCTGGCCGCTGCGGATCTGGCGGTCTGCCGGTCGGGTGCCTCGACCGTGACCGAACTGGCTGTGGCCGGCCTGCCAGCCATCCTCGTCCCGCTGCCTGGGGCCCCCCGTGACCACCAGCGTGCGAACAGCCGCGAACTGGTCGAGACCGGGGCGGCAATCCTGCTCAACGACCACGATCTCAACGGCGCCGAGTTGGACCACATCCTCAGCCCATTGATCGACAATGCGGCAGAACGAGCCACCATGGCTCACGCAGCATCAAGCGTGGCGCGACCAGCGGCGGCCGACGACGTGGCCCAGTTGATGCTCGGTCTCGATGACGCCTCCGCATCCGGAACTGCCAAGGAATCACTCTGATGAACGAAGGGAACACCGTCGACCTCCATTCGCCGCGCCGTATCCACATCGTGGGTCTGGGCGGGAGTGGAATGAGTGCGATCGCCGAGATCTTGCTGGGTACCGGCCACACGGTGAGCGGTTCGGACCTCAAGGCATCGGCTCCGCTGCTGCGCCTCGCCGATGCCGGCGTCTCGACCTTTGTCGGACACCTCGCCGAGCAGATCGGTGACGCCGAAGTTGTGGCGATCAGCACCGCCATTCCCGACACGAATCCCGAGGTCATCGCCGCCCGAGACGCAGGCATCCCCGTCCTCCGTCGCGCGGAGATCCTCTCGGCGATCACGAGCACCTGGCAGACGATCGCTGTCGCCGGCACGCACGGCAAGACCACCACATCAGCGATGCTGACCATCGCATTGCAGGGCGCAGGAATGGACCCGGCGTTCATCGTTGGCGGAGACCTCAAGGACCTCGGACGGGGCGCGGCAGTCGGCAGCGGTCGCCAGTTGGTCGTCGAAGCCGACGAAAGCGATGGCACGTTCATTGAACTCGACAGTCACGGAGTGATCGTCACGAACGTCGAGCCAGACCATCTCGAGTTCTATGGCGGGTTTGAGCCGCTTCGGCAGGCCTTCGTTCAATTCGTTGAGCAGGCGAAGGGGCCGAGATTGCTCTGCCTGGACGATCCGGGTGCGGCTGAACTGGCCGGTCGTCTCAGCGGTGCCACGACCTATGGCCTGCATGCCGATGCACACTGGCGCATCGTGCAGCCCCTGCCAACGACGCGCGGCGTGACGTTCTCGATCGAACACCGCCCAGCAGGCTCGGCTGACCTCGATCCCGTGGGTGTCTACGAGATTCGTCTCGGCCAGCCTGGGCTCTACAACGCTCGCAACGCGACGGCTGCGTTGGCAATGGCTGCCGAGCTGGGAGCTGATCCGAGTGCCGCGGCGGCGGCCCTCACTGCGTTCGGCGGCGTGGGGCGTCGCTTCGAAGAGCGTGGCGAACACGCTGGTATCCGCCTTGTCGATGACTACGCCCACCTCCCAACCGAGGTGGAGTCTGCTCTGGCCGCAGGCCGATCGTTGGCTCCCGATCGCCTGGTCGCTGTTTTTCAGCCCCATCGCTACAGCCGGACAGAACAGCTGTGGTCGACGTTCACGGACTCGTTCGTCGATGCTGATGTTGTCATCGTGACCGGTGTCTATGCATCGGGAGAAGCTCCGAGGGCGGGCATCAACGGTCAACTCATCGCCGATGACATTGCCCGGGCACATCCCGACGCAGACATCCGCTCGGTTGATTCGCTGGACGACGTGGTCACAATGCTCGGAACCGAACTCCGAGCTGGAGACCTCTGCCTCACGCTAGGTGCCGGCGACTTGACGACGATTCCCGACGTGGTCCTGGCCCGGCTCCAGGATCGGCCCGATCTCTCATGACACCACGTTCCATCGGAACCCGCGAGGTGCTGCGGGAGCTGGAAGCGCGGGCTGCGGCCGGAGCGCTCTCGGTGTTGTCCGAGGTCTCGCTGGCGAGCTTCTGTACCTACCGCGTCGGTGGCAACGCAGCGATTCTCGTCGCCGTCGAATCCGTCGACGATCTTGAAATCGTTCGCGCCGCTCTTGCGGGCCGGTCCGTGCCCACACTTGTTGTCGGCCGCGGATCCAACCTGCTCGTTGCGGATCGAGGCTTTGACGGCGTCGTGGTGGTCCTTGGAGCAGCGTTCGACGAGATCCGCATTGAACGCGCTGACGATGGTGGTGGACGGGTGATTCTTGGTGCCTCGGCGCTGCTTCCCGTCGCTGCCCGACGGACAGCGGCTGCCGGACTCACTGGATTCGAGTGGGCCGTTGGTGTGCCCGGCTCGATCGGAGGCGCTGTCCGCATGAACGCCGGCGGGCATGGGTCGGACATGGCCGCCTCTCTCGTCTCGGTCAGCCTGTTCGACCTGCAGAACGGGGGACCGGAGCAGCGCAACGCCGATCAGCTCGAACTTGGTTATCGCACGTCGAACATCGGCGCCAAGCAGGTGGTGCTCTTCGCCGAACTCCGTTTGGAAGCGGGCGACGTCGCGACCGCGGAGGCCGAGATTTCACAGATCGTGCGATGGCGCCGAGAACACCAGCCTGGCGGCCAGAACGCCGGAAGCGTCTTTGCCAATCCCGCTGGTGACTCGGCGGGTCGGCTGATCGAGGCCGCCGGTCTCAAGGGCCACCGCATCGGTACGGCCGAGGTGTCGACGAAGCACGCCAACTTCATTCAGGCCGATCCCGGCGGCTCCGCCGACGATGTTCACGCACTGATCCACCTCATCAAGCGAACCATCAACGAAACTGACCAGATCGACCTGACACCGGAGAACCGGCTGATCGGGTTCGATGACCCAACACACGCGCCAGAAGGCCTCGAGTGACCACGACGACGAAGCAGAAGCCAACAGCAGAAAAGAGCGGGGCCGTCGTCGACCCCCGTATGCGAGCACGCCGCACAGAGGTGGCTCGCGGTGAAGGCCGAAAGCGGCTTCGCACCGTGCTGGCGTTGGCCACCATCACTGTTCTTTCGGTCGGGGCACTTGCGCTTCTGCAGAGTTCATTCCTCGATGTGAACGAGGTTGTTGTCGTCGGGAACGAACAGGCCGACACGAACGAGATCATCAACGCCACCGGCATCGAGCCCGAGATGCCCCTGGTCGAGCTCGACCTCACGGCGGCCGAGTTCGCAGTGAGTCGAGTGCCGTGGGTTCACGGCGTCGAGGTCGAGCGCTCGTGGAAGGGACGCATCACCGTCACGGTCTCCGAACGAGCCCCGCACCTCTTGCTCCCCGTGGCCGTCCCCGCTGGCCAGTCCGCAGGGAGCGAAGGATTCGCCATCATCGATCGTTCGGGACGGCAATTGGACACGGTGGCGACTCGGCCGTTCGGCTTCGTGCCGATCGCGGGAGTCGAGGCATCGGGAGTACCCGGTGAACTCGCCCCCTCCGAGATCCACGGGATCGTGGCACTGCTCGATCGCCTCACTCCAGAACGGTTGGCCGAGATCGACCAGATCGTGGTCGATGAGCGCACGATCTTCCTGCAGCTCAGCTCCGGTGGGCGAGCCCGTTTGGGCAATGACAGCGGCCTCGGGGAGAAACTCGTTAGTCTCGACACGATTCTCGCCTCTGTAGATCTCCGCTGTTTGTGGGAGATCGACGTACGCGTGCCTGCGGCACCGACCGTCACCCGCCAACACGCAGACGGTCGCCCGGCGGCGCCGTTGACCGATCTCTCGACCTGTACCTAATCTCCCGCCCGTCCTCCGATGGGCCCCCAGAAAGACAACTCATTCATGAACACCCAGAACTACGTTGCCGTCATCAAGGTGGTGGGCGTTGGTGGTGGTGGCTGTAACGCCATCAACCGAATGATCGATGCCGGCCTTCGAGGCGTCGAGTTCATCGCCGTGAACACCGACGCGCAGGCGTTGCTCATGAACGACGCCGAGACGAAGATTCACATCGGTCGAGACCTCACCCGTGGTCTCGGCGCCGGCAGTGACCCAGCGATCGGTCAACAGGCGGCCGAAGATCACGCCGATGAGATCTCCGCTGCGCTGGATGGAGCCGACATGGTCTTCATTTCCGCCGGTGAGGGCGGCGGCACTGGTACCGGCGCTGCGCCTGTGATCGCCGAGATCGCCAAGAGCCAGGGTGCGCTCACGATCGCCGTTGTCACCCGCCCGTTCGG
The DNA here is from genome assembly GCA_937997485.1 of uncultured Acidimicrobiales bacterium. Lineage (GTDB taxonomy): Bacteria > Actinomycetota > Acidimicrobiia > Acidimicrobiales > SZUA-35 > SZUA-35. Next base: position 62,660 of record CALKTH010000022.1, on the reverse strand, counting down.
GTTCGAGGGACGCCGTCGTGCCTCGCAGGCAGAGAGCGGTATCGGGCGCCTGAAGGACAAGGTCGACACGCAGATCGTCATTCCGAACGATCGACTGCTTTCGATCGCCGACGAAAAGACCACGATGGTCAGCGCCTTCCGGATGGCGGACGAGATCCTGCTGTCCGGTGTCGCCGGCATCACCGACCTCATCACTACACCGGGTCTGATAAACACCGACTTCGCTGACGTGCGACTGATCATGCACGACGCAGGATCCGCCCTCATGGGAATCGGCAAGGCGTCCGGTGAGGGTCGCGCGCTGGCGGCTGCTCGGGCGGCGATTGCCAGCCCGCTCCTCGAAGCATCAATCGAAGGCGCTCGAGGCATCCTTCTCTCCGTCGCTGGCTCGAGCGAACTCGGCTTGTTCGAGGTCAACGAAGCAGCGGAGATCATCCACGACGTCGCCCACGCGGACGCCAACATCATTTTCGGCACCGTGGTCGACGAGAACATGGCCGACGAGATCCGCGTCACCGTGATCGCCGCCGGTTTCGACCGCTGGGATCGAGGCGACGAGGGCGGCGGTGCAAGCTACGAAGACGACAGTCCACTCAGCGATCTCCTCGGCGACGACCCCGCCGACGACTCCCGTCCGGCGCAACGCGACGCCGGTGTGGACATCTTTGCTTCCGACGACGACGAGGACGACGAGTTCGACGTCCCGTCTTTCCTCAAGTAGCTCATCGGCCGCTCGTGCAACGTTGGTCGCACGCGCTCACCGATGGCAGAACCGTGCGAGTCGTCGCGACCGCAGCGGCAGACGGTGATTTCTTCGTTGGCGAACCCGCTCCCGCGGATCTCGAGCGACGTCGTCGATCGATTGTCGACGCGCCGTGGACGTGGCTCCGACAGGTTCATGGCAGTGATGTCGTACACGTCGGTGAGCCCGGTGAGCATGCAGGAGCGACCGCCGACGGTGCGATGACCACCGTGTCGAACGCACCGATTGCGGTCACCACGGCGGATTGTGCGCCCGTCGTGCTCGTCGGCGCAGCCGGAGTTTCAGTGCTGCACGCCGGGTGGCGCGGGGCTGCGGCCGGGATCATCGGCCGAGGTGTGGAGCTGCTCAGCGCCAACTGCGGAGCACCCATCGCTTCGTTCGTTGGCCCATGCATTACCCCGAGTGCGTATGAGTTCGGTGACGAGGACCTCGATGCCTTGATCGAGTCCTTCGGGCCCGCCGTCGAGTCTCGCACTGTCTCTGGCCAACGTGCGCTGGACATGCCCGGCATGGTGCGGCTCGTGCTCGACCGCTCCGGTTGCCCTGCTCCTGACCCGACCACACTCGCCTGCACAAGTGATCCGGCCTTCTTCAGCCATCGCACTCGAGGCGACCGCGGTCGCCAAACCACCGTCGCCTGGATCGAAGCATCCGCCTCATGAGTGTCGACGAATCAGAGCTCGGCACGGAGGAGGCGCATCGCGCCTTGGTTGAGGTCATCGCCCAGCGACACTCAGCGGTCCAGGCCCGGATCACCGATGCTGGAGGCTCGCTCGAGCGGACGCGGGTGCTCGCCGTCACCAAGACGCACGGGATCGAAGTGGCCCGAGCGGCGATCGACGTCGGCTTGGTGGATCTGGGCGAGAACTACGGACAAGAAATCGAGCGGAAGGCACCGATGCTCGATCGCCCTGAGGCTCGCTGGCACATGATCGGCGGCTTGCAGCGAAACAAGGTCAAGAAGATCGCCCGATACGTGGCGCTGTGGCAAACAGTGGATCGGATCGAGCTGGTCAGCGAGATCGCCAAGCGAGCGCCCGGCGCGGCGATCCTCATTCAGGTCAACACCACGCAAGAGGCCCAGAAGTCTGGTGCCAACCCAGACAAGCTTCCGGTGCTGCTTGAGGCGGCGCATGATTCGGCACTGGATGTGCGAGGGTTGATGACCATCGGCCCGACCGATGGCAGTGACCCCGCCCCGGGTTTTGCCCTGCTTCGATCGTTGGCCGACAACTGGAAGCTTCCGGAGGTCTCGATGGGAATGACTGCTGATCTGGAACGGGCCGTGCAAGAAGGTTCCACGATGATTCGCGTCGGTACCGCCTTGTTCGGGGCCCGACCAGCGGCCGGACAGGCGCCGTGACCGGTTCGGCTCTGCCCGTAGTGAGCGACCGGGTGATGCTGCTCTGCAGAACTCCAGGTGTACCGGGCAGGCTGGGTGTGGAGTTCGGCGATGACGGGGCGAAACTTCGAGGCCAAATGGTCGCTGTGAAGGACAAAGCACGACGCGGGACAGCGGACGTGCGAAACTACGACCTCGGATCGCCCGCGATCCTTGTGTCCACGGAGAGAGTGCGATGTCGATGTTTCGAAACGTGATGGTGTACCTGGGCCTCGGCCCTGACGAAGAGTACGACGACGGCTACCTCTACGAAGATGACGAGCCGGAGCAGGAGGCGGCCCCGGCCGCATCGACTGGCGCGTTTGATGTACCCGCCACCGGGCCCGAGCCGCAGGCGACGTCTTCGTATGGCCAGAACACCACGGGTGGGGCCAGTGCTGTAGGTACGGTTCGCCCGCTCCGTCCTGTCGGTTCTCCCGGGCCCGACTTCGAGGATGGGTCGGTGACCGTCCGGCCGTTGAATGCCCCGGCCGAGGCAAAGGCCAGCGAGTTCGGCGCCGCTGTCGGCGGAGTGCAACCGATGCCCGTGCGAAGCGCGAAGCCCAAGTCGTTGGCCCCCCAGTCGTTTGGCGATGCGAAGATTCTCGCCGACGAGTTCAAGCGAGCCACGCCAGTCATCATGATTCTCCAGTCCCTGGATCGAGACCTGTCGCGCCGGTTGATCGACTTCGCCAGCGGCGTTTGCTACTCGCTGGGCGGAACCATGGAGAAGCTGGCAACCGGTGTGTTCTTACTGATTCCGAAGGGCGTTGACGTCTCGGCGGAAGATCGTCGCCGGATCGAAGAGCGCGGTTTCGATCGCTGAGCCAGCCAGCCGTCGTGACCGTCGGCGCTGACGGTCGAGTTCCCGTCGACGAACCCTCGACTGTCCCACCGCCACGGGCGTTGCTCCGGTACTCTTGCCGGTCATGCCTGGATCGAATGACAAGCTGCGCGTGCTCCGGCGGATCCCGGAACTGCGATTCGAGGAAGAGCTTCGCGGCTACAACAAGCATCAGGTGGATCGGGTTCTCGAGAACCTCGCTCCATTGGCCGATGAGGTCGACCTGCTGTTGGACCGTCTGAAGGAAGCTGAGACGCGTGCCGCGTCGGCTGAGGCGCGGTTGATGGAGCGTCCCGGCGCTGACATCGCCGAGGTCGCGGCCCCCGCACCGAGTGCGCAGGCAGATGGTTTCGACAACGAGACGATCTCCAAGACGCTGCTCCTTGCGCAACAGGCGGCAGACAACAAGCTGCGAGAAGCCAACGAGGAAAGCGCACGATTGCGCGATGCTGCTGCGGCAGAAGCCAGCACGGTGGTCGGCGACGCCAACGCCGAGGCCGAGCGGATCCGATCCGAGATCCTCGCGCAACGCGCAACGCTCATGAGCCAGGCAGAAACCGACGTCGCTGCGCTGGTGTCGTCGGCCAAGGCCGACCTCGATGCGAAGGTGTCAGCAGCGGAGGCGGAGTTGGCAGATGCGCACGGTGGCACCCGGGCGGCGTTGGTGGAAGAGATTGCTGGACTTCGCTCCCAGCGAGACGTGCTTGTGGCCGACGTTGATCAATTCGAAGGCCATCTCGCTGCCCGTCGCGAGACCATTCGTGAGGCATTGGCGGAGCTCACTCGTGTCGTTGAGGATCCGGAGCGTCTTCGAACGTCGATGCCGCCGACTCCGGCGGACGTTGCCGCCGTCGATCCTGATGCATTGCTTTCCTCCGGCCTCAACGAGGCGGTGAACACTTCGCTCGACACCCCACTTGGTGAGGCTCCGCCGTTGGACCTCCACGCCGCCGCCGAGCGCGAAGCCGGCGAATCCGTTCCCGAAGCCACTGGGGCAGGCGACACCGTCGCACCTGATACCGCCGCACCCGATACCGCGGCCGTGCAAGCCGCCGTCGAAAGTGCGCTGAACGAACCCATCACCAACACCGACACGATCGAAGTCGCCAACGCAGGCGACGACGTCGACCTCGAGGCCACCCAAGCCCACGAGACCGTGACCGTGGCTGACGAGGATGCGAGCGTCGTCGACCTGACCTCCGAGGGCGCAGCCGACGACGATGCCGCCGGCGAGGCCGTTGGTGTTGCTCGCCCGGCATGGGCCGACGCCATTCCTGATGCCGACCCGCCGCCACCCGACGGCACAACGGGCGACCCGTTCCTCGACGAGTTGCGACGAGTCACCAACGAAGACGAAGAAGATCCCGCCCTGGCCGCCTTCCTCGGAGATGATGAAGAAGGCGACAAGGGCGGCAGCTGGTTCAGCCGCCGCAAATAGACGGTCCTCTCCTTCACGCTCTGAGGCAGTGACTCAGTCTCGCTGAACGGCGAACGTGTCGAGCGTGGCGTCGAGTTCGCTCGACGTGGCGAGCACCTCGCTCATGATCCACTCGAGATGCGTGGCCAGCGCCGGGCTCAGCTCGGCATGCCGGAGCACGATGCGATCCGACACGTCGAGGTCGGCGTCCTTGCGCATTTGCTGAATGGCGCGGATGGCGTCTCGGGCTTCGCCCTCGGCCTCGAGCTCGGGCGTCACGTCGATATCGATGGCTACCACGGCGTCGTTGCCCGGTAGGGGAGCAGCGGCCACGCCCTCGAGTGGGTCGAGGGCCAGCGTGAACTCGTCCGCTTGGAGCGTGTGGCCGGCCACGGTGACGGTGCCATCGGCGTTGGAGTTCCAATCGCCATTCTTGGCCGCCTTGATGACGGTCTGCACGTCCTTGCCGAGCTTTGGTCCCAGCACGCGGCCGTTGGGCTGAAGTCGGAACGAGCCGTAGGCCTCGACGTCGTCGGCGACGCGGATCTCCTTGACGTTGATTTCGTCGGCGAGAAGATCCTGGAAGGGCATCACCGAAGCAGCGCCTGCGCCGGCCACTGTGGCACTCGCAAGCGGGAGGCGAACGCGGAGTCCGCGCTCCTCGCGGAGCGAGAGGGCGGCCGAGGCGGCCTGGCGGAGGCGGTCCATGGCATTGACGAGGTCGTCATCGGCGGGAATCTCGCCGTCGCTGGGCCACATCTGCAGATGCACTGAAGTGGTCTCCGCATCGACTGGTGTGAGTCCCGCCCAGATCTCCTCGGCGACCATCGGAAGGAACGGCGCGGCGACACGGGTGAACGTGTGGAGCACGGTGTACAACGTGTCGATCGCTTCGCCCGCCCCGCCGGGGGCATCCGCGGCTGTCGTACCCGTGCCCCAGAAGCGGTCGCGGCTGCGCCGGATGTACCAGTTGTTGAGGGCATCGAGGAACGATTGGATCTCGTCGGTGGCGCCGGCGAGATCGTACGCCTCCATCCGCTCGGTCGTGGTGGCAACCAGTGCTGCAGTCTTGGCCAGGATGTAGCGATCGAGCACGTTGGCCGAGTCGGTGCGGAAGCGGGCCTGATGGCCTTCAGCGTTTGCGTACAGCACGAAGAACGAATACGCGTTCCAGATCGGAAGCATGACCTGGCGTGTGACGTCGTTGATGGCTTGATCGCTGATGCGGGCATCGCCCCCGCGAACGATGTTGCTGGACATGAAGTACCAGCGGAGTGCGTCAGAGCCCTGTTTGTCGAAGATCTCGGTTGGCTCGGTGTAGTTCCGGAGCTTCTTCGAGAGCTTGGCACCATCGTCGGCGAGCAAGATGCCGTGGCAGATCACGTTCTGGAATGCAGGACGGTCGAAGAGCGCACCGGCCAGCACGTGCAGCGTGTAGAACCAACCGCGAGTCTGGTTGATGTACTCGACGATGAAGTCCGCTGGGAAGTGCTCTTCGAACCAGTCCTTGTTCTCGAACGGGTAGTGCACCTGAGCGAAGGGCATGGAGCCGCTCTCGAACCAGCAGTCGAGCACCTCGGGCACTCGACGCATCATCGACTGTCCGGACGGGTCGTCGGGGTTGGGGCGAACGAGATCGTCGACGACCGGCCGGTGAAGGTCGTCAGGTCGCACGCCGAAGTCGGCCTCGATCTGATCGAGGCTGCCGTAAACATCGATGCGAGGGAACTCGGGGTTGTCGCTCTTCCAGACCGGGATGGGGGAGCCCCAGTATCGGTTGCGGCTGATCGACCAGTCGCGAGCGCCAGCCAACCATTGCCCGAAGCGTCCTTGCTGAACGTGATCGGGCACCCAGTTGATCTCGTTGTTGAGTTCCATGAGGCGGTCTCGCACCGCCGTGACTTCCACGTACCAGCTGCTGATCGCCTTGTAGATGATCGGTGTGTCGGTACGCCAGCAGTGCGGATAGTTGTGCTCGTAGCTGTCGTGCCGCACCACACGGCCGCGCTCCTTGAGCGTCTTGATGATCTGAGGGTTTGCTTCGAAGACGTTGATGCCGGCCCAGTCCGACACATCGTCGGTGAAACGGCCCTGGTCGTTGACGGGGACGACGCGGCCGATCTGGATGTTGTTCTCCTCGCAGACTCGCTGGTCGTCCTCGCCGAAGCCAGGGGCCGTGTGGACGATGCCGGTGCCCTCGGAGGTATCGACGAAGTCGGCAGAGAGCACACGGAAGGCGGGGGACTCGTGCGCCGGGTCGGCTCGATCGGCGAAGTACTCGAACAGTGGCGCGTAGGTGCGACCGACAAGGTCGGTGCCCTTGATGGTGGCCACCGGCTCGGCATCGCCGACCTGGGCTGCGTAGCCCGCTTGTGCAGCCGCGCCGAGCACGAAGAACGACCCGGCGAACTCGCTGTCGTCGGGCGCGGCCACGATGGCATAGTCGATGTCGGGGCCGACGGCGAGGGCGAGGTTGGACGGCAAGGTCCAGGGCGTGGTGGTCCAAGCCAAGATCTTCAGCGGTCCTGGGTCTCCATCAGCGGGAGCAAGCTCGAAGGCCACGGTGACGGCCGGATCCTGACGAGGGCGGGTCGCGTCATCGAGGCGGATCTCAAAATTCGACAGCGGGGTCTCTGCGCCCCACGAATACGGCATGACCCGGTAGGCCTCGTAGACCAGACCCTTCTCGTGCAGCTGTGAAAATGCCCACATGACCGACTCCATGTAGGAGAGGTCCATGGTCTTGTAGTCATTGTCGAAATCGACCCAGCGGGCCTGGCGGGTGACGGTGTCTTCCCACTCGCCCGTGTACTTCATGACCGATTCACGGCAGCGATCGTTGAAGTTCGCGATGCCGAACTCCTCGATGGCCACGCGACCAGAGACGCCGAGCTGCTTCTCGGCTTCCATCTCTGCTGGCAATCCGTGGCAGTCCCAGCCGAAGCGGCGATCAACCTTCTTGCCTCGCATCGTCTGGAAGCGAGGGACGACGTCTTTCACGTAGCCCGTCAGCAAGTGGCCATGATGGGGGAGGCCATTGGCAAAGGGCGGTCCGTCGTAGAAGACGAATTCGTTGCTCTCTGGGCGCTCGTCGACGCTGCGCTTGAACGTGTCCTCAGCGGCCCAACGATCCAAAATTCGCTGCTCGATCGCTGGAAAATCAGCGCGAGCAGGAACCTCGGGATAGGGGCGGCGTGATGCGTCAGACATGGGGTCAGAGGCTATCGGAGGAGCACCTCTCTCTCGTGGGTGAGTGGTCTCGGGAGAGGCCGCCGCGTACACTGCCCGAACTCTTGAACCCAGGGGGCCGGGTCGCAGCGTCGTCCGCAACCTTGATCCCCCGTGCCGGAGTGCGCCGCCAAGTCGCTGTGTACGACGGTTCCCCAGCCCAGAAAGTGGCATCTCCGTGGCCCAGAAGAAGACGTCCAAGGCAGCAGCGAAGAAGGCGCCGGCCAAGAAGGCCGCAGCGAAGAAGGCGCCAGCAGCAGCAAAGGCCGCGCCAGCGAAGAAGGCGCCGGCCAAGAGGTCCTCCAAGACGGTGAAGGCCGAGTCGGTCGAGATCCCGAAGTGGCTCAAGGACAAGAAGTGGCTGAAGTCTCAGCGCGAGGCGCTGAACGATGAACGGAAGCGCTACACGCACAACGCCGAGGCCCTTGCGGCGGAGGCCGCCGCGCTGATGGCCGATCGAGACCCAGGCGACGTCCAGTTCGACGAAGAGTCGGGAGAAGGCGACACGCTCGCCGTCGAGCGCGATCGAGACCTGGCCCTGTCGGCCAAGGCGCGCGAGAAGGTCGATGAGATCGACGCGGCGCTGGCTCGCCTCGACGCCGGCACCTACGGCATCTGCATCATCAGCGGTGAAGTGATTCCGCAAGAGCGACTCGAGGCCCTTCCGATGGCGGCAAAGACTGTGGCCGCTCAGACGGCCATGTTCTGACCCGAGGGTCGACCCTCGTCAGCGTGCTCCCCGATTCCGACGACCTCGACGCGCCGACGCCTCCTCCCGAGCGCATTGCGATCCACCCGATCCCCACAGTGGTGGCGGCGCTGCTCGTCATCTTTCTGGACCAGCTGACAAAAGGTTGGGCGGTCGCCAACCTGGCTGATGCCCCGTGCTCTTCCGCTCCTGACGCGTGCATCGATGTGTTCTGGACGCTTCGATTCCACTACGTCGGCAATCCCGGCGCGTCCTTCAGCAGCTTCACCAGCGGCGGGCCCGTCCTCGGGGTGATCGCCCTGCTGATGACGGCGTTCTTGATCTACCAGGGCAGCCGAACGAGCGATCGTCCCGCTGCGCTGTTGTATGGCCTCGTGGCCGGTGGAGCGATGGGCAACGTGCTCGATCGGATCTTCCGGGCCAAGGACGGGTTGCTCTCGGGTGAAGTCGTCGACTTCATCGATTTCCAATGGTGGCCCATCTTCAACATCGCTGACATGGCGGTGATTGGCGGTGCGTTCGCTTTGGCCGCTCAGGTGTGGCGGCTCGACCGAATGGCTCCCAGCGATGACTGACGAAAAGCGCTTCGATACCGACGAGATCCGGGAAGAGATCCCCGACGCCCTGGCCGGACAGAGAATCGATCGCGTGGTTGCCCTCATCGCCGATGTCAGCCGCAAGGATGCCGCAGATGCAGTGACCGAAGGCCGAGTGCAGATCAACGGTCGAACGATCTCGAAGGCATCCCATCGTGTCGCCGTGGGCGATCGAGTCGACCTCGTCGTGCACCGGTTCGATACGTCATTGACCGCCGATCCTTCGGTCGAGGTGCCGGTCGTCTACGAAGACGACCACATGCTTGTGATCAACAAGCCCGCCGGCATGGTCGTCCACCCCGGTGCCGGTGTCGATCGAGGCACGATGGTGCACGGGCTACTCCATCGTTACCCGGATATCGCCGGCGTCGGCCCCGATACTCGGCCTGGCGTCGTGCACCGGCTCGACAAGGGAACGTCCGGCTTGTTGATGGTGGCCCGGACCGAGGCGGCCCTGGCCCATCTCTCCGGCCAGCTCGCGGTTCGGACGGTGCTGCGGCGCTACATCACGTTGGTCGATGGGCGCGTCGAGTCAGCCGAGGGACTGATCGATGCACCCCTCGGACGCTCGCCTCGAGACGCCACTCGCCATGCCGTGATTGCCGGTGGTCGGCCAGCTCGGACCCGCTACGAAGTGGTGGAGCGGTTCACGAATCCCGAGGCCACCTTGGTGCATTGTCGCCTCGAGACCGGTCGGACGCATCAGATTCGCGTGCACCTGGAAGCGATCGGGCACAGTGTGGTTGGCGATGATCGGTACGGAATGGCGTCTGAGGAACTTGATCGACCCTTCCTCCACGCAGCCACGCTCGGCTTCGAGCACCCAGACTCGGGCGACTGGCTGTCGTTCGATGCTGAGTTGCCGGCCGACCTCGACGCCGTGCTTACAGCCCGTCGTGCCGCCAGCGATTCCGATGTCTGACATGTTCGAGCGGCGGACGAGTACGACCGGCTGATCGTCCCGGTTCATCCGGCAGGGGATGACCCAAGGCGACCGTGCAAACAAGGCGCTCTTCGTCGGGCACACCAAAGGCACGTTTCACGGCTGCTTCGTGATGGAAGATGCCGAAGAGACAGGCGCCGAGCCCTCGCTCGACGGTGAGCAACAACAGGTTCTGGGCCACGGCCCCGGCGTCGACCCACCAGAAGGGGACCGGCCAGCCATCCTCGTGGTCTCCCAGGCCCGCCCGAGCCTTGTCGGGCTCGGCATAGCGCTCCACATAGGCGCCGGGCCGAGTGGTGAGGACCACGAGAACCGGAGCGTCGAGCAAGCCTTGCCACCGGAAGGACGATCGGCGAGTAGCAGGAAGCGTGGTGTCCCAGTAGAGCGCGACGGCATCATCCTCCAATGTCAGGAACGACACGGCCTGACTGTTTCCGGCCGAAGGAGCGCGCCGAGCCAGGTCGAGCATCCCATCCAGAACTGGCGAAGCAATTGGTTCGGTGGCGAAGGATCGAACCATCTTGCGTCGCCCAATGATGCGATCAAGGTGGACGGGTTCGAGTTCGCTCACGGTGAGGCCGGTCAGGCTGCCGCGGTATCGGCGGCATCGCCGGTTGCTCGCTGGCGGGCTGGCGCCTTCGCGTCGCGTGCCTCCGACTGGGCGGCCCGGCGGTCGAGCAATCCAGCGGTGTCGGTATAGGCCAGCTGGGCCGCGGTCTCGGCGACGCCGGCCCGCAGCGTGTTCAGGCCGTGGGCCCGGGCGATCGCAGCTCCAGGCTCGAACACCTCGACCTGGATGCCTGCAGCTTCGAGTTGGGCGACCTCACGGCGAAGTGAGCGATGGACCCACGTTCGCAGGGTTAGGAGCAACGGGTCCATGGGGGCTGGAGAGCGCAGCCCCATTGGGGCAACGATGACCACACGGTCGAACGGGTTTTCGGCGTGGAGTTCAAGGACCGCATCGGCGTTCGTCGTGGAGTGAACTCCGCCGTCCACGAGCGTGTGGCCGGACACCGGCACCGGCTCGTACACGCCGGGCACGGCGGCCGAGGCCATCACGGCTCGTTGGAGATCGGGGCGGGGCAGTCGGTCTCGACCCAACATGACCCGTCGACCGCTTCGGACGTCGACGGTGGCAAGCCACAGCGGCTGGTCGGGCCATTCGCTCGGTAGGTGGGCATCGAGATCGATGTGGCGTGCGACTCGCATGAGGCCGCTGGGGAAGACCCAGTGGACCACGCCGGGGATCGAAGGGTGCGAACGGCGAGCCAAGCTGCGACCGAGCAGCAGGCTTGATCCAACACCTCTGCGCATCAACTCGGCGATCGTGCTCCAGGCCGGTTCGAAGAGATCATCGCCCCGGCGCTGTTCCGCTCCGGGTGTGTCGTCGACGGCAATCTCCCAGAGGTCTGCGGCATCGAGACCGGACCGCAGTTGGGCTCCGACGATGGCCCCGGCCGAGGTTCCCACGACTAAGTCCAGGGCGTCGAGATCAATGACGCCGTGCTCGGTTAGCGCGGAGAGGGCGCCCGCGTGGTGGGCAACACCGGCTCGTCCACCGGCGCCGAGGACCAGAGCGGTCCGGGGCGCGGACGGCAACGCCGTGAACGCAGGAGTCTGGCGATGTGTTGATCCCGGAGCCACGATCGTACCGTAGTGTGACCGCAGACACAGCCCGAGGCGCAGAAGGGGACAATCCGGCAAATGCCACGGACTCGTCATGTCCGCCGGTGCTCGGACTGGGTGACCTTGCCTATTCGGGCCAGGGGGCGGTGCCGCGAGCCATGCTGGAGACGTCGGCAAGGGTGAACCCATCGAGCATCTTGCGCATCTCGTCACCTACGTTCTGCCACACCGAGAGCAGCACACATTGGCCCTCGTGGTCGCAGGCGCCGTCGGTGTGCGGTTGGCCGAAATCGCCGAGCACGATCGGCCCGTCAACGGCCCGAATGATGGCCGCCAGTGTGATCTCTTCCGGCGCTTTGGCCAGGACATAGCCACCGCCAACGCCACGCTTGGACTTGACGAGACCTGCCCCCTTCAGGGCGAGGAGGATCTGCTCGAGATATGGCTGAGGCAGCCCGGTCCGCTCGGCGATGTCACGAACCGTTGTCGGGCCGGAACCCGGCGAGCCAGGCTCGGCGTCGCGATGCAACGCCAGCGAGAGCAGTGCGCGACTGGCGTAGTCACCTCGGGTCGAGACCTTCACGGGCGAGACACTACTCGTCTACCGTGCCCGACGTGATCACCGAATTCGGCGGCCCCCCGTCTCCTGTGCTGCCTGCGTTCGGCAGTGGCTGTCTCACCGACCTCCTTCCCGTCGTTCTCGGGCTCGGAGGGGCGTCGATTCCCACCGTGGATGGGGGAGCGGTCGAAGTCGATGCTCGCCAACCCATTGTCCTTCTCGTCCTCGACGGGCTCGGCTGGGATCAGCTGCGCGAGCGGGCGGCGTTGGCTCCGGTGATGTCGAACTGCTCCGGGGCGGCCATCACCAGCGTGGCGCCGTCCACCACGGCGACCGCACTGACCTCGATCACCACGGGTCTCACGCCCGGCGAGCATGGCATCGTCGGCTACCGAATGGCGATCGACGGAGAGGTCCTGAACTGCCTGCGCTGGGGCACGAAGAGTCGTCCTGACGGTCGCCGCGTGTGGCCCCCGTCGTCGCTTCAGCCGTACGAACCCTTCCTCGGTGAGCGCGTGGACATGGTCTCCAAGGCGGAGTTCCGAACTTCGGGGTTCTCCGGAGCCCATCTCCGAGGCGCCGACCTGCACGGTTACCGCACCACGGCGGTCATGGTCCATGAGATCGGCCGCCTGGTGCGCGAGGGGTCGAGATTCGTCTACGCGTACTACGACGGAGTCGACAAGGTCTCTCACGAGCACGGACTGGGCGGAGCGTTTGACGCCGAGGTCGCATTCGCGGACCGCCTCGTCGCTGATGTGGTCGCCACCGTTCCGTCGGGAACCCAGGTCTTGATCACGGCCGATCACGGACAGGTCGACTGTCGCGACGGTCTTGTGGACGTGGCACCCGAGGTGATGGAGCTTGTCGAGAGCTTCTCCGGCGAGGCGAGATTTCGCTGGCTGCACACGGACAAGGATCGCATCGACACCCTCGCAGCGAGAGCGGAAGAGGCACACGGCCAGGTTGCCTGGATCCGGACGTTCGAGCAGATGGCGGACGAAGGCTGGTTCGGGCCGGTGATTCGTCACGAAGTTCGGGACCGTTTCGGTGATGTCGCCCTGATGCCATTCGCCCCCATCGGCTTTGATGATCCCGATGACGGCGGACCGTTCCCGCTCGTCGGGAGGCATGGCTCGCTCACGTCGGCAGAGATGCTGGTTCCGCTCCTCCTTGCCACGAACTGAGCTCTATCCTGACCGGCCATGACCACCGAGCAGCCTGCCGACACCAGCCCCGACGAGCCTGAAATCCTGGAAGCCAACGAGGTCACCTCGCCAGATCAGACTCGCTCTGCCGAGGCGCAAGGCGACGCCGAGCGCGAGGAGATGCCGCCTGGATCGGTGTCGGAGCCGGCGAAGGTGATGCGCATTGGTTCGATGATCAAGGTCCTGCTGCAGGAGGTTCGGTCGACGGATCTCGATCTCGGCGGCCGGAACCGATTGCGAGAGATCTACGACACGTCTGTCGCAGAACTGTCCGAAGCGCTGTCGACGGATCTGAAGGACGAACTCAACAGCCTGGCCATGCCGTTCGGCGACGATGAGGTGCCATCCGAGTCAGAACTTCGGATTGCTCAGGCGCAGCTCGTGGGTTGGCTTGAAGGACTGTTTCATGGCATCCAGGCCACACTCTCGGCGCAGCAGATGGCAGCGCAGAGCCAGCTGCAGCAAATCAAGCAAGCACAGGCCTTGCCTCCCGGGGCCGGACAGAATCAAGGCTCCCAGCAGGTGCCTCAAAGCGGCGTCTACCTCTAGGCGCTGAGATTCTCGCCATCTCAGTTTGCACCGGTGGCCGAACAGCGGGAAGCTTTGGAGGTCGATTCGGCCGTCGACAGCACGTGCCAGGTGTGATTGCCACAAGGGGGTAGCAAACGCATCGAAGGGCATTGGCATCCCCGTTGGCGTCACTGCGGTGACGCAACCGTGGAAGCACCAGGCGGCCGGTCGTTCAGACACAACCGGGCCGCAAGGCCACTGCAAGGGGGATGGCTCGATGACCGTCGATGTCTTTACGAAGGACTGCACTGCGCTGAGCGATGCCGAGCTCGGCGAGATGGCTGATCTCAGTGTCAGAGGCGAAGGCTGGGAAGTCGGTGCGCTGTCAAAGCAGGCCGAGAAGTGGGTGCTCGTCAGCCAAGCCTTCGATGAGGGCAAGCTCGTGGGCTTCGCCTTCACCACGCTCGAGCGCATCGGCGGCACGCCGTCGCTCGTGATCGGGGTCGCTGCGGTCGCCCGCAGCCGACGCCGTTCGGCAGTTCTGGCCAGTTTGATGCACGAGCAGTTCCACAAGACGCTCATGGCCTTTCCCGATGAAGATGTTGTCGTTGCGACTCGGTTGACGTCGGTTGGAGCGTTCGAAGCGCTGCGCGATCTCACCGATGTGCGACCCTGGCCGGGTGAGCGGGCGAACGGTGAGGAGCGGGCCTGGGGCCGACGCCTCGCAAAGCGCTTCGGTGCAGTGGCGTTCGATGACCGTTCCATGATTGCCACTGGCGATGGGGAGCACCTCGTGTTCGATCACGAGTCGCTCAAGAACATCGGTGCTGAGGACGTGCTCGCCGATGTCGATGTGGACGCCGGGCAACATGTCATTGCCTGGGGATGGGCGATGGCGGAGTTCCTCGACGGATTCCAATCGCCCGCGAGCTAGCCGTTTCCTCGTCGCATTGTGACGAAATCGCGACGCCAAATGGGCCCATTTCACCACTCTCCGTGGTGATCAGCCGACAAAATTTGGCTGTCCAACGCTTTACGAAGCGGTTTTTCGCCCGATTGTCTTGACGTGACCGATCGGTGTCGTCAATATGTCAATCCGATGTCGGATGTTCTTCGCCCCTCCCGACGACGATCCGTCTTGCTGAGCAGCCTTGCGCTCGTTCTGGCCTTGGTCTCGTCGCTCGCCCTCCCCAACGCCGCCGGTGCATCCGAGCCCGCTCCCGCCGCTGCTGGCCTGATCGGCGAATTCGGCGCCCAGCTCAACGCCGAGCGAGCGGCCCGAGGACTGAACCCCGTGCGGTTCGAAGACTCGCTCGCTGGCGATGCCCAGGTCTGGAGCAACGCACTCGTTCGCTCGCAGAACTTGGCCCACTCGCCCGAGACCAACATCGAGATCGTGGCTCGCGGTCAGCGAACGGGCCAGATCACCGACGCATGGATGCGCTCCGCTTCGCACCGCCATCTCATCGTCGACCCGAACATCGGCGTGGCTGGGATCGGTGTTGCCTGTGATGGCAACGGCGACATGTGGGCCGTGGTTCAGTTCCGCCGAGTGGACCAGCGTCTCGGCACGTTGCGTGCTTCTGCCGCCTCGCCTCGGGTCACGCCCACGCAGGCCGGGTCGACATGCTCTGACCAGCCGGTCCCGAATTCTGTCCGTCGCCTCTACCAGGCCTACTTCCTGCGGGAAGCCGATGCTGGTGGCCTGGCCTTCTGGGTGGAATCGACCTACGCCGGCGTGACCCTTGCGACCGTGTCCGACCAGTTCGCCAACTCACCCGAGTTCCGAGACACCTATGGGTCGCTCTCGGATCAGGCCTTCATCGATCTCGTGTACCGAAACGTGATGGGCCGATCTGCTGACTCTGGTGGCCGATCCTTCTGGCTCACCCAGATGCGAAACGGCGCCAGCCGAGGCGACGTCATGCTGTCATTCAGCGATTCGCCGGAGTTCCGGACCAAGACCGGTCTGAACTAGTCCCTCCGGGCTGTCCGCCGCCGGTCCCCTTGGCGATCGGCAATCGAGGGTCGTGAGCCCACCGGCAGAAGTTCGGTGCCCTGCTAGGTTGAGCGAACGGCTGGAGTGAATGGCCTTGACCGAATTACACTCGTGTCATTCGTCGCTGAAGCGTGGGTTCGGCGGACAGGAACTGAGGTGAGCAGTGCCGGAGTCCGGTTGAGCTGCTGACCCGAGAGCAGGCCCGAAAGGGCAGGGGAGTCACCGTGGGTTCGTCGTTCACCCATCTCCATGTGCACACCGAGTACTCGATGCTCGATGGTGCGTCGCGGCTGGACGATCTCGTGGCCGCAGCCGCTGCCGACGGGCAACCGGCGCTCGGGATCACCGACCACGGCAACATGTACGGCGTTCTCGACTTCTACAACGCCTGCAAGTCGCACGACATCAATCCCATCATCGGCATCGAGCTCTATCAGGCACACGAGTCTCGATTCGAGCGTCCGAGTCGCCGAGGAAAGATGGACGATTCCGGCGGTAACTCCGATGGCGGCAAGAAGCTCTACTACCACCTGATCGCCCTGGCCGAGAACAACATCGGCTACCGAAACCTCATCGAGATGTCCTCTGAGGCCTTCATGTCGGGCTTCCACTACAAGCCACGCTGCTTCCCAGCCGGGCAAGAGATCATCACCGAAACGGGCATCAAGCCGATCGAAGAGATCGCAGTCGGCGACATGGTGCTGACTCACCAGGGGCGATTCCGGCCAGTCACACAGACAATGAGCCGACGGCACGAAGGTGAGCTGTTCGGCGTCAAGCTGAACAACCGCTACTCACGCACAACCTGGATGACGGGTGAGCATCCTGTTCTCGTTCGTGACCGCGATGGCGAACGATCGTGGGTCGAGGCGAAGGACATCGTGCCCGGACGACCTTCGAGCGCAGAGAACGCCACGAACTGGAACTCGTGGGTCTGCCTCCCGAAGGTGCATTCGCCGGAGACGATGGCCGAGATCTTTCCGTCGGTTCATGTGACGTGGGAGTCCGATCCTGAGATTCCGAATCGCTACTTCTTGAGCTCGGAACGAACTGGCATGGGGCCGACCCGTCACTACGCCGACTTCCCCGACAGCATCAAGCTCGACGAAGAGTTCGGCTACTTCCTCGGCCTGTACGTGGCAGAGGGGTACGTCATCCGAGGTGAGGTGCGCCTCACGGTGCCCGAGTCCGAGGGCGACATCATCGACGCGTGCTCGGCGGTCATCGAACGCCTCGTGGGCCGCGCTCCAACCGTTTCCGGTCCGGAGGACCGTCCTGGCCACCGAGGCGTCGACATCCGCTCGTCGTCCGCCTTGTTGGCAGAGTTGCTCTCGGACCTTTGCGGGACGGGCGCGTCGAACAAGCACCTGCCTGGATTCATCTGGGAGACGCCGAGGAGTTTCCAAGAGGCAGTGGTCCGTGGTCTGTTCGACGGCGACGGTTCGCGCAACGATCGGTTTACCGCCTTCACGCAGACGTCCGAGACCCTGGCGTGGCAGGTGCGCATGCTGCGGGCGACGCTCAATGGCGACTTCGCTGCAGTCGAGCGCTTCGAGCTCCCGAGCGAAGCGCACGCCGACCAGTTCCGCTCGAACGACTCTTCGGACCACCAGGCGCTCGACGACCGACGCACGCTCCAAGACGACGACTACGTGTATCGAGCGATCAAGGACGTTCAGACCAAACGGTACGACGGGCTCGTCTACAACTTCGAGGTCGAAGAGGATCACTCCTACGTCACCGACTTTGCCGTGCACAACTGTGACTGGGAACTGCTGGAGAAGCACTCCGAGGGCGTAATTGCCACCACCGGCTGTCTCGGTGGACACGTGCTGCAGTCGCTGCTCCAGGGCAATGAGCAGCAGGCGCTCGAGAAAGCTGCCCGGCTGCAAGACATCTTCGGTCGAGACAACCTCTTCATCGAGCTGCAAGATCACGGGATCCCCGAGCAGCACAAGACCAATCCGCAGCTCATCGACATCGCCCGCAAGATCCAGGCGCCGATCCTCGCCACCAACGATTCTCACTACACGAACCGGGTCGATCACGACGCGCATGACGCGCTGCTCTGTGTGCAGACCGGCTCGCTCATGAGCGATCCCGACCGCTTCAAGTTCAGCGGCGATCAGCACTACCTGAAGAGCGCGTCCGAGATGCGTCATCAATGGGCCGAGATCCCCGAGGCGTGCGACAACTCGCTCTGGATCGCCGAACGCTGCAACGTGGAGATTGAGTTCGGCAAACCCTTGCTGCCTGACTTCCCGATTCCCGAGGGTTTCGAGGGCGCCGACGACTACCTGCACCACCTCACCTTCGAGGGCGCACGCAAGCGTTGGGGCGACAACATCTCTGAAGAGGCGGTTGAACGACTCGAGTTCGAACTCAAGGTCATCCGAGACATGGGCTTCTCGTCCTACTTCCTCATCACGTGGGACATGATTCGTTACGCCCGAGACGTCGGCATCCGTGTCGGTCCCGGCCGTGGTTCGGCTGCCGGCTGTGCGGTGGCCTACACGCTCTGGATCACCGACCTCGATCCCATCAAATACGACCTCCTGTTCGAACGGTTCCTCAATCCGTCCCGTATCTCGATGCCCGACATCGACATGGACTTCGACACCCGGTACCGGGATCAGATGATCAACTACTGCGCCGAGCGCTACGGGCGCGACCGCGTGGCCCAGATCGTCACGTTCGGCCAGATCAAGGCCCGGGCCGCCGTTCGAGATGGGGCCCGTGTGCTCGGCTACCCCTACGCCGTCGGCGACAAGATCGCCAAGGCCATGCCGCCGCTGATCATGGGTCGAGACACCCCGCTCAAGTACTGCTTCGAACCCTCGGAGAAGTACAAGGACGGCTACGCGATGGCGGGCGAACTTCGCACGATGACCGAGAACGAGCCGGACGTGGCCAAGGTCATCGAGGTCGCGAAGGGGCTCGAAGGTCTCCGCCGTTCCGACGGCATCCACGCCGCCGCCGTGGTGATTACCAAGGAGCCCCTCACCACCTACCTGCCCATCCAGCGCAAGCCGGAATCGGGCAAGCCGATCGAAGAGTCACCGGTGGTGACTCAGTACGAAATGAACGGCGTCGAGTCGCTGGGCCTGCTCAAGATGGACTTCCTGGGTTTGCGCAACCTCGACGTGATCAGTGATGCCATCGCGCTGATCGAAGAGGTGCATGGCGTCACCGTCGACATCGACCACGTCGACCTGGAAGACCAGAACACCTACAAGCTGCTGCAAGCTGGCCAGACCATCGGCGTGTTCCAGCTCGAGTCGCCACCGATGCGTGCGCTCATGCGCTCAATGGCCCCCACCGGATTCGAAGACGTGGCCGCCCTCGTGGCCCTCTATCGACCCGGCCCGATGGCGGCCAACATGCACAACGACTACGCCGACCGCAAGAACGGACGGCAAGAGGTCAGCTACGTGCATCCCGATGCCGAGGAGATCATGGGGGAGAGCTACGGCCTCATGATCTACCAAGAGCAGATGATGCGGGCGAGCCAGAAGTTCGCTGGCTACACGCTCGCCGAGGCCGACAACCTGCGAAAGGCTGCCGGCAAGAAGAAGCGTGAACTCATGGCGCTCGAGCGCGAGAAGTTCATCAAGGGCTGTGACGACCTGGGCTACGGCGTCACGTTCGGTGAAGACATGTTCACCACCATCGAGGGCTTCGCCGACTACGCCTTCAACAAGAGCCACTCCTACGGCTATGGCTTCGTCAGCTTCCAAACGGCCTTCCTGAAGGCGAATTATCCGGTCGAGTACTTCGCCTCGCTGCTCACCAGCGTGAAGTCCAGCCTCGACAAGGCAGGCATTTACCTCAACGAATGCCGTCAGCTGGGCGTGAGCGTGCTCGTGCCCGACGTCAACCGTTCGGACATGAACTTCGGCTCGATCCCGAACCCGGACCCAACGGCGCCCAACGACTTCAACGCCATCACCTTCGGGCTCAGTGCCGTGCGCAACGTCGGCGAGGGTTTGGTCGAACTCATCATCAAGGAACGGCGAGCCAACGGCCCGTTCGTCGACTTCATCGACTTCGTCGAGCGTGTCGACTACGCCGTCCTCAACAAGCGAGCGATCGAGTCGCTCATCAAGGCCGGTGGCTTCGACTCACTCGGCCATGCCCGCCAAGGTCTGCTGCTCTGCTTCGAAGAGATCATCGACAAGACCGTGGCGTCTCGCAAAGAGCACGACATGGGCGTGATGACGCTGTTCGGTGGGGGAGACGATGCTGGCGGCCCCAGCTTCGACGACCGGCCTCAAATCTCCGATCAAGAATTCGACAAGAGCCGACGTCTGGCGTTCGAGAAGGAGATGCTCGGTCTGTACGTCTCTGACCACCCATTGATGGGGCTCGAGGGAGCGCTCAAGCGCCGAAGCGAACACTCAATGTCGGAGCTCGAGGGAATGGAAGATGGCGCATCGGTCGTGATCGGCGGTGTGGTCACGCAGTTGCAGCGCAAATGGACCAAGAAGGGTGATCTCATGGGGATCTTCATCCTCGAGGATCTCACCGACTCGTCGGAGTGCATGGTCTTCCCCCGAACGTTCACCGACTACGGCCACCTGCTCGAGGACGACCGAGTCGTAGTGGTGCGGGCCCGCGTCCAGAAGCGAGACGACGAGGCCAAGTTGATGATCCAGACCGTTGAGGTCTTCGAGGCCGATTCACTCGGCTCCGCGGCACCCATTCGCCTCGAGGTGCGGCCCGATCAACTGTCCGATCACTTGATCGCTGAGCTCAAGGAAGTGCTGCAGCGACACCGCGGTGACTCCCCGGTGTACATCCACTTGAGCGAAAGCCAAGTCGTCAAGCTCACCGACGAATTCAACGCCAACACCGAGAGCGGGCTGATCCCCGAGCTTCGGGTGTTGCTCGGTGCCGACGCCGTGATGTTCTAGTTCCGAAGCACTGGCTCAGGCGGAGCGAGGACCCTTGCCGTTTCGGCGAGCGCCGTTACTCGACGCCCCGTTCGGCACCACTGATGGTGCCGCTGGCACCGACACTGCAGTGTCAACAGTCTGCAACGAGATGGTTTGTCCGTCCGGGGCCGAGGCTGCGTTCGCAGCTTCGGGCGCGGGGGACGGAGCGCTCGGGCGAGGCGCGGTCGCTGTGGGCAGTGCGCCGGGCGTCGGCACGATGAGTGTGCCCCGATCCCTGGTGATCACGCTCGGACGAACGGCGCCGCTGCTTTCTCCGTAGTACGTGGTTTCCTTTGCCCGGCCACCGACAAGCACGATGCCGACGAGGTGAGCGCCACCCTGTCGAAGGGCGTCGATTGCTTGCTCGAGCTGTTCCTTCGTCGTCGAGCGGGCTCGAACGGTGAGGATGGTGGCGTCGACCGAGCGTGCAGTCGTGACGGCGTCAGACACGGGCAGCACAGGCGGTGCATCAAGGACGAGAACGTCAGACTCACGAGCGAGATCAGCGAGCAGTGCCGTGAAGGATCTCGAGGCCACGAAGTCAGCCGGGTTGGGTGGAAGCGTGCCGGTTGGCAGGACCACCATCGAGTGCTCGGGGTGATTGATGTGACGGACGAGGTCCACGAGGGGAGTGGACCCGAGCAGGTGATCGCTCTGACCCGGGCTCGACGGCAGACCGAACACCGCATGGACTCGGGGGCGACGGAAGTCGGCGTCGGCGAGGGCGACACGATTGCCAACCCCGGCCAGGGCCCAGGCGATGTTGACCGCGGACGTGGTCTTGCCTTCCGATTCGTTGGCACTGGTGACGAGAATGGACGATGCGGCGTTGTCGACCAGGGCGTACTGCAACGACGATCGGACCTTGTGGTACGCATCCGCAATCCCGCTCGTCGGACTGAGCAGGGTGGCGAGGGCGAGTTCTTCCTTCGCCTCGTCCTTGCTGGACTCGGGCACGGTGCCCAAGACCGGTACGTCGGTCAGCGAGCGGATGTCGTCGGCCGAGTTGATGCTCTGATCGAGCGTCTCGGCGAGGAGCGCCGCAGCGAGGCCGAGGATGGATCCGACGACGAGCCCGAGGGCGATGTTGCGCTCGATCGGGGCGTTGATGGGAGCGCTCGGAACGGCGGCCACCTGTACGACTCGACCGGTGCCTTCGGCGGCAAGCTGGCTGGAGAGCTCAAGGTCGGTGATGTTGCGAGCAGTGGTATTGATCCGGGCATCGATGAGGTCGAGCTCGCCGGCCAGCTGGTTGGTCAGAATGTCGACTTGGACCTGCAGCTGCGCCCGTGAGACCTCAGAGGCGATGGGAAGATCTTGCTGGAGCGCTGTGATGGGGGCGAGGAGGCGCCGACGTTCTGACCGGAGGAGCGACAGATCGCTGCGATCGAACGTTCCCGCGATCTGCGCGTCGATCACCGCAAGCTCATCGGCAACCTGCAGCTCGAGCGCATCAATCTGCTTCTCGAGGTCGGGCCGAGAAACGACGGTGGCGCCGGCCAGTTCACGCTCGAGATCATCGAGGGGGGCACGGACGCTGGCCCGCTGTGCTCGTAGGTCGGCAAGCTCGGCCTCGAACTCTTCAACGGCACCGAGGATCGAGGTGGAGGCAATCTCTCGTTTTGCATCGATGTAAGCGGTGGCCCAGGCGTTTGCGTCGCGCGCAGCGTTTTGGGGGAACGAAGCGGTGGCAGTGAAGACGAGGAGGTCGGTGCCGCTTTCGTTGCTGATGCTCACGCTCGGGATGATGCCGATATCGGCCTCAACGGCGTCACGAACGACGTCGCTCTCGGCGAAGTTGATCTCGTTGCCAAGCTCACGGGAAAGGAACGACGTGCTCAGGATCCCCTGATCAAGTGCATCCTGTGCTGCCGATGTACGGAGAAGCACTGCAGAAGAGGCCCGAAAGCGATCAGGTTGCGTGAGGCTCAGCGTGACCGCCAGCGACATCACTGTGACCAGGCCGAGGGCAAACCATCGCCATCGACGCTTGAGGATCTTGAGGTAGTCCGCGAGATCGAGCTCGCCGTCACTAGTGTTGCCCGCCATGCGCAAGAGTCTAGGCCACCGGTGTGAGATTCCTGATAGAGGAATTCCCCTGTATGCGGCTGAAATTCGGGGGATTTGGCCCGGACCGCTTGGGTACTTCGCTCCACAGCCGACAGGAGCATCGTGAGCGCTCCCGACTCGATCGCCGTCTACGTCTGCACCTACAAGCGCAACGAACCGCTCGAGCGACTGCTGCGTTCGCTGCATGTTGCGGCCGAACGAGTGGCTGATCGCGCCTCCGTGGCGGTGGTCGTCGTTGATGACAATCCGGATGGTCGGGCCAAGGCCGTGGTCGATTCGTTCGATCTCTCGTTCCCGCTTGGCCTGCACTACCGCCACGCTGGTTCGCAGAACATTTCCATTGCCCGAAACACCGGGCTCGACGCGGCTGCCTCGCTCGGGAACTGGGTCGCCATGACCGATGACGACATCGTCGTACCTGAAGACTGGCTCGTGCAGCACCTCGATCTCCAGACGCGGACAGGTGCCGATGCAACGACCGGGCCGCTGCTCCTCACCTTTCCCAAGGACGCACCGTCGTGGATCCACGACGAGCCGTTCGATCGATTCGGCCTGCTCGAGTACGAAGAGGACAGCGAAGTTCCGATCTGCGCAACGGGCAACTCCATGCTCCGCGGGTCGTTTCTTCTCGAACATCCGGAGATCCGATTCGATCCCGATCTCGGAGTACTCGGGGGAGAAGACATGGTCTTCTACCGCCAGGCGGTCGGCGCCGGGCTGGCGTGCCGCTTCTCGGTCAAGACCGCCGTGTACGAAATCGAACCAGATGAACGGTCCACACTCGGCTACCAGCTTCGGCGCGCGGCCTGGATGGGCAACACCAAGTACCTCACGAACCATCGCAGCGGAGATGCCACCAAGTCGCGGTTGTTCCTTCGCTCCGGCAAGGCCATCGCGCAGGGTCTCCTCCATCCGCTCCGCCAGCTCTCGGCCCGCAAGCCCCCGCAGTTGCGGTACACGGCGGCCCTGGTCATGGAGGGTTTGGGTACGATGTCTGGCCTCGTTGGGGTGAAGCTCGATCACCACGAGATCTGACCCCGGACGGTTGGAAGCCTGACCGGTCAACCGCAGCGTCAGCGAGTCGGAGCGTCAGTCAAGATCGACGCTGAGCTGTCCCAGCGACTCGGCAACGTCCGCCGAAGCATCAGCCGCTCGCTGGGCTCGCCACAGCATGAACCAGCTGACGGCGGTCAGGTAGAGCTCGGACACGATCGTCCCGATGACCGCGCCACGCCACGACATCGACGGAATCAAGCTCAGATACAGCGTCATGCTGAGCAACGAGGAGCTGAGGATGATGCCGGCCCGAAGCGTGGTCCGGCCGAGTCCGAGCAGGCCGTTGAGTGGCGCCCTGCTGATCGAGAACAGCGGGACAACGGGCAGCAACCAGCGAATCATCGAGATCGACGTGTCGATGTCGTCGACGAGGAAGCCGAGCAGGGGAGCGGTGAAGTAGATGATCACCGCGATGCTGAGGCTGAGGGGAAGCGAGACCGAAGCGAAACGCTGCGCTCGCCGGAGATGCAGGCCTCGATCATCGTCGCCGGTCGGCAGGAATCGCTGGAAGAGCGCCTGGTTCATGGTGCGAATCGGCATCTGGGCCAGCATGATCACGCGGAACGCTGCGCCGTAAAAGCCAGCATCCTGCTCGAAACCGAAGCGGTTCATGACGGCCTTGTCGCCGTTCTGCTGCAGGTTCGAGGAGAACAACGGAAGGGCGAGTTCGAGGTTGCCTCGGAGGTAGCTCGCCGGCGCCTTGCGCACACCGACGCGGAGACCGAGGGCGGGCACCACGGCTCGAATCGCCACAAGCCCGGTGAGGGTGAAGCCGATGATCCACGCGATCGCCAGATTGCGGACGGTGAGATTGCCTGTTGCCCAACAGGCGATCAATGCCGCGAACCGGACGAGCGGGATGAAGATCTTGAAGCGGGCCGAGGCAGCGAAACCCCGAACAGCCTGCACCATCATCGTGACGGTCTGGGAGACCGGGAACACCAACAACTCGGCGATGGCCATCAGCAAGATCGTCGTGCTGTCGAGCACGGAGATGACTTCTCGGCCAATGAGGAAGGCCAGCGTGGTGGCAACCGCACCCTGGAGAAGCGTCAGCCCGAATGTGCGGAAGAAGACCTCTTGCGGATCCTCCTTCTCTCGGATGATGCGCTGGAGGATCAGCAGCGACATGCCGGAGAACGTGAGGGCGCCCAGCGGTCCGATCACGCCGTAAACGCCGACGTAGCCGCCGTAGGTTTCGATTTCGAGCGATCGGAACAGCAGCAGGAACGAGGTCAGATTCACGACCAACGTGAGGCCGTCGCTGATCGCCGACCAGGCGACGTCGGTCGCCATTTCTCGATAGCGCCGAACCAAACCTTGGAGGCGAGACCGCATCAACGAGCCCACTCGAGGGCAATGGCTGCGCTCACCGTCTTGAAGTTCTCGCAATTCAGGTCTGCACCGACCCACTCGCCGAGGACGGCGAGGTCGGCATCAAAGATGGACGTCAAACGCTGCAGCTGCGCCTCACTCAGCGACGGACGCTCCTTCGGCCGCCAACGGTCACGCACCCGTTCGATTGCTTGCTCAGGAATCAGCGCCCGCATCTGCTGATAACCCGGGATGTCTTTCAAACGGTCACGCGTCGCACTGCTTTGCAAGCGTTCGCTCGAAACGTTGTTCGCACCGAGATCGTGTTGCCACGACGGCGTGCCGGTGTACCCAAGAAACGAACAGACCCGCTCGAGTTCCAGATCTGGCTGGGCATGCATCCGGTCGAAGAACACCGGCAGGACCCGGTCCTGTCCGAACTGTTCGAAGAAGGGGGTGAGTTGAGTCGTGTACCGGCTGTAGTCGACGAGTTCGGGTACGGCGCCGTCGACGGCGTCGCTGAACGACACCGTGACTTCGCGCTCCAACCACATGTGGGTGTACTGCGAGACCAAGCGATCGATCGGGTGCCGCATCACGTAGATGAACGAGGCATCGGGTGTCGCCGCAGCGATGCGCTCGATGGTCTTTGGGTAGGTCGGCAGCTTGGCGTAGTGCGTGGTGGACTCACCGCATAGATCGGTCGGTGCGGCGTCGGCAAAGTGCGATGCGTACCAGTCGAGACCTCTGGCGTACACCGGGTCGTCACTGAAAAAGTAGAGCTCTTTGGGATCGCTCATCCAAAGGCCGGACTGCGCGGCCAACTGGTCGTGCAGCGTCGACGTCGAGGCCTTCATCGCGCCGATGATGTAGAAATCAGGAAGTCGCATCCGCTCCGCGATCAGATCAGTCGAGGGTGATCGGACTGTCGTGGTCCGATCAGGTGTGTGCCGCTGTGGCTGCGTTCGCCGCCCAGCGCAGGTTAGCGCTGCACACGGGCGTGACTCGCGTCAAGCGCCAAACCCGATGTGGGCGGATCTTTGGGGTGCGTGTGCCGAACGACCCACAGTTGATGATGGGCAGGTCTCCAGCTTCTGCGCCACGTTGTCGATAGGTAGGGTTGCTACCGGCTGCGCTCCCGCGTGCGGTGAGCTCGCCATTTCCCCCTCCCACCAGATCCAGGATCTCGCAACACACATGATCGACTCACCCATCTTCCTCGTCGGTGCCGAACGCTCAGGCACGACGCTGTTGAGACTCATGCTCGACTCGCACCCCGACATCACGGGTTGCGAGGGCTTCGAGTTCATCGTGGACCTCATGGGTGACGACGGCTCGTACCCAGAGATGCAGCGATATTGGGACTACCTTTCGGCGCACAACATCTTCGGTAGCGCCAATCTGACCGTCGATCGGTCGCTGGACTACCCATCGCTCGTCAACAGCTTTCTGCAACAGCGGCTGGACCTCTCTGGCAAAGACCAAGTGTCGGCGATGGTCCACTTCCACTTCGCCCGTCTCCTCGAACTCTGGCCAAACGCCCGCTTCATTCACGTTCTGCGAGACCCACGAGACGTCACGAGTTCGGTTCTGCAGATGGGATGGCAGGGCAACGTGTGGTTCGGACTCGACAAGTGGATCCTGGCCGAAGAGGAATGGGACCGCTTGGTTCCGAAGCTGCGCTCCGAACAGCACATCGAGATTCCCTACGCCGACCTCATCGGCGACCACGAAACGCAACTCCGGCGTATCACCGAGTTTCTCTCGGTTCCCTACACCCAGCAGATGCTCGACTACGCGAACGACACCGACTACGGCGTGCCGGATCCCTCGAAGGTTGCTCAGTGGCACAAGAAGCTCAGCGATCGTGAGATCGGACTCGTGGAAGGTCGTGTCGGCGACCTGATGCAGTCCCGCGGCTTCGAGCTCAGCGGTCTTCCGGTCATCAAACCGGGAAAGACTGAAATGTTGACGCTTCAGGCCGATAACCGAATGAAGCAATGGAAGAAGAGGATCGACAAGTTCGGATTGCGACTCTTCGTCGAACGAGGTTTGAGCCGAGTGCTGCCCATCCCGGGGTATCAGAAGTCCGTCAAGCTGCGCTTCAACGAGATCGAGCGGGCGAATCGAAAGCGGTCGTGGCGAGAGCCCGGCCGAGAGTACAGCGTGAAGAACTGACGGCCTCGCACGACACCGAGACACGGGATGTTGAAGAGTGAGGGGAACAACATGGAAGTGACCGCAGCGAACGAGGCCCGCCCGCGCCATGAAGATGCGGAAGATTCGGCGATCTCGACTGGCCAAGACTCCGTGACGTGGGCAGTGACTGCTCCGTTCCTGACCGACCCAAGCCACCGTTGGATCTCGTCGTTCGCCGAGACCGATCGCCACGACTTCGTGATCGTTCCCAAGATCGGGGGCGAGATCTCTTGGCACTCGAAGAAGGTTGCTCGCACGGGCCTCGGCGAGTGGCGAGACTTCGCCCGTACGTCGACGGCCGCGTTGCGCATGGCCTCGTCCGTCAACGGCGGCGTCGTGACGGTCTTTCCACAGCTGGCCGCCTCGGCCGCTTCGCGCAAGAAGCTCCGACGGCTCGACGTTCCGCTCGTCGCCTGGTTCTTCAACACGAACTTCGGCAACGACGCTCGCACTGCGCTCGCCCGCCGCACCCTTGACGCAGTTGATCGCTTCGTCGTGCACTCCTCCCGCGAGATCGAGGCATACGCCGAGGAACTGCGCTTGCCAGCGGAGCGCTTCGAATTCGTGCCTGTCCAGTACGGCGGCACGGTGCAGACCGACGAAGAAGACACCGAGGATCCGTTCGTGTTTGCGACTGGCTCCGGCTTCCGCGACTACGGCACGTTCTTTGATGCCATGGCGCTGCTGCCAATGAAGGCCAAGGTGGTGGCCGGCCCACGTGTCCTCGCTGGACTCACGCCTCCGACCAACGTCGAGATCCTCGAGGGACTGAACCGCTCAGACATTCATCACCTCGTGCGGCAAGCGCGGGTGAACGTCATCCCCATGCATGAGGGTGGGCTGACCGGCGGCATCATCACGTTCGCCGAGACCTTCCGTCACGGACGGGGAGTGGTGGTCAGCGATCGTCCTGGCATCGACGATTACGTGCACCATGACGACAACGCCCTGATTGTTCCGATGCGTGATGCCACCGCGATGGCTGATGCCATCGACGGGATGTGGAATGACGAGGCGCTTCGCTCTCGACTTGCCGCTGGCGCATTGCATTGGGCGACCGAGAACGCAACCGATCAGGCTGCGGCTCGATCGCTGGTGCGTGTCCTCGATGGTGTCCTCGCTGAGCGCTGACGAATCGCGCCGATCTCACGGCTCGCGCCGATCTCACGGCTCCTGAGCCTCGAGACGCTCGACGCGGGATGGCTGAGGCCGCTCGTTGGCGTCGTGTCAGTGGCCGGACGGCAGGGCAGGTGTTGCCGAGCTGCCTGATCCCGCGGTGAGTTCGGGAAGGTTTGAATGCTGCAGCCCGCCAGGCTTGGCCGCCGGCTTCGACTCGGGCTCGGGATCGCCGTCCCGTGTCCGGCGTTGCACGACGCCGCGAGCCGCCGCCATATAGACGAGCCAGGATCCGAGGAACACGTTTTCCGAGAGGCCCATCAGGAACTGAGCGGCCAGCAGAATCAGGAACCACTCCGCCACGACGGGGGAGATGCGCAACAGGCGAATGCCCATGGCGATCGAACTGAGGAACATCACGGTGAAGAGCACGAGACCGATGAGTCCGAAGTTGAGCACGACGTCGAGCGTGCCGCTATGCGAGTGCGGGATCTTGAACCCCACATCTCGCCAGATCTCTCTGGTGATGGAGTTGGGAATCCAAAACACGCTGCCGAGGCCTTGGCCGGTGAACGGCCGCTTCTCGATAGCGCTCAACACGGCGCTCCAGATGAACGTGCGCCCACTGAAGGTCAGGTCCTTGCCGTACGCGCTGGTCAGGGCGCTGAGCGAGGCGATGGCACCCATCAGTCCGCACAGTGCCACAGCAGTCGAAGCCACGACATAGCCGGTGGACCAACGCCCACCGCTGCGATGGAACAGTCGGAACCAGACCCAAAGCGCCACGACGAACATCCCGGCCGAAAGGCCCGTGGCGGAGTCAGATCCGATCAGAAGCACCGCCAGTCCGGCGAGCGTGAGGCCCCGTCGGAGCGGTTCCTTGTCGAACATGAGCGTGGTGATCAGGCCCATGACCATGTACGGCGCCATCGTGTTCTTGTGAATGAACCAGCCGTGCCAGCCGGGATAGGGGTCGGCGTAGATGCCGTCGGCGGCGTGGCTTCGGGTCTCGGGGTCGATGAGAAGGGCGAAGGCGGTAATGCCCATGGCGATCCAGATCGCCCGACGGATCGCCCGAATGGTGACATCGGAAGGAAGTGCCCCCGCCAGGAGGCTGACGGCGATCACGACGGGAAGATCTCGCCGAACCTGGAACACGGCAAAGCTCGGATTGACCGACCACAGCGCAGTGATTGCAATCCAAAAGGCCATCAGCATCACGGGACCGTCGACGACCATGCGTCGCATGTGCTCTCTCGGGATGAGGAGCAACGAACCCATGGCAAAGGCGAGGGTCAGGGTTGCCCAGCGAGGCTCGAGCGGCATCACGGGAGCCGCAAGGAAGAAGGAGATCGTGATGTACAAACTTCCGAAGCCGAGGGCAAAGGGACCGAAGGGTTCGGCGGTCTTCGGTGCCGGGTTGAAGCCGACCCGATCGCCAATGCGAGTGAACCGCGGAGGCTGTGGACGTTCGGTCGGCGCGGCCGCGGGAATGAGATCCGTGCTCGGCCCTGCGGCGTCACCGTCGGGAGCGGTAGGGGAATCGGGAGAGATCGTGGTCATGGAGTGGTGTTCAGTGCTGTGTGGCGCCGGCGCGCTCTGCAGCGGCGGCAAGCGTTTCGACGTAGGGCGTGCTCGAGTGATTGGTGAGGACCCAGTTCCGTGCACGTTCGGCACGTTCCCGGTGTTCATCGGGTTCCTTGATCACCATCTTGATCGCATCTGCCAGCGCTTCATCGTCACCGGGAGGAATACCCACGATGAGATCTTGATCGATGAAGTCCGAGGCGAGGCCTTCGGTTCGGGTCATGATGACCGGCGAGCCACACGCGATGGCCTCGAGCATCGTGGTGAGCCCGGCTGAATACTCGTTCTCGAGCAGCGGAATCACCGTGACGGTCGCCGTGCGGTAGAGATCCCGTAGCTCATCGAACTCGTAGTGACGCATCTCCATCCCTGTCGGCAGCGTTTCAGGGATTTCCACTCGCGTGCGATCGGAGAAGTTGGGGGAGACGGCACACACACCGGCCGTTACCTCGATCCCATCTCGGTTCAGACGGCCGAGGGCCTTGCTGAGTTTCACGTAGTCTCGCTGCTCGAGTCCGCAGCTGGCGATGTGGACTCGAGTGGCGGCGGGGTTTGTGGCACCGGCGACGTCGGCGGGACGGAAGAACGTGGTGTCGGTCTGTTCGTGGGCCAGCACCAGTTCGTTGACCGAGTCTTTGAGCCAGCCTTCCAGGAAGGTCAGCTTCGCTTCCGTTCCCGTGGCAGCGAACGTGTTCGGCAGAAGACGGAGAGCCGCCCGGCCCAGAAACTTGGCTCGCGGCCGCTGAGGTGCGAGGAAGTAGATGCCGACGGCCATCGAGCGACGTCGGACCGAGGCGAGAAGGGCCAGCGGAATGCCGATGTCTTCACCGGTGCAGTAGACGACGTCGGCATCGCTGCGCAGGATTGCGCGAGCAGATGTCCACAGCTCGGGCCGACCGATCAATTTGCCTCCGACGCGGTCGAAGATACTCGGTGGGCCGCCGTCCGGTTGCATGAGGCTGCCGCCGGTGAGGTCGGCGAGGCTCACCATGGTGTGATGGGGTCCCAGGTCTGCCGCGTGCCGGTCCCGAAACGACTGGCTGTCGACGGAGGTGCTCATCGCAATGGCGAACCTCGAGCCGAGCCGCGAACCACGAGGTGTTGGTGTCGCTGGGAGTGAGTTCTCCAAAGGTGTCATCCCGATTCCGGTCTGTTCGACCACATCGGTGTGGTCAGCGTCATGCCATCTCGCAGACGCATCTTCGCAACGGCCTACACAGCCGGACGTTGCATCAAAATGCGTCGACTGCCCTGCCGCGCCGCGATGGTAGGCGGCTCGTCAGGTTTTTGCCTCGTCGCCGTCCGCCCGGCCCGCCGCTAGCGTCGCCCGGATGTCCAGCTCAGACCAACCTTCGACACACACCCCGTCCCACGTTGGCGAGTCGCCTGTCTTCTTCGTCGGTGCCGAACGCACCGGAACCACACTGTTCCGTTTGCTGCTGGACTCGCATCCTGAGATCACGTGCATGGAGGGCTTCCGCTTCGTCGCTGAGGCGCTTCCCCCGCCCGAGGCCGGTCAAGATCCCGCAACCATCAGCCTGCCGACCATGGCGGAATACGAGGAATTTCTCTCCACGGACAACCAGTTCGCCGGTATGGGACTCACCTTCGACAGCTCGCTTGGCAGCGTGATCGAGGTCGCTCAGTCGTTCGTGGAGCAGCGCAAGGCAGCGGCGGGCAAGGGGATCTTCGTCACCAAGCTCCATCGAGACGCTCCCCAGATGTTGCGCCTCTGGCCTGATGCCCGCTTCATCCATCTGATCCGGGATCCACGAGCGATGGCCAAGTCCGGGGTCGCCAAGGACTGGGGCTTCAACACCTATCTGAGTGCACAGAAGTGGGTCGAGACCGAGCGGGAGTGGAACGAGCTCTGCCAATGGGTCCCGGCCGATCGCCGTCTCGAGATCCGGTTCGAAGATCTCGCCACCGATCACGAGGCAGCGCTGGCGCCAGTGTTGGCGTTCCTTGGTGTCACCTACGACCCAGAGATGCTCAGCTACGTCGCCCCCACGGACTACGACCGGCCGAATCCTGCAAAGGCCGACGAGTGGCGCACCACCATGTCAGAGCGTGAGATTCAGCTCGCCGAGGCCCGTGTTGGTGAGCTCCTGACTGAGCGGGGCTACGAGCCAAGCGGTCTTCCCGCACTCGACGTTGGCGCCAACGAGCTCAAGAAGATCAAGGCCGAGGCCACTGCCAAGAAGTGGAAGCACAAGTTGGAGGAGTACGGCCCCTACTTCCTGGCCGAGTTCGCGGCCCGCAAGGTCGGGGTGCGAAGCATCGAGGTCAAGTGCAAGACCGAGATGAACAAGCGAGAGCGGGCGTCCCGAATCCGCTCGTGGCGTGAGGACGGCAGAGAGTACGCCTACAGCCCCAGTCGCAAAGCCGAGCTGGGACTCGCTCCCGACGCTCCCTGAGAGGTCAGCGCATGACGAGGTTCACGCACTCCTTCCCGAATCTGTCCTTGATCCTCGGGTCGCTTCGTCCGATGGAGACAGCATGACCTCGTCCGGCCTTCCCGCGCTCCGATCCGCTGTGATCGGTGCCGGTGCCATCTCACTGCAACACCTGGACTTTCTGCGCTCGAGCAGTCGGTCCCGGTTGGTCGGCATCTGCGATCTCTCGCCGGTCTCTTCCGGCATCGCCGCCCGACGCTTCGATGCAGAGGACTCCTTCACCGATGTGGCAACGATGCTCGAACAGGCTCGGCCCGACGTCGTCCATGTGCTGACACCGCCGAACACCCACGGCTTCCTCGCCACGATGTGTCTTGAACGGGGCGTGCACGTCATCTGTGAAAAGCCGATGTCACCTACGTCGAGTGAGGCCGCCGAGCTGCTGGCGGTCGCAGCGAAGCACGGGGTGCATCTGGTCGAGAATCACAACTACCGCTTCAACGACGAGATTCTCGAGCTGCAGAAGGTCGTCGCAGCAGG
This sequence comes from uncultured Acidimicrobiales bacterium, assembly GCA_937997485.1. Lineage (GTDB taxonomy): Bacteria > Actinomycetota > Acidimicrobiia > Acidimicrobiales > SZUA-35 > SZUA-35. Next base: position 29,665 of record CALKTH010000022.1, on the reverse strand, counting down.
AACGATCGGCGACGTCCACGAAGTCGACATCCGCATGGCCCTGCCGATTCGTGATGAGGGCAGCCGATTCGCCGATGAGAACCTGCCGAATCCGATCCACGACATGCCGGCCGGAGTGATCCACGACTTCATCACCCACTTCGCATATCTCATGAACACCTTGTCGGGAGAAGCGACGTATGAACGGGTCGCCGCCGTGTGGAGCAACCACGGCGGGGGAGACCTGTTCCGCTTCGATGACCTCGATGCACTCCTCGTCGGCCACAACGCAACGGGGCCCTTCCACGGGCGCCTCCGCTTTTCGTGCAGCACCAAACCTGACCTCTTCTCCGTCGTCGTGCGGGGAAGCGGTGGGCAGGCGGCCACGGATCTGTTCCACCCCTTCCTTGAAGTGGTGGGCCCTCGTCCGGGTGGGGAGCAGCTCACGCCGATCGTCAATCACATTGTGAATGGCACCAAGCTCGCTCGTTCGGGGTTCAAGAACTTCGGCCAGAAGCTCCTGCAGCATGGCCCGTATCACGGGCTCGCCAAGTTCCTGGACGACACCTACGCCGCGTTCCAAAACGGACAGGCTCCACCGGTTTCGCCGGCCCAGATTCTCGCTGCGGCCCAGCTCGTTGATCAGCTGCTCGAAGCGGAGGCGTCCCGATGAAGGTCTTCATCACTGGATCCACAGGTTTCGTGGGACGCCACGTTGTTGCCGAGGCCATTGCTCGGGGACACGAAGTCGTGGCGATGGTTCGTCCCGCCTCATCACCGAAGGCATTGGCGGCGGCAGAGCAGACTGGCCGGCTCTCGTATTGCCGTGGTGACCTCGCATCCCGCGCTGGCCTGGCGGAAGGCATTGCCGGCTGCGACGTCGTGTTGCACCTGGCGGCCGTGAAGGGTGGCGACTTCTTCTCTCGATTCGCCGGAACGGTGCTCGGCACCGAGAACCTGCTGCTCGCCACCCGGGAGGCCGGTGTCAAGAATCTCGTCGCGGTGAGCACGTTCTCCGTCTACGACTACGGAGCGCGCAAGGCGGGCACCGAGTTCGATGAGACGTTCCCGGTCATCAGCGACCCGCGGGGCCGCGACGAGTACGCCGAAACGAAGCTGTATCAAGACGAGCTGTACGAGGCCTTCGGTGCTGAAGACGGCAACGCGATGATCATGATTCGCCCCGGCATGATCTATGGCCGAGATCAGCTCTGGCATCCGCTTCTTGGTGGCGAGTTCGGGCCGATCAATCTCCGCATCGGAGCGAAGGCCCGCCCGCCCATCACCTACGTGGAGAACACCGCCGATGCCTTGGCGCTGGCGGCGGAAGCCATCGTGGATCCTGCCCGCCGGTCACAGGTCGACGGCCAGGTCGTGAACATCGTGGATGACGAGCTGCCGACGCAGGCTGAATACGCCAAACGCGTCCAGGCGTTGGAGGAAACACCGTCTTCGATCTTCGTGCCGCGACCGCTCATGCGGGCGGCAGCGTCAGCGGTCGATGCCGTGAACAAGCAATTCTTCGATGGTCGAGCGAAGGTCCCGAGCATCGGCATGCCCGATCAGATCGATGCCCGCTTCAAGCCGTTCGTGTACCGCAACGACAAGGCGAAGCGTCTTTTGGGTTGGACACCCCGACACGATCTGACTGCCGCACTGCAACGAAGCGTGTCCGGCGTCGACCTTGTCTCTGATGTGGTGCAGCGGTCGACATGAGCGAGCCTCGAATCGCGTACTTCGCCACTGAGTTTCCGAGAGCGACGGACACGTTCATCCAGCGCGAAGTCCAGGCGCTTCGGAATCTCGGCCTCGACGTCGAAACGCATGCGGCCCGCCGACCCGGTGATGAGCACATGGTCGGCGATGAGCAGCGAGCGATGCGCGACGCCACGTCGTACGTGCTGCCACCCTCGCCGCTTGGCCTGGTTCAAGCCCACCTCGGGTTGCTCGTTCGATCGCCCAAGCGATACGTCGACGCGCTTCGGCTTGCCTTGGACACGAAACGGCCAGGTCTCCGTGGAGGCCTCTACCAGCTCTTCTACTTCCTGGAGGCGGGCGTGCTCGCCCAGCGCCTGATCGGCGGCAAGCGCACGCACGTGCACAGCCATTTCGGCGATGTGTCTTCATCGATCGCGATGTTGGCGGGGGCCCTCGCCAACCTTCCATTCAGTTTCACGCTCCATGGCCCCGGTGTGTTCTTCGAAGCTCACACGTGGCGGCTCGATGCAAAGATCGAGCGGGCGACGTTTGTCAGCTGCATCTCATGGTTCTGTCGAAGCCAAGCGCAACTGCTGAGTTCGGAAGAGGCGGCGGACAAGCTCCACATCATCCACTGCGGTGTCGATCCCGAGCGGTATCGGGCATCGGCCGAGTCACGCTTCAATGCTCCCGAATCTGACCCCACCGCTCCGATTCGTCTGGCGTTCGCCGCTCGGCTCGATCACGTCAAAGGTCTCACGATCCTGCTGGACGCCATGGCGCAGGTGAATCGAGACCGGCGAGCTGCGGGGCTGCCTGAGGTGCATCTCGAGGTTGCCGGCGACGGACCAAAGCGAGCCGACTTCGAATCGCACGCACGCAAGGTCGGCCTCGCCGATGCCGTCCAGTTCCTGGGTTACGTGAGCCAGGCGGATGTCGCGGACCTCCTTGCTCGATCCGATATCTACGTTCTGCCGAGCTTCGCTGAAGGCGTACCTGTCAGCTTGATGGAGCCGCAAGCTTCCGGTATTCCGGTCATCGCAACCCAGGTGGGTGGCGTCTCCGAACTCGTGATCGACGGTGAAACCGGTTTCGTCGTACCTCCAGGAGACGTCGACGCGCTCGCAACCTGCATCCAGAAGCTGGCGGATGACCGAACCCTACGTACCCAGCTCGGGACCGCGGGAAGGAAGATCGTCGTGGAGCACTTCAACAGCGAAGAAGAGGCCAGACGACTTGCGGCGCTGTTCAGGGCAGCCGGCTCAGGGGCCCCAACGGGCTCGATCGCGGTTCGGCCCGAGCCAGCGGCGCTTCGGCCGACGTCACGGTGACAGACGCCCTGACTACCGTGGCAACCATGAGGGAACGGCGGAACACCATGTCGACGCGTCATCGAAGAAGCGGAGTGGCCTTGCTGCTCGCTCTGGGGCTCATTGCTGCGGCCTGCACGGGCGGCGACGAGCAAACGGTGGTGCCGACCACTGAGGATCTCCGACCCGGGGAGGACGAGCCCTTCCAGGAACCGCCGACCACCGAACCGATTCCGGAGACCGACCCGGTGCCGGCCCCGGTCGAATACGACTGGGAAGTTCTTTCCTCCGGCGCCGGTGGCTTCGTGACCGGCCTCGATTCCAACGCGGACGGATCTGTCCGGCTGGCTCGTACGGACGTCGGTGGCATCTATCGCTGGAACGAGGGTGAGCGCCGCTGGGACCAACTGCTCACCGAAGCCGGCGTGGAGAATCCCGTGCGGGAGGACTACCTGGTTGAGGCGATGGCGATCGCTCCCAGCGATCCGAGCCGTCTCTACATCAGCACCGGTGGCCCACTGAAGAACCAGACCGGTCGCATTCTCATCAGTCGAGACACCGGCGAGACCTGGACGGCGTCCGAGCAGCTCTTCAACATCCACGCCAACGGCGACTGGCGGACCTCGGGAGAGCGTCTTGCGGTTCATCCGAACGATCCCGATCTCGTGCTGCTGGCCACCAGAAACCAGGGGCTGTGGCGTTCGACCGACGGTGCGACAACGTTCGAACAGATCGACTCGGTGCCCACCGGTGTCGTGGTCGAAGGAGACCGAGGTGATCCGGCGGGCATTCTGTTCGTTGTCTTCGATCCCTCCAGCGACACCGCCTGGGCGGGCGTCACCGGCGAAGGTCTTTTCCGTAGCACCGACGCTGGCGTCACCTGGACGCTGGTGCAGGCCAGCGAAGGTCTTCCCTTCGATGCGGAATTCGGCAATGACGGACGGCTGTGGGTCGTCGAGCGCGATCCAGGACGAGTGCTGCAGATCGTCGGTGAGACGATCACAGATGTCACCCCAAACAACTCGAAGGACTACGAGACCGTGTCGGTCGATGCGTTCGATCCTGATCTCGTGCTTGTTGGTGGTCGGACGATCGGTGCCGGATCGCTCTGGCGAACGTCCAACGGGGGAGCGGACTGGGACAGCCTGTCTGTTCAGACGTCCTGTGAGGCGATCCCGTGGCTCGAGATCTACCCGAACGACTTCCTTCCGACCGGCTCCATCCGGTTCGATCGACAGGTGGCGAACCAGGTCTGGGTGCCGGAAGGCTTCGGAATCTGGCGCGGTGTGGACAACGGAAGCGACACACTCGGGCTCGAGTGCGAGTCCGAGGGCGTCGAAGAGCTGGTCTCCAACGACGTTGTTGTTCCGCCGGGCGGCGAGCCAGTCACGGCCCACTGGGATCGAGGCATCTTCTGGCATGGCAGCACCAGTGCCAAGGACGCAGTCAACCACCCGGCGCAACGCTTCAATACCGCATGGGACCTCGACTGGACTCCTGCAGATCCCAACTTCGTCGTCTCAGTGATCGGTGACCAACGGGGTTGCTGCCGGGGCGAGCCGGACTCATTCCTCTCCGCCTACAGCGAAGACGGTGGCGAGAGTTGGACGCCGTTCGCCTCCTATGAGAGCGGGCATCCTGAAGAGCTGATCTTCGGCAATATTGCCGTGGCAGCCAACGACACGAACAACTTGGTGTGGCTCCCCAGCTTCAACAACGCGCTGCACACCTCAAAGGATCGCGGTGCGACGTGGCAGCGCATCGAATTGCCGGGAACGTCGGAGTTCACGACGGATTCAGGCAACTACGCCGGTGGCTCGCATCAGCAGTACTTCCTGAACCGGAAGGTGTTGGTTGCGGATCGTGTGCTACCGAACACGTTCTACCTCTATCACCAGCGGCTCGGGCTCTTCGTGTCCACCGACGGTGGGACCTCCTGGGAACTCAAGGCATCGGAGGGCCTGCCGGTTGGGTGGACGGTCGGGTGGTTCAACGCCACGCTCGTGTCATCTCCAACGGACGCCGAACACCTCATCTTCTCGCCCGGCATTCTCCAGGGCGACGAGTGGCCGGCCTACGAATCCACCGATGGTGGTGATACCTGGCGAATCCTTCCCGGCACGGAGAACATCGTCGCACTGGGGTTCGGTGCGCCGGTGCAGGGTGAGCGAGCAGCTGTGTACGCCTCGGGCACCATCAACGGAACCGCCGGCGTTTGGCGCTCAATTGATGGGCTCGAAACATGGGAACTCATCACGACCGCACCGGGCGGCAACTATCAGGGAATCAAAACACTGACCGGCGACCTTTCCGAGCCCGGAACGATCTACATCGGCTTCACCGGAACTTCCTTCATGGTGGGCAGCTTCGCGCCGATAGGAGGGGGTTGATCGCGAGCCGACAATCCCCGATTCGACTGCCGTCGTATGGGGATTGCCACCAAGCCTTGCGTTCGACGCATGTCCTATGCTCCAAAAACCCATGCAGGAGTCGTTTGTGACCACATCCGAACCCATCGATGCGACACGGTCCACCGCCGACGGCGTGGACCGATTTCGTACTGCTGATGTGTTCGGGCTGCCCTTCATTGCCTGCGGCGATGAACCGGCGGTGGCTCGTGCTCTTGCTGGCCGGCAGCCTCGCTTTCGTCAGGCCGGTGATCCCCTCCCGTTGGTGGTGACGCCGAACGTCGACATCATGGTGCAGCTGCAGTCCGACGAGGCGACCGACGTTCGAGACGTCTTTGCTCGCTCCGAGTATGTCCTTCCCGACGGTTGGCCGATCGTGAAAGTGAGTCGCCGTCTGCCAACCTCGCTTGAGGGTCGCATTGCTGGCAGCACGGTTTTCTCCCAGTGGTGGCCCCAGATTGTTACCGACGGTCGTCGGGTCGCGGCCTTGGTCTCCCAGGCGGCTGTCGCCGAAGGTCTGCAGCGAGAGCATCCCAACGCTGTCTGCGTCGTTCCGCCCATGATCAGCACATCCGCCGAAGACATCGGTGCTGCGGCGGACGACTTCGTGAAGGAAGCGGTGCAGGCCGAGGCTGAATTCGTCATCTTCGGCATTGGGCACCCCAAAGACACTCTGCTGGCCACGGCCATGCTCGACCGCTGGCCCAGCGACTTGCCGGAGCCACTTTGCCTCTGCCTCGGTGCCTCGGCCGAAATGCACCTCGGCCTTCGCAAACGAGCGCCAGAGTGGGCACAGAAGATCGGCATGGAGTGGTTCGTCCGCTTCGCCCAGGAGCCCCGGCGCATGTTCTACCGCTACTTCGTTCGCGACGTCGCCTTCATCCCCATGGCGATCCGCGAGATCCGAGCTCGACGGTGACCACACTCGATGTCTCCGTTGTCATGCCTGTGGGCAACATCGATCCTTCGATCGACGAACAACTCGAAGCGCTCGCTCGGCAGGCGGCAATGCATCCAGACGGCACGCCGATCTCCTGGGAGTTGGTCATCTCTCTGAACACCCCCGCACCGGACGCTCGAGCTGCGCTTGATTCCTCCCTCGCGAAGTTCTCCACCGCCGTTGAGCACAGTGTTCCGGTTCGGGTCGTGGACTCGTCCGACGTACGGAGTGCGTCGCATGCACGGAACACCGGAGCGGCAGCTGCGGCTGCTGACCTGCTGGCGTTCTGTGACAGCGACGACATTGCGGATCCCGCATGGCTCTCCGCCCTCCTGCAAGCACTCGGCACCGCTGACGCCGTCGGCGGCTTCCTCGAAGAGGAACGTCTTGCCGTTCCTGGCCAGGAGAACTGGCGACCCCCGGCCACGCCGGGCGGCAACCCGCATTATCTGGATCACCCGTATCTCGTCTCGGCGAACATGGGAATGACGGCCAAGGTGTTTCGCGACGCCGGTGGCTTTGACACTTCGCTCATCAGGGGAGAAGACATCGCGCTCTCGTTCGCCATGCTGCGCAATGGTGTTGAGCTCGGCTTCGCCGCCGATGCAGTGATGCACTATCGCCACCGAAAGGGCCTCTGGCCCATGCTGAAGCAGCATTACCTGTACGGCCGAGGAATGTCACAAATCCTGGCCCGCTACGGTCTTCCCGATGATGACGGCGGATCTGGCACGCTCTTGCGCGCCAACGGTCAAAAGGTGGCGCAAATGAACGCAGTGCATGTCATGCGACGCGGTTCGATTGCTGTTGGCCGCCTGGTCGGTCTTGCCGAAGAAACTGTTCTGCCGAAAATCACGCGTCGAGCCGCCAGCTCAGCGTCGTGATGTCGGCCCCCTCGTACGTGTAACCCCGGAGTCTTTGCCATGGAACTCTCATTTGTCGTTGCGGCCCTTCGCCGCCGCTGGTGGGTCATTCTCATCTTCGCCGAACTCGGCGTCCTTCCGATGCTGTTCGGCGGTCCGACCGTCAACACGTCGTATGAGTCGCGAGCCGAGGTTGAGGTCCGCGCTGGAGATGACTTCCGCTCCGCCGCCGGTCAGCCCGACCGCTACATCGTGAGTCAGTTGCGTGTGCTGGAGAGCCGAGCGTTGGCTGAGGAAGTCGCCGACAAGCTCGGCGTCGAAGAGCCGCGCGACATTCAACGATCCACCACGTTCGAGCATCTGCCTGACTCCGACGTTGTGCGCATCTCGGTGCGTCAGCCATCCGGAGCCGACGGAGCGCCGGAGACGGCGCAAGAGATCGCCCAAACGTTCGCCACGACCTACGTCGAGAACCTCACGGAGGCCGTCAACGAGAGCCGACGCCCCGACCTCGAGCGCTACGACGCCGAGCTCGATGAGTTGCAGACGCGCCTCACGGGTGTCAACGCACGACTCGAAGCGGCGTACGCCGTTTGGCTCGCTCGAGCGAATGAGCCAGGGCAGCAGCTACCGCAGCTGGAGACCATCGCACTCGACGATTTCGCAGAGCGAGAATTCATCATCGCCGATATCAACCGAGTGGAGTCGCTGCGAAGTGCACTCCGAGATCGCCCCACGGGCGTGAACTCGACCATCGTGCAGCCGGCCACTCTTCCCGGTGCCCCGGTGAACGAAGCGGGGTCGCTGTTCGAAATCGCCTTCCTCCTCGCCATGACGTTGCTGGGCATTACCGCCGCACTGTTGTGGGCCCGCTTCTCGCCGAAGGTGCTCGACGACGTGGCAGCGGAGGAAGTCATCGGTGCTCCGGTCGTTTCGAAGATCAAGAAGAGCAAGACCCTGAAGCAGGATCCGCTCGTGGCCTTCACTCGTCTGCCGCAGGAGCTCATTTCCAGTATCGACCAAGTCGCAGTGCAGGCGGAAGCACTCGCCACGATCGACCAGCCGCTCACCATTGCTGTCGTTGGTTCACAACGGGGCGCTGGCACAACCACCACGGCTGTCGCCTTGGCTGCTCGCTTTGCTGCCGCTGAGTACTCGGTGCTGCTCGTCGATGCGGATCGTCGCGATCCCTGGATCACCGAGGTCTTCGGCGCCGGCGAGCACGGCGGTATCCCGGCGCTCCTCGGCACGTCTGAGGCGGGGTTGCAGAAGATCTTCACCCGCACGAGCGAACCGGATGTCCGAGTCCTCGGCCTCGGCCGGACCGGCTCGATCCTGCGCCGCGAGGCGGCACCGCACCTGGTGGAAGCCAGCCGTGAAGCGGCCAACATCATCATCTTCGACGGCGGCCCGCTGCTCGACGCTGCGTCAACCGTCGAGCTGTGCAACACGGTGGACGCCATCGTGTTGACGGTTCCGCTTTCGATGCAGCGCACCGATGATCTCTCCTCGGTCACACGACAGCTGGCGCCCGTCCGCAACAAAGTGCTCCCGGTCTCGACCAACCCGACTCGGGGTGCCGCGTCCCGTGAGCCCGTGGCCTCGGATCTCGGCGCCGACAGTGTTGGATCCGACGGCAATCTGTTGCCGATCGCTGAGCGCCGCAAGGTCAAGCGTCCTGAGCCGACACCGAGCCCGGTCGCCAAGGACAAACCTGCCCCCGAGCCCAAGGACGGCCCGAAGGACGGCGCAGGCGACGCCTCGCCCTCGAGCAGTCGGAGCACGTCTGGCCGTTCTGAGAACGGCCGGAGCACTCGCAAGCCGGCGCGCTCGAACGGCAACGGCAGCAGCGAAGCCAAGGGCAGCCGTAGCAAGCCCACACCGGGCGGCCGTCGTCGCCCGATCGACAAGCAAGTCTCGACCGAGCCTGCCACCAGCAGCCGCTCCAAGGAGTAGACCCCGTGTCCGAAGCAACGAACGAAACAGGCGGCGGCATTCAGGCGGCGGACATCCCCGTCGTGATCCTTTGTGGCGGCCAGGGGACCCGAATTCGGGAAGCGTCCGAGAAGCTCCCCAAGCCGCTCATCGATATCGGCGGGCGCCCGATTCTGTGGCACATCATGAAGATGTACGGGGCACACGGCTTCAGAAAGTTCGTACTGTGCACCGGGTACAAGTCCTGGGACATCAAGGAGTACTTCCTGCGTTATCGCGAGAACGTGAGTGACTTCACGCTCTCGTTGCAGAACGGTGAGAGTCCTCGATTCCATGACGAGGGCGAGAACGAAGACTGGGATGTCTCGATCATCGACACCGGTATGGAGACCGGCACAGGCGGTCGCTTGGCCCGTGTCGCTCATCTTCTCGACCAGCCCTACTTCATGGTCAGCTATGGCGACGGAGTGGGCGGAGTGAACCTGGGCGGCGAGCTCGCCCATCTCGATGCCAATCCTGACCTCATGGGCATGGTCACGGGCGTGCACCCGACGAGCCGTTACGGCGAACTCGGTTGCGCCGACGGCAAGGTCGTGGACTTCGCTGAGAAGCTCCCCAGCGACGGTTGGGTCTCCGCCGGGTTCTTCGCCTTCCGCAAGGAGTTCCTGGAGCGCCTGCTGCCGGACCCGGAGCACTTCTTCGAGCAAGGCCCTGTGCAGGATCTGGCTCGCGAAGGGCGCCTTGGCCTTTGGGAGCACAACGGGTTCTGGATGGGAATGGACACGTACCGCGAGTACGTGGCGCTGAATCGCATCTGGGACGAAGGCACCGCCGAATGGAAAACCTGGTAGCGATCTCTTCGGCCGCTGAGCGGCCGATGGATCTAGCTGCCCGTACCTCGGCGGACCGCCTCGACCGTCTTGATGACGATCTTGGCGTCGTCGAACAGCGTCTGGCTCTTCGCGTAGCTGGCATCGAGCTCGAACCCTGAGCGGAGATCGCCAGTTGCCCGCAGTGGCGAGATCTGGAACGGACCCGTGAGTCCGGGGCGAACCGCGTGCCGTTCGTGGGCGATGAAGTCCTCGGCTGCCAGCGAGGCCAACTCGGGGCGGGGGCCCACGATGGACATGTCGCCCCGCACGATGTTCCACAGCTGCGGTAGTTCGTCGATGCTGAAGCGCCGAAGAATACGGCCCAACGGTGTGTGGCGGGGATCGGCGAGCGTCTTGTGCTCGAGCCGGCGCTCAGGGCCGACGTAGTCGGTGGGTTCGAGGTCTCGCCGGCTGTGGTGCATGGTGCGAAACTTCAAAAGCCGGAACGATTCACCGTTGCGGCCGATGCGCTCTTGCCCGAGCAAGACACCCGAACCGAGGCGGAGACGAATCGCAGCAGCGACGACGGCGAGGGCCGGGGCTGCGACAACGAGAACGCCGCCGGCGGCGACGATGTCGAGCAGTCGCTTGCCGCCCAGCTCGTACGGGCCGCTGCGGTCGGAGCGTTGGGCGTCGACGCTCGAGCGCTGGTCCTCCAGCGATGTGACCCGGAGATGAGGTGGCTGAGGAGCCGGGCGCGTCGGAACAGCGGTCGCTGCCCCAGCCCGATTGTCCTCGAAGGTCGCCGACATTTCACTCCTCGTTCAGGAGCCGATGGCTTCCTGACATGGAGTGTGACAATACCATCGCATTTTGAAGATGCCAGGGGTCCGTGAAGGACTGCTCATCGGGCCGGCATTGGGCCTAGTCAGGCGTCAGACGGCGTCTGTCGCCGAGTCGCTGGGCACGGCTGGCGCCGGGTCAGCAGAGGGCAGCTGCAAGCCCTGTTCGGCTGCAAATTTCGCTGGTGTGCGATCCCGGAGATCGATCACGGTGTCTGAAGCTGCCGAATCGACTTGATCCGTGCCGGCCGCGGGCAAGAGCTTGCGGAGCGGGAGCACGGCGACCGTCACCAAGACTTGTTCCACCGTGGCGAGGAGGATCCGCAGATCGAGTCCAAGGGTCCAGTTCTCGACGTAATGCAGGTCGAGCCGTCGGTAGGCACCGAAGCTGGCATTGCGTCGAGCCTCGACTTGCCAGAGGCCGGTGATGCCGGGCCGGACGTCGAAGCGACCCCGGAACTCGGCGTCGAAGGCGTTGAACTCCTCGGGCAAGGCGGGCCGAGGGCCCACCAAGCTCATCTCGCCCCGAAGGACGTTGATCAGCTGCGGGAGTTCGTCGATCGACGTTTCCCGAATGAAGCTCCCCACTCGGGTGATGCGTGGATCTCGCGACAGCTTGAACAGTGGCCCGGTGCGTTCGTTCTCCTCGGCCAGTTCGGCCTTGAGTTCTTCGGCATTGGTGACCATGGATCGGAACTTCAACATCCCAAAGGTCTCCGAGCGCCGCCCGACTCGCTTCTGGGTAAAGAAGATCGGCCCACCGTCTTCGACCTTCACTGCGAGCGCAGTGAACAGCATGATCGGGGCGGCCAACAGCAGAATCAGGCTGGCGCCGATGATGTCCAACACTCGCTTGGCCCCCAGTTGCCAGCGAGCGGGCTGCTGACTGCTCATCACGACGAGTGGCTCGTGGGCCATCGACACGACGTCAAAGCGTCCCTCCCAGAGCCGGCTGACGCCGGTGGAGAGGTAGACGTCGAACCCAGCTTCGAACAGGTCCTTGGTGATCAGTCGGAATTGCTCGCCTCGGAATCCGGTGGGGGTCACGATGGCCAGGGTGGACTCGTGGAGGTGCATCAGCTCGATGAGGCGGCTCGTGGGACCGAGCCACAAACTGGCGAGACCGTGGGTTTCAGCGACGGGGAGATGGCCGACCACGCCGACGATCCCCAGATGAGATTCGGGGTGATCGCCGATGACCTCAGCCAACTCGCGAGCTTCCTGTCCGGAGCCGACGATGATGACCCGCCGTAGATCTTCCGTGGCGCTCACGCCCAGCCGGATTGTGCGGAGAAGTCCTCTGGCCAGCACCAGAACGAGGAGCGCTGCACCCACGCCGAGCACGATCTCCCAGGAACCGATGCTCCAGTCCATGAAGGCCGAAGTCACCAGTGTGACGGCGGCGCCGGAGAGGATGCCGACCGTAGCTTTTGCGATTTCGTCGGTGCGGGGGAGCGTGGGGCGAGTCTGGTAGAGGCCCTTGCGGTGGAAGAAGATCAACGTTGCGAGCGTGGTGACGGACGCAAGAACAAGGGACTCGACGTCGGATCGAACGTCGGTGACGGTGATGTTCGTCAGCACCAGGATCACCGCCCAGACCGAGATCAGCACCACGGCGTCGACGCCGCGATCTGTCAGGTTCATCTCCATGTCTGAGCGGGAGCCGGGTCGATCGCCCTCGTCTGTCCCGTGCCTCGTTGCTTTTGCCATCGCCACTTCGCCTCTCCATCGCCGCGCGGAGGTCGCGTTTTCCGCCCGACCCGTCGCCTTCGAGCAAGGTAGTGCCACATCGTTGACAGCTTCGGTGACTCGGGTGAATTCACCCACTGGGGAATGGGTCTGGTCGATCATTGCCGCCGCTTGTAGGAGAAGGTGCGTCGAACCTCGCGCAACCTTGGTAGAACGGGGTCGGCGCGGTGGGCGGCGAACCCCGGGAAATTGCGTCACACGACGACCTTCGGGCTCATTTGATGGGCCTTCGCACCGAAAGAAGATCATGCGCGCACTTGAAGACTCCAGCGTTCCGAATTACAGCGCCGTGGTGGCAGAAGATCTCACGATGATGAGTGAACGCCTGCACCACGTATTCGCTCCGATGTCGGGCGAGGATCTCCTCATCACAGGCGGTGCCGGCTTCCTCGGCTACTACCTCTTGCAAGCGCCTCTGGCGTGGAACCACTTGCATCCGGACATGGAGCCGATTCGGGTCACGCTGCACGACAATTTCGCTCGCGGCGTTCCGGCCTGGCTCACGGCGTTGAGCGAGGACCCTGCGGTCTCGGGAAACCTTCGGATGGTGACCCGCAGCGTCCTCGATCCCATGCCCGACGACGAACCTCGTTTCGATTGGATCATCCACGCTGCTTCCATTGCGTCGCCGATCTTCTACCGGCAGTTCCCGATCGAGACGATGGATGCCAACGTGGACGGCCTCCGCATGATCCTCGACGACATGAAGGCTCGGGCCGAGACCGATCATCCGGTGAAGGGTTTCCTGTTCTTCTCGACGAGCGAGATCTACGGCGATCCCCAGCCGGAACACATTCCGACACCCGAGACCTACCGAGGCAACGTCAGCTGCACCGGACCTCGTGCGTGCTACGACGAGTCGAAGCGCTATGGCGAAACGCTCTGCGTCAACTTCGCCCAGCAGTACAACCTGCCGATCGGCATCGCTCGTCCGTTCAACAACTACGGCCCCGGTCTGCGCATCGACGACGGTCGGGTGCTCCCGGACTACGCCCGCAACGTGCTCAACGGCGAAGACATCGTGATGCTGAGCGACGGCAAGGCCACCCGCACGTTCTGCTACGTGGCCGATTCGGTCTCCGGCTACTACATGATCCTCGGTGGCGCGGCCGAGCATCCCGGTGAGTCGTTCAACATCGGTACCGATCTTCCTGAGATCGACATGCGAGAGCTTGCCGATCGCGTGGTTGCGCTTGGCAAGGACATGTTCGGCTACGAGGGCCAGATCGTGCAGAAGACATCGGACGATCCCGAGTACTTGACGGACAACCCCAACCGGCGTTGTCCCATCATTGAAAAGGCCCGCACCTTGCTGGGGTACGAGCCAATCATCGACATCGACAACGGCCTGCGCCGGGCTCTCGCCTGGTACGAATCGCAAGAGGAGCGATAGTGAAACTCTCAGTCATCGGTACCGGCTACGTCGGATTGGTCAGCGGCGTCTGCCTCGCCCACCTCGGACACGAGGTGCAGTGCGTTGACATCGACGCCGCGAAGGTCGACCGCATCAACGGCGGCGAGTGCCCCATTCATGAAGATGGGCTCCCCGAACTCATGAACGGGGTGCTCGGTACTCGTTTCAGCGCGACGACTGATCTTGGTGAGGCCGTGCAGAACAGCGAAATGACGCTGATCGCTGTCGGCACACCGTTCGGCGAGGAACGGATTGACCTCGGTCAGATCGAATCGGCCGCTCGCGCCATTGGCGAACAGTTGGCTACGAAGGACAGCTACCACGTCGTTGCGGTCAAGAGCACCGTCGTGCCGGGCACGACCGAGACTGTGGTGCTGCCAATCCTCGAGGAGGCCTCAGGCAAGAAGGCTGGCGCCGACTTCGGCGTTGGGATGAACCCGGAGTTCCTGCGCGAAGGCGTGGCAGTGCCCGACTTCCTCAACCCGGATCGCATCGTGGTCGGCGGCATCGACGAGCGCACGGTTGATGTCATGTCGCAGCTGTACTCGATCTTCACCGAGACCGACGTCGTGCGGACCACCCCGAGCACGGCCGAAATGATCAAATACACGGCGAACTCGCTGCTCGCCACGCTCATCTCGTTCTCCAACGAGATCGGCAACCTCAGCGCCGCCGTTGGCGTTGACGTCACCGAGGTGATGGAGGGCGTGCACCTCGACCACCGCTTCTCACCGATCCTCGAAGACGGCACTCGAGTTCGTCCTTCGTCACTCACGTATCTCGAAGCCGGCTGTGGCTTTGGCGGCAGCTGCTTCCCGAAGGACGTCATGGCGCTCGAGGCTCATGCTCGCGCTGCTGGCGTCCCCGCGCCGATCCTCGCTGGTGCACTCGAGATCAATGCACTGCAGCCTGGACTGTTTGTCGCACCGGTGATCGATGCGCTCGAGCCGGGTGCCTCGGTCACGGTGCTCGGCGCTGCGTTCAAGCCCAACACGGACGACGTTCGGGAATCGCCGACGCTGCGTATCGTTCCTGCGTTGGTGGATGCCGGATTCAAGGTGACGCTGCACGACCCGATCGCCTTGGACAACGCTCGTTCCGAGCTCGCTCAGCACATGAATGCAGACGACCTCGAGTACCAGGCTGACCTGGACGCTTCGCTGAAGAGCGCAGCGGCCATCGTCGTTGTGACCTCATGGGATGCGTATCGCACGCTTCCCGACATGGTCGCGAACATGCAGCCTCAGCCATTGGTGGCTGACGGCCGACGCATGTTTGAGCCTGGCAAGTTCGCTCGCTACGTGGGCGTTGGCCGCCCGCTGGCGAAGAGCTGACCGAACGTCGAACGAGGAGGGACCGGACGACATGATCTTCACACCAACTGCGCTGGATGGCGTGTTCATTGTTGATCTCGAACCGCGCGGTGATGACCGAGGCTTCTTCGCCCGGTTCTATTGCGAGGATGAGTTCGCCGAACACGGCTTGACCCTGCCGAACGTGCAGGGAAACGTCAGCTTCACCGCACAAGCGGGCACGGTCCGAGGCATCCACTGGCAAGACGGTGATGACGCCGAGGCCAAGTTCTTCCGCTGCATCAGCGGGGCGATCTTCGATGTTGCTGTGGACGTTCGCCCGGAGAGTTCCACCTACCTGCAACACGTCGGTGTCGAGCTTTCGGCGGAAAACCGCCGAGCCTTGTACGTCGGCGAAGGTTTCGGCCACGCCTACCAGACGCTCGCCCCGAACACCGAAGCGCTGTATCTCGTGAGCGCCCGCTACGCCCCTGGTGCAGAGCGCGGCCTCCGACCGACCGATCCGGCACTCGCCATCGAGTGGCCGCATGAAATCACCGAACTGTCCGAGAAGGACCAGAACTGGGAGTTGCTCTGATGTTCCTCGTCGACAAGGCACTGGAAGCACGCGAGACCGAGGGGCGACCGGTCCAGGTCGCCGTGACCGGCGCCGGCTTCATCAACCGCGGCATGACCAATCGAATTCTCAACCACACGGCTGGGATGACCGTGGCGGTGATCGTCAACCGCACGGCGGCGAACGCGATCCGCTGCTACGCCGAGGCTGGTGTGGAAGATCCCGTCGAGGTCAACACCGTCGCCGAGCTGAGCGCAGCCATCGAAGCTGGCAAGCCGGCGTACACCTCCGACTGGACCGTGGCCACGAGCTGCGAGCAGATTGATGTCCTCGTCGAAGGCACGGGAACGATCCACTACGCCGCTCCCATCGTCGAGGCCGCCCTCGAGGGGGGCCAGCACGTGGTCATGCTCAATGCCGAGCTCGACGGCGTGATCGGGCCCATCCTGCACAAGAAGGCCCAGGCGAACGGCGTCGTCTACACCGGGTGCGACGGCGATCAGCCGGGTGTGCAGATGAACCTTCTGCGATTCGTGCAGGGCATCGGTGCGCGCCCGCTCGTCGCAGGAAACATCAAGGGCATGCTCGACTACTACCGGACCCCAGCAACGCAGGCGAAGTTTGCTGCGGAGTGGGGCCAGACGCCCGAAATGGTGACGAGCTTTGCCGACGGCACCAAGATCGCGTTCGAACAGGCGGTTGTTGCCAACGCCACGGGCTTCACGGTCGCCGAGCGCGGCATGATCGGTCCGGAGTTCGACGGCTTCATTGATGACGCCGTCCAGTTCTACGACCTCGACATGCTGGAGGAGAAGGGTGGCATCGTCGACTACATCGTTGGCACCCGCCCCAGCCCAGGCGTGTACGTCTACGCCGTGCACGATGATCCCCAGCAGCACATCTACCTCAAGTACGGCAAGCTCGGCGAGGGTCCGCTCTACTCGTTCTACGTGCCGTATCACTTGTGTCACTTCGAGGTGCCGAACAGCGCCGCTCGGGCCGTGCTGTTCGACGACGCAACGATTGAGCCCACGTTCGGCCCACAGGTCGACGTGATTGCGATCGCCAAGAGCGATCTGGCTACGGGTAAGACACTCGACGGGCTCGGGGGCTTCGATTCGTACGGTCTGTGCGAAACCCATGCGATCACTCGGACCGACGGGTTGCTCACGATGGGTCAGGCCGAGGGTTGCACCCTCGTGCGTGACGTCGCCAAGGATCAGCCGATCACGTTGGCCGATGTCACGATGCCTGAGGGGCGTCGGGTCGACGAGCTGCGATCCGAGCAAGACGCACTCTGGCCCCTCGGCTAGACGCGCTCCGGGACGTTCGGCCCCGAAGGAGTCGATCGGCTCGGTCCAGCAAGAGGCTTTGCTCTCGCCGACAGCGGTTTTGTCTGTCAGGCTGACCCAATGGGCAAGCCGCTGATCCACCGCATCTACGACATCGTGTTGCCGCCGTTTCGGAAGCGTCGCATGGCGAAGTTCGATCGGATGGTGATGGATCGCGCACCCATCGAGTCAGTGATCGACCTTGGGGGAAGCGAGGCGATCTGGGCACTCAGCAAGCATGAGCCGCAGGTGACGCTTGTGAACCTTGATGATCGCGTAGTCACCTCGATGCCAAACGTGGTGGCCACGGTGGGAGACGCGACGAAGACGGGCTACGAAGATGACGCATTCGACCTCGTCTTCTCGAACAGTGTGATCGAACATGTCGGGGAAGATCGATGGGAGCCGTTTGCGCAGGAAGTACGCAGGCTCGCCCCCGCTTCGTTCGTTCAGACGCCTGCGCACTGGTTCCCATTCGAACCTCACACGCTCATGTTGTTTCTCCATTGGTTGCCCAAGAACACCCAGATGCGGCTCCTGCGGAACGGCTCACTTTGGGGGCTGATCACACGGCCGTCGCAGGACGAGGTCGATGACTTCGTGCGCAGCACGACCTTGCTCCGAAAGAGCGACATGCAGCGCTTGTTCCCTGAACACGACATCGTTGTCGAGCGCTTTCTGGGGCTCCCGAAGGCCTACGTTGCCGTTCGGCTTCCGCCCGAATCGTCTACGAAGTGATTGATGCGTAGATGCCGACCAGCTGGTCGATGACTGGACCGGTCTTGAAGTCGCTCTCCCACACAGACCGGCCGTTGGCCCCGGCTTTGTCGACTCGTTCATCGTCGAGATCATGCAATGCTCGACTCCACGCAGCCGTGTCGCCAGGTGCGACGAGCCAGCCGCTGCCCTGGCGCTCAACGAATCCGTTGAACGTGGGCTGATCGGAGGCGAGCACGGGTGTGCCAGCGGACATGGCCTCGATGAGCGTCATGGGCAGCCCTTCAAAACAGATAGACGGGAGAACGAGTGCGCGAGCTGCGAGGAGCCGCGCCGTGATGTCGCCCGCCGACACGCGGCCTTCGAAGTTCACCGAGGAGCCGTGTGCGTTCCGCAGTTCATCGAGCAGAGGACCATCGCCGAGCACGGTCAGCCGGTGTGCGCTGCCACTCGCGATGTAGCTGTCGACCAGGGTGTTGATGCCCTTTTCGGACGAAAGGCGGCCGACGAAGAGGAGCTCATCCGAAGCTGACGGTGGCGCTGGTCGGCTGCCCGCGTCGTCTGTGAAGTTCGGTCGAACGATGATCTTGTCCGGTGAAAAACCAGACGATTCGGCGATCTCGGCAGCGAATGGCGTGAGAACCAGGACCCGATCGAGTGCCTTGTTCCAGGTCTTCGCCACACGATGCGAGCTCGTGGAGAGTGCGGCGAGGGCGGATTGCGCCTTGCTGTCCCGATAGCAACCTCTGGCCACGCCTCTCCAGGGCAGAGAGCCCACGCAGTCGGTGCACGCCGAGTCATTGCGGAGCAGATAAGAGTTGAGACAGGCCTGTCGATAGTTATGAAGCGTGGCGACCGCTGGGATTCCCAGCTCCCTCGGTACCGAGGCGACGGACGGGGACAGGGCAAACCAGGTGTTGTGAAAGTGAACGACGTCCGGCTGTTTCTCGGCGCAGGCCTTCTGCAGTGCCTGTCGGGCACTGCGATTCCAGGTGGACTGAGCCAGAGCCAGCGCCGCCGGTCGACCGCTCTCGGGATTGCGAGCTTCGAAGAGTTCGACCTCGTGGCCTGCTGCCTGCAACGCCGCTCGCTCGGCATCAACGACGCTGTCCTCTCCGCCTGCGAATCGGTACCGAGTATGGACCTGAAGCACGCGCATGAAGCTGAGGCTAGCCCTGGGAGCAGATCGCCTGATCCGCACGGCCCCTATCGAGCGTTCCAGACATGGGTTTCTGCCCGGTTCGGTTCGCAAGGGGAGAGGAGTACATTTAGATGCTCTTGTAGGCGGCGTTCGAAGTTTGGTTGGTGGGTCACATGAAGACTGTTCTCGTCACGGGGTCTGGCGGCTTGATTGGTGCGCAGTCCGTTCGGCATTTCGCCAAGTTGGCGGATCGGGTCATCGGCGTCGACAACGACATGAGGGCGTATTTCTTCGGTCCCGAAGCCTCCACGTCGTGGGCAGTCGACGATCTCTCGACCTCAACGCCGAACTACGAGCATCGGTCGCTTGACATCCGCGACCGAGACGCCGTGGCCGCATTGTTCTCCGAGCTGAACACCGAGATCGACCTCGTCATTCATACTGCCGCTCAGCCCTCCCACGACTGGGCTGCCAAGGAACCGTTCACAGACTTCGACGTCAACGCCGGAGGCACACTGAACCTGCTCGAGAACACTCGTCTACACGCACCGGACGCGACCTTCATCTTCACGTCGACGAACAAGGTCTACGGAGACACGCCGAACCGCTTGCCATTGATCGAGACCGAGTCCCGTTGGACGCTCGATCCCTCTCACGAGTGGGCAGAGTTCGGGTTCCCCGAGGAAATGTCGATCGACAATTCCACGCACAGCATCTTCGGAGCTTCAAAGGTGGCGGCCGACATCCTCACGCAGGAGTACGGCCGCTACTTCGGGTTAAAGACCGGCGTGTTCCGTGGTGGTTGTCTCACCGGCCCGGGTCACTCAGGGGCACAGCTCCATGGCTTCCTTGCCTACCTCATGCGGTGCACGGCAGTTGGCGAGCACTACACCGTGTTCGGCTACAACGGCAAGCAAGTACGGGACAACATCCACGCCGACGATCTCGTCCGCGCGTTCGAGGCGTTTCACAGCAACCCTCGCGCCGGAGAGGCGTACAACATCGGCGGCGGCCCTGCGGTGAACTGCTCGATGAAGGAAGCCATCGTGCAGTGCCAGGAGATCGCAGGAAAGGAACTGCAACACTCCTACACCGACGACAACCGCATCGGCGATCACATCTGGTGGGTGTCTGACATCCGAAAGTTCCAGCGTCACTTCCCAAGCTTTGAGCTGCAATACGACATCGAAGGAATCCTTCGAGACATCTACGAGCACGGCATGACCCGCTGGGAAACGGCGGAAGCATGACCGCCATCGCACAGGAGCGGCTGGGCGACGAAGTCGACATCTTTGGGATCGATCTGACGATCACGACCTACGAGGACGCAACCGAACGCATCGTCGAAGCTGCGCGAGACAACCGGAGCTACGCCGTCTCGGCTCTTGCCGTACATGGCCTCATGGAGGCAACACACGATCCGGAATTCGGCCGGATGGTGAACGACATCGACCTCGTGGTGCCTGATGGGCAGCCGGTTCGATGGGCGATGAACAGCCTGCACGATGCCGGACTCGACGATCGTGTCTACGGTCCCGATCTCACGTGGTGGGTCATCGATCGAGCGGCGGAAGAGGGCATTGGCATCTTCTTGTTCGGCTCAACCGAAGAAACGTGTGAAGCGTTCAAGGCGGCGATCGAGGCGAAGCATCCGGGAGCGCAGGTCGACTTCCAGTCCGATCGGTTCCGCGAGGCCACGCCAGAAGAGGATGCGGCCGACATCGCCCGCATCAACGAATCTGGCGCCGGTGTTGTTCTTGTCGGTCGAGGTTGTCCCCGCCAAGAACGGTGGGTTTCCCAGCATCGCGGCTCGGTGAACGCAGCCATGCTCGCAGTGGGCGCAGCGTTCGACTACGCCGCCGGAAGTCTCGAGCGACCACCTGCGTGGATGCAGAAGTATGGGCTGCAGTGGCTGTATCGGCTTCGTGAAGAGCCGAGCCGTCTCTGGAAGCGCTACCTCGTCACGAACTCCCAATTCATGTGGAGTTGGGGTCGCGCACTCGTCGCCAGCCGAGGATGACGCAAGCGTCTCGTTCGGGTGGGGCGGCTGCCTCGGTGGCGATTGTTCAAGAGTGGGTGCCGGCGTACCGCGTCTCGTTCTTCGACGACCTCCGCGCCGAACTCACCACGAGAGGTATTGAATTGCGGCTGCTGCATGGCCAGCCGCCAGCAGATCGCAAACAACGCAACGACGCGTCTTCCTTGTCCTGGGCTGAAGTGATCAACAACCGGTCGCTTCGGCTGGCCGGTCGAGAGGTCACATGGCAGCCCGTGTTGCGAGAACTGCGCTCCGTTGACCTCGTTGTTGTCCCTCAGGCCGTGACGCTTCCGGTCGGGACCGTCGCCACACTTCTCGCCTCCCTCCCGTTTGGAGGGTTTCCGCCTGTCGCCGTGTGGGGACATGGCGAGAACATCGAGACAACGGAAAGCGTGGCTCTCGCCGAGAGATACAAGCGGTGGCTCACTCGGCGAGCGGCTTGGTTCTTCGCCTACACCTCGTTTTCGGCGGACCTGGTTGCTTCCTCGGGATTCCCGGCCGACCGGATTTCGACGGTGAACAACACACGAGATCCGGCAGTCGTTGCGGCCGGGGAAGTAAGCGGTGAAGTTCAGGCGCTGCTCGAACGCGTGGACAGCCGAACGTCAAACGTCGGTTGGATGATCTCTGCCCTCGATGGGTCGAAGAAGCTCGGGATGCTCATCGAGGCGCTCGACACCGTGAAGGCCTCTGTCCCAGACTTCGAATTCTTCGTCGTAGGGGCCGGCTCCCACGAACAGCACGTTCGCGACGCAGCGAGCATGCGCCCTTGGCTGCACGTCACCGGGGCGCGATTCGGTGCCGATCGTTCGGCGATCGGATCTCGCGCCAAGCTCACGGTGCACCCGGGATTGATCGGGTTGCACGTGATTGATTCGTTCGGCTTTGGGGCACCGATCGTGACGGCGCAGATGGCCGATCACAGCCACGAAGTAACGTATTTACAGGACGGAGTGAACGCCCGAGTGCTCGATGAGGGAGCGACGGGACCGGAGTTGGGAAGGGCGGCGGCAGCGCTGCTCAACAACGAGGCCGTTCTCGCAGAGTTGAGGGAGGGATGCGCCGTGAGTGCAGAGAGCTACGGATTGGCGTCGATGGTTCGACGCTTCGCAGACGGGGTTGAGCATGCGCTGGTGGCGTCATGACCGCCCTGATCACATTCACGGAACGGCTTGGCGTTCGGCCACGGCGAATCCTGGCCGGCTTCGTTTCGCTTGTCAGCATCGCGTACGTTGTCGAGCGCATTGCGGCCTTTCGAACCCAGTCATCTATCGATTTTCGACACACCTGGGTCGCCGCCCAGATGTGGACCTCGGGCGACAACCCGTACTCACCGGACTTCGCCGAGTTGGGCGCTCAATCGTTCGCTTCCGGCGACCTCCCACGGATATGGGTGTACCCGCCAAACTGGTACCCGATCACTGCGCCTTTCGCTCCGCTCGGCGACGTGGCCGGTTCGATCATCTGGAACCTGATCAGCGCGGTGCTGATGATCGTTGCTTGTTGGCTCCTTGCCGGAGTGGCGGTGCCGCTGCTGGGTTCAATGCCCCGCTGGAGCCGCTCGATGCTGCACAGCGGCGATCCATTCACGGATCGCTTTGTCTTTTTCGCTGTGGCGTTCGGATTTGTGACGTTCCTGCAAGGGACAGCGATCTCATTGACCACCGGTCAGAGTGGCCTGATCGCGCTGTTTGGTGTGGCCCTGTTGCTCTGGTCGCTGGTGCATGATCGACGAGGCTGGGGCGTCGTGGCGATTGTGATTTTGATGCTGAAGCCCCAGGTCGGTGCAATCTTCTGCTTCGTGCTCCTCTTCGATCGCGAGAACTGGCTGATGATCGGCAAGGCTGCCGTTGCCACGGTGCTCGCCGCGATTCCTCCCTTCCTGTTCTCCACACCGTCCGAGATTCTCGATGGCATGTTCGAGAACTGGGACGAGCTGTACTCGGTCGCGTACGAGCCGAACCTTCCTGAACAGGTCAGTGGTGTGCGCAACCTCTTGCATTGGGCCGGCCTCGGCGACGTCGGTGTGCAGCTCGGTGTTGTGCTCGCCGTCGCGACGGTCCTCGTAGGGGGATGGCTGGTGCAACGGGCGCCGCAGAACTTCCTCCCTGGCGAGCGAGAGGTACTCCGTATCAGCGTGGCCATCGCAAGTGTGATCGGCTTCGTCACGATTCAGAGCTATGACATGCCAGTTCTTGGCGTCTTGCTCGTCGTCGCTTTCGCCTGCGCCGGACTCCGGTTGGCGGCGCTCACCTTTGCTGTCGCGTTGCTTTATCGATCGGCCAACGTCGAGACCATCGTCGGCTCGTCGACGCTGACGTCCGGGCGGCTCGAAACCGTCGCAAGCCTCATCATCTTCGCGGTTGTTGCATCGATCGTTCTGACGGTGGCCAGAAAGCCAGTGCCCAACTCGTGACGAGCCGCCGCCTTCCCGAGTGGCTTCCGTGGTCAGCGTTGGCGTTTGTCGTTGCCGTTGCCGGGTCCGCCCAGCGAAGCCTTTGGCAAGACGAGGCCATCACCGCTGGCCTCGCTAACGGACCGTGGAGCGGGCTCGTGGACGGTGTGGTCGCTGACCGCGGCAACATGTCCGCCTTCTATCTGTTGCAGCGCTTGGCCGCGCCCGTCGGCGCGGGGGAGTGGTGGCTGCGCCTGCCCTCCGCTCTGGGCCTTGCACTGACAATTGCGTTCAGCTGGAGTGTCGCTCGGCGTCTCCAGGGACGATGGACGGCGCATGTCCTGGCCGCCTTACTGCTCACGTCGGTAGCCATGGTCTACTACGGGCAAGAGGCTCGGTCGTATGCACTGACGGCAACGAGCGCGACCGCGTTGACGTGGCTGCTCGAACGCCGGCTACGACAACCAACCCGACGAGGCTGGCTCGTCTTGGGGCTGGCTGCTGGAGCGAGCCTCTATCTGCACGTCGTGATGCTGTTCTTCATGCCAGGGCTCTTCGCAGTGGCATGGGTCCGGAGCGGTCGCAAGCAGCGCTTGAATGTCGTCGGGGCAGCCGCGATCGCGGCGACGTTCAGCGCACCGCTGGCCATCGGTATTGCGCTGGGCGGTGACGACCAGGTCGATTGGCTACCGCCGCTGGGCGCGGAGTCGCTGGCCAGGATTGCAACCGGATTGAGCGGAGCGCACTTCTTGGACGAGGGAACGGCGCTGGCTGGGGTGCTCTTCTTGCTTGTCGCATCGTTGGCGGTCGTTGGGCTCGTTGCCGTGTTGCGCCAGCTTCGAGGCAGCGTGGCCGGTTCGCAAGAAACGATGAACGTTCTGCTCGTGGGGTTCTTTCTCCCGGTCGTGCTCATGCTCGCAGCGAGTGTCTTCAGCCCGCTGACGTCGGCTCGCTACTATCTCCACTTGGTGCCTGGGCTGTTGCTTCTCAGCGCGGTCGGCCTGCAAGCGCTGATGTCGAGAGCACAGCGGGCGGAGAAGGCACCGGTCGGCTGGTTGGTCCTCGTTCTTGTGCTCGGCCTCGGAGCATCACGGGTCGCATCGACGTACACGACGGAAGACGTGCCGTGGCGCGAGTTGTCCGAGCACATTGACGATCTGGCGCAGGATGGCGATGTGGTTCACTCCGCCCTCTACTACGAGCGTGCACCGTTTGACTTCTACCACTGGCGTTCCGGAGAGACTGAGCTTGTGGGTTTGGAGCCACGCACCGAGGTTGGAGTGCCCCAACACCCGTATCCAGACGATGTTGTCGTTCCTGTCATCTTCGACGCCTCTCGAGTTTTCGTGATCGAGGCTGAAGGTGACACCGAAGCGGTTGAGCGCATTCGAGATCTGTTGAACGCTGACCTGACCGTTGAGCGGGTCGATCAGTTCGGCTCCGCCACTGTCACATTGTTGACGGTAGGCACATGAAGACAAATGCCCGGTCGATACTCGTTGATCAACGAGGTACAGTCGCCGGGCGGAGCATGGGAAGGCGCACACGATGATGTATCAAGCCCCCCAGGATGATCGAGCGGACCTGCAGACGTATCTGCAAGCTCTGCGTAATCGTTTCTGGGTCGTTCTTTTGGTCACGGCGCTCTTCGGCGCGCTGGGTTGGTATCTGGGTTCATCCCGGACGCTGGTTTACGAGGCTGACTCTCGCGTGCTGGTCGCGCCGACGCCGGTTGGGTCAACTCGACCGGGCGTTCTGGACGCGGTCACGCTGGAACGCGAGAGCGAAGTCATCAAGTCTGTCCGCATCGCCAATGAGGTGTCCGGACAAGTCAACGTCGAGCCGGGCACGCTCCTTTCTGGGCTGTCTGTGCGATTCGTGCCATCGAGCTCGGTCCTGGCCCTGAGCTACTCCGATGAGGATCCACAGACCGCAGCGAACGTCGTGAACGGCTTTGCCACTGTGTATGAGCGGGAGCGCATCGCTGCCGCGACTGCGTTCTACGACACCATCATCGCCGAGCAGCAGACCCAGTCCGATGACGTGACCGAGGAAATCCGGGTCCTGGATTCTCAGGTGAGCGCGCTGAACAGTCAGCGAGATGCGATCGCCTCCGATCCCTTGCTGGACGCGGATGTTCGCCGCTCCGAGATTGCCAAGATCGATGCGGATCGCTCGGCCGCCCTGACGGCAAAGAACTTGGCGCTCAACCAACAGCGATCGCTCGCCACAGCGATCAGCGATTCCCGCACGGAGCAACGCACCCTGCGCCCGCCCGCGGAAGTGCTCGAACTGGCCGAAGCCCCGACGTCGCCGTCCTCGGTGGGAACCAACATCTTTATTATTGGTGCCACGCTTCTCGGCCTGATCCTCGGTACAGCCCTTGCGTTCGTGCTGGATCGCCTCGACTCCACCGCTCGAGACCGCAGCGACGTCGAGCAAGCCCTCGGCGCATCGGTACTCGTCACGGTGCCTTCATTCGGGCTCGGCTTCAGCCGCACCGACGGCACGCCCGTCATGCTCACCGACAGTTCGGGAACGCTCGTTGTGCGTGCTCGAGAAGCCTTCCGTCGTCTTCGCACCTCGCTCCAGTTCTTGGGCGCCAGCGAGGGTCTCAAGTCGATTCTCGTCACGAGTTCTCGACCCGGAGAGGGCAAGTCGCAGGTGGCGGCAAACCTCGCCGTGTCGATCGCCCAGAGTGGCCGGCGCGTTGCGCTCGTCTCAGCCGATATGCGTCGACCCTCAGCGGAACGCATCCTCGGCATCGAGCCGACCGAAACCGGTCTCGCCACTCTGCTTGCCGGCGAAAGCGACGGCGATGTGCTCGTCGAGGTTGGCGAACCGAACCTCTACGTGCTGCCTGTCGGACCGCTGCCGGCCAACCCCGGTGAGCTGCTTGGCGGTGGCCTGACTGACCAGCTCGTCACGGGTCTGGAGAAGGTTGTCGACTTCGTGATCTTCGACTCGCCTCCAATCCTCAGCACCGCAGATGCCTTGAGCATCGCCCCTCGCGTCGACGGCGTGTTGATCGTGATCGATTCCCGGAAGACCGAGACGGGTGCCATCGGCCAGGTCCGTGCCGAGATCGAAGGCGTTGGCGGTCACATCGTCGGTGCGGTGTTGAATCGAGACCGTCAGGCATCACGTCGATTCGCCCTTCGCCAAGATCCGTATGCTTACGCTCCGAAGTGAGGACAGCCTCGAAGGCGATCCGCCCTCAGAACGACCGCCTCGCGAATCGGTCGTAGGAGCCCTTCCCGTCAAGCCTCGTCGCCACTGGCTTGAGGTCGCGTACGCAACACTGACGATTGCCGTCCTTGCCATCAACTGGCCGTGGCTCTGGCTGAACCGTCAGAACACCCTCGATGCGCTTGAAGCCGGTGACACGCGAGGGACGCTGCTCTTTCTGTTGCTCTTTGGCGTGGCGGGAGTCCTGCTCACCAATGACTGGCCGACCGTCTTTCGCATCGTACGCGGCGAGCCCTTGCTCTTCGCTCTGATCGCCCTTTCCGTCATCTCGATGCTCTGGGCTTACTCTCCCGAAATCACAGCCAGGCGATCCGTTGGCCTCCTCCTGAGTGCGCTCTTTGGCGTCTACTTGGTTGTTCGCTTTCCGCTGCCTCAACTTCTGCGCATAGTGGCGTGGGTTGCGTTGCTCCGGGTGGCCCTGGACTACGCACTCGTCTTCGGGCTGCCTGATATCGGCGTCACGTCGGCCGATCAATGGCAGGGCAGGGCACCCGGCAAGAACAACCTGGGGCGAGACGCTGTGCTCGGGGGAATGGTCATGATCTGGCATGCCGTCGGAAATCGACAGTTCAGGCTGCTCTTCACTGCGGGAAGCGTCGGTGCTTTCGGATTGGTGCTCGGATCGCAGTCCACCACCGCTTTCGTAAGCATGATTCTGTTGACGCTGGCACTGCCGGTGTACCAAATGCTTCGAGCCAAGAAGACACTGTTCGGTGCCGTCCTGGTCTCGCTTGGCGGCGGATCCATGCTCGCGGCCGCTGTCTCACTTTCTCAGCTCCCGGCAATCACATCGGCACTCGGAAAAGATGTGACGCTCACCGGACGTACGACACTGTGGGTCGACTCGATCGCCGCGATCGCTGACCGGCCGATTCTCGGCGCTGGTTTCGGCAGTTTTTGGTTGGGCTGGTTTTCGCCCAATCACGACATCTGGGTCGCTCTCGGCAGTTTCCGAACCCCCCACGCTCACAATGGCTTGATCGATGTGGCGCTTGATCTGGGAATCATCGGAGCACTCTTGTACGCCGGCGTCTTCGTTCGCAGCACGATTCGAGCGATTCGGTTTTGCCGCCTCTATGCCGGTGTCGCTGGCCTGTTTCCACTCGGCTACATGGCACTCTCCGTTCTGGGGTCATCGACCGAGCACGGCGTCATGTCACCGAACACGCTCCTCTGGGTTCTCTTCGTCGCCACGGTGAGCGCGCTGACGGCAGTGAAGGGCGAGCGAGTGGATGTCGACATGCTCGCGCCGGTAGGGGCAGGCAAGAGTAGACATCGGTGAAAACACCCATATCGGGTGATCTGAGAGTTGGGCATGGCGACCCTTCTCTCCCCTGATCGGCGCAGCTATGCTCTGAAGTTCGGAGCGGAGTTGCGGAGGCGGGCATGCAGACGACCCAGGCGGGCGTAGACAGTCGATCATTGGCAGAGAAGGCTCGCGCCCTGGCGACGAAGCATCGAGAGTTGCTTTTGTACGGCCTCATTGGAGGCACATCCGTGGTCATCGACTTCGGTGTGTTCCTGTTGTTGCACACCGTGTCGGGTGTGCACGAGCTGCTTGCCCACGCGGCTTCGGTGAGCGCGGCGGTGCTGTTCAGCTTCACCATGAACGCTAAGTACAACTTCAAGACCACCGACCGGATCGTGGCTCGCTTTGCCACCTTCGTGGCCGTATCGGCGGTTGGCTTCGTGATCGGCGCCGCAGTGATCTGGGGCCTGGTGCAGTTCGCTGTTGCCGCTGAGATCGCCAAGCTGATTTCGCTGCCGGTCGTTGCCGGGGTGCAGTTCGTTCTCAATTCACGGGTGACATTTGCCGAAGGGGCACGATGAAGAAATCCGTCGCAGTCATCGGTGGTGGATTCACCGGTATCTCCGCTGCCTACCACCTCTCCAAGCAGGATGACGTCGAGGTCACCGTTCTGGAAGCGGGCGCTGAGCTCGGCGGTCTGGCCGCTGGGTTCGAGCTCATGGGTCAGCCAGCCGAGAAGGCCTATCACTTCCTCTACAAGACCGATGAGTACATGCTTGCGCTCGTCGACGAGCTCGGCCTGAACGACAAGCTGAACTATCACGAGAGTTCACTCTCGACGTACTACGACGGCGTTCTCTACCCGATGATGACGCCGCTCGACCTGCTGAAGTTCTCGCCGCTCAAGCCGTGGAACCGAATTCGGGCCGGCGTTTCGGTCCTGTACCTGCAGCAGGTTCGGTCGTGGGAGAAGCTCACGAAGATCACCGCACTCGAGTGGTTGCGCAAGTGGGCGGGCCAAGAGGTCACCGACGTGATCTGGGAGCCGCTGCTGCGTGGCAAGTTCGATCGCTACTACGACAAGGTCACGATGGCCTGGCTGTGGGGCCGGGTGAAGCAGCGAGTGGAGTCTCGTGATCGTGGTGACACGACGGAAAAGCTCGGCTATTTCGATGGCGGATTCGCCACTCTGGTGGACGAACTCGTCGGGCGTGCCAGCAGCGCTGGTGCCTCATTCTTCACCTCAAGTCCGGTGAGCTCGATCGACAAACTCGACTCAGGCCGAGTCCGAGTCACCGCCAGTGCCATGACCGCCGAATTCGATGCGGTGCTGATGACAACCCCATCAACCGTTGCCGCTCGTCTTCTCGAGCCGTACCGAGCATCGGACCCTGCATACTTCGACAAGCTCGAAGCGGTCGAGTACCTCGATGCGGCGGTGATGGTCTTCGTCAGCGAGAAAGAAATCTCGCCGTACTACTGGCACAACATCAACTCCAAGGACGCCCCCTTTGTGGTGTTCTTGAGCCTCACGGCGCTGACGGGCACCGAGAAATTCGACGGTAAGCACGTGTACTACATCGGGGACTACGTGCCCCGAGAGCACTGGTACATGTCGGCTGAGCCCGAGAAGCTGTCGGCCCACTGGTTCGACGAACTCGGTCGGATCTTCCCGGACTTCGATCGCTCGCAGGTCATTGAAGACCACCTTTTCCGATTCCGTGAC